>NZ_JBDMGT010000005.1:5810-89171 GCF_039752775.1 Collinsella aerofaciens | reverse complement strand
GCTTGCCCGTATCGTAGGCAATGCGCCGAATGCTCGCCATCGAAATTTATCGGTGGCCCACTTCAGACTGTAATGGGCACTCCTTGGCAATTGGCGCATCGGAGCGTTTGGACATACAGTTTTTCGATTCCGTATGTATATATGCGCGCTAATGGGTTATAAAATCTAAGTCTGAACATAGCAGGTCTGCGATGCGGCTCGGGCAACCGGGCCGTTTTTGCGGACGGGGGTAGCGCGAAAGGACTGCACATGCGTCAATTTAAGACCGAGAGCAAAAAACTGCTCGACCTCATGATCAACTCCATCTACACCAATAAGGAAATCTTCCTGCGCGAGCTTATCTCTAACGCGAGCGACGCCGTCGACAAGCTCAACTTTAAGAGCCTGCAGGATCCGAGCGTTAAGCTCGACCAAGGTGACCTTGCCATCCGCGTCTCTTTCGACAAGGATGCCCGCACCATCACGATCTCGGATAACGGCATTGGCATGACCGCCGAGGAGCTCGAGCGCAACTTGGGCACCATCGCCCATTCCGGCTCCGAGGAGTTTAAGACCGAGAACGCCGAGCAGCAGGGTTCGGATGTCGACATCATCGGCCAGTTTGGCGTGGGCTTCTACTCGGCCTTTATGGTCGCCAGCCATGTGAAGGTCGTGAGCCGCGCCTATGGCGAGGATGTCGCCCATGTGTGGGAGTCGGACGGTCTTGAGGGCTACACCATCGAGGATGGCGAGCGCGCCGAGCACGGTACCGATGTCATTCTGACGCTGCGTGAGAACGAGAAGCTCGACGCCGATGGCGAGGCCGAGACCTACGATCGCTTCCTGACCGAGTGGGGCCTCAAGAGCCTGATTCAGCAGTACAGCAACTATGTGCGCTACCCGATTCGGATGATGGTGTCCAAGAGCCGCCAGAAACCCAAGCCCGAGGACGCCGGCGACGATTACAAGCCCGAGTATGAGGACTACCAGGAGCTCGAGACCATCAACTCCATGACGCCGATTTGGAAAAAGCGCAGCTCCGATGTTGAGCAGAAGGACTACGACGAGTTCTACAAGTCTACGTTCCACGACTTTGATAATCCTGCGCGCACCATCAGCTTCCACGCCGAGGGCACGCTCGAGTACGACGCCCTGCTGTTTGTGCCGGGTCGCGCCCCGTTCGATCTGTACAGCAAGGACTACGAGAAGGGTCTGGCGCTCTACAGCTCCAACGTGCTGATTATGGAGAAATGCGACGACCTGCTGCCCGACTACTACAACTTTGTGCGCGGTGTCGTGGATTCCGCCGACGTGTCGCTCAACATCTCGCGTGAGACGCTGCAGCAGAACCGTCAGCTCAAGGCCATCGCCAAGCGTGTGGAAAAGAAGATCACCGCTGACCTTGAGGATATGCGTGACAACGACCGCGAGGCCTACGAGAAGTTCTTTGAGAACTTTGGCCGCGGCCTTAAGTACGGCATCTACTCGAGCTATGGCATGAAGGCCGATGAGCTCGCCGACCTGCTGCTGTTCTGGTCTGCCAAGGAGCAGAAGATGATTACCCTAGCCGAGTATGCCAAGGGCATGCCCGAGGATCAGAAGGCCATCTACTACGCCGCCGGCGACTCGCGTGAGCGCTTGGCCAAGATGCCCGTGGTAAAGGGCGTGCTCGACCGCGGCTATGACGTGCTGCTACTGACGCAGGATGTGGATGAGTTCACCTTCCAGGCCATGCGTGAGTACATTGCCGCCGATATGCCCAAGATTTACGAGGACGACGCTGCCCGCGAGGCTGCCGAGAAGGCTGTGGCCGACGGTGCCGAGCCCGAGGTCGAGGATCGTCATCTGGAGCTCAAGAACGTCGCGACCGGTGATCTTGACCTGGCGACCGAGGACGAAAAGAAGGAGGCCGAGGACGCCACCAAGGAGAACGAGGACCTCTTTAGCGCCATGAAGGAGGCGCTCGGCGACAAGGTCGAGAAGGTCGCCGTCTCTGCGCGCCTGACCGATGCTCCCGCGTGCATCACCACCGAGGGCCCGCTTTCGCTCGAGATGGAGAAGGTGCTCCAGAAGGGTCCCGAGGGAGCGCCCGATGGTATGCCCAAGAGCCAGCGCGTGCTCGAGCTCAACGCCAAGCACCCGGTCTTTGCCAAGCTTGTCGCTGCCCAGAAGGCAGGCGACGCCGACAAGATCAAGCAGTACTCCGGTCTGCTCTACGATCAGGCCCTGCTGGTCGAGGGCATTTTGCCCGAGGACCCCGTTGCCTTCGCGGCAGCTGTCTGCAACTTGATGTAGTTCGGGGATACGGCACCGTAACTAGATTAGAACGAGAGTGGATAATCTCCCACTTTTGGCTCGAATGCGGGCTTGAAGTGGGAGATTTTCCACTCTCGTTTCCTTTTGAATGATCCCTTCGTCCCCAAGGGATCATTTATTTGTGCGGGTTGTGGTTTTGTGACCTGCTGAAATTTAGGATACTGTACATCTGTACGTTAACTCATCTTCGTAGTATATTGCTACCCGCAAAACTCAACACCATTGTGCTTTGAGACGTTAAAGCGCCTACTACAATGGTTGTCGATAGTACGATTCGATTTAACGACAGGATGGATGGTCCAAGCGTGAGTCTCGGCAGCAAACTATCCAATGCAAAGGTGTCCTTTGCGATATTTAAGCGCGACATTAAGCGACTGCTTGTGAACCCCGTCGCCCTGGTGGTTACCCTAGGCGTGTGCGTTATTCCCTCGCTGTATGCCTGGTATAACATCGTGGCAAACTGGGATCCGTATGGAAACACCCAAGGCATCAAGATTGCTATCGCCAACAACGATCGAGGCACCCAAAACGACTTGGTGGGTGAGCTCAACGCTGGCGACAAAGTGGTCGACCAGCTCAAGGAGAATCATCAGTTGGGCTGGACGTTCGTCGACTCGACGGCCGATGCCAAGGAGGGCGTCGAGAGCGGCGAGTACTATGCCGCTATCGTGATTCCCAAGAACTTCTCGGATAACCTGGTTTCGATGCTCGACGGCAACTACCATCAGCCCAAGCTCACGTACTACGTCAATGAGAAGAAGAGCGCCATTGCGCCCAAGGTTACCGATACCGGTGCAAACACCATCGAGGAGCAGATCAACTCGGAATTTGTCTCTACGGTAGGCAAGACTGTTGCCGGTATCGCCAAGGATGCCGGTGTCGATTTAAAGGACAAGGCAACCCAGACTCAGGACTCGCTGGCAAGTTCGGTGTCCGAGGCGTCCGACACCTTGGGCGAGGTGTGCGATTCGATTGGCGATATGAATGCCGCCATCGATAAGACGAGTGGCGCTATCGCCTCGGCTGATGCGGCACTTGCCGGCTTGCAAGGCCAGGCACCGTCGCTGACGCAGGCGATCTCCCAGGGCAACGACCTGCTGAGCGAAGCTCGCACCACGGCGGGCAACTCCATCACCTCGCTCTCCAAGGCGCTCTCGGAAGGCAGCCTTGCGCTCACCAAGACGTCGGCCTCTGCGAACGCTGCCATCGGCAAGCTGACGGGCGCGGTCACATCTACGACCACCCGTATCGACAACTCGCTCGAGTCTCTTCAAGCGACGATCGACCACAATAAGGCCGTTATCGGGCACTTGGAGATTCTCGCCAATGACACGTCGACAGGTTCCGAGGAAATTGACGCGCGCATTGTATCGACCATCGATTTGCTTCGAGAGCAGAATGAAAAGCTTCAGAGCATCAAGGACGGTCTGTCCGCGCAGTCGAGCGCCATGGCGAATGACGCAGCGGCTGTTTCGGGTGCCAGTGACGCTATCAATAACGCAATTCATACCGGTGCGACCAACCTTGGCCAAGCCCAGACGGACTTGGGCCAAAACGCGCTGCCGAAGGCCTCGAGCGCGCTCGACTCTTTTGCTGCCGTTTCGGGCGACCTGACCGGTATCGTCTCGGGTATGACACCTACACTTGCAAATGCGCGCGGCACGTTGGCGCAGCTTAGCGCTACGCTCGGCCAGGCCAAGACCACGCTGTCCCAGACCGATTCCTCGCTTGCCAAGGTCCAGGACAAGCTTGCAACCGCCGCCAATGACATCGCGGCGCTGCAGACCTCCGAGTCCATGGGCGAGCTGGCCGATCTGATGGGCGTCGATGTCAATGACGTGGCAGATTTCATGGCGTCTCCGGTTGAGTTGACGTCCAAGTCAATCTATCCGGTCAAGAGCTTTGGCTCGGGCATCGCTCCCTTCTACACCAATCTGGCGCTTTGGGTGGGCGGCTATGTGCTCATCGCCATTTACAAGCTCGAGGTCGACCGTGAAGGTGTTGGCAGCTTTACGGCGCGTCAGGGCTACTTTGGCCGCTGGTTGCTCATGGTGATCCTGGGCGCGTTGCAGGCCATCATCGTTACGGTAGGCGATCTGGTGATTGGCGTGCAGTGCGTCAGCCCGCTGCTGTTCGTGCTGGGCGGCATCGCCATTTCGTTCACCTACGTCAATATCATCTATGCGCTGTCCACCACGTTTAAGCATATCGGCAAGGCTATCGGCGTCATTCTCGTCATCGTGCAGATCCCGGGTTCGTCGGGCATGTACCCCATCGAGATGATGCCCGGCTTCTTCCAGTGGCTGCACCCGCTGCTGCCCTTTACCTACGGCATCAATCTGCTGCGCGAGACGGTCGGCGGCATGTATTCGTTCAACTACCTGTTTAACCTGTGCATTCTGGGCGTGTTCTTGATCGTGGCGCTCTTTATCGGCCTGCAGCTGCGTCCGCTGCTGCTCAACCTTAACCTGCTCTTTGATAAACAGCTCTCCACGACCGGTATGATGATTTGCGAGTCCAACGACCTGCCGCGCCAGCGCTACTCGCTGCGCACGGCCATGCGTGTCATGCTCGATTCCGATTCGTACCGTCGCGAACTGCTCGATCATGCGGTCGCCTTTGAACATCGCTACCCGTACTACATCAAGGGCGGTTTTGCCGCCGTGGTGGGCGTTCAGGTCCTGCTCTTTGTCCTGTCGACGGTTCTCGATATCGACAATAACGGCAAGATCATCCTGCTTGTTATTTGGATCATCTCGGTTATTGCCATCTGCGGCTGGCTTATCAATATCGAATATATCCGCGCGAGCCTCAATACCCAGATGCGCATCTCGGCGCTTTCGGATGAGGACCTGCGTCGCGAGATGCGCGAACACACGGCCGCCATTCCTGCCGCCCGCCACATGTTTGGCCTCAACGCCAGCGAGCGTGGTGCCAAGGGCGGCGATCAGTCCACGGGCCGCTTGCCGCATATCGGCTCGCACCATAAATCTCAGGGCAGCGACAGCACAGCCACAAATGATGGAGATACCACCGCGCTTGGCAAGCACTCCAAAGGAGGTGAGGCATAAATGAAGAACATCCTGCATCTGTTTAAGCGCGATGTCCAAAACGTGTCTCGCTCCGTGATCGGCTTGGTTGTCGTGATGGGCCTCATTATCGTACCGTGTCTGTACGCGTGGTTTAACATCGCCGGCAGCTGGGATCCGTACGGCAACACCGGCAATCTTAAGATCGCCGTGGTCAACACCGATGAGGGTTACGAGAGCGATTTGATCCCCGTCGAGGTTAACGTGGGCGAAAACGTGACCGCCACCCTACGCGGCAACGAGAGCTTCGATTGGGTTGTGCTCAACAATCGCGAAAAGGCTATCGAGGGCGTTAAGTCGGGCGCGTACTATGCTGCCGTCGTTATCCCCAAAACGTTTAGCGCTGACATGATGACGCTTTTCTCGACCGACGTGAAGCATGCCGATATCGAGTTCTACGAGAATCAGAAGGCCAACGCCATTGCGCAGATCGTGACCGAGAAGGGTTCGAGCGCCGTTCAGAACCAGGTTAACGAATCTTTTACCGAGACCATTACGAGCATCGGTCTTAAGACGGTGTCCAGCCTGCTCGATTACATGAGCACCGACCAGGTCAGCAACTTTATCGCCAACCTGTCCTCGACGCTCGGCGATTCGATTGGGGACCTGCAAGACGTTCAGGCTAATGCTTCGTCGCTGGCGGGCATTTTGAGCTCTACGTCCGATTCGTTGACGTCGGCGAGCGGTATGCTCCAGCAGACGGGTACGGTCGATGAGTCGACCAAGCAGTTGATGGAGCATGCCAAGAGCGGCATGAGCGATTCCAAAGAAGCGCTGAAGGCCGCCAACGACGCCATCAACGCCGCGATTGACGGAAGCGCGGGTTCGTTCGACAATGTGTCTGCCGAGCTCGCGAAGGCGTTCGACACCGCAAACCAGCATGTCGACCTTACGGTGTCCCAACTCAACGATGCCGCTGCGGCCCTCAATGCGCGCGCCAAGGATATCGATGCGATGGCCGATCAGCTCCGCAGCCTTGCCGACCAGGTGAGCGATGAGAATTTGAAGGACGGCCTCAAGTCCGCCGCGACGTCGCTGGGCAGAATCGCCGTTGAGTACCGCAACAATGCCAAGGATCTGGCGGCTACCGCGAAGTCTCTCTCCGATAGCATGGCCGAGGTCAACAACTCGCGTGCCGAGGTCGATCAGGCCATCGCTGATGCCAAGGCCGGCATCGCGGGTGCCAAATCCGATTACGATTCCACGTTCTCGGTTAAGGCCAAGGAGCTCAAGAAGACGGTTTCGGGCATTCTGGACTCGCTTGATGGCATCTCGGGCGACCTGGATAGCGCCGTAGGCGGCCTGACCGACGCATCCGGTTCGCTGGCAAAGGGCCTCTCCAAGGCTGCAAAGCTGGTCAACAAGGCTTCTGATCAGCTGGGCGAGGCGTCGGACAAGATCAGCGCGTTTAAGGACGAGCTCGACGGCGCCTTGATGTCGGATGACCTCGCTACGATCAAGACGATGATCGGCAATGATCCCGAGGGTCTGGCCGTGTCGCTTTCCGGCCCCGTCGCGCTCGATCGCAAGCCGGTCTATCCGATCCGCAACTACGGTTCGGCCATGGCACCGTTCTACACGATTCTGTCGCTCTGGGTCGGCTCGATCGTGCTGGCGGCCATGATGAAGGTCTCGGTTGACGACGAACTCATCAATGAGCTGATCCCCGTGCGCTTGCACGAGATCTACCTGGGCCGTTACCTGTTCTTTGGCGGTCTGGCCCTGCTGCAGGCAACGCTCGTGTGCGCGGGCGACATCCTGTTCTTTGGCATCCAGTGCGACAACCCGCTGCAGTTTGTGCTGGCGGGCTGGGTCGCGAGTCTCGTGTTCTCCAATATCGTCTACACGCTTACGGTGTCGTTTGGCGATATCGGCAAGGCGCTCGCCGTCGTGCTGCTGGTCATGCAGGTCGGCGGTTCGGGCGGCACGTTTCCCATCGAGATGACCGGCCCCGTGTTCCAGGCGATCTATCCGTTCCTGCCGTTTACTCACGGCATCAACGCCATGCACGCCGCCATGGCCGGTGCCTATCATATGGAGTACTGGGTTGAGCTGGGTATCTTGGCAAGCTATCTGATCCCGTCGCTGGCCCTGGGCGTCGTCTTCCGCCGTCCGGTCATCAAAGCCAACGACTGGATCATCGAAAAACTGGAGTCAACCAAATTGATTTAGTTCAGACACGTAAACGCTGTCAGAACATCGAGGCCTTCCAGTTTTACACTTTATTATGCTGGATTGCGATGCAACGCTGGTTGTTGCTACAGTAGCGGGGCGTGCCGGGGGTCCGGTGCGCCCCGTTTTTATTTGACCATGAGGCGGCACGCAGCCATACGCGTGCGGACACCACGCCCAGATTGAGTGTGAGGATGTTCCATGGCCCAATACGCTGCCAACGAAATCGAGAATATGCCCGATAGCCCTGTAGCCCGCGAAGACCTAGGTGCCGGCGGTGCCTCTCGCGGTGCCGGTGCGCGCTCGCCGCTGTTCTGGAAGGTCTTGCTGCTTTCGGTGGCGGTCATCTGGGGCTATTCCTTCACCACCATGAAGGATGCGCTCGATACCATTCCGGTGTTCGAGCTGCTCTACATTCGTTTTCTTCCGGCGTCGTTGGTCATGCTTGCCATCTTCCACGAGCGCATTGTTGCCCATTTCAACGCTCGAAACCTGATTGTTGGACTTGGCATGGGCGCGCTCATGTGGGGTGCCTACGGTTTGCAGACGATCGGCCTGGCACAGACCACGGCGGGCAAGAGTGCATTTTTGACGGGCACGTACTGCATCTTGGTTCCGTTTGCGAGCTACGTTCTAAGCGGCGAAAAGCTTACCCGTTACAACTTGGGCGCCGCGTTGCTGTGCCTGGCGGGCATTGGTCTGGTGGCGCTCGATAGCGTCGAGTTCAATGTCGGCGATGTCATCACACTGGGCGGTGCGGTCTTCTTTGCCATCCAGATGGCGGTGACCGCCAAGTATGGCCGCAAGATGGACATCAACGTCATCACGTTTTGGATGTTTGTGGGCAACGGCGTGCTGAGCCTGATCTCGTCGCTGCTATTCGAGATCCAAGCGCCGCTGTCCGTTTGGACGCCGAGCTTTATCAGTGTGATGGCGTTTCTCTCGGTGGGCTGCACATGTGTGGCTCTGCTCATCCAAAATGTCGGCCTGGCGCATGTCCCGGCTTCGACGGGCTCGCTGCTCCTTTCGATGGAGTCGCCTTCGGGTGTGCTGTTCTCGGTGCTGCTGATGGGGGAGGCGCTCACCTCGCGCCTGCTCGCCGGCTTCGCGCTCATCTTTCTTTCGATTATCTTGAGCGAGACGCATTTCGATTTTTTGCGTCGAAAGCCGCGCCCGCAATTGTAAACAATTTGTTGCGCCGCCTCCCGGGGCGGCATTTTTTATGCGTCGCCCTTAAAGTAGTACCTTGCACTTTACGCTATCAAAGTGCTTGCTGCAAAAACGTTACTGGAGGGCATCTATGGCACCAGCACTGTCCGATCTTCAACCGCAATCAGCGCCCAAGGCCACCGCGGCGGCGCAGACCGCTATCGGTGACGGTCTTGTTGCAGAAGCTCAGGCTTTTGCAGACGAGCTCGCTGCGTGGCGACACGATTTACATCAGATGCCCGAGCTGGGTAATAGCCTCCCGCAGACCTCTACGTATATCCAAGCGCGCCTGACCGAGATGGACATCCCATTTGCTACGCTCGTCGATGGTTCCTGCGTTGTGGGCCTTGTCGGCGCCGGTGCCGCCGCGGCCCAAGGCAATGGCATCTGCACGAATGAGCAGGCCGGTACGGTCATCATGCTGCGTGGCGACATGGACGCCCTGCCCGTTGCCGAGGAATCCGGCGAGCCCTTTGCATCCACCAACGGCTGCATGCACGCTTGCGGTCACGATATGCACGCGACGGCGCTGCTTGGTGCGGCTCGTATGCTCAAAGCGCGCGAGGCAGAGCTTGTTGATGCCAACGCTACGGTTAAGTTGCTGTTCCAGCCGGGCGAGGAAACCTTTGAGGGTGCCCGCGCCGCCATCGCCGACGGTCTGCTGCAGAACCCGCGTCCTCAGGTCGCCTTTGCCATGCATGTCAATAGCCAGTCGCCGCTCGGCCTGGTGCTCTACGGCAGCCCGGCGCTCTCGGGCGTGTACGGTTTTCGTATCACGCTTCAGGGCAAGGGCGGCCATGGCTCGAGCCCCGAGATTTGCATCGACCCCATCACGGCCGGCGTGCATGTGCATCTGGCGCTCCAGGAGCTTATCGCTCGCGAAGTGCCGGCGGCCAAGGAGGTCGCACTGACCGTGGGTAAGTTTGCCGGTGGCCAAGCGGCCAACGTCATCCCAGATACCTGCGTGCTCGAAGGCACGCTGCGCGGCTTTGACGTTGAGCTCATGGAGCACCTCAAGGAGCGTATCTCCGAGGTTGCCAATGGTGTCGCGGCGACCTATCGCACGCCGGCGACCCTCGAGACACTCTCGGATGTTCCCCCGCTCGTACTCGATGACGACATGACTCAGGCGTCGCTTGGCTACGTGGGCGCAGTGCTGCCCAAGGCGGCTTTCTTGCCGCTTTTCCATGCCATGGCGAGTGAGGACTTCGCGCTTATCTCGAGCGAGATTCCGAGTGCGTACTTTACCGTGGGCGCGGCCGTAACCGACACGGACGAACACTTTGCCCAGCACCATCCCAAGGCACGTTTTAACGATGCCGAGCTGCCGCTCGGTGCCGCGGCCTATACCGCCGTCGCTTTGGGCTATATCGCCGACCACCGGTAGCACCCAACCTTGCCTTTCAAGCCTGCGGGCATGGCCGACCTGGGTAAGGTCACGGGCACCATCACCTCGCTTGAGATGGTCGGCGGCACCGTAGGCGCCATTGTCTCGGGTGTGTTGTTCGATGTCACGGGCTCCTTTGCGAGCACCTGGATCGTGTGCCTGATGTGCTCCGTGGTTATGCTTGTGTTCCTGTTGGCGTCCGAGCCCATCGCTGCCAAGCTGCGCGCGAGCGTGGCGGGGGAGTAGACGTCCGTCGCTCTTTTCTGTTCGCCCCGTTCTGTCCGTGGTTGCCCTGGAAGCCGAATGGATGCTCGTACCATCATTCGGTTTTCAAGGCGGCCACGGGCCTACGAATGATCCGTTTTCCTCCGTCCCTAACAGATCATGTGACCCGAAGGGGTCGGAGGAAAGCGGATCGGCTGTCGCGGCGGCGCGTCTGGCCGAACGAGCCCCCATACCCTCGTTCGGTCAGACGCGCTGCCGCGTTTTGTTTTTGTGCCGTATAATGACCACTACCTATGACGCGATACAAAAGAAAGGTGTTTGCCCATGCAGGCACAGAAGGCGGAGGGAACCCGCGACCTTATCGGCGCCGAGATGCGCGCTTGGCAAAAGATGCAGCAGATTGCGGCCGGCGTATTCGAGCCGTTTGGCTTTAAGCCCATCGAGACGCCCGCGATCGAGCAAGTGGACGTGTTTGTCCACGGTATCGGCCAGTCGACCGACGTCGTTCGCAAGGAGATGTTCCGCGTGTTTAGCGGCGCCAACCTTGAGCGCGTCTTTACCGAGGGTACCGATACCAAGCTCAAGCCCAAGCAGCGCCTGGCGCTTCGCCCCGAGGGCACGGCCGGTGTGGTGCGCGCCGTTGTGGAGAACAACCTGGTGCCCCAGGGCTCCACGCCGTTTAAGGCTTACTACGCCGAGGCTATGTTCCGCGGCGAGCGTCCCCAGAAGGGTCGCCTGCGTCAGTTCCACCAGGTAGGCATCGAGTGGCTCGGCGCTCCCGATCCGGCGGCAGACGCCGAGTGCATCATTATGCTCATGGAGTTTTACAAGCGCCTGGGCTTCGATCTTTCCAAGCTTCGTCTACTCATTAACTCGATGGGCGATGCCCAATGCCGTCCGGCCTATCGCGAGCAGGTCAAGCAGTTTATCCTCGATCACGCAGACGAGATGTGCGATGAGTGCCGCGAGCGCGCCGAGCTCAACCCGCTGCGTGCCTTTGACTGCAAGAACGACCACTGCCGCGAGATCATGGCCGACGCCCCGCTGATGGGCGACAACCTGTGCGATGAGTGCCGCGAGCACTACGAGCAAGTCAAGCGCTATCTGGATGCCGCCGGTATCGAGTATGTCGAGGATCCCACCTTGGTGCGCGGCCTGGACTACTACACCCGTACCGTCTTTGAGGTCGAGGCTCCCGGTGCCGGTGTCGGCTCCATCGGCGGCGGCGGCCGCTACGATGGCCTCGTCGAGCTCGAGGGCGGCAAGCCCACGGCAGGCGTCGGCTTCGCCGTCGGTTTTGAGCGCGCCCTGCTGGCCCTGCAGGCCTTTGGCAGCGACCTGGGTGCCGAGGAGGTCCCGTGCGTCTACGTCGCCAATGCCGGCAAGGAGCTGCGTCAGAACGTCTTTACCATTACGCAGCAGCTTCGCGCCGCAGGGATTGTGACCGAGGCCGACTATCAGGGCCGTTCGCTCAAGGCCCAGTTTAAGCAGGCCGATAAGGTAGGCGCCAAGCTCATCCTGGTCCTGGGCGGCGACGAGCTTGCCGCCGGCAAGGTCAAGGTGCGCGACATGCAGAGCCATGACGAGGTTCTCGTCGATCTGGCCAACGTCGTCGAGGCGGTTCGCGAGCGTCTGTAGCGTATGATTTTTGAGCTGCGGACCCGCTAACATGTCCCGCTCGCGACGAGCTATTGTTACGGGGGTGTTTCGCATTTATGCGGAATGCCCTCGCTTGCATATGCCGCCCACCGAGAAATACGACCATTTGGGGCAAAAACCCTTGCAATGCAGAAAATACTTTTGTGTGGTAAAGCGCAATCAGTGTCGAAAGTATTTCTCAAACGCCTATAATGAATACCGCATGTTACGTGCATAGAAGGAGGAATGGGAGGAAACGTGGCTGAGAACCTAAGCAACCAGTCTGTACCCGAAGCCGCGGCGCGCGTCGCTGCCGTGGTCAACCGCCTCGTTAACCGAATCGGCTCGAATGCCGAGTCCAGGGAGCGTCTCGCCGAGATCGAGATCCCCGAGGAGCTGCGCGACAATCTGGCGCTGTTCTTGCGCCTGGAGCGCCGTGTGCTTAGCGAGTATGATCCCGAGATCGCGGACCTGTTCGACAAGATTTTGACAGCCGAGATTGTGGTCAATGCCGGCAACCCCGGTACCTGCGCTGCCGACGAAGCCGTCGACGAGCAGGGCGTGCCCACCGCCGACGAGCCCACTGCCGTGGCATTTCGTGAGGTCGTCGATTTGATCGACAGCCTGCCGCTCGATAAGCAGCAGGTCATCGTTCGCGCCTTTACGAGCTTTTTCCATCTGGCAAACCTGTCGGAGGAGAACTACCGTGTGGCGCAGCTGCGCGAGCGCGAGGCCGGTGCGTCGACCGATACCGAGGTCGATCCTGCCAACGAGCTTACCGTTGCCTATCACCAGCTGGTGAATGAGCTGGGTGTCGAGGGTGCCAACGAGCTGCTCGACAAGCTCGAGTTCCACCCTGTCTTTACCGCACATCCCACCGAGGCCCGTCGTAAGGCCGTCGAGGGCAAGATCCGCCGTATCTCCAACCTGCTGGAGGAGCGTCCGCGTCTGGGCGGCTCCGACCTGGTGGAGAACGAGCGCCATATGCTGCAGGAGATCGACGCCCTGGTGCGTACGAGTCCCATCGCGCTCAAGAAGCCCACGCCGGTCGAGGAAGCCGATACCATCATCGACATCTTCGATAACACGCTGTTCGACGTTATCCCCGTTATCTATCGTCGTTTTGACGATTGGGTGCTGGGCGACAAGGCCGGTACTGTGCCGCCGCTGTGCCCGGCGTTCTTCCATCCCGGCAGCTGGATCGGTTCCGACCGCGACGGTAACCCCAACGTCACCGCCAAGGTGAGCCGTGAGGTCGCCGCCAAGTACTTTACGCACATGGTGCTCAAGCTCGAGGACAAGTGCCGCCACATCGGCCGCAACCTCACGCTCGAGGCTACCTACAGCAAGCCGTCGGCCGAGCTCATTAACCTGTGGAACCATCAGGTCGAGATGAGCCCTCGTTACACGGCCCGCGCCGAGCTGATCTCCGAGCACGAGCCGCATCGCGCCGTCATGCTCGTCATGGCCGACCGCCTGAACGCCACCGTCCGTCGTATCACCGACACCATGTACCACAGCGCCGACGAGTTCCTGGATGACCTGCGCGTCGTCCAGCGTTCGCTGGCCGCCTGCGGTGCCGTCCGTGCTGCCTACGGCCCGGTCCAAACCATCATCTGGCAGGTCGAGTCCTTCGGCTTCCATATGGTCGAGATGGAGTTCCGTCAGCACTCCGTGGTGCATGCCCGCGCCCTTAAGGATATCCACGAGAACGGTATCCATGGCGACCTGCAGCCCATGACGCGCGAGGTCATCGATACCTTCCGCGCTATCGGCTCCATCCAAAAGCGCTACGGCAAGAAGATGGCGCACCGCTACATCATCTCGTTCACCAAGAGCGCCCAGCATGTGGCCGACGTCTTTGAGCTTGCCCACCTGTCCTTTGCACACGAGGAGGATGTCCCCGAGCTCGACGTGATCCCGCTGTTCGAGCAGCTCGAGGACCTCGAGGGCTGCGTCGACGTGCTCGACCAGATGCTTACGCTGCCCGTGGTGCAAAAGCGCCTTGCCCAGACCAACCGCCGCATGGAGGTCATGCTGGGCTATTCCGACTCCTCCAAGGACGCCGGTCCTACCACGGCCATGCTCGCGCTGCACTCCGCGCAGGAGCGCATCGCCAAGTGGGCCGAGAAGAACGATATCGACCTGGTGCTCATGCACGGTCGCGGCGGTGCCGTGGGCCGTGGTGGCGGCCCGGCCAATAAGGCCGTGCTGGCGCAGCCCAAGGGTTCGGTCAACTGCTTCTTTAAGCTCACCGAGCAGGGCGAGGTCATCTTTGCCCGTTACGGCAACCGCACGCTGGCTCAGCGCCATGTTGAGTCCGTTGCTGCCGCAACGCTTTTGCAGTCGGCCCCGAGTGTCGAGAAGACCAACACCGAGACCACGCAGAAGTTCTGGGATATGGCCGAGAAGCTCAACACCGCAAGCCACGAGCGTTATCTGGACCTGCTGAACACCGAGGACTTTACACCGTGGTTCTCGACCGTGACGCCGCTGACCGAGGTCGGTCTGCTGCCGATCGGCTCGCGTCCCGCCAAGCGCGGCTTGGGTGCCAAGTCGCTCGACGACCTGCGTACCATCCCGTGGATCTTCAGCTGGAGCCAGGCGCGCATTAACCTGGCCGCTTGGTACGGTCTGGGCACCGCCTGCGAGCAGCTTGGCGATCTTGACCAGCTCAAGGCTGCCTACCAGGAGTGGCCGTTCTTCCGCACCTTTATCGACAACATCGAGATGTCGATCGCCAAGACCGACCAGCGCATCGCCAAGATGTATCTGCACCTGGGCGACCGCGATGATTTGTCCGAGAAGGTCTTCACCGAGATGCAGCTCACGCGTAAGTGGGTCCTTGCCATCGTCGGTGATGAGTGGCCGCTGCAGCGTCGTCGCGTGCTCGGCTGCGCCGTTCGCGTGCGTAACCCCTACGTCGACGCTCTGTCCATCGCCCAGGTCCGCGCCCTTCGCGAGGTGCGCATGAATCAGGACGAGATGGCCGAGGAGAAGAAGGCCGAGTACATGAGCCTGATTCTTTCGACTGTGACCGGCGTCTCGGCAGGACTGCAAAACACGGGGTAATCGATAGCCCTGGAGTCGTTCGGGCCCGCCATAGGCTTACTTTTAGGCACGTCCTCGGACATGCAAGAAGCCCTCGCTGCGCACTTCGTGCGGCGAGGGCTTCTTGCGTCCTGCGGAGTGTGCCTAAAGTAAGCCTATGGCGGGCCCTCCTCTTGAGCCTCTCCTCCCACCGCAGCCTTTCCCTGTTCTCTTTCTCGCGCCGTCTCTTCTCGAGCGCCCACTCCTCGGACAGGCGGGGCACCGCGAGCATGCTCCTTTTAATTGCCAACAGTCCCGGAACGTATCTTCTCCAATAAAACCGCCGTCTCATTGCTATCAGAGAAATGGTTCATAATGTCTTTGTGCGAACTGTAAGGATTATGGGGAGCAAGATGAATAAAGAATCGGGCTTCACTTGCAAACACAAAAGAATACTCGTTGTCGAGGATGATGAGAACCTAGCCTCTATCGTATCCGAGCATTTCGAACGTTTCGGGTACGCGACGGCGGTTTCCGACGGGCGAGCTGACGTGATGGACCTCTTCCGCTCTTTCGCGCCGCATGCGGTCCTGCTCGACATAGGCCTCCCTGGAAACAGCGGATATCACTGGTGCGATCTCATCAGAAGAGAAAGCCGATGCCCCATCTTGTTCATCTCCGCGCAATCGGGCGAGGCGGATCAAATTCTGGCCCTTATGCGGGGCGCCGATGACTTTGTCTGCAAGCCGTTTTCGCTCGATATCCTCAAAGCGAAGATAGAAGCCCAGCTCCGCCGTGCGTACGGGGAGCTGTCGGGCGGTGAGGAGGACCTCCTTTCCTACGGGGACGTGCGTCTTTCCGATCGCAAGATGACGATTGCCTGTGAAGGCAGGGAAGCCGAGCTCACCAAGACAGAGCTGATGGCCCTCAGGCTTCTGGTCGGCGACGGCGGCTGCATCGTCAGCCGCGCTCGCCTGCTTAGGGAGGTATGGGACGACGAGTGCTTCGTGGAGGACAACACGCTGAACGTCGTCATAGGGAGGATACGGAAGCGACTCGCCCAGGTTGGGTCCCACGCTGAAGTCAGGGCCGTCAGGGGCGTTGGCTACGTGCTTGAGATGCCCGAGGAGGAGAAATGAGGGCGTTGCGGATCGTGTCCCTTTTCCTGCGCGATTCAGCATGGACGGCGTTCGTCGTGATGGCGGCCTCCTTGGCCCCTCTTGCCTGCATGTTGCTTTTGGACGGAGGATCCCTGGCAGTCGATTGGCCTTATTTCCTCTTCCTTTCCCTCTTTCTCCTTTTCGTTCTGTTCGCCGTGCAGCTCGCGAGATCTTGGGGTTTCTATTCCGAAGCCGAAAGGGCCATCAGGGAATCCAGCCCGATCGAATGGAGGAGGCTCGGAGGCTCGACCCCTGTGGAGCGATGGGCCAGGATGGCGGCCTCGAGAACGGAGGAAGCGTGCTCAAGGGAGGCTCATCGCCTTGCGGATGAGCGATCCGAGCGCGATGCGCTCGTCTTATCGTGGGTGCACCACGCCAAGACACCGATCGCCGTGATTCGCCTTATTTCGGAATCCAGGGGCGCCGATGCCGATATGGAGCGCCTCGGTAGCGCGGCGAGGGAGCTCGACCGCAGCCTCGACTCCTTGATTCAGGTGGTACGCGTCGATTCCCCCGAGACCGATCTGAGGATAGGAAAGGTCGACGTCGCGCGCCTCGCCCGGAACGCCGTCAACGGTGTTCGCGATCTTTTCATCGAACGGGAGGTATTTCCCTCGCTGAGCGTCGATGGAGATGCTCTCGCCTATGGGGACGAGAAGCTCATCTCAATCATCCTCGACCAATTTCTTACCAATGCGGCGAAATACAGCCCGCGTTCGTCCCACGTGTTCGTCTCCATCGCGAGTTTCTGTGACGGAGAAAGCATCGAAGTGTCCATCGAGGATGAAGGATGCGGCATATCCCCGGAGGACGTGGGACGGGTGTTCCGGCCGTTCTTCACGGGGGCGAATGGCAGAAGAGGGGAAGCCTCGACGGGAATCGGTTTGTTTCTGGCTAAGAAGGCGGCTGACGCCATGGGGGCGGAGCTCTCGCTTTCCCAGCGCGATGGGGGCGGCACTGCGGCTCGATTGCTGCTTCCTGCGGCGAATGCGCCACAAAGGTGACAGAACTGACATGTTCGCGACACGTTCATCGATTCAAAGCCCTTTCGCCTCGGGGTAGCATGCGGTTCGTAGTTCTTTGAATGAAAGGAGTCGCAGGTGAACGTGCTGGAGGTTTCCTCCCTTTGGAAGACGTACGAGGGCGCTTCGCCTTACACCGCGCTGGAGGATGTAAGCCTCAATGTCGCCAAAGGCGAGTTCGTGGGGATAATGGGCCCTTCGGGCAGCGGAAAAAGCACGCTGCTCAACGTGGTTTCGACCGTTGACCAGCCGTCGCGCGGCACGGTGCGGGTCGACGGGGTCGATCCTCACGGATTGGGAGATGAGAAACTCGCGGAATTCAGACGCCGGAAGATGGGTTTCGTGTTCCAGGATTTCAACCTGGTCCATACACTCACGGTCGAGGAGAACATCATCCTCCCCCTCGCGCTCGACGGGTGGCCGGCGGAAAAATCGCGCGCTCGCGCACAGGAGCTCGCGCGCGACCTAGGCATCGCATCCATTCTCGGCAAGAGGACCCACGAGATATCGGGTGGCCAGGCGCAGCGCGTCGCGATCGCCCGCGCGGTGGCGGCAAACCCGTCGCTTTTGCTTGCCGACGAGCCAACGGGAAGTCTCGACTCCGCGTCGACGGGGCAGGTCATGCACCTTCTGTCGGACATGAACAGGGCAGGGGCGACGTTGCTCATGGTCACGCACGAGCCGCTGGTCGCGAGCTACTGCAGCAGGGTCCTGGTGCTTCAGGACGGCCGCATCTACCTCGAGATCAACCGCGGCGCTTCGCAGAAGGAGTTCCATCAGCGGATCATCGACGCGATGAACCAGCTCGGAGGTGTTGAGCATGACATTGCTTGACATCGCCAGGAACAATGTTCTGAGGTCTTGGAGGGACTACGCGCTTCATTTCGCCAATTCCGTTTTCGCGGTCACGGCTTTCTTCCTGTTCGTGTGCCTCGCCCTGCATCCCGAGATGGGCAGGGCGGACGCAGAGAGCACGATCGGGATCATCTCTGCGTCGTCGGGTGCACTCGTCGCGGCGTTCTCGCTCGCCTTTATTGCGTATTCGGAGTCGTGCTTCCTGCGGGCTAGGAGCAGGCAGTTCGGCTTGATGGCGATGTCGGGCGCCTCGAAGAAGCAGTTGAGGAGGATCGTGCTCGCGGAGAACGTGATCATCGGGCTGTCCGCGATTGTCGCGGGCATCGTCCTGGGAACCGCGTTCCTCAAGCTGTTCCTGATGGCCGCGGGCAGGGCCATGGGCGTCGTCGCGTTTGGTTTCTATCTGCCTGTAGCGCCCGCTATTGCGACCGTTGCGGCGTTTCTCGCTGTATTCTTCCTCTCCGGCCTCCTTGGGGCGAGGGGACTGTCCAGGAAGAGCGTGGGGGAGTTGCTCGACGCCGATCGCATTGCGGAGGGGAAGCCCTCTGTGAAGGCGGCCGTTCTTACGGCTGTCGCATGCGCGATGCTTCTTGTTGCGGGGCTGGCCATGGGCCAAGGCGATGCGAGCATCGTATGGAGCTTCGCCCTCGTTCTGGGCGGCGTGGGCCTTCTTGCGTCGGGAACGTTCCTCGCGTTCTATCTTTGTTTCGCGGTGGGGCTCTCGAGGCGCAGATCGACAGGAGCGCATTACGAGGGGCTGTCCATGCTGAAGGCCGCCGCGTTTCAGGAGTCCCTGAAAGGGAACCTTCAGTCGATGACCGTCACCGCCGTGCTCTGCTCCCTCTCGTTCTTCGCGCTCGTCGGGCTTTTCACCCTGTCCGACGGGGCGCTCGAGAAGACGAAGGAGATAGTCCCGTATCCCGTCAGCTATATCGCGAGGGGCGACGACGTGCCCGTCTCTGACCATGTGGAGATGCTCGAGTCCGCCCTTGCGAAAAAGCCGGGACTCGTGGGGTCCGTCTTCGGATTCTCCTGGGCGGACGACGCGAGAAACGCAGTCATGAGCGAGAGATCCTACAACGAGTCCGCCGCCGTCGCGGGTCGCAATCAAATCTCCTTGGATTCCGGCGAGGCGCTTCTCCTTCCTGGTTCGAAGAGCTTCGATCCGAGCGGGGTTCCGGCGTCGGTCGAGAACGCCCTGGGGGACCTTGACGTGATGCGCGGGGAGGGGCTCGTCCTGCTCGACGGGTACGCGTCTTCGGTCACCGTACTCGACGACGCTGACTACGAAGCGGCGGGATTCGGCGGTGATGAGACGCAGGTGCATGCATACACCTACGAGGGATGGGAGTCCGATTCCGAGTTGACTGCGGCAATCGCTGACATCGTGGACTACGCCAGGGAAGGCGCGGTTTCTCTGGTTCTCGCGAGGGGCTACTACGAGGCGGACCGCGTGCAGTTCAGCCTCATGCTGTACCTGGGGAGCATGCTGAGCGTGTCGTTCCTGCTCGCGTCCGCCAGCCTCGCCTACTCGCGCCTGAACGCGAGGGCGTTCGAGGAGGGCGTGCGCATGAGACCCGTCGTGAAGCTCGGGCTATCGAGGAGGGGACTGGAGAAGGTGTGCCGGTCGGCATCGCTTCGGATTCTCGCCGTGCCCCTCGCGGTCGCGCTCGCGTACCTCTGGGTGGGCATCGCGGCGGTCGCCCTCTCCGCCGATGTCGAGATCATCGGTCCCGGTATCGGATTTACTTTGGTCGCGCTGGTCGCGGGCTTCGTCTGCTGCGCTCTCGCGACGACCTCCTACGCGTCGTCCGTTGCGAATGCCGCATTCGGAGCGAAGGCGCGTTAGACCGTCTTTGGTAGCTTTCTGAAGAAGGGACGCCTGCCGGTTTCTGGCTGTTCCTTCCATCCAAATCGATCAGTTGATAAGGAACCGGCAGATTGGAATAAACGATGAAATTCAGGACGCTCATGTTTACATTGGCTGCATTCGCTTTAGCAGGTTCTTGCCTTTTGGTTGGTTGCGCTATCGCAAAATCGATTCCTTCGGAAAGGGAGAAACAGACGGTTGCGACGGCTAACCAAATCATTTCCGAAGAGTATGGCATTTCTTTTGATGCAAATGACTATAGTTATTCTGTAGGGGAGAAGACCTCGGAAGGAGACTATGTTCCCTTGGGGGATGCGAAAGAGGACTCGAGATCCGCGGGGCGTATCATTTCCGTTTCCGCACTCAAGAAAAACGCGCCTGAGGAAAATGAGATGCACTCCTACTCTCTGGAATACTCCCTGCGGTCAAATCAAATCCTGCATGTCAGCGTGAAATTTGGCTGAGATGGATCTGCTCCGACGAAACGATTGCGCTCACAAGTGAATCGAGGCAATCAGAGCGGGGAGCTAATATGACAATTACCGGTATATGCGATTCGGTATACGAATATCGCTTTGCTAGGAGAAGGGGATGCCTGCACACGGCATCCCCTTTGCAATCTGTGAACTCTCTGATTGAAAACAAAGAAGATTTCCTGATCTGAGCAAGTACCGTCCTCGCCTGCTTCCTCACGAAAGAGCAGGCGAGCGGCCTAACCGAAACCCGCAGGAGGATGGCGGAGGATTACGGCCCGGCGAGCCATGCGGACCCTGCTGTAGAAGCATTCGATGTACTCGAATATCCCTAGCGTCGCCCGCCCCCTGGCCTCGAACGTGCGCGCGTGCGCGCACTCGGCTTTATGAGCGACTCCAGTTCCCTTTGGGGTGGCGGCCGTTTTGTTGTGGGTCAAATATGAACGTTGTGTTAATGAGTCGGTGGACGGTGGTGTTTTTCGGTGAGCGGCGTATCCTTCCAACGGTTTATCTAGTGTGTCAGTTGAAAGGAAGAGGGCGCTCGTCATTGTTTGAATGTGAACTGCCGTTTGACCACAAGACGTTGCATCTGGAGCTCGAGGATAAGAACTTCGCGGGTGTGATGGAAGGTCATCAAAACGAGTTTAAGACTACAAAATCGCAGGAAGAGCTGGTAGAGGAGTCGCTTGCCAACCCTTATGGTTCGCCTTCGCTCGAGGAGCTTTGTGCTGGCAAGAAGGATATCGTCATTATTAGCTCCGATCATACGCGCCCCGTTCCCTCGCGTGTGACGATGCCTATTCTGCTGCATCACATCCATTCCGCTGCGCCCGAGGCTCGCGTGCGTATTTTGGTTGCTACGGGTATGCATCGTCCGTCGACGCACGAGGAGCTCGTCAACAAGTACGGCGAGGAGATCGTTGCCAACGAGGAAATCGTTATGCACGTCGCGACTGACGACAGCATGATGAAAAAGATCGGCACCCTGCCTTCTGGCGGCGAGTGCATCATCAACAAGATTGGTGCCGATTGCGATCTGCTGCTTGCCGAGGGCTTTATTGAGCCGCACTTCTTTGCCGGTTTCTCTGGTAGCCGCAAGTCCGTTCTGCCTGGTATCGCCAGCTACAAGACCATCATGTACAACCACAACGGTCAGTTTGTGAACGATTCCCATTCGCGTGCCGGCAACCTGTGCCACAACCACGTGAGCGAGGACATGTTTGCCGCTGCCGAGATGGCTCACCTTGCCTTTGTGCTCAACGTGGTGCTCAACGGCAAGCACGAGGTCATCGGCTCCTTTGCCGGCGACATCCACAAGGCGCACGAGGCTGGCTGCGAGTTCGTGAAGAGCCTTGCCGGCGTTGAGCCCGTCGAGTGCGAGATTGCCATTACCACCAACGGCGGCTACCCGCTCGACCAGAACATCTATCAGGCCGTGAAGGGCATGTGCTCTGCAGAGGCCACACTTCCCGAGGGCGGCGTGATCATCGATGTCGCCGGTTGTGCCGACGGTCACGGTGGCGAGGGCTTCTATCACAACATCGCCGACAATGATCCGGCAGAGTTTGAGCGCGCCTGCATCGACCGTCCTAAGGACGAGACCCTGCCCGACCAGTGGACGAGCCAGATCTTTGCCCGCATCCTGGCGCACCACCCTGTGATCATGGTTACCGACCTGTGCGATCACCAGATGATCAAGGATATGCACATGACGCCGGTTAACACCCTCGATGAGGCGCTCAAGCTCGCCTTTGAGATGAAGGGTGCCGATGCCAAGGTGGCCGTCATTCCCGATGGCCTGGGCGTTGTCGTCGCTCAGCACTAGTACGCGGCCTAAACGAATCGTTTATAACCGACAAGAAAGATAAGGTTTTATGCTTACCAAACTCCTCTGCGAATTCGGCGCAACGGCCCTCATGATCATCTTTGGCGTGGGCGTGCACTGCGATACCGTGCTCAAGGGCACCAAGTATCAGGGCTCTGGTCATATGTTTGCCATCACCACTTGGTCTTTTGGCATCTCGGTTGCTCTGTTTATCTTTGGCGGCGCCGTGTGCATGAACCCCGCCATGGTGCTTGCCCAGTGCATCGTCGGCCTGGTGCCGTGGAGCAGCTGCATCCCCTTCATGATTGCCGATATGCTCGGCGGCTTTGCGGGTGCCGTGATCGCGTGGCTTATGTATGCCGATGAGTTCAAGGCTTCCGATGGTGTCGTCGATCCCATTGCCCAGCGCAATATCTTCTCGACCAACCCCACCACCGAGGGTACGAACTATGCCCGCAACTTCTTCTGCGAGGCTATCTGCACTTTTGTGTTCATCAGCGCCATCCTTGCTGCTGCTAACCGTGCTGGCGAGAACGTCCTGATGCTCGCCATCTGCGTCGGTCTGATCGTTTGGGCTGTTGGCATGGGCATGGGCGGTATCACCGGCTTCGCCATGAACCAGGCTCGTGACCTTGGTCCTCGCATGGCCTATCAGGTGCTGCCGATCAAGAACAAGGCTGACAACAACTGGAAGTACGGCCTGCTTGTTCCTGGCATCGCGCCGTTTATCGGTGCCGCTCTGGCCGCGCTGTTTGTGCATGGTTTCTTGGGCATGTTCTAGTCTGAGGCTACATAGTTGTCCGCCGTCCGCATGGGGTAACTTCCCAGCGCGTCCTCGGACATGAAAGAACCCCCGCTGCGCACTTCGTGCGGCGGGGGTTCTTTCGTCCTGCGGAATGCGCTGGGAAGTTACCCCATGCGGACGGCTGCGGGGTCTTTGCTGCGCTCGAGCAAGCAACCCAACATATAAATCTGAATTTGGATTTGGATGGGAGGGGCTTGTTGCTGTTGGGGGCGTTGAAACGCGAGCGGCACTTTGGGATGCGTGGCGGCCTGGGTTGGGGCGATGCTTTGGGATGAGCTTCTTACTTAGTTGAAGAGGGGCTTGATGGCTAAGAGGTAGTCTTTGGCTACGTCCTCTTTTGGGGCTTGGAAGTTGTGCCAGGCCCACCATTGGACCATTCCTACGAAGCTTGAGGCTATGTGGTGTAGTAAGAAGCTGCGGTCCATGGTGCCGGCGGGGCCTGCGGGGTCGGCGGGGACGATTTCGGCTGCGCGCGACATGATGGTCTTGCGGAGACAGTCGGCGAAGACGCGTGAGCCGGCACCGGCTACGAGGGCTCGTACGCCCTGACGGCGCTCCCAGAGGTTGTTGAGGATATGCTCGACTTGCACGAGTGGGTCGTCGAGCGGCGTACCATCGTCGTCGAGGGCGTGGGTGCAGATGTCGCTCACGAGCTCGGACAGTAGGTCGTCTTTGCTCTTAAAGAGGCCGTAGAATGTCGCGCGGCCTACGTGGGCGCGAGCGATGATGTCGCCGACAGTGATCTTGCCGTAGTCCTCCTCGCGAAGGAGCTCGGAAAACGCCGTGACAATAGCGGCGCGGCTTTTTTCTTTGCGGGCATCCATGGTTATGCATCCACTTGAACAAGCAGGCAACGGAGCGTGCCGGAGCAACCCTCGTAGGGACGCTTGCCGGCGCCGTAGCCGACGGCTTCGATGCGGTAGCGTGCCGGCAGGTGCTCGGACGTGCGCAGCGCGGCGACGATGGCGGCGCCCGTGGGCGTCACGAGCTCGCCGGCGACCGGTACGGGCGTGAGGGCGATATTGCCCGCCTGGCATAGGTTGACAACGGCGGGGACGGGAATGGGCATGAGGCCGTGGGCGCAGCGGATGGTGCCGTGGCCCTCGGAAAGCGACTCGACAACGATGTCCTCAATACCCAGGTCATCGAGGCAGATGGCGACAGAGCAGACGTCGACGATGGAGTCGACGGCGCCCACCTCGTGGAACATGACGGTTTCGGGCGTTTTGCCGTGGGCCTTGGCCTCGGCGGCGGCAAGTGCGGTAAAGATGGCGAGCGCACGACGCTTGGCGCCATCGCTTAGCTGTGAGCCGTCGATGATGGCGGTGACGTCCGCCAAAGAACGGTGGTGGTGGGCGTGATGGTGACCCTCGTGGCCATGACCGTGGCCCTCATGGTCATGCTCGTGGCAGTGCTCGTGTTCATGCCCGCCATGATCATGATGGTGGTGCTCATGCTCGTGTGTGTGCTCGGCAGCTGCTTCGTTGCCGTAGAGCCAGGCCATGTCGTGGTCGTGGTTCTCGAGCTCCTCTGCCAGCTGAACGTCAAAGTCGCAGGCGTCGATGCCATGCTTGTTTACGCGCGTCACGGAGATCGAAAAGCCGTCGACCGGCAGCGTGGCGAGCTGTTCGCGCAGGTGCTCCTCGCTGGCGCCCAGGTCGAGCAGGGCCGCGACGGTCATATCGCCGCTGATGCCCGAGGTGCCGTCGATGATAAGCGTATGCTGATGGTTGGACATGGAATGCTCCTTAACGGGCGCGGGATGTACCGGCGCTCAGATGATTGATAAGACTTGCCTGGTAGGCGGCACCAAAGCCGTTGTCGATATTGACGACCGAAACGCCACTGGCGCAGGAGTTGAGCATGGCGAGCAGCGCGGCTACGCCACCAAAGCTCGCGCCGTAGCCCACGCTGGTGGGAACGGCAATGACCGGACAGCTCACCAGGCCGCCGATAACGCTCGCCAGGGCGCCTTCCATGCCGGCGATGGCGATGACCACCTGCGCCTGGGCAAGTTCCTCGGCATGAGCGAGCAGGCGGTGCAGGCCGGCGACACCCACGTCGTAGAGGCGGTCGACCTCGTTGCCGTAGAACTCGGCCGTCAGTGCCGCCTCTTCGGCGACGGGCAGGTCGCTCGTGCCGGCGCAGGCGACGACAACGCGTCCGTTACCGGTGGGGGAGGGCTTGCCACCCACCAGGGCGAGCTGGGCGTCCGGGACATATCCCAGGTCGATGTCGTTGTCGAGAAGCTCAGCGGTGCGCGCGGCTTTTTCGGTATCCAGGCGCGTGACCAGGATGCGCTCCTGGCCGGCATCGAGTAATGCTTTGATAATGGCGGCAATCTGCTCGGCGGTTTTACCGGCGCCGTAGACAACCTCGCCGGCTCCCTGGCGCACTCCGCGCGAAAGATCGAGCTGCGCAAAACCCAGATCGGCGGTTGGCGCCGTCTGGATGCGCGTGAGGGCGACTGCCGGGGCGACTGCTCCGTCGGCAACATCGCTCAGCAGCTGCTCAAGATCTCGCTTATCCATATATGTTCCCTTCGACGGCGCAAAGTCTAGCACTCAAAGGGTATGTTTCCGAACACTAAGACAAAATTGTTCGGAAACTATAGGACAGACTGATTCAATTGTTAGACGGATCGGCTAGTCACGCAGGATGATGTCCATGGCGAGCATCAGGTTGCGCTCGTCGATGGCAAACGGGGCGGCTTCGCGCGTCTTAGGCTTGGCGCAAAACGCGATGCCCGTGCCCGCGGCCTGGATCATGGGGATGTCGTTTGCCCCGTCGCCAATAGCGACCGTGTGGGCCATGTCGACGCCGCACTCAACTGCCCAGTCCAGCAGCTGGATGAGCTTGGACTCCTTGGTCACAATGTCGGCAGCCAACTTACCGGTGAGCTTGCCGTCCACGACCTCCAGGCGGTTGGCCAGGCAAAAATCGATGCCCGCGGCGGCCGCGATTTTGTCGGCGACCTCGTGGAAGCCGCCGCTCACCACGCCGACCTTCCAGCCCTTGCTGTGTGCCGAGCGCACAAGCTCCAGCGCGCCGGGGGTAAACGTCACGCGCTCAAAGGTGCGCTCGAACACGCTGTCGTCCAAGCCGGCGAGCAGCCCCACGCGCTCTTCGAGCGCCTGCTTAAAGTCCAGCTCGCCGCGCATGGCGCGTTCGGTGATCTGTGCCACCTGTTCGCCTACGCCGGCCTCTTCGCCCAACAGGTCGATGACCTCCTGGTTGATGAGCGTGGAGTCGATATCCATAACGATGAGGCGTGCAGTCATGACGGGCCTTTCCAAGTGCTGTTTTATTGGGGCATATTGTCGCACGTGACGAGCGCGGGCGGGTGCCGCGGTGCGTCAATTGTTTCGTCTCCGTCAAGTCTTTGGGCAAGAGCTACTTTTTCGCGGCACATCGACGCGGGTGCGATAAGATAGAACGCCATGTCTGGCTGCGCGGTTTACGCAGGCTGGGCAAATCTGTACGACGCCGCCCGGAACGACACGGGGCGGCACAGATCCATAAAGGAGGATCACTGGTATGAGCCAGACCCGTCCCATCGATGAGCATTCCATGCACACCCGTACCTGCGGCGAGCTTCGCTTCGAGAACGTGGGCGAAGAGGTCACCCTCACCGGTTGGGTGAGCCGTCGCCGCGACCACGGCGGCCTTATCTTCTGCGACCTTCGCGACCGCGAGGGCATCACGCAGCTCACCTTCGACCCCGAGCACTCCGACGGTGACGCCTTTAAGATCGCCGAGACCATGCGTCCCGAGTGGCCCATCAAGATCCACGGCGTCGTGCGCGCCCGTGGCGAGGAGACCACCAACACCAAGCTCGCGACCGGCGAGATCGAGGTCCTGACCGACCACGCCGAGGTGCTCAACACATCCGTCACCCCGCCGTTCCAGATCGAGGACGGCATCGAGACCAGCGAGGACACCCGTCTGCGCTATCGCTATCTGGACCTCCGTCGTCCCGAGATGATGGCCAACCTCAAGCTGCGCTCCGACTTTACCTTTGCCATTCGCGAGGCGCTGCACAACCGTGAGTTCATGGAGGTCGAGACGCCCTCCCTGTTTAAGTCCACGCCCGAGGGCGCCCGCGACTTCATCGTTCCCAGCCGTATTCAGCCGGGTAACTTCTACGCCCTGCCGCAGTCCCCGCAGCTCCTGAAGCAGCTGCTCATGGTCGGTGGCGTCGAGCGCTACTACCAGGTTGCCAAGTGCTTCCGCGACGAGGACCTGCGTGCCGACCGTCAGCCCGAGTTCACCCAGGTCGATATCGAGATGTCCTTCGTGGACCAGAACGACGTTATGAGCGCGCTCGAAGAGGTCCTGGCCGATGCCTTCGGCCGCATGGGCGTCGAGATGCCCACGCCGCTACGTCGCATGAACTACTGGGAGGCCATGGACACCTATGGCTCCGACAAGCCCGATACCCGCTATGGCATGCACCTGGTCGACCTGACCGACATCTTTGCCAACTCCAAGTTCAAGGTCTTTGCGACTGCCGCGAACGAGGAGGGCTCTGTCGTCAAGGCCATTAACGCCAAGGGCGCCGGTGCCTGGGCACGTGCCAAGATCGATAAGCTCGCCGGCGTGGCTTCCACGTTTGGCGCCAAGGGCCTGGCATGGATCGCTTTCCGCGAGGACGGCTCCATCAACAGCCCCATCGTCAAGTTCTTCTCGGACGAGGAGATGGCCGCTCTGCGCGAGCGCATGGACGTCGAGCCCGGCGACCTTGTGATGTTCGCCGCCGGCCCGCGTCTGCTCTCTGACGAGATCCTGGGCGGCATGCGTTCCCACATGGCCAACGCACTCGAGATCAAGCGCGAGGGCCACGACTTCCTGTGGGTCGTCAACTTCCCGCTGTTCCATTGGGACGAGGATCGCAAGGCCTATGCCGCCGAGCACCAGCCCTTTACCCTGCCGACCGAGACCGACATCGCCAAGATCGAGGCCGATCCGCTGGCAGCCGGTTCGTGCACCTACGACTTTGTCATGGACGGCTTTGAGGCCGGCGGCGGCGGTATGCGTATCCACAACGCCGAGATGCAGATGTCCATGCTCAAGCTCCTGGGCTTTACCGAGGAGCGCGCCGAGTCTCAGTTTGGCTTCCTCATGGAGGCCCTCAAGTTTGGTGCGCCCCCGATGGGCGGTTTCGCTCTGGGCCTGGACCGCGTGTGCATGCTGCTCACCGGTTCCGACTCCATCCGCGACGTCATGGCGTTCCCCAAGACGGCCAGCGGCTCCGACCTTATGTCGGGCGCCCCGAGTGCCGTTAGCGGCGCCCAGCTCAAGGACGTCAGCCTGCGCCTGATGTAGGCGAGCGGCTACATATTGCCCGCAACGAGGGAAGGACGTGTGCCTTCCCTCGTTTTTTATACGCCGAGATTGTGAGGGCATGGGGTGACCGGGCGTCGCGGAAAGTGCGTCCCGGAATCTGCGTCCAGAACGGGTCGCGCTTTCCCAAAGGGGACCCTCTGGGAAAGCGCGACCCAGAATTCGGCAAAATAATGGGGCACAGTTTCCGGTTGAGCTGTCTAACGGAAACTGTGCCCCAGAATGAGCGCTCAAAACGGGACAGGCTTTCCGCAACAACTGTCTGGCGGAAAGCCTGTCCCAGTTTCTTATAGCGAGTCTCTCTGGACCAGCTGCATGTGCATGACGGTGGTGGTTGGCTCGGCGCCCTTGATCATGTCGAGCGCAATGTTGGCGGCCATGTGGCCTTCTTCGCGCAGGGGCTGGCGGACGGTTGTGAGCGCGGGGACGCAGCGCGTCGCAATCTCGTGATCGTCGAAGCCGACGACAGAAACGTCAGCCGGAACGGATAGGCCTGCCTCGTTGAGTGCGGTGATGACGCCAGCCGCGATACGGTCCGACCCGCAGAGCACGCCATCGAAAGCAATCTCGCGCGCGAGGATCTGGTGCATGGCCTGATAGCCGTCTCCGCTGTTCCAGCCGGTATAGATAACGTTTGCGTCTGGGAGGTCTTCGCCCAAGACGGCGCGGTAGCCGCGCAGGCGGTCGACAACAGCGGGGTTGTCTTGCGGTCCCAACACGGCGACGATATCTTTGCGCCCGCGATCCTTCATGGCGAGTGCCGCAAAATGTCCGCCCTCTTCGTCGTCGGAGTAGACCGTCGAGAACACATCGCGATAGGGGTGGCCCTCAAGCTGGCCGCACAACACGGTGGGTACGCCCAGCTCGCGCAGCACCTCGAGCAGCTCGCTGCCCTTGTAGGGGGAGACGTCGATCACGGCGTCGAACGAGCGGCGCTCAAAGTGCTCGCGTGCGCGGTTGCGCTCATGCGTAGAAGACGCCTGCAAGATAACGGGCAGATAGGACGACTCCGACAGTTCCTCGGTAATGCCGCTCAAAAACTCGCTATAGGTGGGGTCGCTGAAGAGTTCACTCAGGGGCTCGGTCACGAGCACGGCGATGATTTCCGTGCGCCCGACAGCGAGCGCTCGGCCACGAGCGTTGGGGACAAAATTGACTTCCTTGGCCGCCGCGCGGACGCGCTTTTTGGTTTCCTCGCTAATGCGGGGCGAATCGTTGAGAGCGCGCGATGCCGTGGAGCGCGACACGCCGGCAGCTGCGGCAACCTCGGCAAGCGTAGGTGCGGTGCGAACTGGTTGGGTCATGGCGTCTCCTGGAAAATGCGGTCGATGTTGTCACTGATACGGGCTGGTGCGGATACAGCTTACTATAGTGCGTCTGAACAGCGTTCATGATATCCGGTGACCGGCGTCGTTTTGCAACCAAGCCGCAATCGAATACACCTCGTATGGGGGGAGATATCTGCGGGCGTGGCGGTTGCCTACGAGCTTAAGAACGATGTCTTGTGCTGTGTTTCGATACTCAGGGTGACATAAGTGTCGCGGTTGTACAACCGGTTGCACCGTTAACCCGGTCAAATCGACCGTTCAGCGGACAACCGGTTGCACAGCTTTTTGCATCGCCCGTAAGATAAGGACAACCGGTTGCACAAGAATCACTACGATGACGAAGGAGCATCACCATGGACGCCATTAACGATTGGGAAAACCAAGCGCTCACCCACAGGAACCGCCTGGCACCCCATGCGTACTTTATGGGCTACGAGACCGCCGATCTCGCTGCAACGTACAGCCGTGAGCTGTCGCGCGGGTTTGTCCAGCTGTCCGGCTCGTGGCAGTTCCGCCTCTTTGAGGGCCCCGCTGCCGTCTCCAACGAGGAACTCTCCACGTACAAGCCCGAGTGGGATCACGTGGAGGTTCCGCACCTGTGGCAGGTGGACGGCTATGGCAACCTTGCCTACACCGACGAGGGTTTCCCGTTCCCGGTGGACCAGCCGTTCGTTCCCTCCGACGACCCCACGGGCGTCTACCAGCGCATCGTCAACCTTCCCGCCGTTCCTGCCGGCGCTCGCGAGATCATTCGCTTTGACGGCATCGAGAGCTATGGCGAGCTGTACGTCAACGGCCAGTTTATCGGCATGACCAAGGGCTCGCGCCTGTCCGCCGAGTTCGACGTGACCGACGCGCTCGTCGAGGGTGACAACCTGTTTGCGGTCAAGGTTCTGCAGTACAGCGATGGTAGCTACATCGAGGACCAGGATATGTGGTGGGCCTCGGGCATCTTCCGCGACGTGTACCTTATGCAGCGTCCCGCCGCGCATCTGGTAGACTTTAGGTTCCGCACGCACCGCGAGGGCGATACCGCTCTGATCACGCTCGATACGGTGGCCGAGGGCGCTTCCCGCATCGTGTTTACGCTCAGCGATGGCGAGAACGTGGTGGCTACGGGTGAGTGCGTCGACGGCCATGCCGAATGCAACGTGACCGATGCCCACTTCTGGAACCCCGAGGACCCCTTCCTCTATGACCTTACGTTTGAGGTCTACGACGGCGACGAGGTCAGCGAGTACGTTCCGCATCGCCAGGGTCTTGCCGAGGTGACGGTCGAGGGCAATCATATCTACCTCAACGGCACTTACTTTAAGATGCATGGCGTCAACCGCCACGATCACGACGATCACAAGGGCCGCGCCGTGGGCCTCGATCGCATGCGCCGCGACCTGGAGCTCATGAAGCAGCACAACATCAACGCGGTGCGCACGTCCCACTACGCCAACGACCCGCGCTTCTACGAGCTGTGCGATGAGTATGGCATCATGCTGGTCGCCGAGACCGATATGGAGAGCCACGGCTTCGAGAATATCGGCAATATCGCCCTGGTCACCGACGACCCGGCATGGGAGCCGGCCTACGTCGACCGTATTGAGCGCCTGGTGATGCAGGAGCGCAACCACGCCTGCATCATTATGTGGTCGATGGGCAACGAGAGCGGCTATGGCTGCAACATCCGTGCAATGTATGCCAAGGCTCACGAGCTCGATGGTCGTCCGGTCCATTACGAGGAGGACCGCAACGCCGATACCGTTGATGTCATTTCCACGATGTACTCCCGTGTTTCGCAGATGAACGACTTTGGCGAGCATCCGTTCCCCAAGCCGCGCATCAACTGCGAGTACGGTCACTCCATGGGCAACGGTCCCGGGGGCCTGTCCGAGTACCAGGAGGTCTTCGATCGCTGGGATTGCATCCAGGGCCAGTTTATTTGGGAATGGTGCGACCACGGTCTGGCTGCTGTGACCGAGGACGGCGTTGCCTACGATATGTATGGTGGCGACAACGGCGATTACCCCAACAACAGCAACTTCTGCATCGATGGCATGGTGTTCCCTTGGCAGCAGCCGAGCCCGGGCCTCACTGAGTATGGCCAGGTCATCTGCCCGGTTCGCATGGCCTACGATGCCGAGGCAGGCGAGCTGACCGTCACCAACAAGCGTTGGTTCACCACCCTCGAGGATGTCTGCCTGTCGGCGGAGACCCTGGTGGACGGCGATGTAGTGTGCCGCAAGACGCTCGTGCCCGGTGCGGTTGCCCCCGGTGAGTCCGTCCAGCTTCCGCTGGTGATTCACGAGGCCGCGGTAGGCGAGACCCTGCTGACCGTGCACGCCTACACCATGGCGGCTCACGCCTGGTGCGAGCCGATGTTCCAGCTGGGCGCAAGCCAGTTTTCCATCGCAAACCATCCGGCGCCGGCCATCGCGCCCCCCACTCGTCCTGAGCTTACGGTCGAGGAGACCGAGCAGGAGATTCGCATTCACTCCCTCAACGGCGAGCTGACCTTCAGCAAGGTAAGCGGCACCGTGAGCGAGTGGAAGGCATCCGGCCGCGACGTCATGGCCTCCGGTCCCCAGGTTGGTTTTTGGCATCCGCTCGTCGACAACCACGCCCAGGAGTACGACTCCCTGTGGAAGGACAACTTCATCGATGTAATGCAGACGTCCACCCGCAAGGTTTCTTGGAAGCAGGACGGCAATGCGGTCGTCGTTACCGTGAGCCAGCGCATTGCTCCTCCCGTCCGTGCGTTCGGCATGCGCGTCGAGCTTGTCTACACCGTGCTTCCGAGCGGTCGCGTCGACCTCAAGGTTTCCGGCGAGCCTTACGGCGACTATTCGGACATTATCCCGCGCATCGGCATCTCCTTCGAGGTCCCCGGTTGCGATCGTGCCGTCGAGTGGTATGGCCACGGCCCGGGCGAGAACTATCCGGACTCGCTGCGCGCCAACCCGGTCGGCCATTACCGCACTACGGTCGACGACATGTTCACGCCGTATGTCATGCCCCAGGATTGCGCTAACCGCGAGGGCACCCGTTGGGTCGCCCTGCGCTCCAGCCACGGTGACGGCGTGTTGGTGACTCGTCCGACCGACGCCGCTTCCAACCCGTTCTCGTTCTCGGCATGGCCCTATAGCTGCGAGGCCATCGATAACGCCAAGCATGTCTACGATCTCGTCCCAGGCGACACGGTTACGGTCAACATCAACGACCAGCTGCTCGGCCTTGGCTCGAACTCTTGGGGTTCCGAGGTGCTCGATTCCTATCGCACCCGTTTTGAGAGCTTCAGCTTTGAGGTGTCCCTGCGACCGCTGACGTCTGCCGATCTGGCTCAGGCGCTGGCACCCATTAAGGAGGCATAAGCCATGCATGTCTTTAACTCGCGCGCCGATTTCGACGCTCAGATGAAGTCCGTCAAGAAGTGGATGCGCACCGGCCAGGCGCTCGATGGTGTTGCCGACCTGCAGCACGATGTGGCGTACTCTATCGGCGACTCGCTGGTGTATTGGTGGGTGAACGCCCACGAGGCGGCTACTGCCGATTTGGTCGGTCACCGTCGCTACCATGCCGTGCTCGCCCCGCTCGATGGCGATCTGACCGTCGAGGTGGCTTCCAAGGCCGATCTTACCTGCACGCGCGCCTACAGCGATATCGACGATCGCGAACGCTTTGAGGGCACGGGGGAGACCGTGACGATTCCCGCCGGCGGCGTTGCCGTCATCGAAATTGACGAGGCTTACCGTGTTATCGCCGAGGCTTCGGATCCCCGCGTCGTGGTGCTGCACGTGACGGTTGAAGGATATTCCTTCCCCAACAAGTAGTATTCGTCCGCCTGGACGTTTGCTTCGCGCCGTTAAGGGGGATGGCTTTGTTGACTCCCTTTTCCCCATTCCCCTTAGCAGGTGCACCGTCCGTGTTTGCACTTGCAGCTCGGACGGGTTTAGATGACATTTAATAGATGATTGGGAGGGCTTATGAGCTCTGAAAAACGAGGAACGATTGGTTCGTTCGCTCTGCTGGGCATGACGGTCGCCGCCGTGTTCGGTATCAAGAACATCATCAACAACAACGCGGCTATCGGCTTGGCAGCCGCGCCGTCGTTCTTCTTCGCCACGCTTTTGTACTTTGTCCCCTATACCCTGGTTACCGCCGAGTTCGTCGGCCTCAACAAGGACTCCGAGTCTGGCGTGTACGCATGGGTTAAGACCTCGATGGGTGGTCGCTGGGCGTTCCTGACGGCATTTAGCTACTGGTTCGTTAACCTGTTCTTCTTTGCGTCCGTCCTGCCCAATGTCATCATCTACGCGAGCTACGTGTTCTTTGGTGCCAATGCCGAGCTTTCGCAGCTGTGGATCACCATTATCGAGATCGTCGTCTTTGCTATCGCCACGTGGGTTTCGACCAAGGGCGCTAAGTGGATCGGCTCCATTTCCTCCTTCGGTTCGACCGCGGCTCTCGGCCTGACCGCCGTGTTCATCCTGCTGTCTCTGGCTGCTGCTTTTGGCGGCGTCGAGTTCGCTACGGCTCCCACGCCCGCTAACATGGCTCCCGACACGAGCAACTTCGCAACTACGTGGGGCTTCTTCGGTACGCTTGCCTGGATCATCCAGGGCGTTGGTGGCGCTGAGTCCGTCGGCGTGTTCCTCAACGACCTCAAGGGCGGCGTCAGGGCCTTCGTGCGCACTGTCGTTATCGCCGGCCTGACCATCGGCCTTCTGTATGCAGGCGCTTCGCTGCTGGTTAACCTGTTCATTCCCGAGGGCAGCGTTGCCATCTCCACCGGCATCTTCGACGTATTCGGCGCTGTCTTTGCCCACTTTGGCATTCCCATGGAAGTGTCCACGCGCGTCATCGGCCTGATCCTTCTTGCCGCAACGCTGGGCTCCCTCATGATGTGGACCTCGGCTCCCATCAAGGTTTTCTTCACCGAGATCCCCAAGGGCGTCTTTGGTAGCAAGATCGTCGAGCTCAACGAGCACGGCATTCCTGCCCGCGCTGCCTGGCTGCAGTTCGCCATCGTCGTCCCCATCCTGATCATCCCGGCCCTGGGCTCCGGCAACCTCGACGACCTGCTCATGATCGTCACCAACATGACGGCTGCCACCGCTCTGCTCCCGCCGCTGCTGATCCTGCTTGCCTACTTTATGCTGCGCAAGAACTTCGACGCTGCTCCCCGTGACTTCCGCATGGGATCGCGCAGCTTTGGCCTGGTCGTTGCCGCATTCCTGCTTGTGGTCTTCTGCTTCGTGCTTATCTGCGGCACCATTCCGCTCGATCAGCCGCTGTGGCTGACGCTGGTCTACAACGTTGGCGGTGTGGTTGTCTTCCTGGGCCTTGCCGTGATGTGGTACAACCGCTATATCAACCGTCTGCGCGAGACCGATCCCGAGGCTGCCGAGAGCGAGCTGCGTCCCTCCGTCCTCGACATGATGGAGTAGCGGCTAGGATTAATCTACGGCTGTGGAATAAATCGATTCCCTTTCCTAAGGAGGGGCCTTACGAGGCCCCTCCTTTTGTGTTTTGGAGCATGGATTTTGGGCCCTGTGGACAAAAATGCCAAATATGAGTACTGTTGCAAAATAAGTGCCATATCTATCGGCCGGTTTTGAGCAAAAATGGACTCAAAATCAATTTATCTAACCCCCTTTAAAGGGCGTTTGACGGGTAGCGCACAGAGATGTGGTGTAAGAGGCGGGGCATGCCCCGCCTCCGCCCTTTCTTGAAAGGGAGGGGACACCGCCTAGAATTCGTCGTTGGAGTAGTGAAGGTGACGAATGGAAGGAAAGGCGATGCCCCAAGAAGAGAGTGTACTGCGCCTCGGCCGCGACGAGGCCCTCGAGGCGGCGAGGCTTTGGCAGGAGTGCGGCGACGCGCGCGAGTTCGCGTGCAGGGTGCTGGGCGGCGTGATGAACGCGCTGATGGACTCCGAGGCCCAGCAGATGTGCGGTGCGGGCCGCAACGAGCGCGGCGGCGGCAGGGAGAACAGCCGCAACGGCTACCGCCCCAGGTCGCTCAGGACCGCCGTGGGCGACGTGGAGCTCGAGATACCCAAGCTCAGGCACGGCACCTACTACCCCGAGGGCATGCTCGCGCGATGGTCGCGCGTCGACACCTCGGTGGCCGCCATCGTGCAGGAGATGTACGTGTGCGGCGTGTCCACCCGCAAGGTCGAGCGCGTGGCGTCCAGGCTGGGCATATCCTCGCTGTCGAGCTCGGAGGTCTCGAGCCTCTGCTCCGGCCTCGACGCCGAGGTGGCGGAGTTCCGCCGCCGCGACCTTTCGGCCACGCCGTGCTGCTACCTGTGGCTCGACGCCACCTACATGAGCTGCAGGGTCGGCTCGTCGGTCGTCTCGCAGGGCGTCGTGACCGCGATCGGGCTGGGCGCCGACGGGCGCAAGCACTTCCTGGGCTGCGACGTGGTCGACACCGAGAGCGAGGACTCCTGGGCGGCGTTCCTCGGCGGGCTGCGCGAGCGCGGGCTGGCCGGAGTTCGCCTCGTGGTCTCCGACAGCCACGCCGGGCTCGCGGCCGCCGTCTCGCGCCTGTTCCAGGGCTGCGCCTGGCAGCGCTGCGTGACGCACCTGCAGCGCAACCTCCAGAGCGCCTGCTCGGGCAGGCCCGAGGACTCCAAGGCGGCCGTCAGGGACCTCGTGCACGCCGCGGTCTACCAGGACGACCCCGACCTCGCGCGCTGCGTGTGGGCCGAGGCGGCGCCCTGGGTGGCGTCGGTGTCCGCCAGGGCCGGCGAGGTCTTCGAGCGGGCCGAGGACTCCGCGCTGGCGTTCACGGCCTTCCCCAGGGCGCACTGGCCCAAGCTCCGCACCAACAACGTCCAGGAGCGCGCCAACCGCGAGATCAAGCGCCGCTACAGGGTCGTGCGGTCCTTCCCCTCGAGGGAGTCGATGCTGCGCCTGACGTGCGCGAGCCTCATGGAGACCGAGGGGCAGTGGTCCCAGCAGCGCGTGTTCTCCGAGGCCTCGGCCGCCGAGGGATTCGCCGAGCCCGCGGACAGGCCGGCCCCGACAGAGGGGAGGCGCCGCGCGCTCGGGCGGCGCGCCAGGGAGATAGTGGACGAGATAGTCGAGAGGCGCGGCCTCAAGAAGGAGTAACATCGGGACTTGCAGCGACGGACCTCAGGACGCTCTTACACCACGTCTGCGCGCGCCACCGTTTGACGGCTTTCAACCTCTTCGAATCGCTCAAAGTAGGCAATTTGCTCTCGATTTTGCTGCTACTAAATTGGTGACAGTACTCATATTTGCCACTTTTTGACCACGGGGTATCCAGAGGGGCTCTCGACAAGCATCTAACGCTACAATAACTACCACGTGGCTGGGTTTGCCGGCCGAATGTGCGATGCCGCGGGAGGGGACATGGTCGAGTTTACAAAGACGATTAAAGATCCGTTGGGATTACATGCCCGCCCGGTTGCGCTGCTCTATGACATCATTGCCAAGCACCGTAGTGACGTGTCAGTCAGTATCGGCGACCGCCACACGGATGGCCGCGATGTCATGGGGCTCATGGCCCTCTATGGTGAGTGCGGCGAAAACGTCGTCTTTCGTGTTTCGGGCGTGGATGAGGCCTCCTGCGTCACATCGATCAGAAATCTCTCGCTCTAGGCATGATAGGGCGTGGTAAAGGATGGTCCTTTGCCGCGCCCTTTTGTTTCGTATAGGAAACTTTTTCGAAAAACTGAACAGGACCCTTTCCAAAAAGTTAACCACGTGCTAGTTTACTATAGCGAACATAGACGTGGCTAACTTTTAACGCGTCGATGTTGAGGACGAACTGACGTTAGGAGCCACTCATGTCTTGCGGACCGCAGATGCCGGCCATGCCGCTTTCGATGGTAAAAGCGGGCGAAACCGTGCGCGTGTCGCGTGTAAAGGGCAATGAGGACATGAAACACCACCTCAAAGACCTCGGCTTTGTCGAGGGCAACGAAATCCACGTGGTGAGCTCGAGTGGCGCCAATATCATCGTCACGGTGCTGGGCGCACGCTTTGGCATCGATTCCAAGGTTGCCATGCACATCATGACCGTTGGTTAGTCCGCAGCATTTCATAAAAACCGAAAGGGGGACAAGAGGATGAAGACGTTGGGTGACGTTAAGGTGGGCGAGAGCTCTACCATCGTCAAGCTTCACGGTGAGGGTGCGCTTCGCCGCCACCTTATGGACCTGGGGCTCATCAAGGGCACTTCGTTCAAGGTCGTGAAGGTTGCACCGCTCGGTGATCCGGTCGAGATCAACGTGCGCGGCTACGAGCTTTCCATCCGCAAGGAGGAGGCGGCTGTCGTCGAGGTCCAGTAAGGGCTCGCGGCGTATATTTCTGCAGATAAAGTTAGGTTTTTCTAACTTAATGCAGCACTTTGAAGCACATTATCCAGCCCGTGCGGAGAAAGCAGCGCGGGCACATAAGGAAGAAGGATTGAATGGCGGATTCTCAGATCCATGTCGCACTGGCGGGTAACCCCAACTGCGGCAAGACCACGCTTTTCAACCTGATCACCGGCGCCAACGGCTACGTTGGCAACTGGCCCGGCGTCACGGTTGAGAAAAAGGAGGCCAAGCTCCTAAGCGACAAGAACGTTACCATCACGGACCTCCCTGGTATCTACTCGCTTTCCCCCTACAGCCCCGAGGAGCAATGCTCGCGCGATTATCTCATGAGCGGCGAGCCCGATGTGGTCGTCCAGGTTGTCGATGCCACCAACCTCGAGCGCAACCTGTACCTGGCGCTTCAGGTTATCGAGACCGGCCTGCCCGTAGTCGTTGCCCTCAACATGGCCGACTTGGTCGAGAAGAACGGCGACAAGATCGACACGGACAAGCTCTCCAAGAAGCTCGGTTGCCCGGTCATGATGATCTCGGCCCTTAAGAACAAGGGTATCAAGGAGCTTTTCGAGCAGGTTAAGAAGTCCGCTGCTTCCAAGGGCCAGGTGCCGGAGCACAAGTTCGATTCCTCCATCGAGGACGTTCTAACGCACATCGAGAATAACCTTCCGGCGAGCGTTCCCGCTAACAAGCGTCGCTATTACGCCGTCAAGCTGTTCGAGCGTGATGCAGACGCCTGCAAGCTCATCAACCTCACCAAGGAGAAGGCCGCTCGCGTGGAGGAGCTGGTCGCCCAGTGCGAGCAGGACTGCGACGACGATGCCGAGTCCATCATCACCGGTGAGCGCTATGGCGTCATCGCGCACATCATCGATGAGTGCCTCACCAAGGCCCCGGCCAAGATGAGCACCTCCGAGAAGATCGACCGTGTGGTTACCAACCGTATCCTGGGCCTGCCGATCTTTGTGGTCATCATGTTCTGCGTGTACTACATCGCCGTTTCCACCCTGGGCGGAACGGTGACCGACTTCACCAACGATCAGCTCTTTGGCACCGACGGTTGGTATGTGCTCGGTCAGGGCCGCGATGCTTACGATGAGGCTGTCGAGGCCGCGGGTGACGACGCCGACTCGGTCGACCCGGCACAGTACGGCCCCTATGTCCCGGGTATCACCACCATGGTGCACGACGCCCTCGTGGCGGGTGGCACCGAGGACGGTGGCCTGGTCGATTCGCTGGTCTGCGACGGTATCGTTGGCGGCCTGGGCGCCATCTTCGGCTTTGTGCCGCAGATGTTCCTGCTGTTCGTGATGCTGTCCTTCCTGGAGGACTGCGGCTACATGGCCCGCGTCGCCTTTATCATGGACCGCGTGTTCCGCCGCTTTGGCCTGTCCGGTAAGTCGTTCATCCCCATGCTCGTGTCCTCAGGCTGCGGCGTCCCCGGCGTCATGGCCACCAAGACCATCGAGAACGAGAAGGACCGCCGCATGACGGTCATGACCACCACGTTCATCCCCTGCGGCGCCAAGCTGCCGATCATCGCCCTGCTCATGGGCTCCATCATTGGCGATTCTTCCACCACGGCCGCATGGATCAGCCCGCTTTTCTACTTCCTGGGCGTCTTTGCCGTCATCGCCTCGGGCCTCATGCTCAAGAAGACCAAGCTCTTCGCCGGCCGTCCGACCCCGTTTGTCATGGAGCTTCCTGCCTACCACTTCCCGGCGATCCGTTCCTGGGCGCTGCACGTGTGGGAGCGCTGCTGGGCCTTTATCAAGAAGGCCGGCACGGTCATCTTTGCGTCCACCGTCGTCGTTTGGTTCCTCTCCAACTTTGGTAGCTATAACGGTTCCTTTGGCTTCCTGCCTGCGATGGACGGCATCCCCGAGGAGTTTATGGACTACTCCGTGCTTGCCATGCTGGGCAACCTGGTCGCTTGGATCTTCGCCCCGCTCGGCTTTAGCACCTGGCAGGCCACCGCGCTGACTGTCTCTGGCCTCGTCGCCAAGGAGAACGTCGTCGCCACCGCCGGCTCGCTGCTGTCCGTCGCCGACGCGGGCGAGACCGACCCGAGCCTGTGGACCGCGTTTGCCGGCATGTTCCCCACCATGGGCGCTTGCGTTGCCTTCGGCGCCTTCAACCTGCTGTGCGCTCCGTGCTTTGCCGCCATTGGCACCATCCGCAACCAGATGGATTCCGGCAAGTGGACTGCGATCGCCATCGGTTACGAGTGCGCCTTCGCTTGGGTGATCGGCCTGTTCATCAACCAGTTCTACAACCTGCTTGTTCTGGGCCAGTTTGGCTTCTGGACGGTTGTGGCTATCGTGCTGCTGGTTGCGATGCTCTTCCAGATCTTCCGTCCCATGCCCAAGCATGCATGGACCGACGAGGACGAGACCAACGCTGCTTCCGCCGCAGTTTCCGCTTAAGTCCGAATAAGGATTAGCCCCTTTCCATGAGCCCGGGTGTCCCAGCGACACTCGGGCTTTTTGGTGCAATGGGGTCAGGTTTGCTTGCACCAATCTTAGGAGATGTGGCGTTTCCGCAGATAAAACCGACCAAAATAAACCTGTCCCTATTTGGTAGGTGGAGAATGGGGTAAAGTAAGTGATGGTTAACTAGAGGAGGCTTGCTATGGCACCTATCGATATTGTTGTACTGGCTGTTATCGGTATTGCGTTTGTCGCCGTGTGCGTGCGCATCTACCGCAAGGGCACCTGCGCCGACTGCGCTCAGGGTGGCGTTTGCACGGGGCATTGCTCCAACAAAAAGACGTGCGCCGCACTTAAGGGCGTGGACAAAATCGCCGAAGACTTGGGCCGCGGAATCAAGTAAGGCCCAGACATCTAAGCGCCTCGCGAGCATCCGTTCGCGGGGCGCTTTGTGCATTTGAGGGAGAGCACGGCGAGTCGAAGAGTATTTTTGGGGTATCGTTAAATCAGTTGCGGTGAAATACGGACTGTTTTGGCTGTCAAAGGCCTTATCTACTCCGTATTCCACCGCAACTTTTTGTGGAGTGGGCTAGAGACGCTGCATGCGGTACCCGACACCCATGTGCGTCTGAATCATCTTGGGGTGAGAGGGGTCTGCCTCGATCTTCTTGCGCAGGGTGCGCATGAACACGCGCAGGCTCGCCAGATCGCTGTCCCAGCTCGTGCCCCATATCTCGTGGGTGATGAAGGTGTGGGTGAGCACCTTGTCGACGTTTTTCGCCAGAAGGACGAGCAATTTGTACTCGGTTGGGGTGAGCGAGAGCTCGCGTCCGTCTTTCGTCGCGTATCCCGCGGCGTAGTCGATATGCAGCGGACCGTTGTCAAACGTGCTCGCTTCTGTCGACTCGCTCGACGCCATCGAGGAGCGCCTCAAATTCGCACGGACGCGCGCGAGCAACTCATCCACAGAAAAGGGCTTGGTGAGGTAGTCGTCTGCCCCTGCGTCAAGTGCTGCAATCTTGTCGGAATCTTCGGTGCGCGCTGAAATGACGATAATGGGGACTGCCGACCAGCTTCGGATCTTCGTGATGACCTCGATACCGTCAATGTCGGGAAGGCCGAGGTCGAGCATGATGAGGCTGGGGCCGTGCGACACCGCATCCATGATGGCGGCCTGGCCGTTGCAAACCTTGCTCACGACATAGCCGTGGAGGTCAAGCGCGGTCGAAACGAGGTTTTGAACGGTCAGGTCATCTTCGACCAGGAGGATGCGTGGCTTAGCGGCATTATTCATGAATCTCGATCTCCTCAGCGGGCAGGGTAAAACGGAAGACGGCCCCATGGGGGTGGTTGTCGCGAACTTCGATGACGCCGCCATGCGCCTCCACGATGGAGCGGCAGAGCGACAGCCCAAGGCCGATGCTTCGACGCGAATCCACGGGCCGCGTATTGCCTGAGGTAAAGAAGCGCTCAAAGATATGAGGCTTGTCGCAGTCTGCCACACCCGGCCCATCGTCTGCGACGTCCACCACGACGAACGCGCCCTCGCGACGTGCGCTGACGGTGACAGTCGAGTCCTCGGGCGTGTATTTGAAGGCGTTCATGATGAGATTCGTAAGCACCTGCATGATGAGATGGACGTCGACGCGTACCAGCAGGATGTCGTCAGTGTGCTCGATGGTGACGGCATGTCCATGCGATGCTTGGGCGACATGGCTGAGGGCGGCCTCGATGACCTCGTCGATGAGCTCGGATGTGAGGTTGAGGCGAATGGTGCCGTCCTCGACGCGTGTGATGGCGAGGAGGTTCTCCACGGTATCGATAAGCCAGAGGGAGTCATCGTAGATGGCATCGGCAAGATCGCAGCGTTGTTCGAGGCTGAGCCTCTCGTCGCTCTTCCGAAGGATTGCCGCAGATCCGGATATAGCCGTGAGGGGTGTTCTCAAATCGTGGCCGATGGAGCGCAAAAGGTTGGCGCGCAGCTGCTCGTTTTTCGCCAAGACCGCAGCCTCTTCGCGCTCTTGCGCCGCTCGGTCGCTTTCGAGCGCCAAGGCGCATTCACCTACGATAGATAGGACGATCGAATGCTCGAAGGCTTCGATCTCGCGCCCCTCCAGGGCGATACCGATGACACCGAATACCTTGTCGCCGGTGCGAACCGCGAGGTAGAGACAGCGCGCCTCAGGCAGGGTCCGCGTGCTTGCGCCCGCGCGCTTGTTGTTGGTGTAGGTCCAGGTTGCAACGGCGCGCTCGTAGTCGGTGAGCAGCGACGCGGATCGGTTTTCGGTGCCAGCGGACTCATAGAGCGCCTTGTCGAGCGTGCCGTGTTCGGCGGGGTAGAAGACCACGTCGAGTTTTAGCAGTTTGACGAGTTGGTTCATGGCGACGCGGGCGCACTCCTCCGCGCTATGGGCTTGCTGCAAGAGCTGGTTCGTTTCGAGGAGTACGCGCGTTTTGAATGCGTTCTCGGCGGATGTACGGGCGTTGTCGGCGATGCGCGCAGTTAACTCGCCGGCGACCATAGCGGTAGCGAACATGATGCCGAACGTGACCAGATAGCTTCGGTCGTAGCTGGCGAGCGAAAACAGAGGCGTGACGAAGCAGAAGTTGTAAAGCACTACAGAGAGCACGCTCGATACGATTGTGCAGATACGTCCCGTCGTGGTGACGGCGGTCAGCAGGGCCGTGAGGATATAGAGGGATATGATGCTGGAATCGGCAAATCCCAGATGGCGGAAAGCCGTGCCGATCGCCGTGGCGGCAAGAGAGAGGGCCAGCGTGCGAAGCACGTTTCGGCTGCTGGGCGGCTGCAGGGCGAGCGCATGGCGGCGTCCTTTGGGTCGGGAGGGCGGAGTCGACTGGTCTGGAATGATGTAAATGTCGAGATTCGGGGCGAATGTTATGAGCTGTTCTACGAGAGATTTGCGGCCGAAGAGGGCCTGACGGACGCTGCTGTGCTCGCCCGTGCGCCCCATGACGATCTTCGAAATACCCGACAGGCGCGCGAACTCGGAGATCTGAAACGCGACGTCGTCGCCATAGACGGTTTCCATATGTGCTCCGAGCTGCTCGGCTAGGGCGATATTGGCTGCAAGCTTGGCGCGCTCATCATCGCTCATGGCTTGCGTGCGCGGGCTCTCTACGAACAGGGCGACGAGCTCGCTGCGAAACGCTTTCGCCATGCGTGCGGCGGCACGGACGATGCGGGGATTGGTCGGCGCCGGGGAGACACAGACTAAGATACGCTCCCTGGTGTAGTAGTCACGGTTTCCCAGCACGCGTGCGGCGTCTGTGAGGTGACCGGTGCGATCGGCGCAGCGGCGCAGCGCGATTTCTCGGAGTGCGGTGAGGTTCTCGACGGTAAAAAAATGCTGTTGCGCTCGGTCGGCTTGTGCGGGACGGTAGACGAGGCCGGCGCGAAGGCGCTCAAGTAGGTCTTCGGGCTCTATGTCGACGAGCTCGACCTGGTCGGCATCATCGAAGATACGGTCGGGGATTCGTTCGCTCACGACAACGCCGGTGATGGATGCAACCATGTCGTTTAGGCTCTCGATATGCTGAACGTTCACGGTCGTATAGACGTCGATGCCCGCATGTAGAAGTTCCTCGACGTCTTGATAGCGTTTGTCGTGGCGAGACCCCGGCGCATTCGTATGGGCGAGCTCGTCGACAAGGATGAGCTGAGGGGCGCGCTCGATAGCCGCATCTAGATCGAACTCGCTGAGCGCAATGCCGTTGTGCTCGATGAGTTTACAGGGCACGTTCTCAAGCCCTTGTGCAAGATGGGCAGTTGCCGGACGTTCGTGCGGCTCGATGTATCCCGCGACGACGTCGACACCTCGCCGCTTGGCGGCGTGGGCGGCTTGAAGCATCGCATAGGTTTTGCCTGTGCCAGCAGCGTAGCCAAAGAAAATCTTGAGGTGTCCCCGGCTGGTTCGAGTGTCATCGGCGACCTCGTCTTTCTCAATTGCCTTGAGGATGAGGTCTGGATTGACGCGAGTGTCCGATGCGTCGCGCTGCATAGCGTAGCCTTTCTGAAGCGTTGTCCATGCGTGCATACGCGGTGAAGACACCACTGTATGCTCGCGAGGTCGAGTATAGGCGCACTGCAGCTGCAATAGTGCTTTCTACCTGCATCTTTACGGCATCTTAAGGACGTGAGCCCCGGCCCTCACGCCTCTTTAATCCCTAGAAGCGTTTACTGTCCCCAGACGCTTGCGAGGGCAGGCGTCCGAGACATCGGACCGCGTGTGAAAGGGGCGGTAAATGGACATCCTCATTCCCATCATCGGAGTCGTCTGCATTGGACTTCTTATCTATTACATCTACATTCTGATGAGGAGTGATTCGTAAACTATGGACGCTGCGATTCAGTACATCTTGTACTTTGCCGTACTCGTCGTCCTGGCCGTTCCGCTCGGTCGGTTCATGGCCCATATCATGGATGGTGAGCATACGTTCCTGTCGCCTGTGATTGCTCCTGTGGAGCGTGGCGTCTATCGTCTGCTTCGCATCGACGCGGCAGAACAGATGGGGTGTAGGCGCTATCTGGCGAGCGTGCTGGTCTTTTCGGGGATCGGCCTCGTGACTCTTGTGGCACTCCAGGCGCTTCAGTCCTTCTTGCCAGGCAATCCCCAGCACCTGCCGGGTGTGTCATGGGACCTGTCGTTCAATACGGCTGCTTCCTTCATAACCAACACCAACTGGCAGTCCTACTCCGGTGAGACCACCCTGTCCTACCTTGTGCAGTTCATGGGTCTCACTGTGCAGAACTTCGTTTCCGCTGGCACCGGTATCGCGGTCATGTTCGCGCTGATCCGCGGCTTCCGTCAGGTCAAGGAGCAGGGTCTGGGTTCCTTCTGGGTCGACCTCACCCGCACCGTCCTGTATGTGCTCATCCCGCTGAACCTCGTGTTCGGCATCTGCCTGGCTGCCGGTGGCGTCATCTCCAACTTCCAGCCAGCTCAGAAGGCTGAGCTCGTAGAACCCGTCGCTGTTCAGCCTAATGCAGACGGCGGCTGGAGCGTCATCGACGGCGCCCAGATTGAGGGCGACACGGTCAAGGTCGACGGCAAGGTTGTCGAGGGCGCGCGCGTGGTCACCGAGCAGTTCCTGCCCCAGGGTCCCGCAGCTCCTCAGGTCGCCATCAAGCAGTCCGGCACCAACGGCGGCGGCTTCTTCGGCGTGAACTCCGCCCATCCGTATGAGAACCCCAGTGCCTTCACCAACATCATCGAGATGACCAGCCTGCTGCTGATCCCGGCCGCCTGTTGCTTCGCCTTCGGTATCGGCGTCAAGAACACCAAGCAGGGCAAGGCCATCTTTGCCGCCATGTTCATCCTGCTGGTGATCTTCACCGGCATCATCGCCGTCAACGAGCATGCGAGCACCCCGCAGCTGGCCGATGGCGGAGCGGTCAATATCGAGATGACCGACGGCCAGGCCGGCGGCAACATGGAGGGCAAGGAGAGCCGTTTCGGTATCGCCTCCTCTTCTACCTGGTCCGCTTTCACGACGGCTGCTTCCAACGGCTCGGTTAACTCCATGCACGACTCCTACACCCCGCTGGGCGGTTTTGTCCAGATGCTCCAGATTGCTCTGGGCGAGGTCGTCTTCGGCGGCGTGGGCTGCGGCCTGTACGGCATGATCGGCTTCGCCATCCTCACAGTGTTCATCGCCGGCCTCATGGTCGGACGCACGCCTGAGTTCCTGGGCAAGAAGATCGAGCCGGGCGAGATGCGCTGGGCAGTTGTCCTGTGCTTGGCAACTCCGTTTGCCATTCTGGTGTGCTCGGCCATCGCCTGCATGGTGCCCGGTCTTGCCGACCAGCTCAACAATGGTGGCGCGCACGGCTTCTCCGAGGCGCTGTATGCCTTCACCTCATGCGGCGGCAACAACGGCTCGGCGTTTGCAGGCATGAACTGCAACATTCCCTGGATCAACGTCATGCTCGGCCTCGAGATGCTGTTCGCCCGCTTCATGCCCATCATCGGTACGCTGGCTATCGCCGGCTCGCTGGCCAAGAAGGGCAAGGTCGCCGAGAGCGCCGGTACCCTGTCTACCACCAACGGCATGTTCGTATTCCTGCTCGTGTTCATCGTTCTGCTGATCGGTGCCCTGAGCTTCTTCCCGGCCCTGGCGCTTGGCCCCGTTGCCGAGTTCTTCCAGATGATTGCGTAAAGGAGGGCGCAGATTTATGACTATGCAAAAAGACATGATGGGCCGCGCGGTCCGCGACTCGTTTGCCAAGCTGGATCCTCGCGTCCAGATTCAAAACCCGGTCATGTTCCTGGTGTGGCTTTCCGCCGTCATGACCTCCGTCCTGGCCGTCGCTTCCATTTTCGGTGTGCAGGACGCGGGTGTGCCCACCTACTATGTGGTCGCCATCGCGGTCATCCTGTGGCTTACCGACCTGTTCTCGAACTTCGCCGAGGCGCTTGCCGAGGGCCGCGGTAAGGCCCAGGCCGATTCCCTGCGTGCGGCCAAGAAGGATGTCGAGGCCCATCGCATCGAGTCCGTTGAGGACAAGGAGCACTTCACCGTCGTTCCCGGCACCGAGCTCACGCGCGGCGACCTGGTGATCGTACGCGCCGGCGAGCAGATTCCCGGCGACGGCGACGTCATCGAGGGCGCTGCTTCCGTTGACGAGTCCGCCATCACCGGCGAGTCCGCCCCCGTGGTCCGCGAGGCCGGCGGCGACCGCTCTGCCGTTACCGGCGGTACCACGGTGCTGTCCGACTGGATCATCGTCAAGATCTCCAGTGAGCCCGGCCAGAGCTTCCTGGACAAAATGATCGCGATGGTCGAGGGTGCCGCGCGCAAGAAGACCCCTAACGAGATCGCTCTGGAGATCTTCCTGGTGGCCCTCTCCATCGTCTTTATCCTGGTCACGCTGGCCCTGTATTGTTACTCCTGCTTCTCGGTCGGTCTTAACGACATGGACAACCCCACGGCCGTGACCACGCTCGTGGCGCTGCTCGTGTGCCTGGCTCCTACTACCATCGGCGCCCTTCTTTCCGCCATCGGCATCGCCGGCATGAGCCGTCTGAACGAGGCCAACGTGCTGGCCATGTCCGGCCGCGCCATCGAGGCCGCCGGCGACGTCGACATCCTCATGCTCGACAAGACCGGCACCATCACCCTGGGTAACCGCCAAGCCGCCGAGTTCATCCCGGTCGACGGCATCGATCCCGCGGAGCTGGCCGATGCCGCCCAGCTTTCCTCGCTGGCCGACGAGACCCCCGAAGGCCGTTCCATCGTCGTGCTCGCCAAGGAGCAGTTCGGTCTGCGCGGCCGCACACTCGAGGATAAGGGTATGGAGTTCATCCCCTTCACCGCGGCGACCCGCATGTCCGGTGTGAACTACGAGGGCAATGAGATCCGCAAGGGCGCTGCCGATTCCGTGCGCACCTATGTGGAGGCAGCCGGCGGCGTGTTCTCCCAGGAGTGCGACGAGGCCGTCGAGCGCATCGCCAAGGCCGGCGGCACCCCGCTGGTCGTGACCAAGAACTGCCGCGTGCTGGGCGTTGTGTACCTCAAGGACATCATCAAGTCCGGCGTTAAGGAGAAGTTCGCCGACCTGCGCAAGATGGGCATCAAGACCATCATGGTGACGGGCGACAACCCGCTCACCGCCGCGGCAATCGCCGCCGAGGCCGGCGTTGACGACTTCCTGGCCGAGGCCACCCCTGAGGGCAAGCTCGAGAAGATCCGCGAGTTCCAGCGTGAGGGCCACCTGGTCGCCATGACCGGCGACGGCACCAACGACGCGCCGGCGCTGGCGCAGGCGGATGTCGCCGTGGCCATGAACACGGGCACCCAGGCTGCCAAGGAGGCCGGCAATATGGTCGACCTCGACTCCAGCCCCACCAAGCTCATCGAGGTCGTGCGTATCGGCAAGCAGCTGCTCATGACCCGCGGTTCGCTCACGACCTTCTCGGTCGCCAACGACATGGCGAAGTACTTCGCTATCATCCCGGCCCTGTTCTCGCCGATCTACCCGGGCCTTGGCGCGCTCAACATCCTCGGTCTGGCAAGCCCGCTGTCCGCGGTTCTTTCGGCCATCATCTATAACGCGCTCGTTATCGTCGCGCTGATCCCGGCCGCGCTGAAGGGCGTTAAGTACCGCGAGGTGCCGTCCGGACAGCTGCTGATCCACAACCTGCTCGTGTGGGGTCTGGGCGGCATCGTTGCCCCGTTCGTATTCATCAAGCTCATCGACATGCTGCTCGCGTTCTGCGGCATTATGTAAGTGGAGGTTTGTATGTTCAAAGGTGTTGCATCGCGCGCACTGGGCGTGTTCGCGCTGTTTACCGTTGTCTGCGGCCTGGGCTATACGCTCGTCGTGACCGGCATCGCCCAGGTTGCGTTCCCGTATCAGGCGAACGGTTCGCTCATCAAGGTCGACGACAAGATCGTGGGCTCCGAGCTGATCGGCCAGAACTTCGAGGATGAGGACCACATGTGGGGCCGCATCCAGAACATGTCAATTGTCGAAGGCGAAGACGGCGAGCTCATGGCGTACGGTGCCCCGTCCAACCTGTCCCCGGCGAGTGAGGAGTACCGGCAGCTTGTGGACGCGCGCGTCGAGAAGATTCGCGCCGCCAACCCCGATGCCGATATGGACGCCGTACCCGTCGACCTGGTGACGTGTTCGGGGTCCGGCCTCGACCCGGAGATCTCTCCGGATGCCGCCGAGTACCAGGTCCCGCGCCTTGCCAAGGCCACGGGCAAAAGTGAGGACGAGGTGCGCGACATCATCGCCGCGTGCACCAAGGGCCGTTTCCTCGGCGTGTTCGGCGAGCCCACGGTCAACGTGCTCAAGGTGAACCTTATGCTGGACGGCGCGCTGTAGGTGAGGGAGTGGCGGATGAGGGCATGACTGACTATCTGAGCCCTCAATTCCACCCCGCCCATCAGTTGCGGTGAAATACGGACTGTTTTGGCTGTTAAAAGCCTCATCTACTCCGTATTCCACCGCAACTTTTTTTGAGGGTCGGGATTGAAGGTGGGGAGTGCGAGCGAGCGCGAATGCGGCGGGTACTGATACGATAGGGGTGTCTGCAAGTGCCGCCGAGCGGCTTAAACGAAAGGAAGCCTGTATGGAGTCATCCGCCTACCCGATGCTCTTTAGCCCGATCAAGGTCGGTACGACCGAGGTCAAGAACCGCGTCTTTATGCCGCCGGTATCCACGAACCTGGCCGATCATGGCTATGTGACCGACGACTTGGTCGATCATTATCGTGCCCGTGCCAAGGGCGGCGTTGGCCTCATCATTACCGAGGTCGTGACGGTCGAGCCCACCTATACCTATCTGCCGGGTGACATGTGCTGCTACGACGACACGTTTATCCCCGGTTGGGAAAAGCTCGCCGCGGCCGTCCACGAGTACGGCTGCAAGATCATGCCGCAGCTCTTCCACCCCGCCTACATGGCCTTTAACATTCCGGGCACGCCGCGCCTGATCGCTCCGTCCTTCGTGGGACCGTCCTATGCCCGCGAGGCACCGCGTCCTATCACGGTCGATGAGATTCACGAGCTCACGCATCAGTTTGGCGACGCAGCCGTGCGTATGCAGAAGGCTGGCGTCGATGGCGTCGAGGTCCATGCGGCGCACGCCCACGGCATGCTCGGCGGCTTTTTGACCCCGCTCTACAACAAGCGTACCGATGAGTACGGCGGCTCGCTCGACGCTCGCATGCGCTTCCTGCTCGAGGTCATTGCCGAGATTCGCGAGCGCTGCGGCAAGGACTTTATCATCGACGTCCGCATCTCGGGCGATGAGTACACCGATGGCGGCCTGACCCTCAACGACATGGTCTACGTTTCACGTCGCCTGGAGAAGGCCGGCGTCGACATGATTCACGTGTCGGGCGGTACCACCATCAAGCGCGGCTCCGCGATTCCCGCCGCCGGTACGCAGCAGGCCTCGCACGCCGCCTGCTCGCGCGAGATTAAGAAGCACGTCAACATTCCTGTCGCCACGGTCGGTCGCATCAACGAGGCCTGGATTGCCGAGGAGCTGATCGAGGACGGCGCCGCCGACATCTGCATGATGGGCCGCGCCAATCTGTGCGATGCCGAGTTCTGCAACAAGGCCGCTGCCGGCAACGCCGACGACATCCGCCCCTGCATTGGCTGCCTGCGCTGCCTGAACGGCATTATGTTTGGCAAGCGCATCTCCTGCACTGTCAACCCGGACGTGGAGCGCGACGAGGCTGGCTACGAGCCTGCCGCCGAGGCTAAGAACGTGCTGGTTGTGGGTGCCGGTCCTGCGGGCATGGAGGCAGCCTACATTGCCGCCAAGCGCGGCCACAACGTGGTGCTCGTGGATAAGCAGGACGAGCCGGGCGGCGAGATGCGCATCGCGGCTGTTCCGCCGGCAAAGCAGGAACTCACCCGCGTGATCAAGTACCAGTATCGCCGTCTTGCTGAGGCGGGCGTGAAGTGCGTATTTGGCACCGAGCTTTCGGCCGAGGACATTCAGCGCGACTACGCAGGTTACGAGGTTGTCCTGGCTTATGGCGCCGAGCCCATCGCTCCGGCCTTCATGCAGGGCTTTAAGCAAGTTATGACAGCTGACGACCTGCTGGGTGGCAAGGCTTTCCCGGGCAAGAAGATCGTCATCGTGGGCGGCGGCACCGTCGGTTGCGAGACGGCCGATTACCTGGCCCCGCTGGTCAACGACCTCTCGCCGGCCAATCGCGATGTCACCGTTATCGAGATGACCAAGACGCTCGCCGCCAACGAGGGCGGCGCCGGTCGCGCGGTGCTCATCACGCGCATGCTCTCCAAGGGCGTTCACGTGCTGACCGAGGCCAAGGTGACCGAGATCACCGAGGACACCATCAGTTACGAGAAGGACGGCGAGGTCCGCACCATCACCGGTGCCGATACGCTGGTGCTTGCCATGGGCTATCGTCCCAATACCAAGCTGGCCGACGACCTTGCCGCTGCTGGCGTTGCTGCCCATGTACTGGGCGATGCCCAGAAGTGCGGCAACATCCGCGACGCCATCGGCGACGGCTACAAGATTGCCTGCGAGCTCTAGTCAACCCCTTGGTGCGTGGGGGACAGGTTGGTTTGCACCAAGTTGGTGCATGTAAACCTGACCCCATTGACGAGGTTGCCGCCATCCCAGGGCGGCTTCATGGAGTAGCGTCCGTACGCATCGAATTTCTTCTCTCATAGATGTGCGGCACAAAGAGCCCCGAGTTCATACGAGCTCGGGGCTCTTTTCGTTTGGATTGCAGACGTATTGACAGACGAAAACAGTCTGCGTCCGGTATTGAGCCATACGAAAGCGAAATTATGCGTCTTAATTCCGTACGCAAATCAAGACGAAAACCGTTTGCGTCTTCTATAAATCAGTACGCAAACGGTTTTCGTCTTATAATACGGTTATGAATGGTACGAAACGAGGGGGTTGTGCATATGGTTGTTAGAGAGAGCCCTACAGTCGAATACAAGGAAAGCGTTACGCCGACGTTTCTTAAAACGGTGAGCGCCTATGCAAACTACGGGACGGGCAAGATTGAGTTTGGCGTTGATGACGAGGGTGTGGCTGTCGGCCTTGCGGATCCGGTTGCAGAATGCCTGCGCATCGAGAACATGATTAACGACAGTCTTGATCCCGCACCCCGTTATTCGCTTGAGCCCGATGAGAAACACGGGATCGTAATCCTTACGGTTTATGAGGGGCAGGACAAACCCTATCGAAGCAAGGGAAAGGCCTACAGACGAAACGATTCGGCAACGGTGGAGGTCGACCGGTTTGAGTATGGCAGGCTGACGCTCGAAGGCAGCAACGTAACGTTCGACGCGCTCACGTCGGCTCGCCAGGACTTGAGCTTTCATACGCTCGAGCATAAGTGTGTTGAACACCTCGGCATTTCCGAGCTAACGTCGGATATCTTGCGTACGCTCCGCTTGCTCGGCAAGGATGGCTATACCAATGCCGCGGCGATTTTAGCGGATAAGAATGATTTTCCGGGCATCGACTGCGTCCGTTTTGGCGATACCGAGGATGTGATCTTGGATCGCGAGACGGCGACAAATGTATCCGCACTTGAGCAGGTGGACAGGGCGGTAGCTATGTTTGCACGCTACTACCGTTATGAGCGTATCGAAGGGATGGAGCGCGTCCAAACCGATCGAATTCCTCTCGAGGCGTTTCGCGAAGCTGTCGCAAACGCTTTGGTGCATCGGACGTGGGACGTTCGAGCGAACGTTCAAATTGCCCTGTACGATGATCGTGTCGTTGTGACCTCCCCCGGATCGCTGCCCGCCGGTTTGACGACGGAACAATACCTGTATGGGCAGATATCCGTGCTCAGAAACCCCATCGTTGCAGAGGCCTTTTTAAAGCTGGATTACATCGAGAAATTTGGTACGGGAATCGCGCGCATTAGACGCGCCTATCGCGATTCGATCAATCAACCAATTTTTGATGTTCGCGGCGGCATGGTGGCCGTCACATTGCCCGTTACCGATGCCTTTGAAGGGTCCGAGGAAGAGGTCCGGGTTCTCAAGGCCTTGTCGGGCGGGCGAATTATGTCGCGAAGCGAGATTGAAAAACAGACGGGGCTGAGCCGCATGCGGACGTTGGCGGCACTCGAATCTCTGCTTGAACGGAATGCAATCGTAAGGCAGGGAACCGGGCGGGCCACGAAATACGAGCGCTCATAGGGGACCAAAAGAGCCCCGACCCAAAAAGACTGATTGGGAGCTGGGGCGTGTCGATGCGATAGTATTACGTGGTGAAATTCGACAAACCGTGAGCTTCATCCGAGGGCTTTATGGAACAACACCAGCATAATCAGAGCCTGCAAGATCAGGCATACACCGCATTGCGCTCCAAGATCATCTATGCCGAGCTCAGGCCCGGCACGCGTCTTTCGGCGATTGGTCTGGAAAAGGAGACGGGAATCGGGCGCACGCCCATTCGCGAGTCCTTTGTGCGCCTGCGTGAGCAGGAGCTGGTGGAAACGCGTCCCAAAAGCGGCACCTATGTCTCAAAAATCAGCATGGAGCGCGCCGAGAACGCCTGTTTCTTGCGCGAAAAACTCGAGAGAAGCGTGCTCATTAAATGCTGCTCTGCCGCCACACCCGAGCAGAAGTGTCGGCTCGAGCAGATTCTTGCCGAGTCCGAGTCGCTCGACCATAGCGAGACGCGTCGTTTCTTTGACCTGGACAACCTGTTCCATGAGACGTGTTTTGAGATTGCCGGTCGTCACATGTTGTGGGATTGGATGAAGAGCATCAACACACATTTTGAGCGATACAACTGGTTGCGTATGGTGTCGCAGGACCTGGATTGGGAGCCGATTCGTCGGCAGCATCGCCGGATTCTCGAGGCCATTAAGAGGGGCGATACCGACACGGCGAGCTATCTGGCAGAGACGCACTTGCACCTGATGCCCGAAGAGCAGGGCCCGGTTATCGCCTTGCATCCCGACTACTTTGAGCTGCCTAAAGACTCGTCTATCTAGCCCATCATCGCATCTGCTCGAGACGCAAAAACGATGCGGCTCACCTACAGCGTTTTGCAACCGAGATTTTTAAAAAAGCCTAAAATGGCTCAGACCGCCGACAATTGGGAAACGGGGTGCGCTATGGCGCAGATGAGAATTAAGGACATTGCCGCCGAGGCGAGCGTGAGCCCAGCCACGGTCTCGCGCTATCTCAACAACCGCCCCGGGCAAATGACCGAGGAAACCCGTGCTCGCATCGCGGCGGTTATCGAGCGCACCGGCTATCGCCCGCGTGCCGCCGCGCGCAATCTGCGCAGCTCGCGCACCAACCTCATCGGCGTGATCTTGGCCGACATCGCCAACCCGTTCTCCAGCGCTATGCTCGAAGGGCTTTCCGCCAGTGCCGCCGCGCGCGGCTGCTCGCTTATGACGGCCATTAGCGGCAACGACCCCGCCAAGGAGGCAGAGTCGCTCACCAGACTTATCGATGCCAGCGTGGACGGCCTGGTCGTCAACACGTGCGGAGGCAATGACGAGGCGATCGCCGCGGCAGCGGGACGACTGCCCGTTGTACTGCTCGACCGCGATGTTGCCGACGGCGGCATCGATCTGGTGACGTCCAACAACCGCGAGCTGGTCGCCGGCTTGGTAGACGCCTTGGTTGCCGCTGGCAGCGAGCGCCTGTGCCTGCTCATCGAGGCAAGCGACGACAGCCCCGTCCATCGCGAGCGCGCCGAGGCCTTTGTCGACGAGCTTTCGCACCGCGGCCTTGCCGGCGAGGTTATCACCTTGGCCGATGGCGGTACCACGGGCGTCGGCTGCTTGGATGAGACCATCCGCGGCTATGCAGGCAAAAAGCTCGGCCTTATCGCCGTTAACGGCCTGGTTTTCCTGCGTCTGACCGAGGCGCTAGCACAGCTGGGGCCCTCGTTGCCGGCTGGCCTCAAGATCGCGACGTTTGACGACTACCCCTGGAACCATGTGCTCTTTGGCGGCGTGACCACGGCCGCGCAGGACACCCTCACCATTGCCGAGCGTGTGGTCGAGCGCCTGTCCGAGCGCATCGATGTTGTTACCACCACCGTGGGCGAGGCCGCAAAGCTCGCCCCTAAGCGCATCGAGATCCCCGGCCACATCGAACACCGCGCCTCGACTTCGCGCTAGCCGCTCGTTCGCAACCGCCTGTTCGCACACGTTTTTTGAGCGCTTGATACGCTTTAACCCTGCGGAAACATTTTTCTGCGATAGTATCTGCGATATAGACCAGTCGAAACCCGCCCGAAAGAAAGGGGAGCGACATGAACCAGCAGAACATCGATTACGTACTCCGCTCCGTAGAGCAGCGTGACATCCGCTTTGTGCGTCTGTGGTTTGTCGACATTCTCGGCCGCCTCAAGAACTTTGCCATTAGCCCCGAGGACCTCGAGGTCGCTTTTGAGGAGGGTATTGGCTTTGACGGCTCCGCCATCGAGGGCTTTGCCACGCCCGAGGAAGCCGACATGCTCGCATTCCCCGATGCTTCGACCTTCCAGATCCTGCCGTGGCGCCCGAGCCACAACGGCGTCGCCCGCGTGTTCTGCGACGTGTGCACCCCCGACCGCAAGCCGTTTGCCGGCGATCCGCGCGATGCCCTGCGCCGCATGTTCCGCAAGGCCGAGAAAGCTGGCTATCTGCTCAACGTGGGTGCCGAGCTGGAGTATTACTACTTCCCCGACGAGCACACCCCCGAGCCGCTCGACAACGTGGGCTACTTCGATCTTTCGGTGAGCGATGCCGCTCGCGACCTGCGTCGTAACACGGTCCTCACGCTCGAGAAGATGTCCGTGCCCGTGGAGTACACCTTCCACGCCGCCGGCCGCTCGCAGCACGGCATGAGCCTGCGCCACGCCGAGGCCCTGAGCATGTCCGACGCCATCACCACGGCCAAGCTCATCATTAAGCAGCAAGCCTACGAGAGCGGTTGCCACGCCTCCTTTATGCCCAAGCCGTTGGCGGGCGAGGACGGCAGCGCCATGTTTTTGCATCAGTCGCTGTTCGACCACGACGGTAACAACGTCTTTTGGGGCGAGGACGACGAGAAGTACCACCTCTCCGATATCGCCAAGCACTACATGGCCGGCATCCTGGCGCACGCGCGCGAGATCAGCGCCATCACCAACCCCACGGTCAACTCCTACAAGCGCATTACTACCGGCGGCGACTCCGTGCCGCAGTACGCCACGTGGGGCCTGCGCAACCGCGCGAGTATGGTCCGCATCCCGGTCTACAAGCCCGGCAAGCAGCTGTCCACGCGCATCGAGCTTCGTAGCCCCGACCCCATGGCCAACCCGTACCTGGTCAACGCCGTCACGCTGGCGGCTGGTCTCGACGGCATCGAGCGCAAGCTGGAACTCCCGCCCGAGGCCACGGCCGAGACGCTCAAGCTTACCGACCGTCAGATGGTCGAGGCCGGCTACACGCCGCTGCCGCGCTCGCTCAAAGAGGCGCTCGACGTGTTTGAGGACTCGCAGTTTATGAAGGATGCCCTCGGCGAGCATATCCATAGCTTCTTCCTCAAAAAGAAGCGCGACGAGTGGCATAAGTTTGAGTCTACGATCACCGAGTGGGAGATCAAGCACTACCTGGCGAACTCCTAATCGCGCTGGCTTGTTCCAGTACGATTGAGCTCATTTCTTTGGAGGCCGATATGTCCGAAAAGAGTGCCCTGTTCATGGCGCGCACGACGCGCTTCCACGAGTTTGCCCGCAGCTTGACGACCACCCTGGGTGTCGAGGTGAGCCTGGCTACTCCCGATTCGCCGACTGCAGCGCACGACTTTGACCTGCTGATCCTCGATTCCGATGGCATTCGCAGTGACCGCATCGATCAGATTGCCAAGTGGCTTGACGATCGCGGCGGCGTCCCCATGTTGGTGATCGTCGACGATGAGGCGCTCGGCACCCTGCGCCTGCCCAATCACGCGCATGCCGACTTTGTGTGCCCCACGGCGACGCCCAACGAGCTCAAGGCTCGCGCGCAGCGCTTGATGGGCGAGGAGGAAACCGTTACCGCCGACGATGTGCTCAACATCGATAACCTCGAGATCAACCTGGCCACCTACCAGGTGACGCTCGACGATGAGCCCATCGACCTGACGCTGATGGAGTACTCGCTGCTGAGCTTTTTGGCGACGCACCCCAACCGCGCCTACAGCCGCGAGGTGCTGCTGCACCGCGTGTGGGGCTTTGAGTACTGCGGCGGCACGCGCACCGTCGACGTGCACATCCGACGCATCCGCTCCAAGGTGGGCCCGCAGATCGCAGCACACATCACCACCGTCCGCGGCGTGGGCTATCTATTTAAGGACTAGATTTCCACCACAAAGGGGACAGGCACCTTTGTGGTGGTTTTGCCGTAGGCCGGGTCCTTTCGGGCCTGCAACAGAACTTAAGCCTTCCTAAAAGATTGCGTTCTCATACACGTTCGCCCGCATATTGGGGTACAACTCAACGTGAACAATGATGGCCCGCCACATGTTTGGCGGGCCTTTGGTTATTAGACGAAAGGATCGCAGCCATGAGCGAGAACGATTCCCAGCGTCCTCAGGATGCGGGCAACGCTGGCGAGACCCAGCAGCAGCCGCGTGTGCAGGTGGAGTCGACGCCTGCCGGCAGTAACATTCCCTACGTGCAGGCTTACGATACACAGACCGGCAAGCCGCTGGGCAGCCAGCAGGTTGTAAACAAGCACACAGTGGTCAAGACTAAGACCAAAAAGCTGCCGATCTTTATTACGGCACTCGCCGGCTGTGCCTGCGGCGCCCTGTTGGTCATCGCACTCATTATGAGTGGCACGCTCGATATCGGCGGCGGCAGGAACGCCGTGACGGCGGGTGCTTCGGGTTCATCGACGCAAAAGATCACCATCGACTCCGAGGACACCACGCTGGCCGAGGCCGTCTCTGCCAAGGCCCTGCCCTCCGTTGTTTCCATCACCGCTACTTCGAGCGGTAGCCAGAATGGCTCGCTTTCGCAGTCTGCCGACGAGTCGGATGGTTCGGGCAGCGTCGGTTCGGGCGTTGTGCTCGATACCGAGGGCCACATCCTCACCAACAACCACGTGGTTGATGGCTATGATCAGTACGTGGTGACCATGGATGACGGCACCACCTACGAGGCCGAGTTCGTGGGCAACGATGCCTCGAGCGACCTGGCCGTCATCAAGCTCAAGGATGCAGACGCCTCCAAGCTTACGCCGATCGAGATCGGCGATTCCTCCAAGCTCAACGTGGGCGAGTGGGTCATGGCGATCGGCTCGCCGTTCGGCAACGAGCAGTCTGTCTCCACGGGTATCGTGTCGGCGCTGTATCGCTCCACGGCCATGAGCTCTACCAGCGGTAACACTATCTACGCCAACATGATCCAGACCGATGCCGCCATCAACCCGGGCAACTCCGGCGGCGCGCTCGTCAACGACAATGGCGAGCTGGTGGGTATCAACTCGCTCATCGAGAGCTACTCGGGCTCCAGCTCGGGCGTGGGTTTTGCCATTCCGGTTAACTACGCCAAGAACATTGCCGACCAGATCATCGACGGCAAGACGCCGGTGCATCCATACATGGGCGCTACGCTTTCGAGCGTCAATGCGCTCAACGCCCGCACCAACAAGCTGAGCACAGACAGCGGCGCGTATGTGGCGAGCGTCGTTGAGGACGGTCCTGCCGCTAAGGCCGGCATTCAGGAGGGCGACGTCATCACTAAGCTGGGCGACGACGAGATCACGAGCGCCGATGGCCTGATCATCGCGCTGCGCAGCCACGAGGTGGGCGAGAAGGTCGAGATCACGCTCATGCGCGGTAAGGACGAGAAGAAGGTCACGGTTGAGTTGGGCTCTGACGAGGAGCTGCAGAGCCAGCAGCAGGACGACAGCGCGACTGACACCGGCAACGGCGGCATCACCGACGAGCAGTTGCGCCAGTACCTGGAGGAGCTGTTGGGCCAGCAGGGCCAGGGTCAAGGCTACGGTCAGGGTTTCTAACGATCCGTTTCGCACATATCGAGGCCAGAGGGGCTGTCCCATCAACGTGGGACAGCCCCTCTTTTCTTATTGATCCGTTGGGGACGGAGGAAAACGGATCATTTAGAGTTGATAAGAGCATGGTTGGATCGCGCGATCCACCCCGGTCTAGCGGCTGCCGATTCGGTGCGGTTTGAGACCGCTATTCGGCCCCGTTGCGACCGGTGGTACTCTTGTATCCGTTTGAAATCGAGCGAAGGAGTGCCGCTATGGAGCAATCGAGCCTGTTTGGTGACGGCGTGGACATCGATACCGAAACGCCCACGACCGCGGAAGCCACCGCACCGACCGACGCCCGTGCCCAGGCGGCAGCGCGCGCGGCCGAGCTGCGCCATGAGCTCGATTACCACGCCTATCGCTACTATATGCTCGATGCGCCTGAGATCACGGACGCCGCCTTTGACAAAATGCTCGTTGAGCTGCAGGAAATCGAGGCGACCTATCCCGACCTGGTGACGTCCGACAGCTATACCCAGCGCGTGGGCGGCTACGTGAGCGAGCAGTTTACGCCGGTCACGCATATGGCGCGCATGTATTCCATGGACGATGCCATGGATCTGGACGAACTCGACGCATGGCTCCAGCGCGCCGAGGATGCGCTCGGTGCTGGCAGCGTCACCTATACCTGCGAGCTTAAGATCGACGGCCTGGGCGTGGCACTTACCTACCAAAACGGCACCTTCGTACGCGCGGCCACACGTGGCGATGGCACCACGGGCGAGGACGTGTCGCTCAACGTCCGTACCATCAAGGATGTGCCCATGCACCTGTCCGAGCCGGCGCTCGCCCACATGGGCGCCGACCGCGAGCGCGCCATCGAGGTGCGCGGCGAGGTCTACATGCCTAAGGGCAGCTTTGTTCGTCTGAATGAAGAGGCCGATGCCGAGGGGCGCGACCCCTTCGCCAACCCGCGCAACGCTGCCGCCGGCAGCCTGCGTCAGAAGGATCCCAAGGTCACGGCGCGCCGCGACCTAGCCACCTTTATCTACGCCATCGCCGATACCGATCCGCTGCACGTTCACAGCCAGCGCGAATTTCTCGACTGGCTGCGCAACGCCGGCTTTAGCGTCAACCCCAACGTGGCTCGTTGCGCCACGCCGGCCGAGGTTCACGAGTTCTGTGCCCAGGCCCTCGAGCACCGCGGCGATCTCGATTACGACATCGACGGCGTGGTCGTAAAGGTGGACAGCTTCCAGCAGCAACTCGACCTGGGCTTTACCGCCCGCGCGCCGCGCTGGGCCATTGCCTTTAAGTTTCCGCCCGAGGAAAAGCAGACCATCCTACGCGAAATCCGTATCCAGGTGGGTCGCACCGGTGTGCTCACGCCGGTCGCCGAGTTCGACCCGGTGACAGTCGCCGGCTCCACCATCGCGCGCGCCACGCTGCACAACATCGACGAGATCCGTCGCAAAAACGTGCGCGAGGGCGACACCATCATCGTGCACAAGGCGGGCGACGTGATTCCCGAGGTCGTGGGCCCGGTGCTCGACAAGCGTCCGGCCGATTCGGTCGACTGGCGTATGCCCGAGGTTTGCCCCGTGTGCGGCAGCCCCGTGGTCCACGAGGATGGCGAGGTGGCCTACCGCTGCGTGTCCATCGACTGCCCCGCGCAGCTCAAGGAGCGCCTGCTCCACTGGGTGAGCCGCGGCTGCATGGACGTCGACGGCCTGGGCGACGAGATCGTCGACAAGATGATCGCCGCCGGCCTGATCCACGATGTCGCGGACTTCTACCAGCTCACGGTCGACGACATCGCAGGCCTGGACACGGGGCGCACCTATGCTAGCTCCAACAGCAAAAAAGGCGTCAAGAAGGGCGATCCCATCCCGGTGGGCCTCAAGACGGCCGAGAAAATCATCGCCGAGCTCAACAAGTCCAAGAGCCAGCCGCTCGGTCGCGTGCTGTTTGCCCTGGGTATCCGCCACGTGGGCAAGAGCGTGGGCGAGGTCATCGCTGAGCGATTCCTGTCGATTGACAAGCTCATTTTGGCGAGCGAAGAGGACATCGCCGAGTGCGAGGGCATCGGTCCCAAGATTGCGGCGAGCGTCAAGCAGTTCCTGGCCGTGCCCGAGAACCTTGCCGTGCTGGAACGTCTGCGTCAGGCGGGCCTTTCGCTCGAGGTCGACTTGGGCGCTGCGCACGCGCAAGCCGCAGCCGACGCTGGCGTGGCGGGCGAGCTCGCCGACGCACAGCCACTCGCGGGTCTGACCTTCGTGCTGACAGGCACGCTCGTCAACCGCACCCGCGACGAGGCGGGCGCGGCGCTCAAGGTGCTTGGTGCCAAGGTCTCGGGCAGTGTTTCAAAGAAGACGAGCTATCTGGTCGCCGGCCCCAAAGCGGGCTCCAAGCTCACCAAGGCCGAGCAGCTGGGTGTGCCCGTGCTGGACGAGGATGCACTCGAGCAGATCTTGGCTACTGGTGAGGTGCCCCAGGCTTAGGACATCGATAATCAAATTAGAAAACCTCCCGGAAAGGTTGATACTTTCCGGGAGGTTTTTATTTGGGCGTGGTGGCGGGCAGCATGATCTGCGTCATGTAGGTTGCTGAGGGTGACCCTGCGGAGCGGTGTCGTTCCGGAGCGATAGAAGATTCATACAAAGCAAAGGGGCCCCGCAGTGAGGTTCCACAACGGGGCTGCCCCATTGTGATGAGTTTTATACACTTTAACATTAACATTAACGTGTATACTTAGCAGTGAAGATATATGTTGAGAGGAGCAGTTATGGTTACCGTCGCGTTTTCGGAACTGCGCCAAAACCTTACGCAGGTGGCCGAAAAGGTTGCCAATGAGGGCGAGGAGGTTGTGGTCTTCAAGCGGAGCAAGCCGTTGTTCAAGATCGTGCCGCTCGACTATCAAAGCCCGGTTGCAGTGGAATATGACGCTGCCCAGGAGCGCGGGGGTGCAAAGCCGACGTGCGGCTCGGACAAGCCCAAGCGCGACGTGGGTACGATGTGGCATCCCAAGATCACCTGGAAGGAGATCCGTGAGATGCTCGCGGAGAATGAGGACTACCAGGAGTATCTCGATATCGTAGCCAAAATGCCAAAAGGAACGCCGCTCGATACGATGACGGTTGAAGATGAAAAGCGCGTCGCGAGGGAGCGCTACCTATGAGGGCATTTCTCGATACCAATTTTCTGCTCGATTGCGTGCTTCCGGGCCGGCCGGAGCACGCAGCGGCGCAAACGATCAAGGGGCTCGTCGACGTGGGGCTTATCGAGGGCGTTGTTTCGGCCTGCTCTCTCAAGGACGCGTACTACATTCTCACCAAACAGGCCGGCGAGGCGCGCGCCCGCGAGGTGGTGCGCGACTGCCTTAAGAGCTACTCGGTAGAGCCTCTCGACCAAGAAGCTTGTTTTACCTCCGCCTATTCCGATGAGCCGGACTTTGAGGACGGCTGTATCCGTGCGATGGCCGAGCGTGCCGGCGTGGACTTTATCATCACGCGTGACCGCGCCGCTTTTGTGCGCTCGACCATCAAGACCTTCTCGCCTGCAGAGTTCATCCGTGCGTTTCCGATTCCGGAGGAGTAAAACCGCCATATCGGGGATTGTCCCCGGCGTTTGGCGAGCTTGTTGGGAGGCTCCTGGTCCAGTGACTGTTACAAAAAACGGCTATAGCAAATTTGTTGTACTTCGATCTGAAGACTATGACTTCATGGTTCAGGAACAGGCTAAGGCTCGTCTGATGGCTCGTATAGCTGTGGCCGAGAAGGAGCGTGCTGCTGGCATGGCGCGTGATGCCTTTGAGGCTCTCGATGACCTTGAGGCAAAATATGGCCTATAACGTCAAGATTCTGCCTTCAGCCGAACGTTTTCTGGGCAGTTCTTATTTGGACGGGGCAACCGGCACCGTGATCTGCGTCACACAGGTCGCGGGGTCGTCGCTGATGATGTCGTCGATGAGGGCGATTTCGCGTTGCCCCGCTACGCCACCAGCTTGTCAAAAGCCCCGCGCCGGTTGAGCACGGTAAACGCGACAACACAGATGACTGCCGACAAAATCGACCCACACGGCGAGGCGATGCCCATGGGAAACAACGTATCGGAATAGGCGTTCGACAGCAGCCACGCGCCCGGCACGCGAATGAGCGCCACGGCCAGCACGTTGTGCGCAAAGCCGATGTAGCTCTTGCCGTATGCAGCGAAAAAGCCGCTAAAGCAAATGTGGATGCCGGCAAAGATTGCATCGAAAATGTAGCTGCGCATATAGCCGGTGCCGGCAGCGACCACCGCGGCGTCCTTGGCAAAAAAGCCGATAAACGCCGGCGCCACCAGCCACATCAGCACCGTGATCAGACAGCCGTACACCACCGAGATCGTCATGGCGTCCTTGAGCACCTGACGCGCGCGGTCGCCCTTGCCCGCACCGGCATTTTGCGCCGTGAGCGCGCTGACGGTGGCACCCATGGAACTCGGCACAATGAACAAAAAGCTGATCATCTTCTCGACCAGGCCCACGGCGGCGGCGTCGACGAGCCCTCGGTGGTTGGCGATGACGGTGATAAACATAAACGCCACCTGGATGCAGCCGTCCTGCACGGCCACGGGCACGCCAATCTTAAGAATGCTGCCGAGCACCTCGGGCTGGGGGCGCAGGTCGCTGCGCTTTACGTGGATGTTCGTGCGGCGGCTCTTGAGCCACACGAGCGCGAGGGCAACGCTGGCCGTCTGGGCGGTCACCGTACCGAGCGCCGCGCCCACGGGGCCGAGCCCCATGTGGCCGATAAACAGAAAATCGAGCGCGATGTTGATGATGCATGCCACGCCGATCACGTACATAGGCGAGCGCGAATCGCCCAGCCCGCGAAAGATGGCCGAAAGAATGTTGTACGCGGCGATAAAGGGAATGCCGATAAAGCAGATACGCAGGTAGGCGGCAGTGCCTTCGACGGCTTCGGCGGGAGTGCCAATGAGCGCCACGATCTGCGGGCAAAGCGCGAGCAGGACAGCGGCCAGTACCACCGAGACACCCATAAAGAGCGTGATGGTATTGCCGATGGCGGTCTCGGCGCGGTCAAACCGGCGCGAGCCCACGGCGTGGCCGACGATGACCGTCGTTCCCATGGCCAGGCCCACGAGCGTCACGGTAATGATGTAAAGCGTCTGCGCGCCATTGCCCACGGCGGTGATGCCGGCAGCGCCGCTAAACTGCCCCATCATGTACAGATCGGCCATGCCGTAGAGCATCTGCAAAAAGTACGAGAGCATATAGGGCAGGGCAAAGACCGCGATGGTCTTAAGGACATTGCCGCGTGTGAGGTCGTGTTCCATGGGCGGGGCTTTCTGGCTGGGTTTGTTTACGTACCAGTGTAGTGAAAACCCTACAACGATTGTAGAGTCAAGGTTTGTGTTGACGCCGAAGCGAAAAAGTCTCGCGCACCATTATTCCGAGTGAATATGGACACACGTCACGAGAACTCGCCGCCGTCGCTAACCTTGCAGAAAACGATTTCGGAATACTTGACACCATTATTCGGCGCGCAATAATACGTGCGTTTGCGAACAACGTTTGATGGGGGTTGAACCTGCGTGCGCAATCTCAAAATACTGTTTTCCTATCTAGGGGCATACCGTCGCGATGCCATCCTCGGCGTGTTCTTTGTGTCGGTCGAGACGGTGCTCGAGCTGTTTATCCCGGTCATCATGGCCAACATCATCGATGTGGGCGTGCCTGCGGGTGATATCAACTACATGCTGCTGCAGGGCGCGTACATGTTGGTGTGCGCTGCGCTTTCGCTGGTACTGGGCTTGGGTTATGCCCGCACGTCCGCCCGCGTTGCCTCGGGCCTAGGCGCTAACCTGCGCGAGGCCGAGTACAAAAAGATTCAGACGCTCGCTTTTGGTAACCTGGACAACTACGACGCCAGCTCGCTCGTCACCCGCATGACCACGGACATCACCGTTATCCAAAATGCTGTGGGCAACGGCTTTCGCCCTATGGTGCGCGGCCCGGTGACGCTTATCGTCGGCCTTATCTACGCGCTGATGCTGTCGCGCCCGCTCGCCACCGTCTTTGCGATCATCTTGCCCGTGCTGGCAATCGTACTGGGCGTCATCACCTATCGCGTCAGTCCGCTCTACCGCCAACTCCAGACCTCGATGGACCACCTCAACGGCGTGGTACAGGAGGACCTCACCGCCGTGCGTGCCGTCAAGGCCTACGTTCGTACCGAGCACGAGGAGGCCAAGTTCGACGCAGTCAATACCGAGCTTGCGCGCACTGCGACAAAGACCTTTGGCAGCGCGGTGCTCAACCTGCCGGTGTTTCAGCTGTCGATGTACGTGGCTGCGCTCTCCATCCTGTGGATTGGCGGCCGCATGATCATCGAAGGTCGCTTGGGCGTGGGCTCGCTCACGGGCTTTATGAGTTACGTGCTGCTGATCATGAACTCGCTCATGATGATTTCCAACGTGTTTTTGCTGCTCACACGCGCTCTCACGAGCGTGGGCCGTATCGCAGAGGTGCTCGATGAAGAGCCCTTTATCGCCAATCTTGCGGGGGACCTCGCGACTGCGGCGCCAACGGACGGCAGTATCGAGTTTCGCGACGTGTCGTTTAAATACCGCGCGGATGCTGCCGAGGATGTGCTCGAGCATATCGACCTTCGCATCGAGAGCGGCTCGACGGTGGGCATCCTCGGCGGCACGGGCTCGGGCAAGAGTTCGCTTGTGCAGCTGATTGCGCACCTGTACGACGCCACTGAGGGCACCGTGCTTGTGGGCGGACACGACGTGCGCGACTACGACCTCGCGACCTTACGCGATGCCGTGGGCATTGTGCTGCAAAAGAATGTACTGTTCACGGGCACCGTGCGCGAGAACCTGCAGTGGGGTAATCCGCAGGCGTCGGACGATGAGCTCCTCGCGGCTTGCCGCGCGGCGTGCGTGGACGAGTTCCTTGATCGCATCGGCGGACTCGACGGCGAGTTGGGCCAAGGCGGCGCCGGTGTCTCGGGTGGCCAGAAGCAGCGCCTGTGCATCGCACGCACACTGCTCAAGCATCCGCGCGTGCTCATTTTTGATGACTCCACCAGCGCGGTCGATATGGCGACCGACGCTAAGATTCGCGAGCACATCGCTCGGATTCCCAATACGACCGTGCTCATCATCGCCCAGCGCATCGCGAGCGTCATGGATGCCGATCGCATTGTGGTGTTGGATGACGGTCGTGTCCACGGCGTGGGCACGCACGAGGAACTGCTGGCGGGCGACAACATCTACCAGGAGGTTTACGCCTCGCAGATGGAGTTTGCGGGGAACGTGGACGCCGGCGCCGGCGGCGACGATGGCTGCGCGAATGATCCGTTTTCCTCCGTTCCCAGCGGATTGCCCTTGGAAGGGGGTGAGCGCCATGCCTAAGACCGCAGCCCAAGCACGCCCGGCCGACCTCAAGCGCACGGTGCGCCGCCTGCTCTCCTACATGGGGCATGCCAAGTTCTCGTTGCTCGCGGTGGGCGTGCTCGCCTCCGTCGCCGCCATCGCGAGCCTCGTCGGCACCTACATGGTGCGCCCCATCGTTAACGGTTTGGCCACGGGCGGGGATGAACTGCTCGCCAAGCAGGTCATCCTGACGGCGATCATCTACGCCGCGGGCGTGCTTTCGGCCCTGGGCTACTCGCAGATTATGGTGCGCGCGGCCCAACACGTGGTGTCCGATATTCGCCGCGACCTGTTCGCGCACATCCAGACGCTGCCGCTCAGTTATTTTGACAGCACGCGCTCGGGCGACATCATGAGTTTTTTCACCAACGACGTCGACACCGTCTCCGAGGCGCTTAACAACAGCTTTGCCAACGTGATTCAGGCCGCCATTCAGGTTGTGGGCACCACGGCTATGCTCATCATCCTTAACTGGCAGCTCACGATTATCACACTCGTGTGCGATGCGGCCATTGTGCTGTATGCGCGCTACTCGGGCGCGCGCTCTAAGCGTTTCTTTGCTGCCCAGCAGGCATCGCTTGGCGACCTGGACGGATATATCGAAGAGATGGTCTCGGGCCAAAAGGTCATCAAGGTCTTTAACCGCGAGGCAGCGAATGTCGCCGGCTTCACCTGCCGCAACGACGAGCTTCGCCGCACCGGCACCGCCGCCGTGAGCTACGCCAACTCCATGGTGCCCATGACCGTCGTGATTGGCTACGTCAACTATGCCATCGTCGCGGTGGCGGGCGGCATGCTCTGCATCAAGGGGCTCGCCGACGTGGGCGCGCTCGCGAGCTACCTGGTCTTTGTGCGCCAGGCGGCCATGCCCATCAACCAGTTTACGCAGCTCGGCAACTTCTTGCTCAACGCGTTGGCCGGTGCCGAGCGCCTGTTTGCGGCTATGGACCTTAAGCCCGAGGTGGACGAGGGCTGCGTGGAACTGGTGCAGACGGGCGACGCCGCGTGGGCGTGGAAGATTCCCGAGGGCCAGGGCGTGGGCGCGTATGGGCATCTGCATGACGTGGCAGCCGTTGATGAGTCGGGCCGCGCGGTGGCCGCCGACGGCACCGAGCTCACGTGCGGCTTGGTCCCGCTTGCCGGCGACGTGCGCTTCCATGCCGTGGATTTTTCCTACGTGCCGGGCACCCGTGTGCTCACGGATCTCAACCTGTTTGCCAAGCCGGGGCAAAAGATCGCGTTTGTGGGCTCGACGGGCGCCGGAAAGACGACCATCACCAACCTCATCAACCGCTTCTACGAGGTCGATGACGGCGAGATCACGTACGACGGCATCGACGTCAAGCACATTGCCAAGGCCAGCCTGCGCGGGTCGCTCGGCATTGTGCTGCAGGACACGCACCTGTTTAGCGGCACCATTGCGCAGAACATCCGCTTTGGCAAGCTCGACGCGACCGACGAGGAGGTGCGCGCCGCTGCCGAGGCCGCCTGCGCCGACTCGTTTATCCGCCGCCTGCCGCGGGGCTACGACACACCGGTCACGGCCGACGGCGCCAACCTGTCGCAGGGTCAGCGTCAGCTGCTCGCCATCGCGCGCGTGGCCGTCGCCGATCCGCCGGTGCTCATCCTGGACGAGGCCACGAGTTCCATCGACACGCGTACCGAAAAGCTCATCGAGCGCGGTATGGACCGCATCATGCGCGGTCGCACCACGTTTATGATCGCGCACCGCCTGTCCACCGTCCGCGACGCCGACGCCATCATGGTCCTCGAACACGGCCGCATCATCGAGCGCGGCACGCACGAAGAGCTGCTCGCCCAGCACGGCGAGTACTGGCAGCTGGCGCATGGCTTAAAAGAGCTGGATTAACCCGTTCGAGCACGATGCTTTGATCCCTCCGTGCCCCTCACCTCAAACCATCACAACATTCGACGGTTTTTGCCAAAATCAGGAAAAGCATCGAATGTTGTGATGGTTTTTCTGCCACTCGACCGGGTGGAATCGCTTTCTTGAGCGCGAAGGTGTGCGGACCCGTGGGCAGGGGAATAAGGTTGGTTATCCGACTCCATTGGAGGGCTCATGGACCTGCCGATCGTCCTGTCCCATAAGACTGCCTGGCTGTACCACAACGTGGCGCGCCCGTCCGAGCCGCTCTCGCGAGCAAGCAGCCTATACGATGAGGACTCGCTTGCTAGCGAGGCGGAGCCGACTGCGGGCCTGCCCAAATTGGGGCTCGATGCCAAAGGGCTGAGGGCTTCAACGGCAGTTGGGATCGTTGCCGATTATCTGGTCTCGCTTGGTATTCCACGAGAAGAGCTCGATCATATCGATACGCTCGTCAACTTCGATTTTGAGCGCTCGACGCCGGCTGGATTTAGGTGCCATGTGTTTGGGGCGCCGGTACCTTCAGGCCATCTTATCGAGGTGGCAGAGGGCCTTCTGGTGGTTGATGAGGCCATGTGCTTTGTCCAGGCGGGTTCGTGGTTGAGCGAGCCCGAGCAGTTGGAATATGGCTACGAAATCTGTGCCCGATACCATTTGAATCATCTGTCGACAGGCGATTATATCGAGATAGGGCAGAGGTATACCGTTGCCGACTTGATTGCTTATTGCAATGAGAACCGATCTCGTCAGGGGGCTATACGCGCGGCCGCCGTGCTCAAGCGCGTGCACGATGGCGCGCGGTCGCCCATGGAGACGGCCACCGCAATCATGGTCGTAGCAAAACGTTCCCAGGGCGGGCTGGGATACACCAAGATCGAGCTCAACCATCGGGTCGATGTTCCCAACGAGTTCAAGTATCTCGCAAAGTCCGGGTATTTCGAGATCGACGTATATGCGCCTGCGAGCGGTACGGGGATCGAATACAACGGCTCGGACCATCTTGATAAACAGCGCAGCGCGTCGGATGCGGAGCGTATGACCGTGCTGAGCGCGCTGGGCTTTAGGATGATCGTCCTCACCGGGACTCAGTTTGCCCACCAGCTGCAATTGCACCGGGCGATGAACGCCATCGCGCTCGCTATGGGTCTCAAGTGCGACCGAAGCGAAGCGTTCCAAAAGCGGCAGAACGACCTGCGAGAATTCGTGATTCGGCACTGGGACGGCGGCCTTTAGGGGCGCCTTGGCCCTTCTACGGGGTGCCGTGGGCAGGCAGACCATCACAACATTCGACGTTTTTCGCCAAAAACGGGAAAAGCATCGAATGTTGTGATGGTTTGTATGCTGAGGATGGGCTTGGGAAGTCCGTCTTGCTCGAAGCGACCTGTCCTGTCGTACGGGTGTCGGCATGATTCTCCCGTGGGGTATTATGTTTTCTGAAGAATAAAACGCCGCGTGAGGGGAGGGCTGCGTGGACGGGCACGTGCAACATGACGGCTTTGGCCGCGATATCAACTACCTGCGCATTGCCGTTACCGACAAGTGCAATTTCCGCTGCATCTATTGCATGCCGGCCGATGGCGTGGCGCCCCGCGCGCATGACGAGCTGCTCAGCGCCGAGGAAATCGCCCGCTTTGTGCGCTTGGTAGCGGGGGAGGGCATTCGCCGCGTACGCCTGACGGGCGGCGAGCCGCTGGTCAGCCGCCGTATCATCCCGCTTATTCGCGACATCCGCGCGATTCCGCAGATCGAGGACATCTCGCTCACCACCAACGGCGCCCTGCTGCCCAAGCTAGCGCCGCAGCTCAAGGACGCGGGGCTTAACCGCGTCAACATCTCGCTCGATACGCTCGACCCTACGCTCTTTGGAAAGATCACGCGCTTGGGTCGGCTCGAGCAGACCATGGCTGGCATCGACGCGGCACTGGCTTGGGGCTTTGAGCCCGTTAAGGTCAACTGCGTTGTGGTGCGTCGGCTCAACCAGGATGTGGCGGCCCTTGCGCGGCTCACGCTTGACCGCCCCATCCACCTGCGCTTTATCGAATATATGCCCATCGGCGACGAGCACACGAGCTCGCATTGCGCTGTGGACCCGCATGTGCCCGCGCTCAATCCCGAACTGTGGGACGCGAGCGATACCGTGCCGAGCGACGAGCTGCGGGCGCGCATCAATGACGGGGCCGCCGCGACGGGACTGGGCGAGCTCGAGCCGCTCGACATCAACGACGCCCCTGCCGGCGCGGGCCCTGCGCGCTACTGGCACTTTCCGGGCGCGGCGGGAACGGTCGGTTTCATCAGCGCCATGTCCAACCATTTTTGCGCGAACTGCAACCGTCTGCGCCTGACGGCCGATGGCAACGTGCGTCCGTGCCTGTTCAGCGATGCCGAGTATTCGGTGCGCGACGCCCTGCGCCGTGGTGATGATATGCAGGTACTTTCGATTTGGCGCGATGCCGTGGCCCACAAACCGCAGGAACACGCGATAATTGAGGGCACGCAACGATTTATGTCCCAAATCGGAGGATGATCATATGGCCAAGAGCAGGTACGCCGATGCCACCAAGGCCGCTCGCAGGGCCGCGATGTCTGCCCGCAAAGTCACGGCTGCGGCCAGCGATGCCGTTGCAGGCGCGCAGCCGTCTGCCAGTGCTGCCATCGAGCCCGCCCGCGACGCCCGTCGCGACGAGCTGACGCACGTGGACGCTAAGGGCGAGGTGCGCATGGTCGACGTGTCCGACAAGGCCGAGACCCATCGCATAGCCATCGCCGAGGGCACCATCCTCATGCATCCCGAGACGCAGGCTATGGTGCTGCGGGATCGCGCCAAAAAGGGCGACGTGCTTGCTTGCGCGCGTGTGGCGGGCATCATGGCCATCAAACGCACGAGCGACATCATCCCCATGTGCCATCCGTTGCTCATTACCAAGAGCAAGTGCGACATTGCGCCCATCGCTCCGGCGGGGACGCCTGTCGATGACGTGCCCGAGGGCTGGGCGCCGGCGCGCGCGGACGGGCAGGTCGGCTTTCACGTGCTGGTTACGGCCGGCGTGACGGGCAAGACGGGTATCGAGATGGAGGCCCTGACCGGCGCGAGCGCCGCGTGCCTGACCATCTACGACATGTGCAAGGCGGTCGATCGCGGTATGGAGATCGTCGACGTGCGCCTGCTGCACAAGGAGGGCGGCCGCTCGGGCGTGTGGGATCGTGCAGAGCGTCAGACCGCTGCTGCTGAGGCCGTGGCCGCTGACGGTGTTGCACCCGCGAGCGCACCCGTCGCCGTCGCACCCGCAGCTCCGACACCGGCCGTCCCCGCGATCGCGTTTATCGGCTACCAAAACTCGGGCAAGACCACGCTCGTCGAGAAGGTTATCGCCGAGCTCACCCGCCGCGGCCTGCGCGTGGGTTCGCTCAAGCATCATGGGCATCACGGCTTTGATATCGATGTACCCGCTAAGGATACGTGGCGCCATCACCAGGCCGGATCCAAGCACGTGGGCCTCATCTGCGCCACGCGCTGGGCGGAGTACGCCGACACGCGCGAGGAGGACGAGATGCCCGCGCGCGAGCTGCTGTCGCGCTACAACGATGTCGACGTGGTGATCATCGAGGGCTACAAGACCGAGGGCTTCGACAACATCGTGGTCGCGCGCTCCGGTGTCGACCGTCTGCGCGGCAAGAGCTCGCTCGACCTGGTCGACGGTCACACGCTGGCCCTTGCCTGCAACGAAGCCCTGGCGCGTCAGGCCTTCGATGCCGGCTTCGCGACCCGAGCCATCAACATCAACGACGCCCGAGCCATCTGCGACCTGATTCAAGACCACCTTCAGGCTTGACGCTGCGCCGGCCCCAAGCACCCCATCTCGCCCCTCAAGCCGTCGCTCGCGTACCAAAGTACGCGTCGCTCCTCTTTCGGGGCGACCTGGGGCACTTGGAACCGGCTCGCTGCGCTGCCATAACATGCCAAATAGGGACAGGTTTATTTTGGCAGGTTTTATCTGGGCAAACGTCATTTCCACCACAAAGGGGCCAGGCACCTTTGTGGTGGATTTTGCTTTGCAGTAAAAACCATCACAACATTCGATGAAAATCGCGATTTTGCCGAAAAACGTCGAATGTTGTGATGGTTTGCGCCCCGGGCCAGGCCATCCTGCGAGTCCGGCCACCACAAAGGGGCCAGGCACCTTTGTGGTGGTTTTTGCTTTAGTAGATGTGTGGGACATGTCTTACAATCTACCAAGTAGTTCATGACGGGCGAAAAACGGAGAGAAGGGTCCTGATGCGTCCTTAATGTTTCATGCGGATAGATTGATTTGACAGACGGTGGCGAATGCCCGCCGTCCGCATTCGTACGAAACAAGGAGTCTCCATGCTCGCCTCTCTTTTCTCAAAGCCTCAACCTTCGCTGTCCGTGCAGGCCAAACGCCTGGTGGCGATGCGCTTTCTCATCTACACCGGTTTTCAGACCAGCTACTTCATCGGCGTCATCGGAACGCTCACCTATGCAGACGATGCCTCGGTCGTGGCGACATTGCTGGCCGTCCTGTTTATGAACGTATTCGTGATCTTGGGATCCTTTGCGGGTGGCGCGGCGCTTGACGCCTGGGGCCCGCGCCGTCATTTCTTGCTGAGCATCGTGGGCACGTTGGCAACCGGCGCGGCGATCCTCGTTTTTGGCAGCGCGACCGGCATCGTCCTGCTCGGCGCGGTGCTCCTGGGCTTTGTGATGGGATTCGCCCAGCCCATCGCCACATCCTATCCGGCCTATCTCACCGACGATCCTGTCGAGCTCAAAGACATCAACTCCGCCATCGCCATGTTCTCCAACGTGAGCATTATCGTCGGCCCCACACTGGGCGGCTTTGTCGCGGCGGCTGCGTCGTCGCGCGCGGTGTTCGTGCTCATGATGATCTTTACAGTGTTGGCGCTCGTCGCTGGTTGGGGCTTTAGGCCGCAGACCAGCCATGTCGCCGGGGATGCGGATGCCGATTCGGCAGAGGAAGGGGAGCGTGCGGGACAAAGTCCCGATCCCAACGCATCTTCCCGCGCTACCTTCGCAGCCAGCATCAAGACGGTCTTCACCAACAGCGTCCTCGCCCTGCTGTTCTGCATTATTTTCCTTTCAAACTTTGGCTACGGTGCCTTCGATCCGCTGGAGTCGTTCTTCTACCGCGATGTCCTGCACGTCGGTGTCGAATGGATGGGTTGGCTCTCGTCGGCCAGCGGTGTGGGCGCGGTGCTGGGCGCCGTGGCCGCGCTCCGCTTGCCGCCGCACCTGGTCAACCTAAAAACGCTGCTCGTGGCGCTTATGTCCGTGGGTCTGGGAAGCCTGCTCTACGTGGGAACGCCGTACGTGGGCGTGGCCCTCGTCGGCCAGATTGCCCTGGGCGTGGCCTGGGGCGTCGTCAATCCGCTCCACAACACGATCGTGCAAACGACGGCTCCGCTCGAGCAGCTCGGTCGCGTCAACTCGGTCATGGGCTTTGGCAACATGTTCGCCGGCGTGGCCCCGCTGGCGATTGCCCCGTGGCTAGCAGCAACATTTGGCGTGCAACAGACACTCGTAGGCGCGGGCCTGGTCGTAACGGCAGTTCCCGCAGCGCTGCTGCTGTTTGGACGCGGGCATCTGGATCGTGCTGCAGAGCGGTAAAACCGTCACAACATTCGATGAAAATCGCGATTTTGCCGAAAAACGTCGAATGTTGTGATGGATTGCGCTGAGACCCGAGCACCACAAGCCACCACAAAGGGGACAGGCACCTTTGTGGTGGTTTTTGCTCCTGCGTGCCGTGCTCGCGCCTTGGTATACCATGTACTCCATTTCCAATCGCTTCCCACACCGCCACACTACCCAGAAAGGGCCCCATGGACGCCACCTTCGGCCACATCAAAGCCGTGTTCTGCGATATCGACGGCACGCTGCTCACAAGCGAGCACACGGTGTCCCCGCGCACCGTGGTCGCGATCCGCGCCCTGCGCGAGCGCGGCGTGCTCTTTGGCCTGTGCACCGGGCGCGACGCCCACGCGACCGAGGCTATGTACGAGCTCTGGGGCATCGACGGCCTGGTAGACGTGATGGTGGGCTGTGGCGGCGCCGAGGTCATCGACCGCGCGCACGGCATCAACGAGCTGAGCTACCCGCTGCCGGGCGAAACCATCGCGCGCATCTGCAAGCACATGGCGGACCTTCCGGCAACGCCCGTTTGCCCCCGAGACGGCGTGTTCTACGTTCCCGAGACCAATGCATGCGTCGAGCATCTATCGCGTGTCGACGGCGTGCCCTATAAGGTGGTCGATTTTGCCGAGTTCTTGCGCGAGCCGCAGCCCAAGGTGATGTTTACCATGGCGCCCGAGGTGATGCCGCAGGTCATCGAGCGCGCATCGACGTTCGCCGATGACACCGTTAAGGCGGCCGCCCTGCAAACCACGCAGCGCCTCTACGAGTTCATGGATCCGCGCGTGTCCAAGACGCGCGGCCTTGTGCGCGTGGCGGAGCTCAACGACATGGAGCTCCAGAACATCTGCGTGTTTGGCGATGCCGACAACGACCCCTGCATGGTGGCCGACGCCGGCGTGGGCGTGGCCATGGCAAACGGCAGCGATGCCACCCGCGCCGCTGCGGACTTTGTAACCGCCAGCAACGACGAAGACGGCATCGCGATCTTTATCGAGGAGCATCTGCTGTAGCGCTGGGGGAGAATCACCGCAAAGGGGACAGGCACCTTTGTGGTGGTTCGATCAGGCGTCCCGGCAACCGATTGCCGGGACGCTTTTTTGTCCCGTGGCGAATCGATGCGGTGAACAAACGACCACTCACAGCCAAATATCGACCGTTCACAGATTGAGTGGGTTAAAACAAAATGTTGTGCAAATAACAACAGAGTGTTATTTACCTCTATTTGCCAACAATTCTACCTGTGGTTTTCTAAAACTGAAAAATCGAATAACACTGCATAAGTTGAACAAATGTCAAGAAATAAGACTCTGAGAAAAGAAATTGATTGAAATGGGCTTTTCGTTGTTTAAACATTGAGTAATAATATGCATATTGAGCGCGAGCAATTATAGGTTGTGCGCCCAAGGTTAATTTGTGAAAGAGCAAGATCGCAGTCTCTTGGGGGGGAGGCATCGATGGCGGCAAATTCGGATAAATCTAAGCAGAACAATAAAGCGGCACATCGTGTACTAGCAGGTGTTTTGTGCGGAGCTTCCGTTTTGAGCCTGGTGCTGTCGCTCGTTATGCCCCCGATCTCGCAGGCCATCGCCAACGACGCCCAGACAGTTTCTGCCGAGGAAACTGTAATGGGGGGGGGGTTCCTCAAGTGAGTCCGCTGCTGTAGGTAACACCAGCGAGGATGCCGAAAACCAGAATAGCGACGAGACCGATGGCGGCGAGTCTGGCTCTTCAAATAGTGTTGAGCAGGCTCAGAGTGCGAATGCGGCTTCAGCGGGAGCGACGGCCACCGTGAAGCCGGGAATTTACGTTCCCACGTCTATCGGTATCGGTACGAATATCAATGTCTCAACCCCTGATCCCGGCGTGGCCACCTACGTCGGCCGCGACATGTACATCGGTGGCAAGCCGAGCGATAAGCCGAGCGACGGCACTATCGATCTTGATGCGGACAACGCCCCCACCGGCTCATATGCCGCTGAGGCGGAGGGCCTTACCGTGGTCCGTGGCAAGCTTGCCATGAATCCACTCAAAGAGAGCTGGCCCTATAATAATAGTGGCGGCGCTGGTTTCCGCTTTGGCACCGTTGGTTTTGGTTCCCAGTTCCGTCCTGTCTACGGCAGCACCGTGCTTGCGGTCGCCGGAATCGACAGTGCGATCACCAAAATGAGCGTTGGTTACAACGGCAACTTGCCGGGGGCGACTACCGTTGGCGCTTGGAACAAAGGCGCTTGGGTCGGACAGCAGAGACCTTTTGAGGGCGCGACTCCTTCCGGCTTTGCCTACACCGCGCAAATCGCAGGCCCCATCACATACTGGCGCGATAGCGACTATAAACGCCAGTCTGTGGTGACAATGCAGGGTAATTGGTACGAGGGCTTGTCTGCTCTGGAAAGCACCCTGTTCAATAAAGCTGTTGATTTGACTAATGTCAACGGTAACGATTATTCGAGCTATAACGGTACAAATGGATACCTCTCGAAGCTATCGAAACAGCTCGACTCGTTTGAAGATACCGGCGAGGTGGATGTCAACGGCTTTGCAGAGCCTAATAGCAACTACGTCATCAACAAGTACAATAACGACGGAACAAGCTATACACTCAAATTCGATGGTAGCGACGATGGTAGCGGCAAGTCTGTTTCCGGTGCGCTCGATACCGGAATCCCGAGCAATAAGATTCGCAACACCGAGCGACTCATCACCTTTACCGGCGATGGAACTTCTATGCAACAGGTCTTCACCATCGCCGGTTCCGAGCTCTCCAACTGGAAGAATGGCGTCTACTACCGCGGCGTCGACTTTAAGTTCACCAATATCCCCGAAGGCGCATCCATTGTCGTGAACGTTACAGGTACTAATCCTGTCGAGTTCCACAACGGCTGGCGCTTCTGGTGGGGAGATACAGAAATATCTCGCGGTTACGAGAGTCAGTACGCCAAGAAAGACCTTGACGCGAAATACTCGCTGGCTTCCCAGTCCATCATGTGGAACTTTGTCGATACGCAAAGCCTTACCATTCGGGGCGGCATCGCGGGAGAGGACCGCGCGGACTGGGGATACGGTGGCGCAACTACCGGTGCCAAGTGGACTGACGACGATCCTGCGGCGGCTATGATCGGATCGATTCTCGTTCCCAACGGAAGTTTCGACGACCATGTTACTACCAACGGCCGCGTTTATGTGGGCGTCGATTTCTCAATGAACAGCCCGAAGGTTGCCGCAGCATTTGGTGAGGGTAACTCGGCTTCCGTCATCGACATGGACCAGGAGCGTCACAACTTCCCGTGGTCTGGTTCGTATACACCGGACGGCTCTGCCATTGCGTGGAGCAAGGTCGACGCTGCGGACGCCAAACCGCTCGCGGGTTCCGAGTGGGCCATCTACGCGACCGAGAACGATGCGCAGAACAATGAGAACCGTATCGTCTCCATTGTGGATAACGGCACGAATGACTCCGATCCTACCGTTGGTACCATTCAGTTCAACTACCTGAACCAGAAGGCCAATATTGGCAACCCTGATGACAAGGACTACTTCACGTACTACATTCGTGAGACTAAGGCGCCGGAGGGCTACGAGCTTTCCAATACGATCTATACCTCGAAGATGTTCCACACGGGCGATGAGCTCAACCTTGTGGGCAACGTGGACACCAACGGCAACGAGATTTCCAGTCCGAAGAGAGCCATCGCCAACACCAAGACCACTGGTACAGTGTCTTGGACCAAGGTTGAGGACGGAGATGAGAAGCACGATCCGTTGCCTGGTTCCGAGTGGAAGCTTGCGAAACTGGGTGCCGATGGCTCGACCGAAGTGAAGTCCTGGACCGTGAGCGACCGGTCGAAGTTGAGCGACACCACGTGGGCCAATACCGACGCCACGGATGGCAAGTTCAAGCTTGAGGGCTTGCTGCCGGGCACGTACACGCTTGCTGAGACCCAGGCTCCGTTTGGCTACGAGAAGAACCCGACGGATTTTCGGTTCACGGTGAACACGGACGGTTCCGTCACGTGGGACAAGGACAAAAAGCCGTCTATCGACAAGAGCGGCAACGCGTACATCTCCGATACTCTCACCACCACGTCCGTGGAGATCCCGGTGACCAAATCGGTTCGAAACATGGATTGGCCGAAGGTCGACAAAGTCAACTATGTGCCGTTCGAGTTCAGCATTGAGGCTACGGGGGGAAATAGGGATAGCGCACCCATGCCCGATCCGAAGACTATTTCCGCCGCTCCCGCAGGCTCCACCAAGGTCAACGACATCGTGGCGAAATTTGGGGAGATCACGTTCTCCAAAGATCACCTCGCCACGGTCGATGCTTCAAACCCGACGGGGGAGAAGACCTACACCTACACGCTGAAGGAGGTCGCGCCCGCCACCGGTGCCGTCAATAAGCTCCGCTACTCCAAGGCCGAGTACCAGGTTGCCGTCACGGTGACGGCCGTCATGGTCGATGGTAAGTACACCGGCCTCACCACCTCCACCACGGTCACGCAGGTGAAGGACGACATGGGCAATACCGTGAGTAACACCATCGGCGAGGACGTCGCGCCCGACGCCATTCCCGCCTCCACCTTCACCAACGTGAAAGTCCTCACGGACCTCCCGCTCACCGGCACGGGATGGACCGAGAACTCCATGCTCCTCGTGGGCACCGGTCTCATGCTTCTGAGCGGCATCGCTGCGGGAGCGTATTGGTTCGCTACAAAGCGCCGCCAGGACGACCCGTCCGATGGCGCTGGTAGATAGATGTTTATGAATGTCGGGCTCATTTCTGAAAGGGGAATCATGAACCGATTCGTACAAAAGCTGATCGCCGGTGCTGCTGCCGTAGCGATCGCCGTAACCGGCCTGTTGGGCGGCGCGCCCGTGGCCAAGGCTGCGGATCCTGCACAGCCGACGGACGGCACCATCACTATCATCAACAACGATTCCGCTACGTATGACCATACGTTCGAGGGCTGGAGGCTCGCCACCCTGAAGAACGTTACCGTTACCGGTACGGGTGAGAATGCCTCTATCAACTTCGAGATCGATACCACTGACGAATTCGTTAACGTTATTGTCGAAGTCATGAGTGAGATGACCGTGGACGGCAAAAACGTTAAGACCGAGTACGAAGCTGACGCTAACTACAACGGTAGCGTGACTGGTACCGAGGCAAACCCCATGGGCTACCTTATCGACAAGGTGTTTAAGACTGGTGGGAATGCTACTGTCGAAAACACTGAGACGCTGTGGAAGAACAGTTCCACTGCTCTCCGTGAATTCGCGACTAAGCTTTCCGCAAAGACCCTGACTTCCTCCGTGGCTGACAATCACAAGACGGATTTCAAGAGCGGTAATGCGACGACCGGCGCGAATGAGTGCAAGCAGGGTTTCTGGTTCCTGATGGACACGACCGCCGATCCGAAGGGCACCGTTAACGCAAATGCTATTGAGTCTCAGTCCATCCCGATGCTGCTTGCTACCAAGCTCGTTAACCCGACTGATCAGGATGCTCCTGACTACGCTGGCGCTACTGCGAACCTGGGCACCGTGACCCTTAAGGCCAACGAACCTTCCATCAACAAGGAGATCACCAAGGTCAACAAGGCTGATGCCGATTCCAAGACCAAGATGAACGCTCGTATCGGCGACACGATCACCTATACCCTTACCACCACGATTCCGGACTACACCGGCTACGTCGACGGCTCCCGCGTGCTGCAGCTTATCGATACCGCTGCTCACGGCCTGAAGGACGTTACGGTTACCAAGGTTAAGGTTGGCGACACCGAGCTTAATGAGGATGCTGACGCCGATAACAACGGCTACGTCCTGAAGCAGGACAAGAATCGGATCGATCCCTTGGACAACTGCAATAAGGCTGACGCTACTGTCACCACGGTTGACCTTGCTCACTACGTTAACACGAACGACAACATTGCCTCTGGCGCTACGGTTACCGTTACCTTGACCGCTGTTGTCGACTCCGATGCCGTTATTGCTGGCGTTGGTAACCCCAACACCGTTGAGCTTGCGTACTCTCGTACCCCGAGCGGCGAAAAGCACCAGGTTCCTGGCCCCACCGTTCGCGTGTACACCTATGACTTCAGCATCTATAAGACCAACATGGCCGGTGACACCGCGCTCTCTGGTGCTCAATTCGCCATTGCCCGCGTGGACAGCAATGCTGAGACCTTCATGACGCAGGACGCTGTGACCAAGGCCTGGAAGAATCTCACTACTGCCAAGCCCGCTGCCGATGCGGACGGGGGCGTGTTCACTACCAGCGCTGACGGCAAGATCGCCATGTCTGGTCTCCCTGCTGGCGAGTACCACGTCTACGAGATTAAGGCTCCTGATGGCTACACCAGCATCGGCCTTCCCGATTTCAAGTTCACCATCACCCCGACGTTTGATACCGCCGGCACGACGGTAACGTCCGTGGCGTACGAGAAGACGACCAATACCGACGGCAATCGCGTCTCCTTCGGTACGGGCGAAACCGCTTCTATGGCTCAGATCAAGAACGCCAAGAATCTCACCGAGCTGCCTATGACCGGTGACCTGGGCATCAAGGTCTTCGTTACTGTGGGTGTGCTGCTCATGGCTGCTGGCGCCGCCTTCGCCCTGAGTGCACGAATGCGCGCTTAATTCCCTAGCTTGATGACGCGGCGAGCGGGCGATCGTCGTCTCCTATCAGCGCCTGCGCGTCGCGTTCTCATCTTCCCTTTCGCCGCACCCCGTCGCGCTTGGACCCGCGGCGGGGTCGGTGCTTTGACCGCGCCCTCGCACCCACACCCCCGGAGGTGAACCACATGGAGGCAATCAAGCCCGTATCGACGATGCGCACGCCGAGCGGCGGTTCGAACCCGGCTTCCCCCAGCCGGCGTAAACCGCCCCTCGTCCTGCGCCTGCTTTCCCTTCTGTGCTTTGCCGCTGGCTTTGTTATCGTGGCCACGCCCCTCGTCCTGCGCGCTATTTCCCAGGCTGAGCAAACGGCCGCAGTTACCGCAGCCCAAAACACCGTGGATGGCTGGCCCTATCCGCAGGCGGAGGAGGCCCTCGCGGCCGCACACGCCTACAACGAGCAGCTGGCCGCCGGCGGTCAGGACGTCATCGGCGAGGTTGTGGACCCGTTCGGTAGCACCTCCGGCGCCTCCACCGCCTCTGGCTCTGAGGATTCCATCGCCTCGCAAGACACCACCTACCAGGGGCTTCTTAACGCGGGATCGGGCCTTATGTGCTCGGTGCGCATTCCTAAGATCGACGTGAACCTGCCCGTGTACCACGGCACCTCCACCGAGGTACTCGCCGCGGGCGCCGGCCACCTGTATGGAACGTCGCTTCCCGTGGGTGGCGCGAACACGCACGCCGTGCTTACCGGCCACCGCGGCGTGCCGGGCTCGCTCCTGTTCACGCGTCTGGACGAGCTGCAGGTTGGCGACTCGTTTTACATCGAGGTGATGGGCGAGGAGCTGGGTTACAAGATCGACCGCATAGACGTGATTACGCCCGACGACGATTCCAAGTTGCGCGTGACCGCCGGCGAGGACCGCGTGACGCTCATGACCTGCACGCCCTACGGCGTGAACTCGCACCGCCTGCTGGTATCGGGTGTGCGTGCAAGCATTCCGGATGAGGTTCCCGTGCCCGAGGAGGCGCAGGGCATCAACACCACCGCGGTGGCGCTGGGCGTTTTGGGCGCGCTGCTGGCGATTGTTGTGGGTCTCGTTGTGGCCGGGCACGTGCGCAAGAAGCGGCGCGCCGCGCAGCGTGCCGCCGTTGCCGCCGCGGTGACGTTGGACGCCGACGCGGCTGCTGGCGATGGCGGAAACGGGTGGACCGCGGGAGCCTCCAGGTTTGCGGCCCCCTTCGCCTCCTCTGCTTCAGCCTCCTCGGCTTCCCCCGATTCCGATGCTGATTCTCCCGAGTATCGCGGGCGACACCTGCGCTAGCGCCCGCGTCGGTGCTCAATATCGCTCGAAGTGTAGCGCCTTCGCTCGCTTCCTGGTCATTTGCCAGAACCGCGGCGCGATCCCGAACATGCCGTACGACGCGATGGTCGAGCTTCCTGCCTACATCGGCAAGAACGGCCCCGAGGTCATCTCGCGCGACAACATCCCGCTGTTCCAGCAGGGCCTCATGATGCAGCAACTCAACTCCGAGAAGCTCGTGGTCGAGGCGTGCATCGAGGGTTCGTATGAGAAGGCGCTCAAGGCGTTCACGCTCAACAAGACGGTCCCGTCCATGACGGTGGCCAAGGAGATTCTCGACGACATGATCGAGGCCAACAAGGATTTCTGGCCTGTGCTTAAGTAACGAGACCTTCGACGACGGCCCGACTGCGAACGGTTCGCAGCGGCCTTTGAGGTTCATAGGCTCCCCCTGGGGTACATCCCAGGGGGAGCCTCTCAGAAGCGCCCGAGGGGCGCTTTTTGTGTATATGGAGACAAAAGGGATATGCAGTCTTTATATACGGCCTCCTTTTAGGAGGGTCGATTTCTCCGGTTGATTTCCAATCTCAGCTGAACACATTGAGCGGATAGGCCGTTTCCGCAGTTAGCCGAAAGCCCCCGGGGTCCCTCCCGGGCCCCGGGGCGGCATTTTCCCAGTTGAAGGAACGGTGGAGATGTGTTTCGGTGGGTCCGGTGGCCATACTCCGCTCTCCGCCCGGCACCTCTTCCAAGGGAACCGACGAGGGCGCCGGCGCCCAGTATGTCTAAGAGAACGGTTCTTTGGGCAATACTGCTTATGATTTTACGACTGATGATAAGGGCGAAATCAGCGTCAAGGGCCTCGATGCTGGCGCCTACACGGTCGAGGAGACCCATACGCTCCCCGGCTATAACACCGTGCCCAAATTCACGTTCACCATTACTGCCACGGGTCTTAATCAGAACGAGGGCGAGAATACGTTGACGGTGACCACATCCAAGAATGGCTCTGGTCTCGTCACCAATTCCTCTTCTGGTGGCGGCACCGTTACCCTTACCGTCAAGAACAAGAAAGGCTCCGGCCTCCCGCTGACCGGTCTTAACGGCGTGACCTTCACTTGGATCGCTGGCAGCGCAGTGCTGTGCATCGGCGTGGCACACCTCATCCGCAGCCGTAAGCAGGCTGAGGAGTCCGAGCACGAGTAACGCTCGCTCACCCATCACTTTGGCAGGTGGGATGTGATGGCCATGAGACTTGCGGACACTTTTCTCGTCCATCTACGCTCTTGCTTTGCCATTCTCTTTTCGGGGCAACGCAGCCAGGCTCCATTGCTCGATGGATCAAGCGTATGAATATCGAACAGATGTTTGCAATTATTGCGTTTACCAGCTGCGGGTGCATACGCTCGCAGTAAAATGGCCTTGCGACGCATCCCGTGCGCGGGCGGCCGACGACTCGATCGGAGGTCCCCAAAT
>NZ_JBDMGT010000005.1:0-5712 GCF_039752775.1 Collinsella aerofaciens | reverse complement strand
ATGCTGAAATTCCTTAACGCGCTCGCCGCCCTTGCGGCGGTGGGCACGTTCGTCATCGCGTTTCTTGACTCGTATGAGGTTCGGTTTAAGGTCCGTAGGCGCACGCGCGGTGCGGACGGTAGAAGGCATTTGCGCCGCAACAAGCGCAAATAAGAATGCCCGGGGTTCGGAGCCCGGGCATTTAACTAAAGCTGAAAACTAGGCCGCCCGCGCTTTCGAACACTTACGCGGGGTGCGTCGTTTCCTGTAGTTATTGTATCCCGAATCGCTTCGCCGATTCGGGACATTTTGAAAACGCAAACACGTCGGGCAAACCCGGACAATGCGGCCAGGTTCCGCTGGATGAGGAATCGTGTTTATAGCTATCGAACAAATGTTTGTCAAAATCGCGTTTACCAGCTGCGGGTGCATACGCTCGCAGTAAAATATCCTTGCGACGCATCCCGTGCGCGGGCGGCCGACGACTCGATCGGAGGTCCCCAAATGCTGAAATTCCTTAACGCGCTCGCCGCCCTTGCGGCGGTGGGCACGTTCGTCATCGCGTTTCTTGACTCGTATGAAGTTCGGTTTAAGGTCCGTAGGCGCACGCGCGGTGCGGACGGTGGACGGCATTTGCGTCGAAAGCGCAAATAAGAATGCCCGGGGGTCGGATCCCGGGCATTTAACAAAAGCTGAAAACTAGGCCGCCAGCGCTCTCGTACACTTACGCGGGGTGCGTCGTTTTCTATTGACATTGTATCCCGAATCGCTCAGCCGATTCGGGACATTCTGAAAACTCAAATGCGGGCCCATACTCGCGCTGCGCAATGCTGGCAGGCTGCGTTGTCTGGCGTGGAAGCTCGCGAATCGGCTATTATTTGTTTAGACAACTTGAGTTGTAGAGGAGTGACCGGCGATGGTGCAGGGCGCCAAACATATGAAGAGCAATAACGCCGCGGACAACGGCGGCTCGAGCCCCCAACCCGAACTCCAGCCCAAACCTCAATCAAAGCCCAAGCGTCGCCGCAAGCGACTGCCGCGCTGGGCCGACCGGCTCATCACCATCGTCATCATCCTTATTGGCGTGGGCCTTATGACCTGGCCGTGGATCTTGGACCGGCTCGAGGCCTCGGGCGTGTTCAACCAGATCAGCACTGTGTCCAGCACCGTGGACGCGCTGTCTGCCGAGGAGCGCGAGCGCATCCTGCTCCAGGCGCGCTCCTTTAACGAGCAACTGGCGGGCGAGGCCACCGAGCTCCCCGCCGACCAGATCGAGCCCTACGCTCAGCAGCTCATCTTTGACCGCGACCCCATGATGAGCTGGGTCGAAATCCCCTCCATCGACGTGAGCATGCCCATCTACCACGGCACGAGCGAGGAAGTCCTTATGGCGGGCGTCGGCCACCTGGAGGGCACGAGCCTGCCGGTGGGCGGCACCTCGACGCATTGCGTGCTCACCGCGCACTCGGGCATGCGAAACCTGAGCATGTTCGACGACATCCATTCGCTGGAGCCCGGCGACCTGGTGCTGCTGCACACCATGAACAAGACGCTCGCCTACAAGATGGTGGACTCCGAGGTCGTGTTGCCCGAGGAGATGGAGTCGCTGGCCATCGAGCCCGGAGCCGACAAGGTGACGCTCGTCACCTGCACGCCCTATGGCGTGAACGACCATCGCCTGCTGGTGCATTGCGTGCGCACCAAGTACAGCAAGAAGGACGTCGACACGCAAAAGTCGCTGGCCGGCCGCCACTGGGGCAAGCGCGAGTTTGCCGTGCTCATCGTGGTCGTAGCCATTGTGCTGTTGCTGCTGGACATCGTGATCCACGCGGTCCGCAAGCGCCGCAAGGCCAAGGCCTCGGCATAAGACATTCTCCAGAACCACCACAATGGGGACAGGCGCCTTTGTGGCGGTCGGGGCTTCCAAACCATCACAACATTCGATGAAAATCGCGATTTTGACGAAAAGCGTCGAATGTTGTGATGGTTTTCGTTATGGACGGCGCGGTTTTCGCTGCAGAACCGCCAGCCCGCCGCCTGCCAACCGCCGCCCTCGTTACGTTTTCGCTGCATTTGGATAAAGCGCCTGCTCCAAGCCGGCGTTGCCCTGTATACTAGAGCGGTTTAACTGTTATGCGGAAGGGAGCGCCTATGGCACTCAGCGAGAAAGACGTGCGCGGCATCGCCGAGTACGCAAAGATCGCACTGACCGATGACGAGCTCGCCCAGATGACGTCCTACATGAACGACGCCGTCCAGATGCTCGAGCCCGTCTTGCAATATGACTTGCCCGACGTGGAGCCCACGTTCCATCCTATCGGAAGCCTGTCCAACGTGATGGGCGATGACCTGCGCGAGCCCGAGCGCGACCTACCGCTCGACGTCGCGCTCGAAAACGCCGGCAGCGCGCGCGACCGCTACTTCCGCGTGCCGTCCATTTTGGGAGAGGGGGAGAGCGAGTAATGGCGCAAAGCTTCGATTCCCTTACCGCCGCCCAGATCGCCGCGGGCGTTGCCGCCGGCGACTTTACCGCTACCGAGGTGGCCCAGGCCTCCCTTGCCGCCATCGAGGCGCGCGAGGGCGGGGTCCAGGCATTCCTGCAGGTGGCGCCCGAGCTCGCGCTCGAGGCCGCTGCGCGCGTGGATGCCGACCGTGCCGCAGGCAAGCCGCTGCCCCCGCTTGCGGGCGTGCCGCTGGCCATTAAGGACAACATGAACCTCGTGGGCACGCGCACCACCTGTGCTTCCCGCATGCTCGGGGATTACCAGAGCGTCTACACCGCCACCTGCGTCCAACGCATGCTCGATGCCGGCTGCCTGCCCATGGGCAAGGCCAACATGGACGAGTTTGCCTTTGGCAGCTCCACCGAGAGCTCGGCGTTCCACCGCACCAACAACCCCTGGGATGCCGAGCGCGTGCCCGGAGGCTCTTCGGGCGGCTCCGCTGCTGCCGTCGCCGCGGGCGAGGTCGCGCTCTCGCTGGGCTCGGACACCGGCGGCTCCATTCGCCAGCCGGCGTCGCTGTGCGGCGTGGTGGGCTTTAAGCCCACGTATGGCGCCGTGAGCCGTTACGGCGTGGTTGCCTTTGGCTCGTCGCTCGACCAGGTGGGCCCCTTTGGCCGCACGGTCGAGGATGTCGCGCTGGCTGTGAACGCGCTTACCGGCGCGGGCCACGATCCGTACGACTGCACCAGCCAGGATTGCGCCGTCGACTTTACCGAGCACCTCAACGACAGCATCGAGGGCAAGCGCGTGGGCATCATCCCTGCGTTTATGGAGGCCGAGGGCCTGACGTCCGAGGTCAAGGCCGCCGTTCAGCGCGCCGCCCAGGAGCTGCAGAACCAGGGCGCCGAGTTGGTCGAGGTCGACCTGCCGCACCTGGACGCCGCCATCGCTGCCTACTACGTCATCGGCCCGGCCGAGGCGTTCTCCAACCTGGCACGTTTCGACGGCATTCGCTACGGCTATCAGGAGGAGGGCTGCGCCAACCTGTCCGACCAGAGCTCGCTCTCGCGCGCCCACGGCTTTGGCGCCGAGGCCAAGCGCCGTCAGATGCTTGGCGCCTACCTGCTGAGCTCGGGCGTGTACGACAAGTACTACTACGCTGCGCAAAAGGCCCGCACGCTCATCACGCAGGACTACGATGCCGCGTATGCCAAGGTGGACACCATCCTCATGCCCGCCTCGCCGCGCACGGCCTTTAAGTTTGGCGAGATCAGCGACCCCACGCAGATGTACCTCTCCGACCTGTACACCATCTCGCTCAACATTTGCGGCAACGGCGGCATCTCGGTGCCGCTGGGCCTGGGCGAGGACAGCAAGCTGCCCGTTTCTGCCCAGCTGGTTGGTCCGGCGTTTAAGGACCGTCAGCTGCTCACGTTTGCCCGCGCCCTGGAGCGCGGCTTTTCCGATGCCGCCACGGGTGCGCCCGCGCTTTCCGTCGCGCCCGATTTTGCCGGGAAGGGAGGCGAGCTGTAATGAAGGAGCTTTCCGAGGTCCTGCAGGATTGGGAGGCCGTGATCGGCCTGGAGATCCATACCGAGCTCACCGCACTCGATACCAAGATGTTTTGCAACTGCAAGCTCAGCCACGATGACGAGCCCAACGCCAACGTGTGCCCGGTGTGCCTGGGCCTGCCCGGCGCCCTGCCGGTGCCCAACAAGCGCGCCATCGAGAGCATCGTCAAGGCCGGTCTCGCCACCAACTGCGAGATCCAGCGCCACTCGATGTTCTACCGAAAGCACTACTTCTATCCCGACATGGCCAAGAACTTCCAGACCACGCAGGGTCCGGTCGCCTTTGCCATGTACGGTCACCTGGACCTGGATGTGACCGGTCGCGGTGCCGCCGAGCGCCCCGACTGCGCGTTTGGTGAGGCCGAGGCTCAGAGCCTGGCGAGCGCCTCGGCCAACGCCGAGGGTCTGTCCACGTCCATGACGTCGACCATGCGCGAGAGCAATCAGCGCGCCGGCCATCTGGCCAGCTATGACGCGTCCAGCCTGCAGATGCCCGAGCGTCGCGAGGACGGTTCCTACACGGTGCCCATCCGCATTTTGCGCATCCACATGGAGGAGGACGCTGCCAAGATGGTCCACGTGGGTGGTGCCGAGGGCCGCATTACCGCCGCTGCCGAGTCGCTTGTCGACTACAACCGCTGCGGCACGCCTTTGATTGAGCTCGTGACCGAGCCCGACTTGCGTACGCCCGAGGAGGCTCGCCTGTTTATGGAAAAGCTCCGTCGCATCTTTGTGACGCTGGGCATTTCGGACTGCTCCATGGAGAAGGGTTCCATGCGCTGCGACGGTAACGTGTCGCTGCGCCGCCGTGGCGAGACCAAGCTGGGCACCAAGACCGAGCTTAAGAACCTCAACTCGTTTAAGAGCCTGCATGATGGTCTTGCCTACGAGATTTGCCGTCAGGCCGAGGTGCTCGAGGAGGGCGGAATCATCTATCAGGAGACCCGCCACTGGGAGCCCAGCCGCAAGCGCACCGTGGTCATGCGCGTCAAGGAGACGGCTGACGACTATCGTCTGTTCCCCGATCCCGACCTGGCGCCCTTCGATCTGGACGACGAGTTCATCGACCGTTGCCGTGGCGAGATTCCCGAGCTGCCCGATGCCAAGCGCGTCCGTTTTGAGGCCGACTTTGGCATTAAGGCGGCCGACGCCGAGCAGATTGCCGGCGACCCCGAGTTTGCCGACTTCTTTGAGGCCGCTGCTGCCGGTATGGCCGGCAAGGAGGCCCAGACGGTTGCAAACCTGCTGGTGAACGAGATGATCGCCTACCTTAAGGGTGCGGGTGTGTCGCTCGCCGAGTCCGGTATTGCGCCGGCTCAGGTGGCAGCCCTTGCCAAGCTGCTGGCGACCGATGCCATCAGCTCCAACCAGGCTCACGAGGTCTTTGAGGCCATGGCCCAGACCGGCGACGACCCCAACAAGATTGTTGACGAGCGCGGTATGCGTCAGGTGAGCGACGCTAGCGCGCTGCAGCCGATCGTGGACGAGGTGCTGGCAAACTGTGCCGATCAGGCGCAGCAGTATCGTGACGGCAACCAGAAGGTCATCGGCTTTTTGGTGGGCCAGTGCATGAAGGCGAGCCGCGGCAAGGGCAACCCGAAGCTCTTCAACGAGTTGCTGAGAACGTCGCTCTCGTAAGCGGGAACCCGGGAGCCCCGGCAGGGTGGGTGCTTCCTCAAAATTTCGAACAGTCCTGCGCAAGACGAAGGCCACATTAA
>NZ_JBDMGT010000004.1:0-95627 GCF_039752775.1 Collinsella aerofaciens | reverse complement strand
CGACGGGAAACGAAAAAGCCCGGTTTAAAACCGGGCTCGAACAAACACGCCTATTGACAATGGCTTTCTCATATTAAAGGGGCGGCACACAAACTTCTAATCAGCTTTTCTGTAGCGAGCACGCGACGACCCAAAGCGGGCCGGGAGGGCGGGATTACCTTCCCTCAACGCGACCCTGCGGAGCCGTGAGCGGGGAGGGAAGGTAATCCCGCCCTCCCGGCCCAGCTCATGCCAGCGCCAAGCGCTAGTAGTTCACCACCTGCTCCTCAAAGTACGCCTTGGGGTGGTTACACACCGGGCACACCTCGGGCGCCTCAGCACCAACGTGCAGGTGCCCGCAGTTCAGGCACTTCCACACCTTTACGCCCTCACGCTCAAACACCTCGCCCGACTCGATGCGCTCGACGAGTTTGTTGTAGCGCTCCTCGTGGGCCTTCTCGACGGCGGCGACGCCACGGAACTTCTCGGCGATCTCGGCAAAGCCCTCCTCCTCGGCGGTCTTGGCGAACTCGTCGTACATCGTGGTCCACTCGTAGTTCTCGCCCGCGGCGGCGTCGCGCAGGTTGTCCAGAGTGCCCGGAACGGCGCCGTCGTGCAGATACTTAAACCACAGCTTGGCGTGCTCGGACTCGTTGCCCGCCGTCTCGGCAAAGATATTCGAGATCTGAACGTAGCCATCCTTCTTGGCCTTAGATGCGTAGTAGCGATACTTGGTGTGTGCCTGGGACTCACCGGCAAAAGCGGTCTCGAGGTTCTTCTTGGTTTGGGAATTCTCAAAATCCATAGGTGTACTTCCCTTCAACACGTGCCGCCCATAGGCTTTGAGCGACCTTGTCTTTAGGATGCCCTCAAGCCGCGAATTTAAACCTTACAATCCCGTTCTTCAGATTTGAGCGGGCTACACACTCAACCAACGATCGTCCTCGGCTCGGCAAAAGCCCTCGCGCTCCAGGTCAGCTAGAATGCCCGCGATCAAGTCGCACTCGACCGGCCCGCGACCGGCTGCCGCTTCCATCTCGTTAACGCCCACCACGGCATCAGCAAGCGTAATCCCCGCCGGCTGCCCATCGCGCGCTGCCAACAACATACGCACGATATGCGCGCGCTTTTGGCGGCGCGAGCCCTCAAACTTGGACTGACGACTATAGCCCGCCGACCGCCTGGACGGATTGGGCAGCGTCTTTTTAAGATACGCGCCGTAATCCAGCAATGCGTAATACCACGCGCGCGGCGTGTCGGCATCGTCTTGAGGCGCGGCAAAGGGCGCGATCTCGTCCGCCGCCGCACCGGGGGCCGCCGGACAGGCAGCTTGGATCAGCGGCACCAGTTCGCGATCGGGAACGGCCGGCACATCGGGAAAGAAATGATGCAAAAAGACCGTGCGCACATTGGTCTCCAAATACACGCCCGGAAGATCAAACGCAAACGAACGGATGCCCTGCGCCGTTGCCGGGCCAATGCCGGGCAGAGCGACCAAGTCACGCGTCTCGCGCGGAAACTCCCCATCCCAGTCCTCTACAACGCACTGTGCAGCCCTGTGAAGCGCCAAGGCGCGGCGATTATAGCCCATCCCCTGCCACGCATCCAAGACATCGGAAGGGACAGCCTGAGCGAGCGCCTGAACAGTCGGAAAGCGATCGAGCCACGCCGGCATACGCGTCTCCACGCGCGGCACCTGTGTTTGCTGCAACATAACCTCAGAAAGCCAAATGATGTACGGATCGCGTGTACGGCGCCACGGAAGGTCGCGATAACGCAGGACCCCTTCCGAACGAATCATCGAACGAAAGGGGTCCTGAATCATGGCTATGCTCCTTATGCGGCGCTATTCCTCCCGGTAAGCGCACGCGCAGGTGGCGTACTCGGGAAACGCTTCGCGGTCGGCGAACTTGGGATCGGCGGCTGGGAACTGGCGGTGAGCGACGATGTCGCCGAGCGAAACGGAATCGAGGTAGTCGCGCATCAACGCCTGGGCTCCGGCCCACAGGGGATGATAGCAGCACGCGCCCATGCGCGCACAGTCACCATCGGGCGCGGTGCAATCGTTCATAACCATAGGACCCTGAACGGCCTCGACGACCTGGCGGATAGTGACGTCGTCCGGACTGACCTTGAGACGCATGCCACCGTGGACGCCACGCAGGCTCTCCACAATACCGGCCTGGACCAAACCGTGCTGAATCGAGCGGGCAAACGAATACGGAACATTGACCTCTTCGGCAGCGGTGCGAACAGAAAGTAAGCACTCCGGATCCTCGGCAAGCATCGCCAGCATACGAAGGGCGTAATCAGTCTTCCTCGATATGTCCATTTTTCCCCTTTCAAGGAATACGAACAGCTCGAACGAGCTCCGGGGCCGAGCTTGTGTCGAGACGCTAAATGACCGCCAGGACATCCAAATGGTAAATCGGATATCCACTGAGTGCCGCGCTTGGAGCGAAATGCATCAGATGCGGCGCACAGTGCAATTTAGTATAACCTAACCCCCTGTCTCGTAGAACAGGTGTTGCGCAACAAAGCTGTTGTTCAGACAGATATACTTATTAGATTTTACTTGCGTTCCCGAAGGCGCGGGGATTCTGGGCGAAGATGCACCAGGGCGATCGTTCTATCGAAACAAAGTGCATCAAACGCAAAAAGCCACGTCCGAAGACGTGGCTTTAATTGCGTTGGCGGGAAGTACGGGGCTCGAACCCGCGACCTCCGACGTGACAGGCCGGCGCTCTAACCAAACTGAGCTAACTCCCCAGGCAGACGTTCGCGTTTGTTTCCGCTCGCGTGCGCTGCGGGGATTAGTATACACAGAAGTCTGTCCGGCGCGCAACAACTTTTTTGAAAAATTTTTTGGGGCCATCCGGGAGGGCTTCCGGGGCTGAGGGCGGGGGTTAAGTTTGCTGCTCTACAGTCCTGCGCAAGACGGAAAGCACATTAAGTGCTTTCCTTTGCGTGCGGAACTCGCGACAAACTTAACCCCCGCCCTCAGCCCCGGAAGCCCTCCCTGCCGTCACATTATTCAACCAGTTTTGCGGGCGTGCGCCGCTGCGCGGCTAGCCCGCGTTCTCCGCGGCGAGGTTGTCTAAGGTTCTTGTTGAAGCTCGGCCATTGGCTCAAATGGAAACGGGGGACGCATCTGCATCCCCCGTTTTTGTTGTGATTACTCTAGGTCAATAAACTTAGTGCTTATGATCTTGCCGTCTTTTACGAGCATTCTGGCCATGGTGGGGCCTCGGGTGCCTCTGGGGTAGCTGGCGCTGCCCGGGTTGAGGACTAAGCAACGGCCCACTTGGGCTTCTTTGGTTACGTGGGTGTGGCCGTTGATGGCTACGTCTACGGATCCCACCGGAAGGTCTTCGCGGTAGTGGGCTACGGCGAATTTAAGGCCTTCGTAGGTAAAGAGCGCAAGACGGTCTACATCGGGGCCGTAGTCGCGGTAGTAATCGTTGTTGCCCAGTACGGCCCGCACGGGGGCGATAGTGCATAGGTGCTCGTAGTCCATCTCCGACGTAAGGTCACCGGCATGGATAATCAGATCCGCGCCCTTAAGCTCGTCCAAGAGCGCAGGCGAAAGATAGCCGTGGGTGTCCGAGATGATGTCGATACGCTTGGCGCTTGCACTGTTCATGGGATCCCTTCCGCAAAAAACGATTCGGCAGATACATACAAAAAAGGCCCCACGGCTCCGCAGACGATGGGTCTACAGGGCTGCGGGGCCAGTGTGCTAGAGACTCAGAGCCTTCTTGAGCGGCACGACGCGGCGGCGCGAAACCGGCACGCGTTCGTCGACGCCCGTAATGCCCAGCTGGATGGCGCCCGAGGGCACCGTCTCCACATCCGTGACGCACGCCAAGTTGACGATATAGCGGCGGTGAACACGGAAGAAGCCAAAGTCGCAGAGCTTGGCCTCAAACTGCGCCAGCGAGGTCGTCGACAAAAAACGATCATCGACGGTATAGATGCAGGAGTAATCGTCCTTGGCCATGATAAAGCGAATGTCGTCCACGGGAATGAGCACCTTGCGGCCGCCCTTTTCCACCGGGATACGCTCGATGGTCACCTTGCTGTCCGTAACCGGCTTGGTGCGTTGCATGACCTTCTCGATCGCGCGATCCAAGCGAGCTTCCTCGACCGGCTTCATCAGATAATCGACGGCATCCACGTCGAATGCCTCGACCGCATGGTCACTATACGCAGTCACAAACACGATCGCCGGCGGATTTTTGAGCTTATGCAGCGCCTCGGCAAGTTGCAAGCCCGAGGCACCGGGCATCGAGATATCGAGAAACACGACATCCACGCGACTTTCCATAAGCATCTCGATGGCGGAGCGGACGCTCGACGCCTCCGTGATCGTGCCGATCTTGCCCGTTTGCTCGAGCAGGAAGCGAAGCTCCGAGCGAGCCGGCGCCTCATCATCCACAATCATCGCACGCAGCATAGGGATAAAACCTTTCGTCAACTAACTACGCCGGGCATCCGTCGCATGACGTTGAGCCCGTAGCCTTTCATTTTACTCTTGAATGTCAAAGATGCTCTCTGACAAATCAAGATGAAGGAGCACTTTGGTGCCCTTGCCCGGCGCCGATTCGACACGCGTATAGGAGTGCGGCCCATAAAAGCGATGGATGCGCTCCGAAATATTGTGCATGGCCACACCGGCGCCGCCACCCTGGGGAGAGCTGGCGTCGGGACGGGCAGAACGCTCGTCAAACAGTCTGGCGGCGGTACCCTCATCCATGCCCACGCCATTATCGGCCACGGCAATCAAGATTGCATCCTCGCCGTCTTGGTGAACGGTCACGTCGATCCTCAGGGCGTCGTCATCGCCCATACCATGACGTACGGCGTTCTCGACAATCGGCTGGATCACGAACGCCGGCACCAGCGTATCTTCCACGTCCTCGGACACATCGAACGTCGCAAGCACGCGGTCCTCGCCAAAGCGGGCCTTCTCAAAGGTAAGGTAGCGCTTGGTCTGGGCAACCTCACGCGAGACCGGAATAAGCGATCCCGAGTTGTCGAGCGTGGCGCGATAGAACGATGAGAACTCACGAAGCAGTTCGCGGGCCCGCAGCGGATCGGTGCGCGTAAACGATGCAATGGTGTTCAGCGTGTTGAACAGGAAGTGCGGGTTAATCTGCGCCTGCAGCGCACGCACCTCGGCGCGCGCTGTGAGTTCCTTTTGCACCTCGAGCTCGTGGATGGCGAGCTGCGTGGACAAGATCTCGGCAAAGCCCGAGGCAAGCGCGTACTGGGTACGGTCGACGGCGCGCGGGGTCTTGTAGTAGAACTTGAGCGTGCCGACGGTACGATCGCCCACCTTGATGGGGGCGATAATGCCGGCGGGGACTTGGTTGTGTGAGCCGTCCGAGCCCACGACATCCACCATACGGTTGAACGACTGCACGATGCCATGTTCGATAACGTAGCGCGTGGCAAGCGTGTGGATGGGAGAATCTGGCAGTAGTTTTTTCTCAAGCTCGCCCGCGCAGGCCAGCACGTTGCCCTCGTCGGTGATGGCCACCGTCATGGCACGCGTCTCGGGCAAAATGCGCTGGCACACCAAACGCGCCGACTCCTGCGTCAGACCGCCCTTAATGTCCTCGAGCATGGCCGAGGCCACCGAGAGCGTCTCCTCGGTGTACTGGGAGCGCACCGAATCGGGATTGAGCGTCAAAAAGATAAAGATGCACAGAAAGATGCACAGCAGCGCGCAGGCAATCACCGTGGCGATCGGCTCGATACCGGTCACCAAGGCAAAAATAAAGTACACCAGCACGCAAATGGCGCAGGCAACGGCAATGATGCGAAAGATTGATATTGAACTATCGCGCTGGGCGCGGCGGTCGATCATTCGGCCCCCTCCAGGATACTGATCAGTTGTGCGTCACGCCAAAGCCCGTCCATGATCTTGGGCCAAAAGCTCTGGAAACGCAGGTAGCTTGCAGCGTTTTGGCGCGCATAGGCCTTTGCCTCGCCGATACCATGGCGCCAGATGCGCAGGTAGCCCTCATGCTCGCGGGTAAACACGCTGCGGACCATAGCGGTCTTGCGCACGCGGTCGTCGAGCTCGCGCGAAATCCACGGGCCCGGGTAGGGCATGAGTGATGCCGCCGTAACGGGAATGAGCTCCTTTTGATGCGCGGCGAATGTCAACTTGGCCCGTTCGTAGTACCAACGGTATACATCCTGCATAAAGCGCGGTGAGCGCTTTTCGGACTCCGGAGGCAGATGGCGCACGGTCCACTCGTTATCGAACCACACGTCGTAGCCAAACATGCGCATGTTAAAGAGGTAATCCAAGTCCTCGCCGCGGGTGATAAACGGGTCAAAGGCCACACGCGTAAAGGCGCGGGCGTGCAGGGCCATCAGGCCGCCGCACACGTAGTTAGAGCGCGAGATGCGGGTGCCCGAGAGCGCCTTTTTCATCCAACGGTTGAACTCGATGCGCTTGGTCCACCAACGATGGCAGATGCCCGCCTTGTCCGTGGGAGCCAGCGGCGAGCCGTCGCGATCGTAGAAATAGCCGCTCTTGACCAAGATCGGCAAGCCCTGACGCGTCTGCTGCCCCAACGCATAGGTCGCGCGCTTCATAAAGTCGGCGTCGATGACAGTCTCATCGTCATCCAAAAAGATAACCGCGTCATGGCCCAGCACAGCGGCACAGGCTAGCCCCATGTTGCGGATGGCACCGTAGCCTCGCAGGCTCACGCACTCGCCCGAACCCTTGGGCGCGATCTGAGCAACCCGGTCTGCGATGCGCGAGGCCTGGGTGTTGGTGACAACGGTGACCTTGAGCGTGGGATGCGCGTCGACAATCTCGCGCACGCGCAGCGACACATCGGCTGTGGCAGAAACGGGACAGACCACCAAAAGGATGATGCGCGGGATGTCACGTACCTGTTCAAGCGAGGCCAGGCAGCGGTCGAGTTCGGGATTGTCGGCGTTGAGTCGCGTCGAATGGTCATAGGTGCCAGGGGCGTTTGCGCAAGCGTCATCGCCCGCCCAATACGTTGGAATCACGACTGTGGCGTTCATGCCTTACCCTCCCTGCAACACAAAAACGGGACGCCGCCAAACACAGGCGACGCCCCGCGACCTAGCTGATTCCATCATACCCACTTGGGCAAATCATTGCTCGCAAGTCGCAATGTTTATTGCGGATAACCCCAAAAGAGTACCGTGGACAGGCACAATAGCCGCTCGCTCCTATGCGGCATGCTCTGCCGCCCGAGTCATGCGGGACAGGCGGACCAGCAGCATAAAGCCAACAATCAGCAGCACGCCAATGGAAAGGACGCCCAGCGACGGGTTGCCGGTCAGCGAGGTGACGACCGACACCAGGAAGGTGCCCATAACGCTTGCATAACGACCAAAGATGTCAAAGAAGCCGTAGTACTCGTTGGACTTTTCCTTGGGGATAATGCGACCAAAGTAGCTACGGCTGAGCGCCTGCACGCCGCCCTGGAACAGGCCGACCATAATGGCAAGCACCCAGAATTCAAAGGCGGTCTTTAGGAAGAACGCGGCGAACAGCACAATGCCCATGTAGGCGGCGACCGCCACCAGGATCATGTTGAGCGTGCCCACGCGTCCGGCGAGCTTGCCGTAGATGATGGCGGACGGAAAGGCCACGAACTGCGTAACGAGCAGCGCCAGCACCAGCTGCGTCGAATCGATGCCCAAGGCCGATCCGTAACTGGTGGCCATGGAAATGACCGTGTGCACACCGTCGATATAGAAGAAGAACGCGATCATGTAGACCAGCACGGTCTTGTTGTGGGCGATCTCGCGCATGGTGTGTCCGACCTCGGAGAACACACCGCCCACGATGTGGCCGATAGTGTCCTCGGGACCGCGCTCGCGACCGTACTTTTGCTTATAGGTGCGAATGAGCGGCAGGGTAAAGATGAGCCACCAGGCACCAGTGATGATAAACGACAGACGCGTTGCCAGCATGGTGGGGACGCCAAGAGCGGGGCCACCCATGATGAGCGCCAGGCAGATGACGAACGGCACGGTGGAACCGATATAGCCCCAGGCATAGCCCGAGCTGGACACGGCGTCCATGCGCTCGTCGGTCGTAATGTCGGGCAGCATGGCGTCGTAGAACGTCATAGAAGAGTTAAGGCCGATGGTGCACAGCACGTACACGGTCAAAAATGCCATGGCGGACATTGGGATAGCCTGCGCCAGGCAAAGCACCAGGCCCGTGAGGAAGAAGCCCAAGAAGAACTTGATCTTGTTGCCTGCGTAGTCAGCAAGCGCGCCCAGAATGGGCATGAGCATGGCAATGACCAGCGAGGCGATCGTCTGCGCATTGCCCCAGGCGACCACCAGGTCGGCCGAGGAAGCGCCGGTATTGATGGCGTTAAAGTAAATGGGCACCACCGAGGTATTGAGCAGCACAAGGGCCGAATTGCCCACATCATACATAACCCAGTTACGCTCGAGCTTGGTGTATTTCATGGACAGGGACCCTTCGTATTCGCCCGATATGCAGTTAGTTCATCGTACCCCAATTGTCCAGAACCGCCGGTAAGGATTCGGCAAAGGGGCACGCACGGGCCCTATTCCTCGCGGTCGAACTCCTCATCGGCTTCGAGCACGCGACCGCTGTAGTTGACGTGACTGGTCACGGCATCCATGTCACCGGTCTCGATAAAACGTGCGACCGTGCACTCGTAATCGACCAGCGCGCGATCAAAGACCTCGGGGAAACTCTCGTTCGAGACCTCGTCGGTAAAGGGATTCTTCCATGTCAGATGGCCCAGGTTACCGGTGCGCTCGGGCAGCTCCGTCGTCACGCGATGGGCAAGGCCGTCGAGCAGCGAGTAGTCGTGCACCAAGCCCTCAACCAGCGAGATCGCGCGCGTCTTTGCGGAGCCGGCCGGCTCAATCGCGCGGTAAAGTCGCTGCATATTGGCAACGGCAGCACCGTACTCCCCCGCCGGAATGTCAATGCCGTACACGCGTCCGGCAACATAGCTCATCAGCACGCCGGCCACGCGATTGATGCGATCGGTGGTGACGATCTCGCCCGCCGGCGGGTAATCGTCGACCGTAGCGCCATCGCGTTTAAGCTGCAGCATCAGTACATCCAGGTCGCTCTCGATCACGGCATGGACCTGACTGCTCGAATCCTCAAGCGCTGAATCGGACTCCACGATGCCAAACTGCTGCTCATAGACAAAGGGATGGGCGTTGCGGTCGAGCACGTAATGAGACAGTAGGCCCAGCGCAAAGGCGCGACCCAAGCTGGCGTCGCGCGGCAGCAGATGTGACACGCCGTCGCGCAGGCACGCAAACTGACGAGACATGCGCGACCGATGCATGACCTGTGCCAGCAGCGTGCAGTCGGAAACACGCGGTGTCAGAATGTGAAAGAAGAACGGGTCGGGGCCTTGGTTGCCCAAGATAAAGGCAATGCGCTCTTCATCGGACGCGATGACGCCCTGCGGAAGACGGTCGATGCTTTCCTCGCCAAACAGATGATGGGTGATAAGCGCGGGCATAATGATCCTTTCGATTTCATTCGATGCCACCCATTATGCCCACCGCGCGCCCATGCCAAACCTGCGATGGTAAACGACGGCACGCAAGCCTCTTACGCAAGCCCCAGGTGCGACTTGACCTCGGCGGCACGACGACGGGACACCGGCACCGTCGAGTTCACGTGGTCGAGCCTGAGCTCCATAAGACCCGTGGAACCGATCTCAACATTGTGCACGTCTTCCAAATTGACCAGATAGCTGCGATGAACGCGAATAAAGCCCTCGGAGACCAAGCGACGCTCGAGCGAAGAGATCGACTCATTGATCAGGTACGTTCCCTCGGCGCAGATGGCATTGCAAAAATCGGCGCGCGCCTCAAAGTAGCAGACGTCTGCGGCGGGAATGAACACCTTTTTGCCCCCGCGGTCCACCGTCAGACGCAAAGGCTGGCGCGGAGCATGGATAACACGACGGGCACCCAAGGCTGCCTCGATCTTGTCGAGTGCCTTTGACAGGCGTGCGTCCTCGACCGGCTTGACGACATAGTCGACCGCATCGAGGTTATACGCATCGGCGGCAAATTCGGCAAACGCCGTCACAAACACAACCACCGGCGGCGTCTTTAGGTTCTGCAGCGTCTCGGCAAGCTCAATTCCCGAGCGACCGGGCATGGTAATGTCTAAAAACAGCACGTCGGGCTTGTTCGACAGAATCGACTCCACAGCTTCGGTGACATTGCCCGCCTCGGCAATCTGACCCACACGCGCATCCTTTTCCAACAGATAGCGTAGCTCAGCCCTAATGGGAGGCTCGTCATCAACTACCAGGATGTTCCAACCCTCGGACATGTGCGCTTCCTCTCTCTCCTCAATACACTCGAGTGCTACGCCGTCAACGGCGCGGGCTCATGCGGCTCGCCGTTCAGCTCGACGATGACCTGCGTTCCCACGCCCTCCTGGGACTTCACGCGCATGCCGGAATCTTCTCCGTAAAAGAAATGGATGCGCTGAAGCACGTTGAAGAGCGCCAGGCCGCAACCTCGCTTGACGGAGCCGTCGGCGGTAATGCTCTCGGGCTCCTCTCGGCGATGTTGCTCAAACAGATGCGCGCAGACCTCTTCGCTCATACCGATGCCATCGTCCTCGACGATGATCTCCAAACCGTCATCGGTCTCAAAAGCCCTAACATGAATAGAAAGCGGCTCGGTCTCGCGCTGCGCGTGCTTGATGCAGTTTTCGAGCAACGGCTGCAAGATAAACGGCGGCACCATGCAATCGCGCACCTCAAAGTCGATATCGACCGAGACGCGCAGACGGCCGTCGCCATAACGAGCCTGCATAAGATTGATATAGCGAGTGCCCTGCTCCACCTCGTGCTCGAGCGTTGTGAGGGTATCGGAATCAGAAAGCGTCTGACGGTAGTAATTGGAAAAGTCGATCAGCAGCGACCTGGCCTTGTCCGGCTCGGTACGTACGAGCGACACGATGGTGCTGATGGTATTGAATAGAAAATGAGGATCGACCTGCGATTGCAAGGCGCGCAGCTCCACGCGGGCCGTAAGCTCGTCCTGGCGCTCGAGCTCAAAGCTCGCAAGCTGCGTGGAAATGAGGTCGGCAAAGCCCGAGGCAAGCGCCGTCTGGCGCATATCGATGCTGCTCAGACGGGGATAATACAGCTCGAGCGTGCCCACGCAATGCCCGCGCACGGTAAGCGGTGCGACAATACCGGCGCGCAGGCGCGGAAAGTAGCCACCCGTCTCGGTCGAGGCATCGCGCGAGAACACGCTTTGCTCACCGCTGTTAATCACATTGAGCGTGGTCCGCAGCACCACCGGGGTGCCCGCGGGGCATTTTGCCGAGTCCTCGCCCCAGCTTGCCAACACCTGCTTGCCGTCGGTAAAGCAGATGGCAGAGGCGATAGTTTCGGACAGGATGATCTTAGAGGCGCCCAGGGCAGCTTCGGGCGTAAGGCCGCGCGACGTGTAGGCGAATATTTTCGACGCGATGGCGAGCGTGCGGTCGGTAGCGCTCGATGTGAGGTCGTCGGGAACGACAAAGACGTACGAGAAGAAGAAGCACAGCATGACCAAGCCGGCAATGACGACAACGGCCGGAACGGGATTGGGATTATCGGTTAGATCCCAGATGAGCAGCAGGATAAGCAGCGGAACGACAATACCGAGCAAGATGGCTTGAACCACATGCTGAGCGGTACGAAAGACCTTGGTAGAGTTGTAGCTCTTGCCCAGAATCAGCCTATTGAGATCCACCGTCATCTCCTTCTTACTGACGCACCCCATAGCAATAAAGAGGGCCGCAAGCGACCCTCTCCATTGCATTATGCAATCAAATACTGTGTTTTACATCAAGCCATCGATGAACGGTAGCTTAGGCGCTGTACTTGTTTGCCTCGCCGAAGGTGCCGGCCTCGACAATCCAGCCGTCCTTCATGATGACGTCCATGTTGTCGGTGTTGAGCACGTGAATGTCGGCGGCGACGTCACCGTTGACGACCAGCAGGTCGGCGCACTTGCCGGCCTCGATGGAACCGGTCTCGTCCTCGATGTGGCACATCTTGGCACCGTTGAGGGTGGCGCAGGTGATGGTCTCGACCGGAGTAAAGCCGATCTTGTCGACGAACTCGTACATCTCCTCGATGGAGCAGGTGCCGTACGGGGTGACGAAGGAGAAGGAGTCGGAGCCGATCGTCATGACGACGCCGCGCTTCTTGGCCTCGCGCAGGCAGTCGTAGTTGCGCTGCAGCTCCTTCTCGACCAGGGTGCCCTCGTACTTGTCGTGCAGCTCGGGGACGTAGACGGGCGGATAGGTGGCATACCAGGTGGGCAGGAAGGCGATCGTCGGAGTGAAGAAGGTGCCCTGCTCGGCCATGAGGTCCATGGTGCGCTCATCGATATCGAAGCCGTGAATCAGCTGCTCGCAGCCAAAGCGAACGGAATCGTAGGCAGCGGCGTGGTTGTTGTAGCAGTGGCTCCACACGGGGATGCCGACCATCTTTGCCTCTTCGACCACGGCCTGGATCTCCTCGGAGCAGTAGTGCTGGTCGCGGCCGGAGTCCCAGCGCCAGATGCCGCCACCGGTAGCCCAGATCTTGATGGCATCGGGGTTCTCACGCAGGCGACGACGGACGGCCTTGCGCAGATCCCAAGGACCGTCGACCTGATCGCCCCAGGGGTGCGATTCCTTGTTGAGCTCCTGGCTGCAGTGGTGGGAGTCGCCGTGGCCGGCAACGCGGCAGAAGCCAAGGCCGGTGGCCAGAACGCGCGGGCCCTTGAAGACGCCCTTGTCGATGCAGTCACGGATCTGGATACCAAAGCGGCCGATCTCGCAGACGGTGGTGAGGCCGTGGGTGAGGCAGTCGTAGGCCTGCTTGACGGCGACGGCCTGCTTCTCGAGGAGCGGCTGCATGACCCAATCGGTGTCATCGTCGGTCAGGTTGCCCGAGAAGTGCAGGTGGGTGTCGATCAGACCGGGAAGGACGGTCTTGCCGGCGGCGTCGATGACCTCAACGCCCTCGGGAAGGTCCTGCATGGCGCCGGCGTACTCGATCTTGCCGTTGTCGTCGACGAGAACGAGGGAGTTCTCGACCGGCTCGGCACCGGTACCGTCGATGAGCTTTCCGCCAACGATTGCATACTTAGTGGACATGGTTCCTCCTTATGGATCCATATAGTGGGCGAGACCGTGTTGGGTTAAGGCCTCACAAAGCTACCCAAGTGGTGCCGGGTTCGGTGCGCGGAAGAGAGGGTCCCGCGCACCTGATCCGCCCCGGCTAGGCGTTACTTTTTGCGGGAATTGGTGAAAGCCATGAGGGCCAGGCCAATAGCCAACCAGCCGATCACGATGCTCCACTCCACCATGTTGAGGGAGGCGGGAGAGAACGGAATCACGAGCAGGCCGATGATGATGGCGCAGGCAGCAATAGCGAGGGAGATGCCAAACTTGCCGCCGGGCACCTCGTAGGGACGGGGCAGGTTGGGCTCGGTGAAGCGCATGCGCAGGCAGGCGAGGGCGACCATGCCGCAGGAGAAGATGAAGGCGAGAGCCGACACGTTGGTCAGGGGGATGAGCATGTTCTTGCCCAGGAACGGACCGACGACGGTGATGACGCCCAGAACGACGCAGGCGAGCTTGGGAGCGCCGGACTTGGGGTCGACCTCGGCGAATTTCTCGGGCAGCTGGCCCTTGCGGCCCATGGCGAGCATGATGCGGCTCGTGGCGCCGTAGAAGGAGTTCATCGGGCCCATGGGTCCAAGCGTGGCGATGACAAGCATGGCCAGGTACAGGAGCATATTGATGCCCTTGAGGCAGGCAAGCGCGGGAACCGGGCTCTTAACAAACTCATGCCAGTCGAGGATAGTGCCGAACGAGTAAATGCAGACCATGTAGAAGCCGCCGGCGGCCAGCAGGGCCAGGGAGATGATCTTGCCGAACTTGTTCCAGTTAAGGCCCTCGGCTGCTTCCTCAGCCTGCTGGGGAATGGTGTCGAAACCGGCGTAGAAGAACGGGGTCAGTACCAGGACCGACACGATACCGGCGAACAGGCTGGTGCCCTCGGTGGCGGCCTTACCGCCGCCAGCGCCGGCGACCTGAGAGAACACAGGCATGGCGTTGCTCGGCGAGCCGGTGAACAGCGAGACACCCATGGCGAGCAGCATGCCGCAGAGCAGGGCCTTGGTCAGGAAGGCTTGGAGCTTGGCGGCCGAGCTGGCACCGCGGAAATTGAGGAAGATGACGTAGACTGCAAAGCCGAGCGCGATCAGCGTCGGGAACAGGTAAACGTCGGCGCCCAGGATGGTGTAGAGCTTGACGGCGCGCAGCCACTCAAGACCGGGCAGGCTACCGAACATCTCGGACACAAGGGTCGAAATGGCAATGGCCTCCCACGGGCACAGGATGCCGTTGCCCAGGGCCAAAAGCCAACCGGTGATGTAGCTCAGCGTACGGCCAAAGCTACGATCGACATACTCGACGATGCCGCCAGAGATGGGGATAGCAGCCGTGAGCTCACCGAAAACAGCTCCGACGGGCACGAGGAAGATTGCACCCAAGAGGAATGCGATCATAGCGGGAACGGGACCGCCGCCCACGACCATCCAGTCGCCGACCTGCAGAACCCAACCGGTACCGATGATGGCACCGAAACCGATGGTGAAGAAGTTCCAGAGCGAAAGCGTTTTCTTCATGCCGCCGTTATCCTCGACTGCAACTTCTGCATTCTTGTCCGCCATTGTTCCCCTCCTTTCCTTTTTGACGCCCCTTGGCGTCACCCCTTGCGCGGTCCGTTTTGCCGCGCGCTTTTATTCCATGGCTTTAAGATACGGCCTTGGCGCAGCAGCGCCGCTCGCAGCTCGACCGAAGGCAGAACTGCAAAACGAGCGGCACCGTTTTTGGGACGAACGGCGGGAGACGTCATTCGTCTTGGACGCTTTCATCTTGTCTGCTTTTGAATACCTGTTGCCGTGGCGCTTGGCGCGCGGCGCGGCAACGTTCATACCATTTGTCAGGCTTTTGGCGCACATGCCCATGTGTCGTGCATCTTTTTATGTAGGATAGACAAGTTACACATGAGGCAAGGTGATTCGAATGGCATACGGATACAATGACGGCGACCAACGGCCACAAAGCGTGCGCCTTGCCGGCCGCACCACGCCAACGCCCAGAAGCACCTCCGACAACGACAACCCGCAGCGCCCCCAAGAGCAGCCCGGGGCTTCTTCGCGGCAGCAAAGCCGTACCGTGCAGCAGTCAGACCGCGTCAGTACGAGCACACGCCAACGTCAGACCGACACATCGCAGCCACGCCGCTACGATCGCCGTAAGACCGACTACTACGTCAAGCGCTCCTTTTCGCGACCTCAACGCGATCGCGGCAATTCCGCCCCTCACCCCGCGTCGCACACCACAAGCCACGCGCTTCCGGCCCGCCGCCTACGCCTTGCGCTTTGCTCCATCGCCGCCTGCCTCGTCTTTGTGTTTTTGGGATCCTGTATCTCCCACGGATCAGCCGGTCTTGAGCCCACTGCCGAGGACAAGCTGCTTAAAGCTCCCGTCGCACCCGGTTACTCCTTTGCGTTCTCGACCCCACGCTCGCAATGGCAGGCCGGCACCATGCCCCACATCTACCAAATTGACCCCGCATGGTCGGAGCTGCCCTATGCCGGTGGCACTATTCGCGAAAACGCTTGCGGTCCTACCTGCCTCACCATGGTCTATATCTTTAAGACCGGCCATACCGATAAGACGCCGGTCGATATATGCGCGCTGGCCGAAGCCGGCAACTACGCCCCCACTGGTGCCACCGAGTGGTCGTTTATGACAGGCGGTGCGTGGCAGCTGGGGCTCAACGGAACACAGCTCTATAACGATCGCGAATCGATTACCCAAGCACTTCGCTCGGGTGCGCCCGTCATCGCCGCAGTGCGCCCCGGTACATTTACCAACGTAGGCCACTACATCGTGCTCTACGGCATCGACGACGCCAACCAGATTGGCGTCTACGACCCCAACTCGGCCAGCCGCAGCGCCCGCCGCTGGGGCGTCGTAGAGGTCCTCAACGAAGTCGAAGCCATGTGGGCCTACTACTAGTCATTGGGGACAGACTTAAATGAGTGGTCATTGGGGACGCTCTTGTTTGACTAGTCATTTAAGAACGTCCCCAATGACTAGGTGAATAGCAAAAGCCCCGCAGTCGGAGCGGACTGCGGGGCTCATGAAGAGAGGCTAGTTTGCGGGCGCTTTGCCTGGCGCCCACGAGAGAGGCAACAGAGTAGAGACTACTCGTGGATGCGGGTACCGGAGAGGCCAGCCATGGTCTCGGCGGCCTTGTCCAGAGCGCCGATGATGCAGGTGCGGCCCTTGCGGGAACGGGCGAACTTGATGGCAGCGCGGACCTTGGGCTCCATGGAACCCTTGCCGAACTGGCCCTCGTCGGCCAGGCGCTCGGCCTCGTCGGCGGTAATGTCCTCGAGCTCCTCCTGGTTGGGCTTGCCAAAGTTGATGGCGACATGCTCAACGGCGGTCAGCAGGAACAGAACGTCGGCGTCGCAGTCCTCGGCCAGCAGCTCGCCGCCCAGGTCCTTGTCGATGACGGCGGGAACGCCCTTGTAGCAGCCCTTGTTCTCGTAGTCGCGGACGACGGGGATGCCGCCGCCACCGCAGGCGATGACGATGAACTCGTTGTCGAGCAGGTTGAGGATGGAGTCGGCCTCGACGATCTTCTTGGGATCGGGGGAAGCGACGACGCGACGCCAGCCGCGGCCGGAATCCTCGACGAAGACCTTGGAGGGGTCCTCGGCCATGAACTCCTTGGCCTGCTCCTCGGTGTAGAAGGGACCGATCGGCTTGGTCGGGTTCTTGAACGCGGGATCGTCCGGGTCGCACTCGATCTGGGTGACGACGGTTGCGGCGTGCCAACGCTTATAGCGCTTGTGCATCTCGCGGCCGATGCCCTGCTGCAGGTGATAACCAATGTAGCCCTGGGACATAGCGCCGCACTCGGGCAGCGGCATCTCGGGGGTACCGATGGCATCGTGGGCAGCGGCGAAGGCGTTCTGGATCATGCCGACCTGCGGGCCGTTGCCGTGGGTGATGATGATCTCATTGCCTTGCTCGATGAGACCGAGGAGAGCGTGGGCGGTGTTGCTCACGGCCTCGATCTGCTCGACGGGGTTGTTGCCGAGGGCGTTGCCGCCAAGGGCGACGACAATACGATCGGGCTTGCCAAGAGGCTTAGACATTGCTGGAATCCTTTCTGTAAAAGGCCTACAACCCATTAATAACCCGCGTCCGTGCGATACGCGAGTTTATTAAGGTTTATATTCTCTTTATCGCTCATTTTATTCATTTTGAAAATAGCGGAACGGTGAACGGTCGTTTTTGTCCGCTCAGCGTACAGAACTCCAGCTCAGACATATCTACGTAATTTACGTGCGACTTTATTTAAATGAAGCGAGGATTATGTCGGATTATGCAAACTACATCTCTGCTAAACACAAAACGGACAGCGCAATATCTTACTCGCGCTATACGAGATTCTATGCACTTATAAGTCGAGTATGCACCCCTGCAAAAACAAGGGGCTTTTCATCCAGCAAAAGGAATAAAGAAGCGCTCCGAAAAGGCGGCAACAGCCAAGTCCCCCATCCATCCCCAAAGTGGCGCGAGGTTTCGCGGCAAAGCCGCGAAACAGCGAAAGGGACGGAATACCCGGCCAACTACGTCCTTCATCCGCCCACACAATCTGAGGACGTAGTCGTAGCAGGATCTGAGGGCTGACCTTCGCGGACACTCCGCAGGACGAAAGAACCCCCGCCGCACATAATGCGCAGCGGGGGTTCTTTCATGTCCGAGGACGTCCGCGAAGGTCAGCCCTCAGATCCTGCGGTGGGAGACCTAGGCCTCGTTATACACCGTTTTGAGCTTCAGCAGGTGCTGATAGCGGTCCATAGCAGCCTGCTCATTCTCCTTGAAGAGCTCCTCGGCGCGCTCGGGGAAGGAACGCGTCAGCGAAGCGTAACGGGCCTCGTTCATCAGGAACTCCTGATAACCGCCCGCGGGCTCCTTGGAATCGAGCGAGAACTTCTTGCCGGCAGCAGCCTCGGGGTTGAAGCGGAAGAGGTTCCAGTAACCGCACTCGACAGCCTTCTTCATCTCGGCCTGGCAGTTCTGCATGCCACCCTTCTTGATGGAGTGCATCTCGCAGGGGCTGTAGCCGATGATGAGGGACGGGCCGTCGTAGGCCTCGGCCTCGTGAATGGCCTTGAGGGTCTGAGCCGGGTTGGCGCCCATGGCGACCTGCGCCACGTAGACGTAGCCGTAGCTCATGGCAATCTCGGCCAGAGACTTCTTCTTGGTCACCTTACCGGCAGCGGCGAACTGAGCAACCTGGCCCAGGTTCGAGGCCTTGGAGGCCTGACCGCCGGTGTTGGAGTAGACCTCGGTGTCGAAGACGAAGACGTTGACGTTGTGGCCGGAAGCCAGGACGTGGTCCAGGCCACCGAAGCCGATATCGTAGGCCCAACCGTCGCCGCCGAAGATCCAGAAGGACTTCTTGGTGAGGTAAGCCTTGTCGGCGAGGATCGCCTTGGAAGCGTCGCAGCCGCACTTCTCGAGCTCGGCAACGTAGGCAGCGGCAGCGGTCTTAGAGGCCTCGGCGTCGTTGACGGAGTCGATCCAAGCCTGACCGGCGGCCTTGAGCTCGTCGGACGGACCGTCAGCGGCGATAATCTCTTGCGTAGCAGCGATCAGCTTCTTCTGAACGGCCTCGTAACCGACGGCCATGCCCAGACCGTGCTCGGCATTGTCCTCGAACAGGGAGTTGTTCCACGCCGGGCCGTGACCGTCCTTGTCCTTGCAGTAAGGAGCGGTGGCAGCGGGGTTGCCCCAAATGGAGGAGCAGCCGGTGGCGTTGGAGATGAACATGCGGTCGCCGGCGACCTGGGTCACCAGACGTGCATAGGCGGTCTCGGCGCAGCCGGCGCAGGAGCCGGAGAACTCCAGGTAGGGCTGCTTAAACTGGCTGCCCTTGACGTTGGCCGCGATGAGCTCCTTCTTCTCGGAGACGTTCTCGACCATGTAGTCCCAAACGGGCTGCTGGTCCATCTCCTGCTCGGTGGGAACCATCTCGAGGGCGCCCTTGGGGCAGACCTTGACGCAGTTGGTGCAGCCCATGCAGTCGAGCGGGGACACAGCCATGGTGAACTTCATGCCCTTGGCCTTGGGGCCCATGGCGTCGAGCGTGCGGGTAGCCTCGGGCGCGGCGGCAGCCTCGTCTTCGGTCATCGCGAACGGACGGATGGTGGCATGCGGGCACACGTAGGCGCACTGGTTGCACTGGATGCACTTGGTCTCGTCCCAGTGGGGAACGACCACGGCGACGCCGCGCTTCTCGTATGCGGAGGCGCCCAGCTCAAACTGGCCATCGGCGCAATCGACGAAGGCGGAAACGGGCAGGCTGTCGCCGTCCATGCGATCGATGGGCTCGAGCAGGTTCTTGACCTGCTGGGCGATAGCGGACTTGGTCTCCTCGGAGAGCTCGACGGGAGCGGCATCCTCGGCGGTAGCCCAGTCGGCCGGAACCTCGAACTTACGGAAGGCGGTAGCGCCGGCATCGATGGCCTTGTGGTTGGCGTCGACGATAGCCTGGCCCTTCTTCATGTAGGACTTGGTAGCCGCGTCCTTCATGTACTGCAGGGCGTCCTCGGCGGGCAGGACCTTGGCCAGCGCGAAGAAGGCGGACTGGAGCACCGTGTTGGTGCGCTTGCCCATGCCGACCTTGGCGGCCAGGTCGATAGCGTCGATCAGGTAGACGTTGACGTTGTTGTTCGCGATGTAGCGCTTGGCCACGGCGGGCATGTGCTCGGCGAACTCCTCGTCGCTCCACTGGCAGTTGACCAGGAAGGTGCCGCCCGGCTTGACGTCGCGGACCATCTTGAAGCCCTTAACGATGTAGCTGGGGTTGTGGCAAGCGACAAAGTCGGCCTTGGTCACGTAGTACGGCGAACGGATCGGAGAATCGCCAAAGCGCAGGTGCGAGACGGTGACGCCGCCGGTCTTCTTGGAGTCGTACTGGAAGTAGGCCTGGACGTACTTGTCGGTGTGGTCGCCGATGATCTTGATCGAGTTCTTGTTGGCGCCGACGGTACCGTCGCCACCCAGACCCCAGAACTTGCACTCGATGGTGCCGGGGGCTGCGGTGTTGGGCGTATCCTCGGCCTCGGGCAGGCTCAGGTTGGTCACGTCATCGACAATGCCGATGGTGAACTCGCGCTTGGGCTCGTCCTTCTTGAGCTCCTCGAAGACAGCGAACGCGGACGCAGGAGGCGTGTCCTTGCTGCCCAGGCCATAACGGCCGCCGACGACCTTGATGCCCGTCTTGCCGGCCTCGTAGAGAGCGGAGACGACGTCCTGGTAGAGCGGCTCGCCGATGGAACCCGGCTCCTTGGTACGGTCCATGACGGCAATCTTCTGGACGGTCTCGGGGAGAACGTCGACGAAGTGCTTGATGGAGAACGGACGGAACAGACGAACCTTGACCAGGCCGACCTTCTCGCCGTGAGCGTTGAGGTAGTCGATGACTTCCTCGAGCACGTCGCAGAAGGAGCCCATGCACACGACGACACGATCGGCGTCGGGAGCGCCGTAGTAGTTGAACAGGCCGTAATCGGTGCCGAGCTTCTCGTTGATCTTCTTCATGTAGCCCTCGACGACGGCGGGAAGCTCGTCGTAGACCTTGTTGCAGGCCTCACGGTTCTGGAAGAAGATATCGCCGTTCTCGTGGCTGCCGCGGGTGTGCGGGTGCTCAGGGTTGAGCGCGTGGTCGCGGAAAGCCTGGACGGCGTCCATGTCGCACATCTCGGCCAGATCCTTGTAGTCCCACATGGCGACCTTCTGGATCTCGTGGCTGGTGCGGAAGCCGTCGAAGAAGTTAAGGAACGGGGTCTTACCCTCGATGGCGGCAAGGTGAGCCACCGGCGAGAGGTCCATGACCTCCTGGACGTTGCCCTCGGCGAGCATGGCGAAGCCGGTCTGACGACAGGCCATGACGTCGGAGTGATCGCCAAAAATGTTCAGGGCGTGGGAAGCGACGCAACGCGCGGAGACGTGGAAAACGCCCGGGAGCTGCTCGCCTGCGATCTTGTACATGTTCGGGATCATCAGGAGCAGACCCTGAGAAGCCGTGTAGGTGGTGGTCAGAGCACCGGCGCCCAGCGAACCGTGAACGGTACCGGCTGCACCTGCCTCGGACTCCATCTCGACGACCTTGACCGGGGTGCCGAAGATGTTCTTGCGACCCTGGGCCGCCCACTGGTCGACATGGTCGGCCATCGGGCTGGACGGCGTAATGGGATAGATTCCCGCTACCTCGGTGTACGCATACGAAACATATGCGGCCGCCTCGTTGCCGTCCATAGACTTAAACTTACGCGCCATATACCCCTCTCCTCTCATATAGGTATACAGGCCCCGGCGATCGCCGGGATGTTGGCGTGATGGGATTCTCGCTGTTGCTTCCAATCATCTGGCAGGCAGGCTCAGCAGCAGGTACATGGCGTGGAGAGAAGGCATGCCGAGGCGAGGGCCAGCTGATGCGCCCCACAGACCCGACCGCCCGTCTTGCACATGACCGAGCGCCGCAAAGGCCGCATGCCGGATGCTCCCGGGCACGCCCCGGCGATGGGAAGCGCCCGCAACGGAAATCCGCATGCGGGTTTATTGTACCCCGCCGTCAAGTGTAATTTCGGCAAATATAGGCGGGCGGTAAAGGTTTACCTCGGGTGACTGCCGGGAGCAAAATGATCCCTTGGGGACGGAGGGACCATTTGGCAGGACTGGCTAGAGGGCACCGAAGAGAATGGCGTAGGTAGTGGATTCGCCGAGCTTGAGCTCGTCGCCGGGATTGAGTTGGGCGGAACGGCCGGGCTCGACCTGAATGCAGACGCGCGTGGCCCCGTTTACCACCACGGTTCCGTTGGTGGACGACAAGTCCTCGACGTGCCAGATATTTTGAGCATCGCACCAGATATGGGCATGGCGGGCCGAGACATCGTCGCCGACGTCGGTAATATCGCCCTCACCAGTGGCCAGTGCGCCAATCTCAACACCCTGCTCGCTCGGCTGAATCCAGCGCGGGGCGCTCACGACAAAACTGTTTTGCACGCGCAGCAAGCCCAAGGGGTGCGCCGGGGCGGGTTCGCGTTCGCCCGCGGTCATCGACATGCCAAGCGAACGCGGCGTGGATGTTCCTCCGCCACAGGTCGCGTGCGCGTAGTCGATGGCATAGTTCACCGAGGACCGCACATCCGCCGAACAACCGACAGCGACAAACAGCACCAGCACGGCCTCGGCGCGCTCGGCGGGCATGAGTTCCGCCGCCTGGGACAGGCGATCGAGCGCGTTGCGATAGAGATTCGTGTCCTGGTGGCACTCTTCGAGCGCGCGTACCATCGGTTCACCTGCAGGACCGCACACCATATTGATCACAGCCGTGGAGTCCATGGGATTTCGCTGGCGCAGGGCCAGTTGCGACATAATACGCGCAGCCGAGGTACCGTATTCGGCAAAGTAGCGCTGCTGAAGCGTGCCGACCGGCGCGCGAACGATAAAGCGGGAAACCCAAGAGCGATCGGCGGCTCGACTCTGCGGGCTGCGGCCGTCGGCGAGCGGACGGGACGAAAGCACCAAGCCGCACAGCTCGATATGGCTCAGATGCGCCGCGCGCTTAAAGATGTCAAACATGGCCCCGCATGGGGTGAGCTCAACTTGAGATGCCATGACCTAGGCCTCCTTGGTCGTAGAAATAGAATCGGACGATACTTCGACAGGTCCGCCAAAAGTACGGGCAGCTGCGGCTCCACCGGCAAGCGGAGTCGCCATCTGGGCTTTTGTGCGTCGCGGTGCCGAAACGGGAAGTTCAAAGGCAAAGCCCATCGCAAGCAAAAACCACGTAAGCGTATAGGTTGCAACCAGAGCGGCAACAAGGCCGCCCATCACGGCGCGTTGGGAAAATACGCTACATGCAGCCACAACCAGCACCGGAACCTCGCAGGCAGAAAGCGCAAGCACACCCTGCAGGAAGCCCGAGCGCCGATCGCGCGCAAGTGCCCCCGCGGCAACGCCGGCTATGCCTGGCAGCGCCAACGCCAGTGCGGCAATAATACCCGGTAGCGACCCAGACCACACGAGCGATCCCAAAGTCGCCGTCACGCGAGCGCCCGACGCCAGCAGCGCGGCCGAAACCACGACCACAGCCCAAACCACGCCACAGACGACCGTCGCGCCGACCATCAGCGCGCGACGCACCGCGCGGCCAGACGCATCCATGGGGCACGGCGTGAGCGGCTCGCCGCGGAGCGAACGACCGACATTTTGCGCATAGTGGTCACAAAACGCCGAGAGCGCCGCCTCGACCGCCGCCGGCTCGGGACGATCTTTTTGATGGCTGGACAGACAGGCCATCACCACGTCGAACAGCTGGGCATCGACAAACGCCAGCGCATCGCGTAGCTCTTCGGAATCCGGCTCAAGCCCTAGCTGCTGGGCCTGCTCGGCCGCGGCGAGCGCCACATCGGGCTCACGACGAAGCAGCTGAGTCAAATCACAACCGGGCGCATGGGCACCAATGGGATAGTCGGGCCGCGTGTCCATTTTGAGACGGTAGGGGCTCGCGATGTCGCGCGTCCTTTTGCGCGAACCCGAGGCGCCCGAAGTGCTCGGCGCGGCTTCGTATGGCGCGACGCCGGCAATGAGCTCGTAAACCGTGCTTGCCGCGGCATAGACGTCGATCGCCGGCGACATACGCAAAGCGCGCAGGTCGGGAATATCGTCGGTGAGCATCTCGGGCGGAGCGTAGGCCACCGTCGCGCGACGCAGCGTCGCATAACGCTCCGTAAACGACGCCTTGCCGCCGGTACCGGCCACGGCCGACGCAGGCTCAAGCGCCAGCGACGAGCCAAAGTCGATCAGGCACAGGTCAAAGGTGCCCTCGGCAAGCTGCCGGTCAAGCGGTAGACGCGCCGTGCGCACCATAATATTAGCGGGCGAGATATCGCGATGGACAAAGCCCTCGCCCACCAGGCTCATACGGCAGAGCAGATCGAACAGGTCGCGACCCAGACGCGCCGCCACAAGCGGCGACAGGCGTCCGGCATCGTCCACGGCGAGTCGCGAACGCAAGCGGGCAAGCGTCTCGCCCTCGACCCATTCCATGACAATTGCAGGCACACCGTCGACCTCGCCCCAGCCATAGAGGCGGGGAAAGCCCTTAAGGCCCGAAAGGGCGCGATGGCATTCGTATTCCTCGCGAAACGCCGCCTTGAACTTGGCGACCAGCGCCTCGTGGGCGACATCGTCATCAAATTCGTCGCGCGTTGGCAAGATGAGCTGCTTGAGCGCCACGGCCTCGCCCTGCGCGTTAACGGCACGCGTCACACGGCCGATACCGCCGCGGCGCATGGTGGCGTCATCGGCAAACAGCATCGTAAAACGGCGCAGGTAGGCGGGAAGCTCGTCCGTGCCCAGGGCGACGGCCGGCTCAAACCCGTCGACGCGCGCCAGGCGCAAGCCCACCATGGGATCACGGTTGAGCGACTGGGCTACCGTAGAAGCGAGGCCGTTCGTCATAGGGCGATCGCCGCCACATTGGTGTTGAAGTTGTTGAGCGCGACGTCGTCGTTGCCGTAGTGCCCAACCCATTGGCACAGGTTGGTATAGCAGCCCCACAGATTGGCATACTGCCGATACCACTTAGATTTGGTCGAGAACCTTTGTCGACCGAACTCGGCACGGATAACAAACATGTCATTCGCCAGGGTGTCGCACGGTCCGGTATCGCCCGTGGCGTTATAGGTCGACACCACGCTATTGGCGCGGGCGACATAGCCATCGAGCATATTGTATTTGGTCACGAGCCAGCTGTGGATACTCTCTTCCTCGGCAGCCGAGAGACCACCCGAGCCCGCGTCCCCGCCGGTACCGCCGTCCGTCGAGCCATCACCCGAAGATCCACCGCCAGAGGCGGAGCCCGAACCGGAACCGCCGCCCGACGAATCGGAGCTGGAGCCAGACGAACCCGAACCGCCGGGCTTGCCTGTCTGTTGGGCGTCCTGCCCCTTCTGCTGCTCGGCCTTATTTATGACAGATGCCACACTGTTGTTGGAAAGCTTCGTGATGATCTTGGTGTTGGTGAGCACGATGGTCTTGCCGTTTGCCAGCGTAACCTCGTTGTCCGATGTTTCGGGACTGTCCGCATCGTCGCCACCGAACACAACGTGCGAGACCACACTCGCCCACGTATATCCGGCTGTCGTTCCCAAGTCGCTTTTGGCCTTGCGCCCAATATGCAGCTCACGCGCAGCATGCGCCTGCACCATGGACGGCACCGTCATGCCATAAGCCGAAACACCGGCTATGACCAGCACGAGCGAGCAAGACAGCAGCACACACGCCCGAGGTGCCAGGCCCAGCCGGCGTCGCATGCGCACCGCGGCGCCATGCTTTGTCTGAGTGCCCCCGGGCCGCATGCGATCTCCTCCAACAAAAACACGCCGCTTAAAAGCGGCGCATTCTTTCACATCCACATTTGAGTGTATCAGCGAACCCAAAAGGTTGTGCAACGAATGGGCAAATACGAGGTGCGACCGGACCCATCCACGCGATAAGCGGATGAAAAGCAGGTTTGTTGCACAACAAATGTATGAACGCGCACCCAATTATGAGCGCCCCGTGCGGCAGGCCGACGGGACATGCCGCGGAGCTGACGCCGCTTAGATCGCGCGGCGGGCCTCGATAGCGCGGCCAAGCGTAAGCTCGTCGGCATACTCCAAGTCGCCGCCCACGGGAAGGCCGCTCGCAAGACGCGATACCTCAACGCCCAATGGCTTGATGGTGCGAGCAAGGTAGCTCGCCGTGGTCTCGCCCTCAATGTTGGGGTTGGTGGCGATAATGACCTCGTGGATGTCCTCGTGGCCCAGGCGCGCCAGCAGCTCGCGGATATGCAGCTGCTCGGGGCCGATCTTGTCCATGGGGCTGATCACGCCGCCCAGCACATGGTACAGGCCATGGTAGCTGCCCGTGCGCTCGATTGCCTGGACGTCGCGCGGCTCGCCCACCACGCAAATGCGAGTGGTATCGCGCATCGGGTCCTGGCAGATGGAACACTCGTCGGCCGTGGCGTAGTTAAAGCAACGGCTGCAAAAGTGGACCTCCTGCTTGACCTCCAGGATGGCCTCGGCCAGGCGGCGGGCCTCCTCGGCATCGGCCTCGAGCAGGTAATAGGCTATGCGCTGGGCCGACTTGGGACCAATGCCCGGCAGACGACCCAGCTCATCGAGCAGTTTTTGCAGACTGTGGTTGGCACTCATATATATGCGTGTCTTAGAACGGCATGCCCGGGATGTTGAGGCCGCCGGTGATGGCGCCCATCTGCTTGTTGGCGAGCTCGTTGACGCCGCGGACGGCCTCGTTGACGGCAGCCATGATCATATCCTGCAGCATATCGACGTCCTCGGGATCGAGCGCATCGGGATCGATGGTGAGGTTGACGAGCTCCATCTCGCCGTTAACGGTCACCTTGACCATGCCGCCGCCGGCAGAGGCGTCGACGGTCTGGGACTTGAGGTTCTCCTGCGCGGCGGCAAGCTGCTCCTGCATCTTGCGAGCCTGCTTCATCATCTGCTGCATGTTCATACCGGCCATGATGGCTCCTTTACGTGCGGCCGCACGCCGAGCTGCAAGGGCAGCCGGAGCACGGCGGGACTTTCAAACTCAAAAATCGTACCACGGCGCGCGGCGAGAGAGCGGGGCGGACGTGTTACCTCAGTCGATATACATGTCCTCCAATACAAACCGCACTCAAAGATTATGCAGGGTCGAATTATGCAAGGTTGCATAATATCGCACACTCAATCTAGTAGAGCCGAATCCGGCATTTCATGTGCGCCACTAAATAGCTAAATGCCGAACCGCTGCTCGAGGCGGCGCACATGGCGGCAGGGTATAATTTGATTGCCATAGATAGTAATTTGGAGGTGCCCCATGAATGCCCCCAACGCGCTCCAAAACATCCGCTCAAAACACCCCGTTGCATATGTGGTTCTCTATCTCTTTGTCGGCTGGGCATTGCTGGTTGTCATCACCCATGCCATAGCTTTTGGAGCAGAACTGCTGATAGCCAGCTCGGACCAGCCCGTCGTCAAATGGGAGACGACCGATGAGTGCACCGACGGAACCCGAACCGTCTACTACAACAGCCCGTCCCTCTATCAAGAGTTCAAGGTCAAGATAAAGGACTTCAAGATTGTCGATGCCGAGCTAGGCGTTTATTTGGCAATCGGAGCAACCATTAACGCCGAGCAAGTCGAGTACACGGACAGCCATGCGACGTATCGTATCGACCTCAGCATCCTAGGCCGACCGTCACGCACCTGTCTGCTCAAATGCGACATACGCGGCACCACACTACACATGTCCGAAATACAGATGCGCCCGGACAAGGGGTCCTCTTCTTGAGCAGTATACCCGCCTGCGCAGCTACTCCACCGGCTTGAAGATGGTGGCCTGGCCAAAGACGCTGCGGATGAGGTCTTTGGCCTCGTCCTCGGTCTGCGGGATGCTCGGGGCTGCGCCCTGGTGGCCGAAGGGGCTGCCGGCGCCGGGGTTGGACTCCCAGGGAGCTGCAGAAGCGTCCTCCTCTTTGGGGGCAGCTACAGCGGACTTGGGCGCGGGCGTCGCACCCGGCACGTCGAACGGAGGAAGATCGTCCCCGCCAGCATCGGCAGCAAAGCCGCCGACCATGGCGTCGTCGTAGGGTACCTGCTCGGATTCCCACGGCGCGGACTGCGCGACAGGCTGAGCCTTGGGGGCAGCCGAGCGCTCGGGCGCACGGGGTGCGGGCTCGGTCGGGAGCTTACCCGTGGCAGGAGCACCGGCGGGGTTGTCGGAGCGTAGCCAGGGGGCTTTGCCCAGGTCAGACGACTTGGGCGCGGGCGAGACGGGCTTGGGCGCGGGTGTCGGAGCAGCCGGTTTGGGCGCCGCGGGCTTAGGCGCCGACGGGGTCGATGCCGCTACCGGTGCCGTTTGCTGCTGCGGCGCGCTGGCGCTCGAGGATACAGGGGCCGCCGAGGACACGGGTTGCGGGTCCGCAGATGCCGCAGCCCGTGCAGATGGAGAATGCTCCTCATGTTGAGGAGCCGGCGTGCCACCCCCATCCAGGACATAGTCGACGGTACGACGACCGAAGACCACGCAGACCGTCGGCAGGACCACCGACTGCGTATCGGCGCGACCGAGCATCTTAATGGCAAAAGTCGAACCCGCGGGGAACGAGACCGTGAGCTTGGAGCCGTCGTCGGCCGTGGCGCGGGCGTTGAGCAAAAGCCCTGCGTAGGAAGCCTGACGTGCCTTGACACGCTCGACAACCTCGGCCCATTTGCGCTGCAGCTCTCCGGCATCCTCGACCGCGGGCGTCTCGGCAGCACCGGCGACGGCAACCTGGGCGGCATTGTTGGACTGGGGCTTAGGTGCCGGAGCTATGGCAGGCGCGGGGGCCGCAACGGGCTGAGGCGTCGGAGCCGGCGCAGGCTGAGGTGCAGGCGCAGGCTGAGGTGCAGGCGCTGCAGGCTTGGAAGCTGACACGGACGCAGAACGGGGCGAAGGCTGGGCAGCCGGAACAGCAGCACCACGGTCCCAAGGCATACCGCCCTGGCGCGCGGACGTAGCAGCGGGGGCAGCGGATGCCGCCGGGGCGGCAGCGCGGGCGCCCGAAATGAGCGTCGGCTGTTGGGCAGCAGCGGGTACGGATGCTGCAGGCGCGGCGGCCTGAGCAGCAGCCACGCTCGCCGGCACGGCGGCGTTGGCAACCATGGCCTCCAGGCGTGCCACGCGCTCGGCCAATGCCTCAATCGTTAAATCAGCCTCGGGACGCGCCAGACGCGTGCAGGCAATCTCGAGCACCAGGCGCACGTCGCTCGCGCCCCTCATCTCCAGTGCGGCATCGTCGAGCACTGTCAGCACACGAGCCAGGCGGTCGGCAGGATGCTCGCCAAAGGCAGCGGCCTCGGCAGCAAGCGCCTCGGCCTGCTCGGAGCCGCCCTCAAACAACTCGGCACGGGCACCGGTAACGCAGGCAACATACACGTCGCGCGCGTGCGCCACCAGGTCGCGCGTCAGCTCCAGCAGATCGTTACCTTCCTCGACCTGCGCGCGAATAAGCCCATACAGCTCGGCAACATCGCGATCGGCAATGGCGCGGGAAAACTCGCCCAGAATCTGGTCCGAAACCTCGCCTAAAAGCGAGCGGGCGTCGTCCGCATGCACAGAACCGTTGCCAAAGACGCTCAGCTGCTCCAGCGTGGACAACGCGTCGCGCATGCCGCCCTTTGCATGGCGCGCCACGATAGCCAGCGCCTCGTCGTCGTAATCGAAGCCCTCCTGCTCGCACACGTATGCCAGGCGATGCTCGATATCCTCGTTGCCGATGCGATGGAAATCGAAACGCTGGCAGCGTGAGAGGATGGTCTCCAGAATCTTTTGCGGGTCGGTGGTGCACAGCACAAAGATCACGTGTGCCGGCGGCTCTTCAAGCGTCTTGAGCAGCGCGTTGAACGCCGCCGTCGTGAGCATGTGGACCTCGTCGATGATATAGATCTTGTACTTGCCGCGCACCGGGGCAAAGTTGACGGAGTTGATGATCTCCTCGCGCACATTGTCCACGCCCGTGCGGCTTGCGGCATCGAGCTCGTAGACATCCGGGTGGTTGCCCTCGGCAATGAGCTCGCACTCCTCGCAAGTACCGTCGGGCATGCAGCCGCTTGCACCCTCGGCGCGCGCTGCCTCGGCATTACGGCACAGCAGCGCCTTGGCCAGAATGCGCGCCATGGTGGTCTTGCCCGTGCCGCGCGGTCCGCAGAACAGGTACGCGTGGGACAGGCGTCCCTCGGTGATGGCGTGCTCGAGCGTCGAGACGATATGCTGCTGGCCCACCACGGAGTCGAAGGTGAGCGGGCGATACTTTCGGTACAACGATTCCATGGGTGCTCCCCCGGGTATACTGAGTCTTGTTGCCGCGACGGCCATGCGGTCGCACGGCATACTGCATTCATAATAACCCGTACGGCGAGCCCGCCGCGATAGGAGTCCAAAGAGCATGGCAGACGCAGAGAGCAACCTCGTTCCCTCCGAAGCAGCCGACCAGGTCGAGGTCGCGCTCGAGGAGCAGGCCGCAGCCGATGACGGCATCCTGTACCTCAACGAGTACCAGTACGAAAACGACCTGGTCACCGACTTCGCCCGCCTGGTCGCCTCGCCCAGGCGTCGCGGCTCGCTGTATGTCGCCGCGGCAATTGCCGCGCTCATCGGCATCGGCATGCTGGTGGCCGGCGGCAACTGGATCAAGTTTGGCGTCGTGTTGATCGTGTTCGGCGCCTTTTTGGCCTGGTGGAGCAAAAACCTGCACCACACCCTCGCCCGCGACTTTATCGATTCCGTCGAGGCCGACGAGTCCATGGGTGGCCGCTATCGCCGCGTCGCCGCCAACGAGGACGGCCTGATGGTTTGGGGCAAGAGCGGCAAGTCGCAGTTTTTCCCGTTTGAGAAGCTCGACCACGTGCTCGACGGCGAGCGCATCTTTGTGGCCATGTTCGCCGACCAGGGCGTGACGATCCCTAAGGACACCTTTGTCCGCGGCGATGCCGAGCAGTTTGGCACCTTCCTTAAGGCGCGCATCAACAAAAAACTCCGCATCGAGACCAAACGCAAGAAGATGAAGGCTGAAAAGGCCGCCGCCGAGGCCAAGCAGGGCGACAAGCCCCAGGAGACCAAGGGCAAGCAGCGCAAGCAGAAGAAGAACAAGAAGAAGCGCTAAGGCCAAGACAGACAGGCAGCCTCGCATCCCGTTATCCTCGCCATCCGCCCGAGCGTGCTACACTAGCAGCATCTATGCCACCGCGAATGGCTCGGCCCCGCGCCCGCCGCTCGCAAACGAACTTTAAACGCACGAGGGTTGGCCATGCCGCTTTTCCCGCAACATACCGCCCGGTTCTCGCCGGACGTTCCTTTGGAGGGCACCAGCTCTCGCGAGCTGCTCAAGCGGTACCAGCCGCTCGAGACACTTGCGACCGGCGGTTTTGGCTCCATCGAGATCTGCCGCGACACGCACCTGCGCCGCCGCGTCGCCATTAAGCGCATCCCCCTTATCAACGGTGCCGGCATGCCCGCCAGCGACATCATGGATGTCCTGCGCGAGGCGCACACCGCCGCCATGCTTCAACATCCCGATATCGTGCAGGTCATCGACTTTACGCACGACACAGCCTATGCCTACCTGGTTATGGAATATGTCGATGGCATGTCGCTGGCCGAGTTTTTGCACCGCGTGGACGGCCACTCACTTACCTTTGACGAGGCCGCGGCCATTGCCGATGCCCTGGGCCAGGCGCTCACCTTCGCCCATAGTAATGGCGTACTCCACCTGGACATTAAGCCCGCCAACGTGCTCATCGACCACTCGGGCAATGTAAAGCTCACCGACTTTGGCATGGCGCGGCTGTCGTCCGCCGGTGGCTTTGGCGGCTCGCGCGGCGGCACCATCGGCTACATGCCGCCCGAGCAGCTCGATATCGAGACCGGCACGGTCGACGAGCGCGCCGATGTCTTTGCCCTCGCCTGTGTGATCTACGAGGGCCTGTGCGGCAGCGCTCCCTTTATGGCGGCCACGCCCGCCGACTCGCTCGACCGCATCATCGGCGGCGCCACCTATCCCAGCGAGCTGATACCACACTTTCCCCCGGGAGCCGAGAGCGCGCTCATGAGCGCGCTCTCCCCCATGCCGCAGGACCGCCCCAACAGCATCGAGGCATTTTGCGACCAGCTCCTTGCCGGTCTGGGCAGCGTGCGCGAAGGCCGTCGCAGCCTGGAGCAAATGGTTGGCGAGCTTTCGGATGACGAGCAGGAGCTCGACGGTATCGAGCCGTCGCACTACGAGGACGACGCCATCGAGGTCGACCCCGCACTTGGCTGGGCGGGCACGCGCTGGAGCCATGCGCGCGACTACACCATGCGCGCTATCTCGGCGCTAACGTGCGGCACCTTTAGCTTTTTGCTGATGCAAACGGCCGGGGTCGCGGCGCTTCCCGGCCTGGTCATTGCGGCTATCGCAATCGGAGCGGCGGCTGGCCTGGCCCCCCAGATTGGCTCGGCCATCTCGGCTGTGGGCTTTTTGGTGCTCATGGCCAACGCCACCATGCAGGCGCAGAGCATCCTGTCGATGTTGCCCGTCGCGGTGATCTTTGCCGCCGCCATGTCCGGTTGGTGGATCGCCTGGGGTCGCACCGAGGCTGCCGCGAGCGCCGCACTCACCTGTGCACTCGCGCTTGGCTGTCTGACCGGCAATACCTTCCTGGCAGCTGGGGTCGCCGCCGGCGTCGCGTCATTTTGGCTCGGCCCGGCAAGCGCCGCCGCGGCAACGGGCATGGGCGCGCTTTTTGCCCGCCTGGCGACAGTCGCGCTTTCAGCCGGAGGCGTGCTGGGGCTCGGTAACGTTGCCGCAGCGCTGGGAGACCCGCTCCTTTGGGCTGCCTTTGGGCTGGCCGCGGCAACTGCCGCAGCGTCATCCGCGCTGCTCAATGCCCATGCCAAGCGTGCCAATCAGGGCTCAAACCTTGCCGCAATCGCCGCCATCGCTGTCACCGGCATCGGCTGCGCAGCGGCGTCCTGTCTTGCACACCATATGGAAATTGCCAGCCTTGCAGCCGCGGTCATCGCCAAGGCGGCGGTTGCGGGAACCCTATCCTCTATAATCGTTGGGATATGCCTATATTTGCTCGGATACCAAAGAACCTATACGGAGAGTGATCTTTCGTGAACTTCCTGAACATCTTCGAGGACCACGTGGCCGGCATCTTCGGTGCCACCCGTGCCCCGTTCTCCTTTAAGAAGCTTGCCAAGCAGGCCGCTCGCGACATGGAGGATCAGACTCTGGTGATCAACGGCGTCAACACGGCGCCGGCACTCTATACCATCCTTATCGCCGCCGACGACGATCCCATGCTCGCCCCGTTCTACCCCGAGCTTTCGCGCGAGGTCCGCGAGTTTGTGAAGGCACAGGCCGAAAAGCGCCGCTATGTGTTTGTCGGCGAGCCCCTCGTGCGCTTTATGATCGATCCGCAGCTGCGTGCCGGCAAGTTCTCGGTCTTTGCCGAGAACGTCGATGCCCCCACGCTCGGCCGCCTGTACGAAGAAGAGCGCGCCTATCAAAACGGCCTGGGCCAGAACAACTCCGCGGCAAGCCGTGCCGCCAGCGCCCCGCGCGCCGGCCAGCAGCAGTTTGCCGCCCCGCAGCAGCAGCGCCCCGCCGCCATGCCCCAGCAGCAGCCGACGCCTCGCGCCGCCGCTCCCGACCCGCTTGCCGTGGCAGACCCCTTCGCGCCTAGCATCCCCGACCCCGCCGCTCCCATCCCGGTGCCGCAGACCGTCTCGCGTGACGCGCTTGCCGGCATGGGCGGAGCCGCCGCGACCGGTGCCGCCGTGGGCCTAGGCGCCGCAGCCGGCATCGCCTCCAACATGGCGAGCACTCGCGCCCCGCAGCGTCCGCTCGCCCAGCTCGTCGACGTCGTGAGCGGCGAGAGCCATAGCATCACCTCCGCACAGGTGACCATCGGTCGCGAGCGCTCAGTTTCCGACATTGCCCTGCGCGACCCCAACGTGTCGCGCCGCCACGCCCAGCTCACCTTTACGGGCTCGGATTGGTCGATCGAGGATCTCAATTCCACCAACGGCACGCTCGTCAACAACCGCCGCATTACGCGCTGCCCGCTGCGCAACGGCGATCTGCTGACGTTTGGCCTGAGTACCTTTGAATTTAGGGGATAGTCGCTTATGAACATCGATATCGTCCTTTTTGCAGGCCGCATCGTCCTGGTCGCCCTGCTCTATATCTTTCTGTTCGCCGTCATGAAGACCGGCGTGGGACTTGTGCGTGGACAGCGCCGCGACTCGGCTATCTGGACGATCGATGTGGACAAGGGTCCGCGCGGTATCCGCGGCATCCACGTAGACATGCTCGGCCCCGTCATCGTCGGTCGCTCGCCATCTTCGGACATCTGCATCAACGAACCGTTCGTTTCAGCCTCGCACGCGCGCTTTTCGCTGCAGGGCCCGGCGCTCATCATCGAGGACCTCAACTCACTTAACGGCACGCTCGTCAACGGCCGCCAACTCGTGGAGCCCGCGACGCTGCGTGAGGGCGACGAAGTCCAGATTGGCGACGTGGTCATGAAGGTGAACCGTCGATGATCGACGAGGAGAACAAGTCCGCAACTATGACCGAGGCACCGGCCGCCGCCACAGCTGCACCGGCCCACGCCGCTCCGGCGGGCTCCGCACCCGTGGAGCCCGAGGACACCGTGTTCTCCCTGCCTCTTTCGCATGTAACGCATGATATTTCGGATCTCGCCGATAACGAGGACGAAGAGGATGCCGTAGCGGCGCCCATCGGCGCACATGCTGCGGAACAGCCCACAGCGCCCGAAGCAACCCCGGCGCCGGCTCACTTTGCAGAGCCCGTCGCCGCGGCAATCAACGAGAGCGCTGCGGTGTTTGCGGCACCCGAGCCCGCCGCGCCGGCGTTTCCCATGGCCCCGGCGTCCGAGGTTGCGCCCGCGTCTACGCCGGCGCCCGAGCCTATAGACGTCAGCCCGCAAGACGACGAGTCGACCGCCCGCGTGTCCGAGGAGCCCGACTCCCCGGACACCGGTGATTCCGAATCAAACGCCGTGACCGACACCGTCTCTCCCGGTGACACCGCCGAAATCGACGTTGCCGCCGTTGAGGCCAAGCTCAAAGACCCCGGCTCGACCATGAGCTTTGAGCCCCTGACCGAGGAGCGCATCGAGACCGACTCGACCTATGATGCCGGCACCACCACGCAACTTATGTGGGGCGCCCGCTCCGACGTTGGCTGTGTGCGCCCGCACAATGAGGATTCCTACCTGGTGCAGTCGCCGCTCTTTTGCGTATGCGACGGCATGGGCGGTCACGCCGCCGGCGAGGTAGCCTCCTCTATCGCTGTCGAGACCATTGCCAAGACAGCTCCTCAGTCTGCCGACGCCGCACGCCTGGCGGCAGCCGTCGAGGCCGCCAACGCCGCCGTAATCGAGGCTGCCTTGAATGGCCTGGGCAAGCCCGGCATGGGCTGCACAGCCACTTGCGCCTATATCGAAAACGACACGCTTGCCATCGCCCACGTGGGTGACTCTCGCGCCTACCTGCTCCACGAGGGCACGCTCATCCGCGTGACCCGCGACCACTCCTACGTGGAGGAGCTCGTGGACGCCGGCGAGATCACGGCAGACGAGGCTCGCGTCCACCCCAACCGTTCGGTCATCACCCGCGCGCTGGGCTCGGACCCCGCTATGTATGCCGACCACTTTACTCTGCATATCGAGGAAGGCGACCGTCTGATCCTGTGCTCCGACGGCCTTTCGAGCATGATTCCCGATAGCGATATCGAGAACATCGCCACGCAGTCCTCAACCGCGCAAATCTGCGTCGACAACCTAGTGGACGCGGCGCTTGCCGCCGGCGGCCACGACAACGTGACCGTAGTAGTCGTTGACCTGGTTGACGATGGCGTTATGCGCGAGGCGCAGCGCGTGCGTCGCCGCAACATTACTATCGCCGCCATCCTGGCCCTCGTCTTTGTGCTGGCAGCTGGCATCTGGGCCTACACGGGTGTCACCGGCTCGTACTACCTGGGTACCTACCAGGGCAATGTCGCCGTCTGGCGCGGCCTGCCCGGCAAGCCGCTCGGACTCAAGCTCCACTGGCTCGAAAGCGAAACCAGCATTAAGCTGTCCGACCTGCCCGAAGACACGCAAAACCGCCTCAAGGCGGGCATTCCGCAAACAAGTGTCGACGATGCGCAGGACACGATATCCAAGTACCGCCACCAGATCGACGAGGAGCAGACCCGCCAGGTGATCGACGCGCAAACGATTCGCGACAACACCAATCAGGGATCGACCTCCGAATCAGATTCCGAGAAAACCGCCGAACAGTCCGCCGAGGCCGAAGCCTCCGATAAGAATTAGAAAGGGAGTGCCGCTTATGAGTCGCCGCAACACCGAGCTGCTCTTGCTCATCGCCTCGGCGTTCCCCGTCATCCTGCTGTATGCGATGTACGTCCTCACCGCGGGCGCTGCCATCTCCTTTGAGACGCTCGCCGTACCGATCGGCCTCTTTGCCGCCTTTGCCGCGGCCCACATTGCCGTGCGCATCTTGGCGCCCGGTGCCGACCCCGCCATCCTGCCCATCGTATTTATACTTTCGGGCATCGGCATCACGTTCGTGACGCGTCTCGCCCCCGCTCTCGCCATCTCACAGCTCATCATCCTGTTTGTCTCGGTGGCGCTCATGGTGGGAACGCTTGCATTAGTCAAAAACCTCGACGTGGTCATGCGCTACAAGTACACCTTTGGCATCATCGGCATCATTCTGCTGATGCTGCCTATCTTTATCGGCACCACGATCTCGGGCTCCAAGCTGTGGATTCGCATCGCGGGCTTTACCATCCAGCCCGGCGAGTTCGCCAAGGTCTTTATCGTCCTGTTCCTGGCCGGCTACCTGGCCGAGAACCGCGAGCTGCTCTCCATCTCCAACCGCAAGATTCTGGGCTTTAAGATCCCTCGCCTGCGACTGCTGCTGCCGCTGTTTGCCGTGTGGGGTGTGTGCCTGCTCGTCGTCGTCTTCGAACGCGACCTGGGTTCGGCCGTGCTGTTCTACACCATCTTCTTGCTGATGCTCTACGTTGCCACGGGGCGCTTTTCGTATGTCGTTATCGGCCTTGCGCTCTTAGCCGTCGGAGCCGTGGGCGCCTACAAGTTCCTGTCGCACGTTCAGGTGCGTTTCCAGGTTTGGGTCGATCCGTTTAAGGACGCCCAGGGCCAGGGCTACCAGATCGTCCAGTCGCTCTTCTCGCTTGCCGATGGCGGTCTGGTCGGTGTTGGCATCGGCAACGGCATGGCCAACAACATCCCTGTCGTCGAGTCCGACTTTATCTTCTCGGCTATCGGCGAGGAGATGGGCCTTTTGGGCGGCGGCGCCGTGCTCATCCTGTTTATGCTCTTTGCCGTGCGTGGCCTCACCACGGCTGCCCGCGCTAAATCCGACCTCGCTGCCTTTAGCGCCACGGGCCTTACGGCCGCCATCAGCTTCCAGGCCTTCTTGATCGTTGGCGGCGTAACCCGCCTGATTCCGCTGACCGGCGTCACCCTGCCCTTTATGAGCCAGGGCGGCTCCTCGCTGCTGGCGAGCTTTATCATCGTCGCGCTCCTGCTGCGCGCCGGTGACGAGGCGACCGGACGCGAGGCCGAGCTTACCGGCACCGGCACCATGGCCGCCATCACCGATGATCAGGTCGCATCTGCCGCCGCCCCGACGGGCACGCGCTTTGCCACCTCGTCTTCCTACGGCAGCGGCAGCCATTCCGTCGGCTCGCGCATGCGCCGTCGCCTGCTCGACACGCCTGAATCCGGTGTGCTCGGCCGCGTTGCGCTCGCCAACCGTCTAACCCGCGCGGTGCTCGCCTTTACGGCGCTGTTCGCCATCCTTATCGGCAACCTCACCTATGTCCAGGTCATTAAGGCCAAGGACTATCAGGACATGCCGACCAACAACCACACCATCGCCCGCTCCAAGTACATCCAGCGCGGCTCCATCATCACGTCCGACGGCGTGACGCTGGCCGAGTCGCTGCAGCAGGAGGACGGCACCTACGTACGCTCCTACCCCAACGGTAACCTGGCAGCGCACGTGGTTGGCTACGTGAGCCAGCAGTATGGCACCACCGCCATCGAGAGCGTCATGAACGACACGCTCACCGGTTCTAAGGACTACTCCAGCTGGAACAACGCCATCGCGTCGCTCGCGGGCCAGACCCAGCCGGGCAACACCGCCAAGCTCACCATCGACTCGCGCATCCAGACGGCGGCCGAGCAGGCACTCAAGGGCTTTAAGGGCGCTGTAGTGGTCATCGACCCGCGTACCGGCGCGGTGCTCGCATGTGCCAGCTCGCCCACCTACGACAACACCAACATCGATGCCCTGCTGCAGACGGGCGGCGGCGAGGACGGCTCCATGTACAATCGCGCCATGGACGCACTGTACACGCCGGGCTCAACGTTTAAGGTCGTTACGCTTTCCGCGGCACTCGAGACCGGTACCGCCAGCCTTACCAGCACCTACCAGGCGCCCGGCTCCATGGACATCGGCAACGCACCGGTCACCAACTATGCCAACGAGAGCTACGGCACCATCAGCCTGCAGCAGGCCTTTGCCGTGTCCTCCAACGTCGTCTTTGGCCAGGTGGCAAACGAAGTTGGCGCAAACACGCTCGTGCAGTTTGCCAACGCCTTTGGCTACGGCCAAAAGCTCGGCCAGGACCTGACCTCCGCGGCCTCCATCATGGCCGACCCGTCGCTCATGACCGAGTGGGAGACCGCCTGGGCCGGCGCCGGCCAGCCTGTCGGCATGGACCACACGCCCGGCCCGCAGACCACCGTCATGCAAAACGCCGTGATTGCCGCCGCCATCGCTAACAGCGGCGTGGTCATGGACCCGTACTTTGTAGCCCAGGTACTCGCCCCGGACGGAACCGTGGTCAAGACCACGCAGTCCCGCTCGCTTGGTCAGGCCGTCAGCTCCGCCACGGCCGACCAGGTCAAGCAGGCCATGCTTGCCGTCGTCCAGTCCGGCTCCGGCACCGATGCCCAAATCCCCGGCGTCAAGGTCGCCGGCAAGACCGGCTCGGCCGAGACTGGCGGCACCAACGTCAACTCGATGTTTGTTGGCTTTGCACCTTACGATTCACCCACGGTCGCCATCTCGGTGGCCTTGGAGGATTTCGACAAGCATGACGTCAAGGCCGCCAAGATCGCCGGTATCGTCCTGACCGCGGCGCTTGCCGCACAGGGAGCGTGATGCCCATGATCGAATCGGACACCCGAGGCGCGCCGCGGCCTAAGGGTTAGCGGCAACGCGTCACACGGCCCCAGCGGCCACATCGTAGGTACTACACACATCGTTGAGCGAATAGTTATGTTAGGAGCAGGAATGGAACAGAGGGTCCTCGGGGGAAGATACCTCCTCAAGGATAAGGTGGGAACAGGCGGCATGGCGACCGTCTACCGTGCACAGGACCAGGTCCTCGACCGCACGGTAGCCGTCAAGATCATGCTGCCGCAGTATGCTGGCGACGCAACCTTCGCCGCACGCTTTAAGCAGGAGGCCCAGGCAGCAGCCGGTCTCTCCTCACCCTATATCGTGGGCGTCTACGATTGGGGCAAGGACGGCGACACCTATTACATCGTCATGGAGTACCTGCGCGGCACCGACCTTAAGAGCGGCATCAAGAGCCACGGCGCCCTCGACCCCAAGAAGGTCGCCCAGATCGGCTCGCAGATCAGCTCCGCGCTTTCGGTCGCCCACAAGCACGAGATCATCCACCGCGACATTAAGCCGCAGAACATCATGGTGCTGCCCGACGGCAACATCAAGGTGATGGACTTTGGCATCGCGCGCGCCAAGAACAGCCACCTCACGCAAGACAACAACGTGCTGGGGACCGCCCACTACGTCAGCCCCGAGCAGACCCGTGGTCAGGACCTCGGCCCCACCTCGGATATCTACTCGCTGGGCGTCGTGATGTACGAGTGCGCCACCGGCCGCGTCCCCTTTGACGGTGACGACGCTATCTCGGTCGCACTCAAGCAGGTCAACGAGCTGCCTATTCCGCCGAGCCAGATCAACTCCGGTGTCGACGCCGACCTTGAGCGCATCATCCTCAAGTGCATGGAGAAGGACCCGGCAAACCGCTTCCAGACCGCCGACGAGCTGCGTCAGGTGCTCAACAGCTACCTGTCGGGCCGTGCCGTCAACGTCTCGGAGCCCACGCGCATCATCGGTGCCCCCGGTGAGCTGGGCGCCACCAAGACTCGTGAGCTTTCCGATCAGACGCGCGCCATGGTGCGTCCCGTCTCGGGCGTGAGCGGCCAAAATACCGCCCGTAGCTCGGTTTCGGGCTCCACCGGCTCCTACGAGGTCGAAGAGCCCAAATCCAACAAGAACAAGATCATCGCCGCCGTGGTGGCAGCCGTTGCCGTCATCGGCATCGTGGTGGCCTTTGCCACAGGACTCTTTGGCGTCGAGCAGGTCACCGTGCCCGACGTGCTGGGCAAGGACCAGCAGACTGCCGTCGAGCTGATCAAGGAAGCCGGCCTCGAGGTCGGCACCATCGACCAAAGCTACAACGACAATGTCGACGAGGGCAAGGTCGCCGAGCAGACGCCCAACGGCAACACCAAGAAGGCCAAGGGCACCAAGGTGAACCTGGTAGTCTCCAAGGGCCCCAAGCCCTCCGAAAAGGTTGAGGTTCCCAAACTTGTCGGCCTGACCAAGGACCAAGCAGAAGCCGCACTGGCAAGCGTTGGCCTGAAGGGCAACGCCTCCGAGGAGGCCAACGAGGCTGATGAGGGCCAGGTCTTTGAGCAGGGCACCGAAGCCGGTAAGGAAGTCGCGAAGGGCACGACCATCTCGTACAAGGTCTCGAGCGGCCCGGATACCACGTCCGTCCCCGATCTGACCGACATGACCGAGGCCCAGGCGCGCAACGCCCTCGATATGGCAGGCTTTGGCGTCGACGTTAGCTACCAGGAGAACGACTCGGTTACCGAGGGCACCGTGATCAGCTGGAACCCCAGTGGCAAGCAGAAGCCCGGCGCCACGATTACCGTCGTCATTGCCAAGAAGTCCGGCAAGGCCAGTGTTCCGGGCAACCTGTACGGCAAGAGCATCTCCGCCGCCGTTACCGCGCTCAACAACGCCGGTTTCTATAACATTGGCTTCTGTGACCAGAACGGCAATCCCGTAAGCGGTAACGAGGATGCCACCGTTACGGGCGTCTCCCCCACTGGAAAGCAGTCCACCGACAGCACGATTACGCTGACGGTCGCACTTTCTGGTTCGGGCTCGGGCTCGGGCACGAGCACGGGCGACGATTCCGGTACGACCAACTAGTCGCCACCCCACCGCTCATCGCGGCTTTCGCCGCAAACATATTCGCTCACAGGCGCCCGCTTGCTCCCCCAGCAAGCGGGCGCTTCGTTTTTGACATGGCATTGAACCAGAAGAGCCCGGCACCGTAGCAGTACCGGGCTCGATATTCCTCTGGTGCCCCCGGGCGGATTCGAAAACTCCCCCCGCGGGGAAATGAGTGACGCGGGTGTCGACGGTTCGAATCCGCCGGCAGCTCCCACAAACCAGAAACGACGCCGCTCTCGCGACGCCGTCATAATCTTCTGGTGCCCCCGGGCGGATTCGAACCGTCGACACCCGCTTTAGGAGAGCGGTGCTCTATCCCCTGAGCTACGGAGGCATGTTGTACTAGTGTAGCAGATTTACGCCACTACCATGCAGCGCATAGCCGCTCTTCGAGATAGTCGTCTGCGACGCTCTTTAATGACTAGTCGATTAAGAACGTCGCAGGAGATTAGTTGCCTTTATGAAAGAGGCTTTTGATGACGGAAGGGATGCTCTTGGCGCCCTTGGCGGTCACATCGATAAAGTCGGGCGAACGCACGAGCTTATCCTCGTCGACGTACTTGCGGACCGCACGAAGCGTCTCTTTGTCGTCGCGCGTCGAAAACGTAAAGTGACCGTTGTCCTTGGTGAAGATGGCAAAACGCGTGATCTTCTTGGTGCCGCGCAAAACCTCGGCGGCAATATAGTCGACCTCGTCCCACGGGATTTGAATATAATCCTCGGGATTGCGCTCGTTATAGTACTCAAACGCCTTATTGCCCACCATTACGTTACCGTGACTGGTAAGCCCCATCAGGCAGGTTGCCGGCGTTGCCAGATCGACCGTGCTGTTCTGAGATTGCGCCATACGCGCCTCGCCCTCCAATAAAAAACAATCGGACCGCATCCAGTGTACCCACCGGGTGCGGTCCGTTTCAATGGCTCAAAAGCCCTTGCCTAGCAATTCTCGGTCTTAAGCCGAAGCGTGCTTACATGAAGCCGCAGAAGCGACCGATGATGCCGACGGCGAAGAGAGCCAGGATGATGACGATCGGGCTGACCTTCTTCTTGAGGAGCTTGCAGACCAGCAGGGTCAGGCACACGGCGGCAAGGCCGGGGATGAGCTGATCGAGGTTGGCCTGAAGCGTGGTGACCTTCATCTGATCAAGGGCGGTAGCACCGACGGAGTTGTACATCGTCAGCGCTTCCTTGATACCCTCGGAACCGGAGGGCAGGCTAGCCCAGTCGATAAAGGCGCCAGCAGACTGCTTGACCGTGGAGACGATCGGGGTGAAGGAAATGGACACCCAGCGCTCGACCAGGGCGCCGATGATGAACATACCCAGGATGGAAGCGCCCTCGGTGACCTTGCCCATCAGACCACCGGAGAGGTCCTTGGCGATGGAGGAGCCGACCTTGTAGCCAAACTCCTGCGTGTACCACAGGAAAGCGTAACGGATGATGTTCCACGCGAAGAAGAACAGCAGCGGACCGACGATGCTGCCGGACATGGCCAGGGAAGCGCCCAGAGCGCCCAGAATCGGGCGAAGGGTGAACCAGAAGACGGGGTCGCCGACGCCGGCGAGCGGGCCCATCATACCGACCTTGACGCCCTGAATGGCGACGTCGTCAATCGGGGCACCGTTGGCGCGTTCCTCCTCGAGAGCGAGGGTAACGCCAATGACGGGGGCGGAAACATAGGGGTGGGTGTTATAGAACTCCAGGTGGCGCTTAAGAGCGGCAATCTGGTCATCCTTGCTGGTGTAGAGCTTCTTGATCGCAGGGATCATTGCGAAGCACCAGCCGCCGTTCTGCATACGCTCGTAGTTCCACGAGCCCTGAAGGAACTGATGACGGAAGCAAACCTTCTTGCGGTCAGCCTTGGTGAGCTGAATCTTGTTCTCTGCCATATGTATCACTCCCCTCCTACTCGTAATCGTTCAGAATGTCGCCGAGCGGGTCGCCGGAACCACCGCCCATGCCGCCACCCTGCTTGGCCAGATCCTTAAGGCCAAGGTAGATGAGGGCAAGGGAGATGCCGATGAGACCAAGGGCGATCAGCGTGAGCTGAGGGATGGCAGCAAGGACAAAGCCGAGGACGAAGAACGGCCAGGTCTCCTTGGTGGCCATCATGTTGATGACCATGGCGTAACCGACGGAAGCGACCATGCCGCCGCCGACAGCCATGCCGCCGGACAGCCAGTCGGGCATAGCGTTAAGCGCGTTGGTAACGGCCTCGGCCGGGATGACGCACAGAAGCACTGCCGGGATGGCGATACGAAGGCCCTGCATGAGGATGGCAGCATACTGCCAGCGCTCGATGCCGGAGAAGTCGCCCTTCTCGGCGCAACCGTCCATGGCGTGAGCGATAGCGGTAGCAATGGTACGGCAGATCATGGTCAGGAACAGACCAGCGACCGACAGCGGGACGGCGACGGCGATAGCGGTGGTAACGGCCTTTGCCGAATCAGTGGCGCCACCGTTGAGGGCGAGCACCATGATGATCGAAGAAGCGACCGAGGCCAGAGCGGCGTCAGGCGCGACAGCGGCGCCGACGTTAGCCCAGCCAAGGGCCATCATCTGGAGCGAACCGCCCAGGAGGATGCCCTCCTGAAGGTGACCGGTTACGAGACCGATAAGCGTGCATGCCACGAGCGGCTGATGGAACTGGAACTCATCCAGAATGCCTTCCATACCGGCAAGCAACGCGACAATCGCAACAAGCAGAATAGTGATTGCAGACATGTATCGGACCCTCCTTTACTATGCTTGAGCGGCCAGTTCGGCCTTAGCTTTCTTCAACATGGCGTCGAGATCCTCGGAGGAATCCGAAGGAACCTTGCGGACCTCGAACTTGACGCCCTTGGCCTTGAGGGCCTCGAGAGTCTTGACGTCGTCATCGCCCATAGCGACGGCGTTGGTGACGACGACCTTGCCCTTGGAGTGAGCCATGGAACCGATGTTGACTTCCTTGATGTCGACGCCGGCCTCGATGGCCTTGAGCAGATCCTGCGGGTTCTCAAAGAGCAGCATGGCCTTGGTGTCACCAAAGCGCGTGTCCTTGACGACCTCGGCCATCTTCTTGATGGGCACGACGTTGGCATGGACTCCCGGAGGGGCAGCCTGCTCGATCATGGTCTTGCGGAGCTCGTCGTGAGCAACGCCGTCGGAAACCACGATGATGCGGTTGGGGTTGATCTGCTTGGTCCACGTGGTGGCCACCTGACCATGCAGCAGACGGGTGTCGATACGGACGTGGGCGATCTTGATGTGCCCGTCGCCGATGACCGTTCCCGGAGGGATGGCGCCTGCAGGAGCAGCGGCGGCCGCAGCCGGCTTCTTCTCCTCGGGCTCCAGAGACTCGGGCTTGACGCGCACGCCAGCCTTAGCCTCAGTCACGAGATGTTTTGCGATCGCATGTGCAGTGTTCTTTGCGTCAAAGCGCTGCGAATATGCCTCGATGAGCATAGGCAGGTTGACACCGGTGACGATAGCCCAGGAATCGTGGCCCTCGATGAGCCCGCTGATCTGGTTGAACGGCGTGCCGCCCCACAGATCAACGAGGAAGAGCACCTGCTCCTGGTCCTCGAAGGAAGCGACTGCTTCCTCGACCTTGGCACGGAAATCGTCGGGGCCCATGCTCGGCTCGAGCGAGACCACGGCAACAGACGGCTGATCGCCAAAGACCATCGAGCCCGTCTGCTTGATTCCAGCCGCCAAGTCCCCGTGGCTAGCAAGAACAATACTTACCATCACATAACCTCCTTTTTGTCTACGTATTTCCTACACGACATGAAGGAAGTATACCTGTTTGGTTTGTGGAATTATAGCTAAATTCGCAAAAGGTTGGATTATTTGTTTAAACGTCTAAGTTTGTTACAAATTGATTACGTTGCCGGTTTACAGCTTATTGCCTGCTAAAACGTGATTTGCTGATTGCTTTCAAAGACATATAAAGGTGCACTGTTCGTTAAGACCGCTTTTAGGTGGATCCCAATGCGTCTGCGTGCCACCATTTTGTTTAAACAGACATGACTTGACTAACCGAAGCAAATATGTTTAGAACTCTAGCCCATGTAGTCATTGGATGTTAGGCGATGTGGAGAGGGTTGGCGGCGTCGACGGCATCGGGGGCGTCGGAAGGACCGTCGGGGACAGCGTCTGCCGGGTCCTCGTCGGGGGTCTCGATCTGTTTGATCATGACCTCTTGGCCCTGCAGCAAATAGGTCTCGCCGCTACCGCAATGGGGACAGGTCTTGCCGTGCTCGACCGTCGCGTAGTCGCGGCCGCACGCCTCGCAATGCGTCACGGCCTCGACAGGCTCCACGATAAGCTCCGCGCCCTGCGTGATAGGCTTTTTATCCGCCGCCCAGCGCCAAGCGTCGAGTAGTAGATCGGGGACGACGCCCGAGACCTCGCCCAGCAGCAGCGTGACGCTCGAAACGCGACGCACGCCATGAGCGCGCGCCACATTCTCAACATCGCGAATGATGTGATAGACGATTCCGAGCTCGTGCACTTTTAATTCCTTCCGCCGTTCTACCGAACGGCGGTCGGCTTGACGCTGCGCGAGCCCCAGACGGGCGATCTGCCTTTCAATCGTCGGGCATGGGCAAAAGCCCTATGCCCTCCTCTTTCAAGGCACCTCGCCACGCCTGGGACTCGCTCGCTGTCCAACCGCTCTCTGCGCCGTTCTCCTGCTTGTTGCGTTTCTTACTTCTTCCCGAATTTAATCTTGATGGCGCGCTTGAGCGCGTACTTGCCCAGGCTTGGAAGCTTTTGCTCGTATTTGACCATCGTGGAGCACTCGGGGCGGTCGCGATCCAGATGGATGGCGTCGAACGCGCACTTGGTGGTGCACAGGCCGCAGCCGATGCACTTGTTGGGGTCGACGATCGAGGCACCGCAGCCCAGGCAACGGGCGGTCTCGGCGCGCACCTGCTCTTCGGTAAAGGTCTCGACGTACTCGCTAAACGGCGCGGCCTTCTCGCGCTCGCGGTCAACGTGGGCAACCTCGCGGCTCGCGTTGTCGTAGCCCTCGAGCACAACGTCGTCGCGGTCGAGCGCGGTGTAGCGGCGCTGGTTGCGGCCGATGGTGAGCGTGGAGCCCGGCTGCACAAAGCGGTGGATGGACACGGCGGCCTCGTGACCGGCAGCGATGGCGTCGATGGCAAAGCTCGGACCGGTGTAGACGTCGCCCCCCACAAAGATGTCGGGCTCGGCGGTCTGGTAGGTCTGGGGATCGGCAAGGACGCCCTGGCCGCGGCCGAGCTCCACCTTGGAGCCAGCTAGCAAGTCGCCCCACACAATGGACTGGCCAATCGACATGACCACGCGGTCGGCGTCGACGCGGCGCAGGTCATTCTCGTCGTACTCGGGCGCAAACCGGCCCTTGTCGTCAAAGACACGCGTGCAGCGCTTGAAGGTGATACCACACACACGGCCGGTCTCGTCCAGATGGACCTCCTTGGGACCCCAACCGCAGCTGATGTGCGCGCCGTCCTCAATGGCCTCGCGACGCTCCTCCTCGCTGGCGGGCATCTGGGCCTCGCTCTCCAAGCAGAACATCTCAACATGCTCGGAGCCCAGACGGCAGGCGTTGCGGGCAACATCGATGGCCACGTTGCCGCCGCCCACCACGATAGTGCGGCCGGACAGGGTATCGATCTTGCCGCTGTTGACCTCGCGCAAAAAGTCGACGGCTACGGTCACGTCCTCGGCATCCTCGCCCGGAATACCGGCGAGGCGGCCACCCTGGCAGCCGATGGCAACATAAAAGGCCTTAAAGCCCTGCGCGCGCAGTTCGTCGAGCGTCACGTCGCGACCGACCTCCACGCCATAGCGGAACTCGGCACCCATCAGGCGAATGACCTCGACCTCGGCCTCGATAACATCCTTCTGCAGCTTAAAGCTGGGAATACCGTAAGTGAGCATACCGCCCGGGCGCTCGTTCTTCTCGAATACGACGGGCTTGTAGCCCTTCTCGGCCAGATAGAAAGCGCAGGACAGACCGGCCGGGCCGGCACCGATGATGGCGATCTTCTGGTCGAAGCCGCCGGCACGCGTCGGGGTCACCACAGGCGGGACATAGCGGGTCGCGGCATCCAGATCGCGCTGGGCGATAAACTTCTTGACCTCGTCGATAGCCACGGCGGCGTCCACACGGCCGCGGGTGCAGGCATCCTCACAGCGGCGGTTGCACACACGGCCGCAGATAGCGGGCAGCGGGTTCTCGCGCTTGATGAGCGCCAGCGCCTCGTCATAGCGACCCTGAGCCGCGAGCTTCAAATAGCCCTGAACGGCGACATGCGCGGGGCAGGCCGTCTTGCAGGGAGCGGTGCCGGACTCATGCGTCTCGATGCGGTTGTCGTTGCGGTAGTTGGGCGACCACTTGGTGTGGTCCCACTTGGTGGCATCGGGCAGCTCCTGGCGCGGATACTCGGGCACCTGTCCGCCGGCCTTTTTGCTGCAGAGCTTCTGGCCCAGCTTAGCGGCACCGGCCGGGCACACCTCAACGCAGCGACCGCAGGCCACGCACTTGTCCTTTTCGACCTTGGCGACATAGGCCGAGCGCGACAGGTTGGGCGTGTTGAACAGCTGCGAGGTGCGCAGGGCATAGCACACGTTGACGTTGCAATTGCAGATGGCGAAGATCTTGTTCTCGCCGTCGATGTTGGTGATCTGGTGCACAAAGCCGTTGTCCTCGGCCTGGCGCAGGATGTCGTAAACCTCGTCGCGGGTCACGTAATGGCCACGATCAGTCTCGACCACGTAGTCGGCCATATCGCCCACGGCGATGCACCAATCGGCCGGGTCGTCGGCGCAGCCCTCGCCCATCACGCGACGGCTCGCGCGGCAGCTGCAGGTGCTGGCGGCATACTTACCCTCGTATTTGTCGAGCCAGTGCTCGATATGCTCAATAGGCACCGAGGTGCTCGCGGCGTCGATGGCCTTCTCGACCGGAATGACGTGCATGCCGATACCGGCGCCTCCGGGCGGCACCATCGGCGTGGCCTTGGACAGCGGTCCCTTGGACGCCTGCTCAAAGAACTTGGCATAGACCGGATGCTCCTCGAGCTGGCTCACGCGCATGTTGAGGAACTCGGCAGAACCCGGCACCAGCATGGGCAGCACCCACTGCTTGGCGCGCTCGGGGTTTTCCCAGTTGTACTCGAGCAGACCCGTGTAGCTCATGTCGTCGAGCATCTTCTCGATCTGGGCCTCGGGCATGCCGGTGAGCTTGACCATCTCGGGCAACGTATAGGGACGGCGCATCTTCATCTTGCAGAGCACTTCGGCCTGCTCGTCGGTCGCGGCCTCGGCAAACGACCAGTACTCGTAGCCCAGCAGCTCGTCGCGATGCAGCAGACGGTTGGTGCAGTGCTCGCACAGCTTGACGATGGCCTCGCGCGGATGCTCCGGCAGCGGCGGCACGAACTCCGAACCGATGTCGGGCTCGGTGTAGCTAATCCCCGGTCCGTTGAGAATCATGGTTGTCCCTTCTCTTGCCACAGCCCGGCGAGACCGCGGCGCCCCTCTTTTTTTTGCAGGCCGGGCATGCCCCCATGCCGTTCACCCGCCATTGTTGACATTGTGTCAAAAATAGTATTGACGAACCGTCAACAATATTCAAGACTGTTAGGCGAACGGTCAGGCAAAAGAGGATGAAAGGCGGCAAAACATGGGCAACAACACAGCAGGTACCTCTGTGGTCGATGCCGTCCCCGCATCCGATAGCGCGGCAAAGCGCCTGACGGGCGACGAACGCCGTCGCGAGATCCTCGATGCCGTGCGCACCGTAAGCTCCGAGCTGGGCGTGTCCCACCTATCGGTATCGGCCGTGACCAAGCGAGCCGGCTGCACGCGTTCATTGTTCTACCACTACTTCGCCGACATGGACGCCGCCGTCACCGCTGTTATGGACGAGGCGATCGACGGCTTTATCTCCGAACTCGAGCGGTGGAACGCCGACCGCACCGTCGGTGATATCGAGGGCGCGCTCGACACCGTCGCCCCGCTCTTTAAGCGCCTGGTCGCCAGCGGCCACGAGCTGCCGAGCACGCTTACCTCGAGCAGCGGCGCGCTCTACGGCGGCTTTTTGCACAACGTGGTCCAGCGCGTGGCGCAGTATATCTGCGACACCACCGTAGTGGATTTTGTCGCCCATCATGAGCTACGCATCGACCATGTCTACGAGACGTTCTACACCCTCATCATGGGCCTTTTGATGTATATCCGCACGCACCCCGATGTGCCCGACGAAACGGTCAAGGAAATCATCGCCTCGACACTCCACATCGAGGGCTATACCGCCAAGTATCCGGAGCGCAAGCCCCAGAACTGACGACATTTGGCCAAACTGCCCGCGATCAGAAGAGGGGCCGCGGGCGTGTGAAAGGAGAGCAGCATGCTGTTCGATGTTTGGGGTAGCGATACCCTTATCCACTGGGCCGGCTGGGCCATGGTCTTTATTGGCCTGATCGTGCTCAACGAAGTCGGCCGCCGCACCAAGCTGGGCGCGGCAATCATCTTTGGCGTGGCTCCGCTGGCCATGACCATCTACTGCGTCGCCATCGCCATCGGCGTCTCGCAGGGTGCCGAGTGGGCGCTCACCAACCCCACCCATGTGTACCAGAACAGCTGGTTCCACTACGCCAAGGTATACGCGGCGCTGGCCGGCTGCTGGGGCTTCATTGCCATTAAGTACCAGTGGGGCAAGATCGGCAAGGCACATTGGTTCCGCGCATGGCCGTTTGTGATCGTCGCCATCAACATCATGATTGCCGTCGTATCCGACTTCGAGAGCGCCTATCACTTCTTTGTCCTGGGCGAGTCCACCTGGGTCACCTCCGAAGGTGCTACGCAGCTGGCCGGCTGGAACAACGTGTTCAACGGCATCGCCGGTATCATCAACATCTTCTGCATGACCGGTTGGTGGAGCGTCTACGCCTCCGAGGATCAGACCGATATGCTGTGGCCCGATATGACCTGGGTCTACATCATCGCCTACGATATCTGGAACTTCTGCTACACCTACAACTGCCTGCCCACCCACTCCTGGTTCTGCGGCTTTGCGCTGCTGCTGGCGCCCACCGTCGCCGCCTTTATCTGGAACAAGGGCGGCTGGATCCAGAACCGCGCCTTTACGCTGGCCATTTGGTGCATGTTTGCCCAGGTGTTCCCGTACTTCCAGGAGGAGTCCATCTTTGTGACCCACTCCACGCTCGACCCCGGCGCCGCTACCGCGGTCTCGATCGCCGCACTGGTCGCCAACGTCGCCGCGATCATCTACATCGCCTACCGCGCCAAGAAGCTCGGTCGCAATCCCTACAAGCAGGATGTCTTTGAGGGCACCAGCGATTGGGAGAAGGCCACCGCTCGTCGCGCCAAGGTCGATTACGCTCACGCCGAGTAACATGTTGGTCGCTGTTGGCGCCTGGGCATAGGCCCGCCCGCCAGGTTTTTCATCCAATGCCTCGCAGAGCCCCCGGAAAGCGTTTCGCTCGCTTTTCGGGGGCTTTTGTCGTTGCGTCTCTATTCATCTATTCAAAAACATGCGCATATATAAAATCGGATTTCAAATCATGAGGCGGCTCTATGGGGTCCCGTTTTTGGGTACAGTGTTGTCCCGATATTGAGCTTGGGGGATGTATGAATGATGAGACGATGGGCCAAGAGGATGCGGCCCAAGATGCAGAAGCGTGTGCCGAGGCCCTGGAGAGCCTAGACCGGATTTCGCTTGACGATGTTGCGTTTGACGATTCGAGCGTTGATGTGCAGGATGAGCCGGAAATCGAGGCGCAGCCCGATGATCAGGATACAGGCGACGTTGAGCCTGCCGAGGATGAGGCAGATCACGAAGACACCGAAAGCGAGGCCGACGACCAGCCCGGATCCGACACGAGCGAGGAAACCATCTTGCTCGACAACTTGCCGGCCGAAGATTCGCTGACCCGCGAGCTCCCTGGCTTAGGCTCTGCGCCTGCCGTGGACGAGACCATCGCCATGGGCGATATTCCCCTACCGTCCGTTCCTTCGGCACGCGAAGCCGAGGTTCGTCACCGTAAGATGTCGCCCAAGCGCCGCAACCTGATGGTGGCAGGCGTCGTAGCCGTCGCGCTTGTCGCCGGCGGCGCAGGCTATGCCGCTTGGAATGGATACCGGCAAGAGCAGGCCGCCGTGGTTGCCGCAAACGCCCATACCATGATGTCGGTGCAAATTGGCGTACATGCCGCGGGGCTCGACTGCTCAACTGGCTCCAAGATTCCCGTGCAGGTGAGCGGTCAGGATTCCGACGGTTCTTCCGTGAGCGAAACGCTCTACGTTGACGAGCACGGTCGCGGCATTAAGCTGCTGCCCGGCGATTACACGTTCTCCATCGCCGCCTCCCCCATCGCGGCCGACGGCACCATCTACACCGTCCCGACCACCAAGGCCCAGGTTACGGTCAAGAATGACGGGCAGGATCTGCGCGCTCAAGCCACCTTTAAGCTTAAGGTGCCCTCAGCCGACACGGTGACCGACGACCAGATCGATGCCGCCGCCAAGTACGCCGAGGAGGGCGGTGCGAGCTCCGCCGCGGCTGCCAAAGTGCTCCAGCAGGCAGCAACCGCGCGGCGCGACGCCGCCGTCAATGCCGTGAGCGCGCAAAAGGCACAGGCGTCCCGTGATGCTGACGCTCGCCACAAGGCAACCGACCTCTACCAGCTCGATATTCCCGTCGAGTGGTACGGCAAGGTCGCAACTTGGCAAAACGGAAGCACGCTATGCATCTATCTGGGCGACGACGCCAATACGCCGCTCGTGACGCTCGTCGCGGTGCGCGAGGGCGAGAGCTTTACGCCCGATGAAGGCGATACGGTTTTGGGTGCGGCCAATCTAGGCAACGGTTATACCGTCTACGCCAGCGGCCCCGTCTATCCGTATGTGGTGCCCCAGACCATCAACGGACGGACGCAGAACCCCGTGTCAACCTACCCCATGGACACGGCCATTGAGCTTGTCGAGCTTACGACCGGCAACCGCTATACGTATAGCCAGATCAAGAACGTGTTGGTCGGCAAAGACGGCAAGGCAGACACCGCGACCAAACTCGAGACCGACTACCTCGCCCAGATTCTCCTGCCGAGCATCAAAGCCCAGGACTAGCCTGGCGCAGCAAGGTGCTCCCCAACCGTGATGAAGGAGCCAGGAGGTCCTGATCCCACAGGTCCATAGATGATTAGGCAAGGAGCCACTTCCATGCGGGCACAACGTGTACCGCACCGTGCTCGCATGGAATATCGGCCTGCTCATCCATGGTAACGATTGCCGACTCGCCAAGATCGAACTGGGCCATCGAGGCATCAAGCGCGGCAATTTCGCGCTCGCGCGTTTTCTCACTTGCCATATCCACACTCACCTGAATCAGGCTATAAGCCCGCATGAGAAGTGCGTCCCCAGCCACAAAGTCCACCTCATGGCTTTTGCTCTTCTCTTTGATCAGCAGGCGGCAGACCGAGCCGGTCCTCACCGCGGGAGTCCTTCTTCTTAGCGCATTGAACACTGCGGTCTCGAGCCTCTGGCCCTGGTCCAATGCTGATGCGGGAGAGAATGCTCCAAACATCGCAGGGTCGACAGCGTAGACCTTAGACGCAGACCGCATGTTACTTGCCAATGAACGCGTGAACTCCGGCACAGAAAATAACAGGTAGGCATCCTCATAATACTCAAGTAAATCGCTGAGCGAATTACGACTGACGGGTATCTGTCTGCTCTTGAACTCGTTGTACACTTTGTTCACTGACAGCTCTCGTCCCGAAGATGCCATACACCGCGTCAAGAACAGCGATGCCAGGCGAGGGTTCTTGACGTCGTAACGTTCAACGACGTCCATGGCGACCGTTCGCGAAGCATATTCCTGTAGCAGCTGAATCGCGTCTGCAGGCGTCTGCTCAAGTGTCGCGATGAATCCCCCTTGTTCAAGATACCCGATCAGATGATGTCGAAGCAGCGCTGCATCGCTCGGGGAAAAGGTCGCATCTGGCTCGGGAACGCTCCCCGTCTTATATCGAACGTATTCCGAAAAACTCAACGGAAAAAGCTCTCGCACAAGGGAACGACCCCTGAACTCGCTCTTAAGTTCTGAGGACAGCATCTTAGAAGAAGATCCCGTCACATAGACGGTCGCTTTCTCCGTATCGACTACACGCCGCAGAAACGCACCCCATTCGGGGATTTCCTGGATCTCGTCAAAGAAAATGTAAGCGCCCTCGATTCGAGCAACAGGATACAGCGCATAGAACGTGTCGAGCACGTCCGCCAGCAGCGATGGCTCATACGGGCGCAAGCGCTCATCCTCAAAATTGAAGTAAAGCATCCGGTCAAGCTCGACGCCCCGGCCCTGAAGCCGCTGCATCTCCTGATACAGGCGATACGTCTTTCCACAACGGCGGGCCCCCACAACCACATTTACGATGTTGTCGCGCTTTGGCTCCTGTGGGTTTTCCAGATCAAGGTCTCGCTCAAAGACCTGCGGAACCCCCTGCTGTTCAAAGTCCTTTATTTTCTGGGCGATCAAGTCGTTGAATGCCATGATTCTCCAATCTTGCTCTCTAGCTAATCAAAATTATACTGATTCTTGATTAATTAGAGAGCAAGATTGTGTGTAGCTTGATTAACACTTAAGCAAGTTTTATCACCGTTATTGCTCCGAAGGATATCGAGTGGCTAAGAGGACAATCGAGCTCGAATGCGGCTCCCCGAGCAGTCAATTTGGGACGGGGCTTTTTTGACTGCCCTCCCCTGCAGAAAAATCCCTAACGCAGTTGCGGTGAAATAGGGACTGTTTTTGCTGGTCAAACCGCAAAACAATCCCTATTTCGCCGCAACTTATTGGTGGCCTTTTGGGTGGCACTCAGCGCCACGGGTCGGCTTCGAACATCGGCTCGCGCTCGGGGCGGCGATCGCTGTAGGGATCGTAGCCGTCGTCGTCCTCGTTCTCGGCACGGATGTAGGGGTCGCGCGGCTTGGGCGCCGGCTTAGGCGCAGGCTTGGGTGCGGCGGGTGCGGCATCGGTCGCCGGCGCGCTTGTCTTGATCTCGTCTTTCATCTGCATATCTCCTTGCATCGCATCCGTTCAACAACATCGATTGTCGCACGAAAAAGGGCGGCGGACCCAATTGGATCCGCCGCCCTTGGCGTTTAGAAACGGCTGGCAGATTTTAAGGCATGTCCCAAAAATCTACTCGGCATCGGGGACCTCGTAGGTGGCCGCCGGCGTGTTATCGCACACGACGGTAAAGCCGCCGTCCTTATCGACATCGACCGTCACCTGATCGCCCTCGCGCACCGTGCCGTCGATGATGGCGGCGGCGATGGCGTCCACGACCTCGCGCTGGACCAGACGCTTGAGCGGACGGGCGCCAAAGACCGGGTCCAGGCCGCCCACGGCGAGCATCTGCTTGGCCGCCGGGGTGATGGCAAGCGTCATGCGCTCCTTGGCCAGACGCGCGCGGACGTCGGCAAGCTGGATGTCGACGATCTTCTCGATCTGCGCCATGCCGAGCGGATGGAACACCACGATGTCGTCGATACGGTTGAGGAACTCGGGGCGGAAGGTCTGAGCCATGACGGCGTCGACCTGATGGCGCATCTCCTCCTCGTCCTTGCCCGAAAGCTCGGCGATAGCCTTGGAGCCCACGTTAGACGTCATGATGATAATCGTGTTCTTGAAGGACACCTGGCGACCCTGGCCATCGGTCAGACGGCCGTCGTCGAGCACCTGCAACAGCACGTTAAAGACATCCGGATGGGCCTTCTCCATCTCGTCGAGCAAGATCACGGAGTAGGGACGACGGCGCACGGCCTCGGTGAGCTGGCCGCCCTCGTCGTAACCCACGTATCCCGGGGGCGCACCGATCAGACGCTGGACGCTGAACTTCTCCATGTACTCGGACATGTCGATACGCACGAGTGCGCGCTCGTCGTCGAACAGGCACTCGGCAAGCGCCTTGGCGAGCTCGGTCTTGCCCACGCCAGTGGGGCCCAGGAAGAAGAAGCTGCCGATGGGCTTGTCCGGATCGGAGAGGCCCGCACGGCTGCGACGCACAGCCGCGGCGACGGCGGAGACGGCCTCGTCCTGACCGATGACGCGCTTATGCAGCTCGCCCTCCAGGCCCTTCAGCTTGTCGAGCTCGCCCTGCATCATCTTGGACACGGGCACGCCGGTCCAGGCACTCACGACCTCGGCGATCTCGTCGGAGGTCACCTGCTCGTTGAGGCCCTCGCCGTCCTGCTGCTTTTGTGCCTCGAGCGCAGCCTCGGAATCCTGAATCTGCTGCTGCAGGCCCGGAATCACGGAGAAGCGCAGCTCGGACGCACGGCCCAGGTCGCCGTTGCGCGTTGCACGCTCCTCTTCGCTCTTGGCCTCGTCAAGCTGGCCCTTAAGCTCCTGCACGTGGTCGATGGCGTTCTTTTGGTTGAGCCAGCCAGCCTTTTGCACATTGAGCTTTTCCTGGACCTCGGCAATCTCCTGACGCAGGGCCTCCAGACGCTCCTTGGAGGCGTCGTCGGTCTCCTTCATGAGTGCCTGCTCTTCGATCTGCAGCTGGGTGAGTTGACGTGTGGTGGCGTCGATCTCGACCGGCATGCTGTCGAGCTCCATGCGCAGGCGGCTTGCCGCCTCATCGACCAGGTCGATGGCCTTGTCGGGCAGGAAGCGGTCGGCGATATAGCGATCGGAGAGGTCGGCAGCCGCCACGAGCGCGCTATCGGTGATGTGCACGCCGTGGAAGATCTCGTACTTCTCCTTGAGGCCACGCAGGATCGAGATGGTGTCCTCGACGGTGGGCTCGGAGACCATCACGGTCTGGAAACGACGGGCGAGCGCCGCGTCCTTCTCGATGTACTTGCGGTATTCGTCGAGCGTGGTCGCGCCAATCGCATGCAGGTCGCCACGGGCGAGCGCCGGCTTGAGGATATTGCCGGCGTCCATAGAGCCCTCGGTGGCACCCGCGCCCACGATGGTGTGGAGCTCATCGATGAACAGGATGACCTTGCCTTCGGATTTTTGAACCTCCTTGAGCACGGCCTTCAAACGGTCCTCGAACTCGCCGCGGTACTTGGCACCGGCGACCAGCGCGCTCATGTCGAGCTCGATGAGGTCGCGGTCGCGCAGGGTGCTCGGCACGTCGCCGGCCACGATACGCTGAGCGATGCCCTCGACGATGGCGGTCTTGCCGACGCCCGGCTCGCCGATGAGCACGGGGTTGTTCTTGGTGCGGCGGGACAGGACCTGGATGGTACGACGGATCTCGTCGGTACGGCCGATGACCGGATCGAGTTTGCCGGCGCGGGCCAGGTCGCAGATGTTGCGGCCGTACTGCTCCAGCGCCTCAAACTGCGTCTTATCCTCGGCAGACGTCACGCGGTCATCGCCACGCAGCTCCTCGTAGACCTGTTCGATGCGCTCCTTGGTCACGCCTGCGTCGCGCAGAACGCGGCCGGCCTCGCCCTTGTCCTCGGCAAGTGCCATCAGCAGATGCTCGGTCACCACAAAGCTGTCGCCCATCTTGGTGGCCTTCTTCTCGGCCTTCTCGATGACGCGGACGAGCTCATTGGAAAGACCCATCTGCTGGCCCTCGCCCGAAACCTTGGGCGCGTGGTCGATGGCATCCTGCGTGGAGCGTGCGAGCTGGGCCGGGTCAGCGCCGATGCGCTCGATGATCACGGAGATATTGCGCTCGCCGGCACCGAGCAGGGCGGACAGCAGGTGAATCGGCTCCACCGCGCCGGCCTGCGCGTCAGCAGCCGTGCTCATGGCGGTCTGCAGCGCCTCGCGCGACGTCATTGCTAGCTTATCGATTCTCATGGAATCACCTCTCTTGGGGCGGCCGCCCTACGGGGCGGCTTCACGTTGTTCGAGAAGTATTGTTGCCAGCTTTGCGCGATCTTATACACAAATCTAAGTCTCTATATATAAGATTTTCTGAGTGTTCCCACGGCATGCAAACCACCACAAAGGGGACAGGCACCTTTGTGGTGGTCGCGGTCTCTACTCCTTCGCCGAACCCGTGCTTCCCGATTCGGCGTTCCAGGGCATCTCATCCTCGAACAGCCATGTACGGGCAGACCCACTATCGCGTGCAGCCTGCGGATCGGGCAAGCAGGTCTGTTCATAGGCATCTTGGATACACTGGCCCATAAAATCGTTGAGCTCGGTCTGGTCGCCCTCCATGACATAGGCGAGATCGCCGTCCATGATGTAGATGCCCGGACCCTCATTGCCCTCGTAGCCCGGATCGTACGAGACATCACATAACTTTGCGCCGTTTGCAGTGTCCAGCTCGATGGAAGAGTGGCATCCGCCAACCATGTCGTTCGCTTTTGCCCGATAGGACGCATATCCGTACCAACGCTTAAATGTTTTGCCCTTGAGTAGCTCGGACGCCCTATCGATCAGGCTTGTATCCGTGGTATAGCGCATGGCCCCAAGCTGAATACGCGGATAATTGCTAATACCCAGCACAGCCGGCTGCTCATCAAAATCAACGGTAATGGTCTCGGGCTTGTCGTCGCCGGTCAGAAGTTCGACAGATTGAGTCACAGGCTTGACCACCGGCTCCGTCACCGCAGCAGGTAGAAATGCCATACCGACAGCGCCCGCGCCAACCACAGCGATCGCAAGCGCCAAGACAATCAATCCAATACGGACAGAACGGCTCACGGCAAAACACCCCACAATGCAAACCTTCGCCACCCGCACTAATGATACCGCCAGCCAGCACTATTACCTAAAGGAGCCGCGCGCTCCTCACCACCACAAAGGGGACAGGCACCTTTGTGGTGGTTTTCGACGCTAACGGTCGACCATCTCGCGCCATGAGATTAAACTTGAATTGTTCTCTGAACATATCCATTTCTGCCTATCCTCAACAGATCTTTGTCTCGAGGAGCGCATATGAAGCCGTCTCATTCCACCGGCCGCAACGTCATCGCCATTCTCGCCATACCCATCGTGATGCTCTTCCTTATCGTCATCACGCCCTTTTCTTTTGGTATCGCCTCGCCCTTCGATCTTTGCGGGATGATCGACGCCGGCTCGCGTGCCACCTCGCTCTCCTTTGTCTGCCGTGGCGTGTTCTACGAATATGCAATTCCCACCGGAAGTTGGCAGTCCAAGTTACCGTTGCTCGGCAAGGTCGACGGATGCTCCCCCTATTTCTGCCTTGAACCTCAGGCGCTAAACTATCTGATCGACGACCAGCCACTCGACTCCATCACCCTCGCCTACGACTACGCACCAAACACCGATGAGCGCCACATGAACCAAGTCCTCGACAAGCTGCTTGGACAGTGCGGGCTCACCGCGGAAGCCGGTCGAACCATCTATAGCAACCAGAAATTAAAGCGAACAGAACTCCGCCGTGTCGGAAAAATCAAAGGGCGAAACGGGGCCGCCTACTGGGATGCCTGGGCAACACGCGACAAGGGCGAATTCGGACACAGCACCTATATGGTCACTGTCTACACCAAAGACGGAATTAAGGACAATGTTGACGATTTCGCGTCATCCAAACTCGGCATCCCCAAAACAACCAAACCCGCCAACCCGGATGAAATTCTGTAGAGCCGCTCATTAGAATGTCGTTCAGCGAGCACGGCAGCATCGAGCTCGCCCCCACCACCACGAAAGGGACAGGCCCCTTTGTGGTGGTTTTCGACTCTGGCGCTCAACTGTCTCGATCTGTAACACCTAGCTGCCGTTTTGGACCTCAGATGTTACAGATCGAGACGAAATGTTCAGCAGTTTCCGTTTATCTAAATCTGTAACAACTACTCGGCAAATAAGGGTCTACCTGTTACAGAACAAGACAAACCGCGGACCACCACAAAGATGTCTGCCCCCTTTGTGGCGGTTTTCGACAAAAAGAAGCCGCCCCGACAACAGAGGCGGCATCAAGCAAGTCTATTTTTAGCGTCCCTCAAGACCCAACGAGAACGCAGAAATGTAGCCCGGGGCTTACCCTTTCCCGAACGCGACCTTCGCGAAGCGCGTGAGCGGGCGGGAAAGGGTAAGCCCCGGGCGGACAATTAAGTGCGTTACTCGGCAGCGGCCTTGAACTTGTTGTAGTTGATCAAGCAGCCGGCCTTGACGATGGCACGCTCCTCTGCCGTCATATCGGCAATGTAGAGCTCAATCTGCTCAACCGCACCGTCGGCACGCACCACGTGGGCAGCGATGTTCTTCAGGTCGCCATCGAGCGCGGCACGGATACCCGGCACAAAGACGTAGTCGCCCACCTCAAAGTTGGGCTCCGCCTCCATCTGGAAGGGCACCATGCCCCAGTTCATCACGTTGGAGCGATAGCGCTTGGTGGCGTACTCGTGGACGATGTTGGCCAGGCCGCCAATCACGCGCTGGCAGCTCGCGGCCTGCTCGCGGGCGGAACCGTCGCCGGGCTTCTTGGCATAGAGCATAGAGCCGTACTCGGTCGCCTTGGCATCGGCCGTGACACCCGCGCCGGCCAGTGCCTCAAACACGCTGGCAAGCTCAGCATCGAGTGCCGCCAGGTCGCCCGCGGCCTCGCCGGCAACGCGGCGCTTCTCCACGGCGTCGACCTCCTTGGAGCGGCCCACGTAGGCCGGGTCGCGGCGGCTGAGCGTAAACTCGGCCAGGCCCGGCGGGTTGGAGCGGAAGGAGCTCGTCTCGCCCGAGGGAATGAGCTCGTCGGTCGTGGTGACCGGATCCATGATCTTGGAGCACACCTTGAGCAGGATGTCGTCGCCGAGAGGCTCCATCGCGGGCCACGGCTTGATGTTGGGACCCTCGACAAGCTCGTCGGCAGGCTCCGCCTTGCCAAAGCCCCAGTACACACGCTTTTTGTACGGTGCGTCGTCAAAGGTGTACTCGCAGGCCTCGTCCCAAGTCTCCTCGGGCAGGTCGGTCGCCGGCGTCAGGATGCCGCCGTTGGCAGCCGTCGCCGCAATGGAGCGGGCGTCCATCAGGGCCACGGCGCTCAGCTGGCCATTACCCGGCTTGGAACCCTCGCGGTTGGGGAAGTTGCGCGTGGTGTGGCGGATGGACAGGCCGTTGTTGGCGGGCGTGTCGCCGGCGCCAAAGCACGGACCGCAGAACGCCGTGCGCACGATCGCGCCGGCCTCCATGAGGTCGTAGATATAGCCACGGCGCGTAAGTTCGAGCGCCACGGGCTGGCTTGTAGGATAGACCGACAGCGAGAACTCGCCGCAGCCGGTGTTGGCGCCCTTGAGCACGCGGGCAGCCTGGACCACGGAGTCGTAGTTGCCGCCCGAGCAGCCGGCGATAACGCCCTGCTGCACGCGCAGTTTGCCGTCGACGATCTTGTCGAGCAGGCTAAAGTGCGTCTTGCCCTCGCCGATCTTGGCGGCCTCGAGTTCCACCTCGTGCAGGATGTCCTCGAGGTTCTCGTTGAGCTCGTCGATCTCAAAGCCGTTGGAAGGATGGAACGGCAGCGCGATCATGGGCTTGATGCTCGACAGGTCGACCTCGACGCAGCCGTCGTAGTAGGCGACATCGGCGGGCTTGAGTTCGCGGTAGTCGTCGCCGCGGCCGTGCATGGTCAAAAACGCGTGCGTATCCTCGTCGGTAGCCCAGATGCTCGACAGGCAGGTGGTCTCGGTGGTCATGACGTCAACGCCGTTGCGGTAGTCGGTCGTCATGCTCGCGATGCCGGGGCCCACGAACTCCATGACTTTGTTCTTGACGTAACCCTTGGCAAAGACGGCACGGATGATGGCGAGCGCCACATCGTGCGGGCCAACGCCGGGGCGCGGGGCGCCCGTGAGGTAGATGGCCACGACGCCGGGATAGGCGACATCGTAGGTGTCGCGCAGCAGCTGCTTTGCCAGCTCGCCACCACCCTCGCCCACGGCCATGGTGCCCAGGGCGCCGTAGCGGGTGTGCGAGTCGGAACCCAAGATCATCTTGCCGCAGCCGGCGAAGTTCTCACGCATAAAGGAATGGATGACCGCGATATGGGGCGGAACGAAGATGCCGCCGTACTTTTTGGCAGCCGAGAGGCCAAAGACGTGGTCGTCCTCGTTGATGGTGCCGCCCACGGCGCACAGCGAGTTGTGGCAGTTGGTGAGCACGTAGGGCAGCGGGAACTGCTCCATGCCCGAGGCGCGCGCCGTCTGGATGATGCCGACGAAGGTGATGTCGTGGCTCGCCATGGCATCGAAGCGAATCTTGAGCGTCTCGGGGTCGCCGGACGTATTGTGTGCCTGAAGGATCGAATACGCGATGGTGCCGCGCTTGGCATCCTCGGGCGTCTGCGTAATACCGCGCTCGGCAGCCTCGGCCTCAGGCACAACCTCGCTGCCGTTACGCAGGTAGATGCCGTCCTCGTACAGCTTGACCATACTGTCTCCCACTCTGCCCAAAAGATTTGGGCGCATAGCATACATTCGTTCAATATCGTGCCATAGAACGGTTGCGAGTGGGTTACGAATCTGCGCGTTCACTTTATCTCAGTAAAGCAAAGGACGAGCCCCTTGCATCACTCTCTGGACAAGGAGTGTCCCAAAGTGCCGGCACAAAAGGAACGTCCCCAAGTGCCAAGTGCCGCAAGAATGTCCCCTTTGACCAGTCATTTAAGAACGTCCCCAATGACTACCGCATCCGGAGCAAGGCAACGCCGCAGGTAGAGGACGGACAGCGAGCGACGTCCAGAGCGAACAGGTTGGCATGAAAAAGGCAAGGCATAGACCTTCTGGTCATGCCTTGCCTTTTGAATGACAAATTGTCGCTCTGGACGTCGCGCAGCGTCGAGCCGTTACGCCGTTCGGCAGAACGGCGTAACCTAGAGATCCCCGCCTGCGCCCAAAAGTTTGCGCATGACTTGCTCGGGGTTGACTGAGCCGTCGCGCGGGGCTAAGGCAGTGATCTTCTTCTGCATCTTGTACTCGTGCAGCTCGTCCTCGAGCTGGCGCACGCGGGCGCGGAGCTTTTCGTTCTCGCGCTCGCGCTCCTCGGCACGCTCCTTCATATCGAGAATGCGCACCACGCCGGCAAGGTTGATGCCCTCGTCAGTCAGCTGGTTGATGAGCTCCAGGCGCTCGATATCGGCACGCGAATACAGACGCGTGTTGCCGCCCGAGCGCTGGGGGTTCACCAAGCCCTTGGACTCGTAGACGCGCAGAGTCTGCGGATGCATGCCGGTCAGCTCGGCCGCCACGCTGATCATGTACAGCGGTTTGTTCCTATTGTCCTCGGCCATGCTACCTGACCCCTTTCCGTCTCGTTATCGTCCATCATAAGCCCGCGGGCGCGGGCGTGCGCCACGACCGCCCTAGTACGTCGCCTTGTAACGGTTGACCTTCTCGCGATAGTCGCGCGTGTCGGCCTCGCGCAGCTTGGTCATAGCATCGCGCTCGTCATCGGACAGGTTCGTGGGGACCTGTACCTTGATTTCGACGAGCAGCGCGCCTGTGCGGCCACGGTGCTTAACGTCGGGCGCCCCCATTTCCTTAAAGCGGAACTTCTTGCCCGTCTGGGTGCCAGCGGGCACCTTCAGACGAACCGTCGCGCCGCCGGGCGTCGGCACGTCAACCGTGCAGCCGAGCGCCGCCTCGTAGACCGAGACCGGTACCTCCATAGTCACGTCGGCACCTTTACGCTTAAACAGCGGATGCTCCTCCACGTGCGTGGTCACGACCAGGTCGCCGCGCTCGCCGCCGGCAACGCCGTACTCGCCGCGACGCTTGTAGCGCAGCTTGCCACCGTCGACCGCGCCCGCAGGCACTGAGACCGTAATTGTCTGTTGCTCGCCCGTCGAGGGAATGCGATAGATGACCTTGTGCGTCACGCCGCGAAACGCGTCCTCGGCCGTCACATCGACGGTCAGCGACAGGTCGCCGCCCTTGCGAGCACGGCTGCGACCCGCGCCGGCACCGGCAGCGCCCGCAGCCCCGGCAAAGCCCGAGCCCCAATCGCTGCCCCAGGCGCCGTTGCCGCTAAAGATGCTGTCGAAGATGTCGCCCCAGCCGCTGGCACCCGCGCCGGCACCGTAGCCGCCGCCATACGCGCCGCCCGCACCCGGCATGCCGCCAAACATGAGCATCTGGTCGTACTCTTTGCGCTTCTTCTCGTCCGAAAGCGTCTCGTAGGCCTCGCTGATCTCCTTGAACTTGGCCTCGTCGCCGCCGGCATCGGGGTGATATTTTTGCGCGAGCTTGCGAAACGCGCTCTTGATCTCTTTGTCGGAGGCGCTCTTGGATACGCCCAGGATGTCATAGAAGGTTTTGCCTGCAGCCATCGTAGCTCCTCTCCTGTTACATCCGCCGCCCAGCGGGCGGCGGCTCATGCTTTCATATGGCACTAGGCCAGAAAGGGCCCCGGGTGTTGCCCCGGGGCCCTTCTCAATTACTCCTCGGTGCTCTCGGCCGTATCGGCCGTAGCATCCTCGGGCGCCGCTTCGGGCTCCGGTGCGGGGCGCTTCTCGCCACCGTAGGTCACCGTCACCATGGCGGAACGCAGGATGCGATCCGCCATGCGGTAGCCCTTCTGGTACACGTCGTTGACGGTCTCGTCGTACTGCGATGCGTCCTCGACGCGGCCCACAGCCTGGTGCTCGAGCGGATCGAACGCCTCGCCCTTGGGGTCGATGGGCTCAACGCCCTCGTGCGCAAACACATCAAGCAGCTTGGCATGAACCGCATCGACGCCGTCGACGAACTGCTTAAAGTCGTCGGAAAGCTCTTGGCTGCGGGCATGGTCGATCGCGCGCTCGATATCGTCGATCACCGGCAACAGCGCGGTGACGAGCTTCTCGGTCGCGCGCTCGCGCTCGGCGATGCGCTCGTTGGCGGTGCGGCGACGGAAGTTCTCCCAGTCGGCCTGTAGACGGGCGGTGCGCTCGGTGGCGTCCTTTGCCTTGTCCTCGGCGGCCTTCTGGGCCTCTGCCGCAGCATCGAGCTCGCTACGCACGTCGGCGAGCTCCTTTTGGGCCTGCTCGAACTTGAGCTTAAAGTCGTTGTCGGCGGCTTCCTCACCGGCGCGGATAGCGGCTTCCACCATCTCGTCCTCGGTCATCGTCGCCTCCTTGTTGGAATCCTCTACCTGGTTCTCGGCAGCCTCGGCGGCCGCGGCCTCGTTGGCCTCGGTATCGTCGACGGCCTCTACGGGAATCTTCACGTCCTTCTCCTCAGAGTCAACGGGGGCGGCGCCAGTGGCAGCCGCCTCCGTGCGAGCTTTACGGGCGGACATGATTACTTGTCCTCGTCGTCCACAACCTCGTAGTCGGCATCGACGACGTCATCGTCGGCAGGCTGGGCGCCGGCGGCACCGTCGGTCTGCTGCTGAGCGTCGGCGTAGACAACCTGAGCCAGCTCGTAGGCCACGGACTGCAGGGACTCGCCGGCGGCCTTGATGGCCTCGACGTCAGAGCCCTCGAGCGCCTTCTTGGCGTCGGCGATAGCGGCCTCTGCCTTGGACTTCACGTCGGCGGAAACCTTGTCACCGAGCTCGTTGAGGGTCTGCTCGGTGGAGTAGCACAGGCTGTCGGTCTGGTTGCGGACCTCGACCTCTTCCTTCTGCTTCTTGTCCTCCTCGGCATGAGCCTCGGCGTCCTTGACCATGCGATCGACTTCGTCGTCGGAAAGCGCGGTAGAGCCGGAGATGGTGATCTGCTGCTCCTTGCCGGTGCCCTTGTCCTTAGCGGAGACCTTGACGATGCCGTTGGCGTCGATGTCGAAGGTGACCTCGATCTGCGGCACGCCGCGGCGGGCAGCCGGGATGCCAGTCAGCTGGAACTTACCGAGCGACTTGTTGTCGCGGGCAAGCTCGCGCTCGCCCTGGAGCACGTTGATCTCGACGCTGGTCTGGTTGTCGGCAGCGGTGGAGTAGACCTCGGTCTTGGAAGTCGGGATCGTGGTGTTGCGGTCGATCATCTTGGTCATGATGCCGCCCATGGTCTCGACACCCAGCGACAGCGGGGTAACGTCGAGCAGCAGGATGCCCTCGACGTCGCCGGTGAGCACGCCACCCTGGACGGCAGCGCCGTCGGCAACGACCTCGTCGGGGTTCACGGACATGTTGGGCTGCTTGCCGGTCATGGTCTTGACGAGCTCCTGGACGGCGGGCATACGGGTGGAGCCGCCGACGAGGATGACCTCGGTCAGATCGGAGAGCTTAAGCTTGGCGTCGCGCAGGGCGTTGGTGACAGGCTGCTTGCAGCGCTCGAGCAGGTCGCGGGTGATCTTCTCGAACTCGGCGCGGGTCAGCGTGTAGTTGAGGTGCAGCGGGCCGGACTGGTTCATGGTAATGAACGGCAGGTTGATGGTGGTCTGCTGGGCGGCGGAGAGCTCCTTCTTGGCGTTCTCGGCGGCCTCCTTCAGACGCTGCAGGGCCATGGGGTCCTGACGCAGGTCGACACCGTTCTCCTGCTGGAACTTATCGGCCATCCAATCGATGACGCGCTGATCCCAGTCGTCGCCGCCCAGGTGGTTGTCGCCCGAGGTGGACAGAACCTCAAACACGCCGTCGGCGAGGTCGAGGATGGAGACGTCGAAGGTGCCGCCGCCCAGGTCGAAGACCAGGATGCGCTGGTCGGTGCCCTGCTTGTCCAGGCCATAGGCAAGAGCAGCAGCGGTCGGCTCGTTGACGATACGCTTGACGTTGAGGCCAGCGATCTTGCCGGCGTCCTTGGTGGCCTGACGCTGGGCGTCGTTGAAGTAGGCCGGGACGGTGATGACGGCGTCGGTGACGGTCTCGCCCAGATACTTCTCGGCGTCGGCCTTCATCTTCGCGAGCGTCATGGCGCTCACCTGCTCGGCGGTGTAATCCTTGCCCTCGATGTCGACGACGGCACGGCCACCCTGGCCCTCCTTGACCTCATACGGCACGGTCTTGATCTCGGAGGTGCACTCGGAGTACTTGCGGCCCATGAAGCGCTTGATGGAGAACACGGTGTTCTTGGGGTTGGTGACAGCCTGGTTCTTAGCGGCCTTACCAACGACGCGGTCGCCGTCGGCACGGAAGCCCACGACGGACGGGGTGGTGCGGTCGCCCTCGGCGTTCACGATAATGGTCGGAGAACCGCCCTCGAGGACGGCCATAGCGGAGTTAGTAGTACCAAGGTCGATGCCAAGAATCTTACTCATTAGAAATTCCCTCTCTCTTTTGCGTTCGCGCCGCCTCGACGATCTGTCGCGCGGCGCTTCGGCTTGTCTTTCAGGATGTAGTGTATCCCCTTATGGGCCGGAATATACAAAATCTAAGTCAATTCATATAAGATTTCTTATCTCTGAGAGTTTAGGTTCTCAAATGCGCAGGTAGATGCGCTGATTGAGTTCTCGACAGATCTATTGAGATCTATGTAGAGTTGACTGAGGTTTGCGTCCGGGGGTGCCTGGGGGCCGTCTTGCGGAAAGTTCATCCCGGTTTGAGCGTGGATTCCGGGTCGCAGTTTCCTCTAGCGGGCCCAACCGGAAACTGCGACCCGGTTTTCGGCCAAATAACGGGATGCCCTTTCCGCAAGCACGCTCAATCGCCCTATATTTCAAGTCACCTATAGCTAACATTTGCGCGGCTCAACGGCCTCACCTGCATGTTTTTTAGTAAGCCGCGGCATACTCGGCGAACGGTATGAAGATGCCGGTCAGAGGGTATTGCAAACGGTCGCTCCCGTGGTATGTTTTTGCCCGAATCAAACCGACGCGCATCGCCTGTAGCGTCGGTCAACAGAGAGGAAACTACCATGGCTCATCCCGTAATTGATGCCGACGAGTGCATCGCTTGTGGCGTTTGCGTCGACTCCTGCCCCGCTGGCGTTCTGGAGCTCCAGGACGTCGCCACCGTCGCTGACGAGGATTCCTGCGTCGCCTGTGGCGCTTGCCAGGACGCTTGCCCCGCCGGCGCGATCACCGAGATCGTCGAGGAGTAACAACTCCCCCACTTGCACACTCACAAGTACACCGTGCACAAAAAAGGAGGCCTCCGCATCGCCGCGGAGGCCTCCTTTTGCATGTGTGGGCAGCTAATTTGGAGCGGGACCCTTGGCAGTTGCGGTGGAATAGTTCCTGTTTTATGGCTTGGATGCCGATTTTAGGAACTATTTCACCGCAACTTATAGATGCAACGTCGACTAGGACAAATCATCCTCGTAGGGCATTAAATCAGCAAGGTAGCCCTTCTCCTTGAGCATGGTCTCGATCTCGTCGAGGGTTTGCTCGTCGTCTGCCGCAATACGGTGGAAGTGATAACCGCTGGTTACCGTTAGCAGCGGAAAGCTCTTGCCGCTCTCGATATCGTGCAGGTAGCGCTCAACATCGCGACGATTGCGGATGTCCAGGTCGGCCGTGATTTTACCGTACACGCGATGATTGACAATCACGTTGAGCACGGCGCCGCCCGCGTCAACGATGCTCGTGAGCTCATCGCCTGCCTGCTCCACGCCGTGGCGAACCTTGACCAGACGCGTGGGCACAGCCGGGCTGCTCGCCGCCTCCTGTAGCACGTAGCCGCGATTGGTGGCGACGATATCGTGCCCGTCGGCGCGCAGCAGGGCGATGTCCTGCACCACGACCTGACGGCTCACGCCCACCTCGCGGGCAAGCGCACTGCCCGAGACAGGATCTTTGGCGCTCTCGAGCACGCCCATGATGGCACGGCGACGCTCGCGGGCGTCCATTATTTACCGTCCAACAGACGCAGGTGCTTAAGCGAGAGGTCGAGAATCGGCGCAGAGTGCGTCAGCGCCCCCGAGCTAATAAAGTCAACGCCCAGGTCGGCGAGCGCGCGGATATTGTTGGCGTCCACGTTGCCCGAGCACTCGGTCTTGGCGCGACCGGCGATAAGCTCGATGGCGGCAGCCATGTCATCGTGGGTCATGTTGTCGAGCATGATGATATCGGCACCGGCCTCCACGGCCTCGCGCACCATATCCAGGCTCTCGCACTCAATCTCGACCGTCGTGGTAAACGACGCATGGGCGCGCGCCATCTCAATCGCGCGTGCCACGCCACCGGCGGCGTCGATGTGGTTGTCCTTGAGCATGACAGCCGTCGACAGGTTATAGCGGTGGTTGCTGCCGCCGCCGATCTCGACTGCGGCCTTCTCGAAGACGCGCATGCCCGGCGTGGTCTTGCGCGTGTCGACGAGCACGGTCTTGGTGCCCTCGAGCGCCGCGGCCATCTGGTGCGTATAGGTAGCGATACCGCTCATGCGCTGCAGGTAGTTGAGCGCCACACGCTCGCCCGAAAGCAGCACGCGCGCATCGCCGCGCACCTGACCCACGTGGTCGCCGGCGTGCACCTCGTCACCGTCGGCGACATCAAACAGCACCGAGCTCTGCGAATCCAGCAGCTCAAAGGTGCGGGCGAACACATCCAAGCCCGCGATGATGCCATCGGCCTTGGCGATAAGCTCCACCGTGGCGGGGCGCGCCGTGGGGCACACGCTCGCCGTGCTCACGTCCTCAAACGTGATGTCCTCGCGCAGAGCCTGCAGAATCAGATCATCGACGACGAGCTTCATGGTAATGGGATTCATGGTCTACTCCTCCACGGCCTGCGTGCCGGCGGCACGGGCCAAATCATCGATTGCAAGGGGGTCGGCGCTCAGGGCGCGGTGACGCCCGTCAAGCGCGGGCTCACCGGCCTGCTCCACGGCCAGCGACTCGCCGATACGCATATACCACGCGGCGCGACGACCCCAGACCAGCGCCTCGAGCAGGCTGTTAGAAGCTAGGCGGTTCTTGCCGTGAACGCCGTTGCAGGCCGTCTCGCCCGCGGCGTAGAGCTCGGGCATCGAGGTGCGACCGTCCTTGTCGACCCACACGCCGCCCATAAAGTAGTGCTGCGTGGGCGTAACGGGAATGGGCTCGTCCAAAATATCGCGGCCGTCCTCCAGGCAGCGCGCGCGGATATTGGTAAAGTGCCCGGTCACCACATCGCGCTCGACGGGGGCAAAGCTCAGCCACTCGTGCTCGGTGCCGTCCTGCTTCATCTGCTCGCGGATGGCGGCGGCGACAACGTCGCGCGGCTGCAACTCGTCGGTAAAACGCTCGCCGGCGGCATTGAGCAAAATCGCGCCCTCGCCGCGGCAGCTCTCGCTAATCAGGAACGTGCGACCCGGCTGCGGCGAGAACAGGCCCGTGGGGTGGATCTGCACGTAGTCCAGGTGCTCCATCGTGATGCCGTGCTCCTGAGCAATGTAGCAAGCGTCACCGGTGAGCTGCGGGTAGTTAGTCGAGTGGTCGTACACGCCACCGATACCGCCCGTTGCCCACAGCGTATGGCGGGCATGGATCTTAAACGGCTTACCGGCATGCACGTCCTCAGCGGCATTTGCCAGCTCGTCGGCGGGGCGAGCTGAATCGTTCTCGTCCACGGCGACGGCGACGACGCCGGTACACACCGTGGCGCCATCGCGCTCGGCGGTCAGGATGTCGGTCATGGCAACGTGTTCGAGAATCTGCACGTTGTCCAGCTTACGGACAGCCTGGAGCAGCTTGGTCGTAATCTCCTTGCCCGTAATATCGGCATGGAAGGCAATGCGCGGGCGGCTGTGCGCGCCCTCGCGGGTAAAGTCGAGGCTGCCGTCGGCCTTGCGCTCAAAATCCACGCCCATGGCCAGCAGGTCGTTGATGACCGAGCGGCTCGAGCGAATCATGATGTCAACGCTCTCGCGGCGGTTCTCGTAGTGGCCGGCATGCATGGTGTCCTCAAAGAAGGCATCGTAGTCAGAGCCCTCGGGCAGTACGCAGATGCCGCCCTGCGCGAGCATCGAATCGCACTCGTCGATGGCACCCTTGGAGAGCATGATTACGCGCGTGCTCGTCGGCAGATTGAGAGCCGCATACAGGCCCGCCACGCCGCAACCGGCAATGACGACGTCACACTCCATATCGGGGTATTGTTTGGTTTCCACAGGAATCCTCTCCCTTGTAATGTGGCATAAGGGACCGCCCCTCATGTCACATCGTTCTAGCGCGCCGCGTACTCGAGCATGCGGTCGAGCGTGAGCTTGGCCTGATCGGCTGCCTCGTCCGACACGCCAATCTGCACCTCGCCCTCGCCCGTCTCCAGGCAGTGCACGAGCTTTTCGAGCGTGATGAGATCCATGTTGACGCAGGTGGGCTGCACCGCAGGGAAGTAGAACTTCTTGCCGGTGCCCTGGCAGCGGCGCTCGAGCTCGTAGAGCACGCCGCGGACCGTCACGATGATGAACTCGCTGGCGTCCGACTCCTCGGCATACTTGATGATGCCGGCAGTGGAGCCGATGTAGTCGGTCTCGGCCAGGACGTCGGCCTTGCACTCGGGGTGCGCCAGTACGAGCGCATCGGGATGTGCCTCCTGCGCGTCAACGATCTGCTCGACGGTGATGATGTGATGACGCGGGCAGTAGCCGTTGTTGAGGATGACGTGCTTTTGGGGCACCTGCTCGGCCACAAAGCGGCCCAGGTTCTGGTCGGGAATGAACAAGATGTGCTGCTGCGGCAGCTCGGAGACGATCTTGACGGCGTTAGAGCTGGTAACGCACACATCACTCCAGCTCTTGATCTCGACCGTCGAGTTAACGTAGCACACCACGGCCAGGTCGTCGCCATACTCGGCGCGCGCCGCGTCGACCGTCTCGCGCTTGACCATGTGCGCCATGGGACAGTCCGCGCCCGGCTCGGGCAGCAGCACGGTCTTGGTGGGATTGAGCAGCTTGGCGCTCTCGCCCATAAACTCCACGCCGCACAGCACGATAGTCTGCTGCGGCAGACTCTTGGCGAGCTTTGCCAGGTAGAAGCTGTCGCCGACGTAATCGGCAACGGCTTGGACCTCGGGCGCCACATAATAGTGCGCCAGGATCACTGCGTCACGTTGGGTTTTTAGCTGATGAATGGCCTCGACGAGCTCTGCGGGTACCAGCGCCGCGCGCTCCGTTGCCGTCGTTGCCGATGCCAGGCCGGCCGCGATATCGCGTGCAAGCTCCGATGCATCCATGTTCGCGCTCTGTGCCATCAAGGCCCCTCTCTTTTGGCGAATCTTGGGGCTTTAGTATGACACCTGGCTTTACAGCTGACAAGACAGCTGTAAAGCCAGGTGTAAAGTTGGAATAAAGATTCAATCTTGGGGCGGGTCCATTTTCGAACTGGCAAGCTGAGGATAGTCGAGCCTTCGATAGCGCAGGAGGCATCTTTCGCCACCGCAATACCGCTCGGCGCGAGTTGCGCACCGTGGGGCGCAAACGGGGTGTTCCTCCGCGGGCGGCGCGCACCCAATGTGGCAAAATCGAACTACTAGGGGGGCCCGAATGCTCAAGATTATCGCCTGCGACGACGACGTCGCTTTTCTAGATAGACTGCACCGGATGATCGACCGCTGGTCGACCGAGACGGGTACGGCAGTCGACGTTGCGCTTGTCACGCGCGGCGAGGACTTGCTGGCCCGCCATGCTGCATCGCGTGCCGACATCATTCTGCTCGACATGATCATGCCGCTCGTCAACGGCATGGACACCGCGCGGGAGCTGCGCCAATCCGACACCGCCGTGCGACTGGTGTTCCTCACCTCATCGCCCGAGTTCGCGCTGGAGTCCTACGAGGTCCGCGCCTTCGACTACCTGCTCAAGCCCGTAGCGTACGAACGCCTGGCGCAACTGCTCGACGAGCTTTCGAGCATGCGACCCGCCGCGACCGATGAGCTCGTGACCAAAACGTCCTTTGGCTACCATGCCCTGCGCCTGTCCGATATCGAATACGCCGAGGCCCGCAACAAGCACGTGGTATTCCACCTGCGTGACGGGCGCGATATCGAGGCGCTCGAGCCGTTCCGCAACATCGAGGACCAGCTAGCCAAAAACGCGAGCTTCTTCAAATGCCACCGCAGCTACCAGGTCAACCTGCGCAATATCGACCACTTCAACCGCACGGATATCGTCATGCGCTCGGGCGCTTGCATCCCGCTGGCGCGCAGCTGCAAGCAGGGTTTCCAGGATGCCTACTTTGCGGCACGGTTCGAGGGCGGGAGGCGCTGATGCTCCCTGCGGTCGAGATGTTACTTTGGGCAATCCACCACGCAACGACCCTGCTTTTTGGCGTTTTTGCCTCGGCGGCGCTCTGCGGTATCGAGATCAACCGGCGTCATGCGCTTGAGCTGGTGATGGTCGGCGCCGTAACCGGATGCGCATTCAGCCTCGCCAATGCCGTCGGCGGCGAGCTTTTCGCCCGCCAGGCATATCCACTCGTCGTGCATTTGCCGCTCGTCATCTATCTGTGCGCGCGCTATTGCCTGAGCCCGCTGCTCGTTATGCTGGGCGTTACCAGTGCCTACCTGAGCTGCCAGTTCAGCAACTGGATGGGCATCGCCGCGCTCGCCGCCACCGACTCGCAAATCGCGTACTACGTGGCACGCATTATCACCACGGCCGTCGTCTTTGCGATCCTGCTGCATTGGGCCAGCGACATCGGTCCGCGCCTGGCGGTCAAAACCCCCACCGAGCTCGAAATTCTGCTCATCCTGCCGCTCGTCTACTACATCTTTGACTACGCCACCAACGTCTACACCACGCTCTTCCACTCGGGCTCCGTGGTGACGGTTGAGTTTTTGGCGTTTGCGCTTTGCGCGTTCTACCTTATGTTTCTTGCTGTGTATCTACGTGAATACGAGGCAAAGGAAACCGCCGAGCGCGAGCGCTGGATGCTCGCGACCCGCGATAGCGCAGCCATCAAAGAGCTCGAGGCTTGGCGCCAATCTGGACGCGAGCTTTCGGTCCTCCGCCATGACATGCGGCACTTCCTGCGCGGCCTTGCGGCTTTGATCGAGGAGGGCCACATCGACGAGGCGCTCGAGCGCATCGATGAGCTCTGTGAGACGAGCGACCGCACCGCCGTGCGCCGCTACTGCGCCAACGACACGGTCAATATCGTGCTTTCGTCATTTAACTCCGATATCAACCGAAACGGCATCGCCGCCGATTTGCGTGCCGCCGTGCCCGAGAGCGTCCATGTAGCCGACGTCGATCTGTTTAGCGTGCTCTCGAACGCCCTGGACAACGCCATCGTCGCCGCAAGCGCCGCTCCCCAGGGCAAGCGATTTGTCGATCTGGACCTGCGTTGCGAGGACGGTCAACTGCTCCTTTTGGTCTCCAACACGTTTGGACGCCCGCCGCGCATGGTCGACGGCATGCCCGTAGCCGGGCACACCGGACACGGCTTTGGAACCAAGAGCATTAAGCTTGCCGTCGAACGCATGAACGGCAACTGCCAGTTCCGCATCAACGGCGACCGATTTGAGCTGCGCGCCGTGATGTAAGGGCGCGGCAAGCCGGCGCTGCGCTCGACCCGTCAGGGCCGCCTTACCAGCGCCAGTCCGCTACAGCGGAGCGGCTGCCGGGGTCAGCTGCTTGATGTATGCCCACATGCGCTGCTTGGCGGCCTTGTCGGTGAGTGCCGCCTCAAAGCCGTCGAGCGCGAGCACGCGGCGGCCCTGCACATGGGCGACCAGGCCGGGCTTGAGCATAGCGGTATCGAAGTCGTCGATTGCCACAAGCATGTCGGCATAGGTCTCGCGCATGGTATCGGCCGCGCGATCGTCCAGCAGCAGGACTGCCTCGGGGTCCAAAGCCTCGAGCGCCTCGCGGAACAGCTCGCACGGCAGAGTCTCGCCCACCGCGACCGCTCCGTCACCCACGCCGGCGACGCTTGCCAGCACGCAAAAATCCTCGGGCGCGTAGCCGATGGCCCCAAGCGCCTTGCGCAACGCCGCGCCATCCGGGCCGGCGGCAAGCTCGCCACCCGAACGCTCGGCCTCGTCCAAATCGCCTTTGACCAGCACGATCGGCGAGCACGCGTTGCCCGCGATACGCACGCCACGGACCGCAAGCGATGTGAGCTCCTGCTCGGCCGCCTGGGCGATGGCTTCTTTTTTCTGGCTTTGTGACGTGGACATGCGCTCTCCAATCGTTTGCGTGCCCACCATTATATAAAAGAGCTGCCCGCGAGTGGTTGCTTTGCGGGCGGCTGGGTATAAGCACGGTCGTACTGAGTTTTACGCGGCCGAGCCGCGTCGCATTATGGAGGTCACCATGGCTGACATTAATCAGATTACCCCCGAGAACTTCGATTCCATCGTTAACGACAGCCTGCCCGTGCTGGTCGATTTTTGGGCACCGTGGTGCGGGCCCTGTCGATCCCTCTCGCCCATCGTTGACGAGGTTGCCGATGAGCTGGCGGGCAAGCTTGCCGTTGCCAAATGCAACGTCGACGACAACCAGGATCTGGCCATGAAGTATGGCGTCATGAGCATCCCCACGCTGATTGTGTTTAAGAACGGCGAGGAGATTGACCGCTCGGTTGGCGCTCTGCCCAAGGCGAGGCTGCAGGCGCTGCTGGAGAAGCATCTGTAATACGCTTGTTACTTACCCGCCGTCTATGAGCGCTTTTGCACCGCTCGCCGGACTTCTGGATGCACCGAGTGCAACCACGGATAGTATGGTAGTCACAAACAGCCCCCAGTGAACGGGTGCGGGTCGCACAGACTCGTACCCGTTTTCTTCATTTGCCTAGTCTTTGCCACAAGTTTTGTTATGGATTTAAAAACTCAGATCCGATAGCACGTTCGTAAGACTGGATCGTTTCGGCATTTGCCCTCTCGATATCATTAAGCGGTGATGTCATCGCATCAAATTCCTCAGGCGAGTATATGCCTTCATACCAATCCTTATTGTCGAAATACTCTTGAATCTTCTCATTCTTGAACTTGCGACCATGGCGTGCATATATTTCATTTCTTGCCAAGCAAAGCTCCCATGTGCTCATACCCATTTCTTCAATCTCCGCCTCGGTATAACGCCGTGAGTCGCTTTCAGAAAGTAAGTAACCGTCTACCGTCGAACTCTTCGCATCACAGTAATAGGAAAAGCTATCCATAACCTTATGTGATTGATCATCAATATATGACACGACAATCGTACGGCTATCACCCGAATCGCTACCGAGCGTCGACCGATATGCGAGCTTGCAAACTCCGTCCGAACCAACTACAACACTCCGGGGGTTAGTCGAAGCCTGCTCACCGTTCGTACCCGCTTCTTTCAGGGACCAATTCTCCGGCTTCGACAACGCCTCTGTCGAAGAGCCGGTCACCTTGACATTCACCACCATCTCTGGAAACCCGGCGGAGTTATTTGATACCACTATTAATTCAGTTGCGTCCTCATCGTCGGCCTCGTCCTTTTCATCTGAGTTTTCCGACCCAAACTCATCGGCGTCCGATTTATACATCGTATGCTGATAGGTTTGAGTGATTTCTGGTGATGAGTGCCCGCTCCCGAATCGATTCCAAACATAAAAGCCGCCAACAATGATGACGGCCACCAGGCCAATTATCACGATTTTATTTGAATCGAATCCGCCAATTAACCCAATTACTTTTTTACCTAGTTCGTTGCCAGAATCCTCCGCCGGCGCCTTCCCCTTCGCATTATCCTTGACATCGAATGGCATCCGCTCATTCTCTGTGGTCGACCGACCCACGCCAGAAGATACTTTCGCAGCACAAAAGGGGCAGTAAACTGTCCCCTCTTCTATCTCTGCGTTACATTTGGGACACTTCACTGTCTCCCCTTTCAAGCTGTCTTTTAGCCATCAACATGACGCCGATATTCTTGATAGTTCGACAGATATGATGAGAATTCCGCCGATGTATCCGAATTTCCCGTCCGCCACGCCTTGTGGTCGATAATCTGGCTCTTGAACCCGTAGTACTCATCGATATACGCAATTAGACCGTCGACAGCGATAAGCTGCTCTTCGGGGTAATCGCCCGATCCTCCAACATGAACCATCTCAATCCCAACGGAATAAGAGTTCATGCCGTAATCGGGATAGCTTCCCCCTATCGGTAACGTTCCGACCTTGTCATCTCTCGAATCATCGATTGTTCCATACTGCTCGTTCTTCCCAGCATCGCCAAAACCGGCATGGTGCGCGATTTGATCGAGAGGCACGCATTGAACGATCGACCCATCTTTTCCAACAACAAAATGAGCCGCTACCTTATTGCCGTTGGACTCCCACCAATCGATGACACTTTCAGGGGAAGAATCGCCCTCCGTATCGTGCAAAACGATGTACTTCTGAAACTCAGGACCCTTAGGCCCATGCGCCAAGTCGGCGTAGTACCGTTCTTGAATGCTTGGCTGAAATTCCGAGCTCCCATCGATGGACGAAGAGCGGGATTCGTCTTGCCCTACAACCCCTGAAACCGCGTCAGCAACTCTCGCGTTGCAGATATCAAGCACATCTCCAACACCATCTGCACAAGCCGCCAGAACACAATTGCTTCCGCTGGATTTCACGACCTTTCTCACGCCAATACGACCGACCAGAACAATTCCCAAGCCGAACAAGAAAACGGCAAGCGCGGAGACGAGCCCCCGCGCCACCCATAAACGCCTAGAGCGTACTTGCATACGTGCTGACCACATCGCATGCCGTACTGATAAGGCCACCCGCCTCGAGCAGCTTTGCCGCTGCCGCTCCAAGCTGCCCAACCGCCTCATTTTGAGCGGTCGAATTTGTTCCTTCCATTGCCGCGTTAAGCATGTCGTGCAGTGAATCGAGATCGTCCGCCACCGTGACGCACACACCTCGCTGCGTCTCCATCTTCGACACCAACGCGTTCAGCTCTGCAACGAGCTGGCCGATGTTCTGACTCATTTCTGTTCCTTTCCGTTGTCACAACAACCCAAATAGCGCATTCGCAATAAGCGAAATTACCCCAATACAGCACGCGCATAGAATCGCCGCCTGAGAAAGGCAGCCGCCTTTCGACTCCTCGGCTTTAACGGGAAGAGGATCCAGCATCGCCTTCTCTTCTTCCATCAGAAGACGCTTCCGGTCAAGAGCCGCCCGTCGAGCATCCAGTGCATTTGAAGATCGCTGACTCAACTCGTCCACAGACGTATCTTTTTCAATCATCTCGATATAGCAATCGATTTTCTTGATAAGCCCTGATAACGAAGAGGCAAGCTCGGCAGCGTCTTCATTCGACGCAATCGGTCTTACCATGTTCGGAAGCGCAGCGCCGACGTCCTTCGCGTGACTCCCCGCAAGTCGTTTAGACAATTGCGAAAAAGCCTCCTGTGCTTGATGCGCTAGGCGATCTATCTCCGCTTTCTTTTTGCCCGCCATGTTCCTCGCAGAAATCGACTCCCGATCACAACGATCGCACTCCTGCTTAACAAGCTGGGCGGTCGACGCCTCCGATTTCAGAAATCGTTCTGCTTCGGACAGATACCTTTCGTACAAATCATCCCTGCTCATCGTCGCCCCTCCTCCATAATCGCGTTGCGACAAAGGGCATGAGCTTCATTGAGGGACGTCCCGAAGAAGCCTCCTTGTAAAGGACCCGGTTCTCTTGCCCGTTCCACTGGCACAGCGGGCCATCCAACTGCTTCGCTGCGACATTCGAGCCAAACAGACACGCCACGCCGTCAAAAGACGACAGTCCCGATGAACCCAACTGCGCTGAAAGCGCTACGGGGTTTTGCCAATGGCAGACAAAGTGGATTCCGTGCATAGGAGCCTCGCGGAATACCTTTTGAATCTTCTGCTGAGCACCAAAGTCGAAAGATCCTAGTGAGTCCGCATTCGGCACCAACACAAACCGCTCCCGCCCACATTCTTCCCCGACATCATTTCTCTGAAGACAATTGGTAATCCATGCAGCCGCTTCGTCCGAAGGCACGACCTCCGGAGAAACCCCCGCACGAGCGCATATCTCCAGAGTCGAATTAGAAACATGGCGCGCGCCATCCTCCACTACAGCAAACTCAGCGCCTCGCTCATAGCGTGCAAGCGATAAAATAAGCGTTTCCATAACACACGCCGCAAGATCGACAGAATTCGGAAGATCACCGAGCCCTGGCAGCGTTCCCCTGCCCACAAGAGCGATATTGCTTCCCGCAGCTCTTTCAAACGGGAAATATATCGGTGCCAACCCAGCAGAAACACCCCGGCCAAGCAAGGCGCTCGGCACGTTACCTGAATCTATGTCGTTCTGCTCAAGGAGGGCCTCAGTCAACTCCGGCAGAGTGCTTCCGTCGAAAACCACCGGTTCATCAAGGTGCCCTTTTGGCATTGCATAGAACTTGTTCCTGAGACTGTCCAACGTGGCATCCTCAGCAAACGGCGTAAGCACCGTCACATTTGCGCTCGGATTTCCGTAATCTTCGTTCAGAATCGCCTGTCCCCTGAACCTTAGGCTAGCAGCCGCCTCATTAAAGGGTCCGAAACTCGCCCGCGACTCCGCCGGCGAGTTTTTCAGTCCGATACGGATAGGAAACTGTGCGAAGAACTTGCCCTGGGAAATGGCAAGATTGGTTATCCCGCCGATACTTTGTGACGCCAATATCACGTGAATACCGTATGCACGATAGAGGCGAACGATGCGTTCCAAAAGTTCACAGGCTTCCTTGCCTCTTGCGCCTTCTAAAAATAGCTGGAACTCATCAATGACCACAACGATGCGCGGCATCTTATTCCCGCTACTGCGCCGATACTTGAGCAGATTATCTCCGTAAGGCTTGATCGCAGCGGCCCTCCGTTTGGCCTCGGCGGCTATGGAATTCAGCACATCCATGGCAAAGTCTTCATCGGCCTCAAGCCCAAATGCCTTTACCTGCGGTAGATACTCGGGGGAATCCGGCGTGGGAGCCATGGGAAACAGGGTAACGCCCTCTTTGAAATCAAACAGATAGAGTTCCAACTCGTCGGGAGAATACCTGGCGCACAAACCGTAGATGATATCTTTCAACAGATTCGATTTACCCTGTCCGACCGCGCCGGTTATCAGTGCATTATGTCTTTGAGTCTCATTCGAGCCAATCGTGACATCAACCGTCTGGGTTCCACGCAGACCCAGCGAGAACGTGACTCCGTCCTCACTCGTCTCCATCCAATACTCCGCGGGAAGCACCGACTCGATCTTTACTTCGGGCAACCGCAGCTCTGCCGCTGATCGGGCCATCCGCTCGGCGGCTTGCGCCGATTCAATCGTGTCAAGCTCATAGAGCTCAACATCGTAGCCATCGTGACCCAGCCATCGGGCATGACTGCCCGAGAATAGTTCGAGACGCTCCGAAACAGGATAGGAACGTTTCTTCTCGCAATACCATTTGGGCAAGTCGTCCATCTTAGGTTGTATCATTAGGAAAGAAGTGCCTGCCTTTGGGGCCGCCTTCATCAGCGAGCAGATACGGTCGTATTGCTCGGCAGCCATTCCCATCGGCATATCGTGGATCACAACGAGCTGGTACTTCTCGACCGGCATTCCGACCCGTTGGTGATATACCGCCAGGCTCTCATCGTCTGACAGCAACTCGTTGTTGATTTGCGTCACACGGTCGGTCAGCTCGTTAAGTAAGGCATCGAGTTCGCCTCTCGAATGCAAATACCTGACCGCTGCCTCGCCTTGCCCGTTCCGGCCAATCGTCGAAAAAGGAGCCTCGATGTTTTTTAGTGCCGGGTCAAAACTAATGATTTCAACTTGCGACGCTGAAGTCGATAAAAGCGTCTTGGCCTCTACCTCGCGCACTACCCCGTCTGAAATGCAGCCCTCGCCTGAAACCGACATCACGATATTGCCGTGACCAAGCAACGGAACGATAAAGGGCACCGTAAACAAATCGTCACGTTTTGAAGTTTTCGACATCGATCCAATCTGGATATACTCGGCGGCATTGAGGGCCGAGCCTTCCTCGATCGCCAGCAACTCGTCAACGGTATCCTGCACCCGCTTTTTCGAAAGGGCGTTGCGGCGCTTCTCCCGGATGCTGAGTTTATTGAGCGCTCGTGTTTTTGCCTCCTGTCTCTCCTTCAGCGTCATCTTCAACCACGTGTCAACGGAGGCAGATTGGGATTCACAAGCTCCCAGCAGATGAGCCTGGCATTCCTTGACCTCGCTGAGCGCTTGCCTCATTTCGGCATAGGTCTCTTCCAGCGACATATTGGCCATCAGTCCCCTTCGTGCCGAAAGACAACCACTCGCGCTGGGCGAAGAAGTCTTCCGCCAATCCTGTAACCGTCTCGCTCTACTCGAGCCACCTTTCCATCTTTGAAGGCGTCGTCTGTCTTAATCAATCCAACGATTTCATGCTCATGTAGATTAACCGTCTCGTCACACAGAACAGGCTCAAGCCCGTAATGGCTACAAACCTCGATAATCTCATCCACAATCGAAGACCTCAAGTTCTCTGACAGCGGCTCATTCTTGACTCTATCAACGGCAAGCAGCAGCTCACTGAATAATCCTGCATAAGCTTCACCAGTGGCCAAGTCTTTGATTTTTCTTGAATCTGATTTGAGAGAAGCAAGAGACGCTCTGAGCCGTTCTGTACAGTCAATAATTGCTTGGCGATCCATCTCCAAGCTGTCAAGTGCTTGGTCCCAGCGCACGTCCATTATTGGAGCCCTGTCCTCTTTGCAAGCTCTCCTAATTTACGGGCATTGATCATCCATCCGGTCGGTACAACAAAGAAGAATGCATACAGGAGCAGCCCAAAGAACAGAACGAGCGTCAAGGGAGCGCCACTTGACCCGCTTATCATAAATAAGAAGGTCAAGCCGCATAGAATCCAAAACCATCGGGCCGGTGCAATGTAGTGCCTTTTACGCGCCCAGTCGATAAGGCCCTCCATTTTCTCAATCCATTCCTCATCAGCCTTGTCGATATTTCTCAACGCGCGCATTTCACTAACGACAAGTTCAGCATGCTGGATTTGTTTCATATTCGTGAAATAGCCAGCATTATCCTTTGAGCTCATTTTGTTCTCGACATCCGTCTCTAGACACCGGCATAACGAGCTTAGGACGGGTCCATAATCCGGATGCGCCTCATGAAGATTGCGCGCCATAGTGAGGGCCTGGTCAAATTTCCCCTGAAGATAACGCGCATCAACCAAGCGCGCCATAATCGTATAGTCGCTCTTATCAATCTGCTGGGCCTTCAGAAACTCAGCCTCGGCGTCTGCGTATTTATCAATCATTATGTACGAGTCGCCCAACAGCCTATGAGCGGTCGCCTGATTCGAGCCAAGCTTCAGCAACTCGGATGCAGCAAAAATGGATTCGTCATACTTGTCCATCGAATATGCTGCCAGAGCCCACACAAGCCATGCTTCCGCATCGGTTGAGCAATTCCTTGTTGCCTCCCTAGCGGCAAAACAAGCGTTGGCACTCTGACCGTTTTTGAAATAATCTTTCGCTTCTGATGTCCAGTCTTTCTCGGCGGTTGCAGCACGGGCGTCTTTTTCCAAGTCCCTCTTGCTGTCACTCTTCCCGCTATCATATGTGGCATCGTATTCCAAGCGTTTTGAACTGTTGTGAAACAACGAATCTGCTTCATTTAAGAGCTGCATCATCCTTTCGGCGTTCGCTCTTTGCATAGCATCCGGAGATCCTTCGAGACGCCTGAAGCGCTTTCGTGTTTTCTTAATCGCCTCTTCAATCTCCTCAATCGGCGCATTCTTTTCCAGCTCGAGAATTTCATAGTAGTCAACAAATTCTTCCATCAGTGTCCCCTATCCAATTTCGATGTTCTTCATCTTGTTAACGGCAGTATCGAGCTCCCGTTCATCCATATTCGCCACACGGTCGATTTCGAACTCGCCATACAGCTGGCCGCTCCCCCCGGCATATAGACGGATATGCACGGTTTGTTCTCTGTCGTATTCGTAAACCACGCGGACGGGAGATCCCTTGGGCAACCCGGGCGGAAGCGGTATTTCCTTTGAACCGATAATGACCACATAGTTCAAGTCTGGGTCATCGCCTTGTGTCACCTGGACATCGACGTACGACTGGTTCTCACTCACCGTTGCTGCGTCCTGTGAATAACTCCCCGGCACCGGTGAATTCCTCGGAATCACGACATTGTTGTAGTCTTTGCCGTCTTTCCCGAGCATCACAACCCCTAAAGGTTGCGAGGTAACATCGGCAATGACTACGCTCGGAGCCGTAAAGAGGGGCATATCCGGCAAACCATTTTCTGCCGACCCTGCCACGTCAATGCTCGATTCCATTTCTATTGCGGCCTGAACGGCAGCCCCCATGGCGACAGCCTCATCGGGATTTACCCCAAGCTCGGGTTTCATCCCCGAAATGTCTTCGATTAACTTGTGCACCATTGGCATACGCGTTGAGCCACCAACAAGGACCACATGATCGATCTGACCCCATGAATAACCGGTGTCCTCGAGCACGTCCTCGACCAGCTCCTGCGTTCGATTCAGGAGCGACCTACTCGCCCGCTCGAAATCTTCGCGAGAAATAGCCACACGATAAGGCTTTCCGTTCTTCGAAATATGGAGGTTTGCCTTTGGCACGTTCGAAAGAGTGCGCTTAACCATTTCGCATTTCTCTCGAAGCTCGGCACTTATCAGATAATCATCGAGAACATTACCGGCACCCTGTTTCGAGAGTTCTTCTGCCACAAACGACATTAGAGCGTTATCGAAATCGAATCCTCCCAGGTTTCTATCGCCATCGGTTCCGATAACCGTAAAGCAACCGTCCTCTATCTTAAGAAGCGTCACGTCGAACGTTCCGCCGCCCAGATCATAGACAAGCGTGACGCCGTTCTTCTCGGTATCGAGACCAAAGGAAAGGGCTGCGGCCGTCGGTTCATTCAACACGCGAAGCACTTTGGTGCCCGCAATTACACCTGCCTGCTTTGTCGCAGTTCTTCTTGCATCATCAAAATATGCGGGAACCGTAATCACGGCTCCGCATACTTCTTCTCCAAGTGCCTGCTCGGCATCTTGCAATAATTTTTTGATAATAAGGGAGGAAACCTCTTCTGCAGAGTAGGAAACGCCCGAGTCGGAGTCGAATCTCCAATCCGGATTTCCCATCTGCCGTTTAACGAACTGGACAACATTATCGGGATCACTTGCCGCCGAATGCTTGGCCATCGTTCCAACAAGCGGCTCGTCTTTTCCGTCAAATGATTGGAATAAAACAACCGAAGGTGTAGTCGGTTCTCCGTCCGCATTCTTCAGTATTTCGGGAAGTCCATCGTCTCCCAACACAGCGACGGCCGAATAGGTCGTCCCAAGATCGATTCCAACAACTCTCCCCATAGCCACCATTCCTCGATGTCTATTTTTATTGGTTTTGAGTTTATTCAAATTAGACTTTATGTCAATTATTGCACCTAGGGACAATCCAGTTAGACATTTGACCGGCACCGAAATGCAAAGTTGCTCTTGATATCAGACGGGAGCGACATGGATGTGACCAATAAACATACCGCACTCGCCAGAATCCGCAAAAAGTCAGGGCTTACTCAGCTTCAAATTGCGGACAGTCTTGGCGTTAGCAAGGCGACATATAGTGCATGGGAAACAGGTCGGGCAAAACTAGGAGAGGACCGCATTGTTGCATTGTGCGATCTCTTTGGATGCACGCCCAACGATATCCTTGGCTATACCAAAGATCCAGACGGAAGCCCTGCGTTTTTTACTGCTCAGGAAGACGAATATCTATCGCTCTTCAAAGCCCTGCCGCCAAACATCAAGGCCGACATTCTTGACATCATGCGTTATACGACAAAGGCCTGGAGACTCTAGGGCTTCTCTTTTGGCATCATGAATGTTTACTAGATATAATGTCCAACTTGCACAATTTAAATCGTCCAACTTGCACAATTTAAATCGTCCAACTTGCACAAATCAACGATATAATACCCTGCTAGCAAGGAGGGTGACATGAATTCGATTGAACACGGTTATTTACCACGAGTCGCAGACAAAGTGCTCGCCAGAAAACTAAAATCTTCCGGGGCTGTCCAAATCAAAGGGCCAAAATGGTGCGGCAAGACCGCAACGGCTGAACAGGCAGCCGCAAGCAGCATCTACATGCAAGACCCCGATAACGGTCCGAGCTACATCCAGCTTGCCGATTCGAAGCCCTCTCTCCTGCTCAAAGGAGATGAGCCACGCCTCATCGATGAATGGCAAATGGCCCCACAGCTTTGGGACGCCGTAAGGTTCGCGATCGACCGCGGCAAAGGACGAGGCAGGTTTATCCTCACCGGCTCCGCAACGCCTCGGGCAAGCGAAATGCCGGCACACTCAGGAGTCGGCCGCATAGCACGTATAAACATGCGCCCGATGTCACTTTTTGAATCACGCGAGTCAACAGGATCAGTTTCGCTGGCAAGCCTGTTTGATGGAAACACCGATGTTGCCGATATGGTCGACTTCGATATCGAACGTATCGTCTACTCACTTTGCCGAGGAGGTTGGCCTGAAGCGGTTATCGAGCCAAACCATGGGATTGCGCTATCCATGGCCCCTGATTACATCTCGGAACTGCTTGATTCCGATATCGACGAGATTGATGGACTGCGGAGAAATAAGACTTGGATGGCCCAGATTATTCGAAGCTACGCTCGCAATATCTCAACAGAGGCATCGCTCGCCACAATCGCCGCCGACATGCAAGGAGAACCTCCCTCAAGAAATACCGTTTCTGAATATGTCGACGCCTTGACCCGCTCCTGCGTTTTCGAAGATCTCGAGGCATGGGCCCCGCGGCTCCGCTCAAAAACCGCCGTACGGACAAGTCCGACGCGCCATTTCTGCGATCCATCGCTTGCGGTCGCAGCCCTGGGGGCAACGCCTCAAAAACTCCTGGAAGATTTTGAAACATTTGGGCTTCTGTTTGAATCGATGTGCATCCGTGACCTGCGCACCTATATGGATCTACTTGGCGGCAAGGTTTACCACTATCGGGACAAGACCGACCTTGAAGCCGATGCCGTACTCGTGCTAGATGACGGCAGGTACGCTCTGGTTGAGGTCAAGCTTGGTTCAAAGCCTATAGACACCGCTGCCGCCAATCTCAAGAAACTCGCATCTAAAATCGATGCGACCCACCAAGGCGAAGCGTCCTTCTTGCTCGTTCTCACTGGAACCGCGACTGCCTACCGACGGGAAGACGGTGTCGTAGTCGCGCCACTTGCTTCACTGGCACCGTAGGACAGCTGGCATACGGCGGCGGGCGCGAGAGCCCTCCGTAGTAAAATCTGAACCACTGAACTGCCCCATACAAAAGGAGATTTTCCATGCATGATGTTGGAATGAACATGAGCCAGCTTGCCATGAGCGTCAAGCAGGTCGACGACACCATCGAGCTCGCTCACGAATGGAGCCATCAGTTGCTGCATGCGACCGAGAATTTTGACATGGAGCGCATCGGCGCCAAGCTCGAGGCCGCCATGGCCGCGCTGCACGAGGCCCACGACGCACTCGAGGGCTACGAAGAGGCCATCGAGGCCGACCACAACTCTGTCGGCTCCGTGAAGCTGGTGTAAAGTGGCCGAACACGAGCACGGCTGCGGGTACGAGCACGAGCATCCGCACGGGGCGGACGGTGACGCAGGCTGCCACTGTAGTGGCTCCGGCTCCGAGCTGGTTCGCTTTTCGGTTACCGCACCGGACGACCTGCTGCGCCGTTTTGACGAACAGATCGCGCGCCGCGGCGACGTGGCCAACCGCTCCGAGGCCGTGCGCGACCTGATTCGCGCCTCGATTGCCAAGGAGCAGATGCGCACGCCCGATGAGCATGTTATCGGGTCGCTCACCATGATCTACGACCACCATACCGGCGACCTGACGCGCCGTCTGGACGAAGTGCAGCACGACTACACCGACGAGATCGTATCGACCATGCACGTGCATCTGGATCACCACAACTGCTTGGAGATCCTGGCGCTCAAGGGTCGCGGCGAGCGTGTCTACGAACTAGCTGACCGCCTGCTGGGCCTGCGCGGCGTTAAGCACGGCGAGCTCACGTGCGCCGCCACCAAGCAGAGCCTGGGGCTGTAGCTGGATTTCCCGCAGCGCACCTGCCAAAAAGGGACAGGTTTATTTTGGCAGGTTTAGAAGTTTTACCTACCAAAATAAACCTGTCCCTTTTTGGTCGGTTTTGATGAGGGGTGTCGCATGCGGCATGTGCATATTCATGTGACGGGCATTGTGCAGGGCGTTGGCATGCGACCGTTTGTGTATCGCGAGGCCATAGCGCATGGCATTTGCGGATGGGTGCTCAACGCGGGCGACGGCGTGCATATCGAGGCGCACGCTTGTGCCGAGGCGGTTGACGGATTTGTCGCTGCACTTTCTGAGCATGTGCCCGCGGCGGCTCGCGTAGAGCATGTCGAGGTTGTGGACTTGGCAGCCAACGGTTGGGATGCCGCCAATGAACAGGGTTTTCGCATCGTAGCCTCGCAGGACCAGACCGCGCACACGACGCTCGTCTCGCCCGATATCGCCACCTGCGACGATTGCCTGTGCGAGTTGTTCGATCCCGCCGACCGACGCTACCACTACCCCTTTATCAACTGCACCAACTGCGGGCCGCGCTTTACCATCATCCGATCGCTGCCTTATGACCGAGCGGCTACCTCGATGGACCGTTTCCCCATGTGCCCCGCCTGCGCCGCAGAGTATGCCGATCCACTCGACCGTCGCTTTCACGCACAGCCCGATGCCTGCTTTGATTGCGGACCGCATATTACGTGGCGCGAGGCTGTGAACGGCGATGCGTGCGGGAATTCGTCCGCGACACCGGCCGTCGGCACCACATGCGAGGCCAGCGACGCTATCATCGAGCGCTGTGTTGAGCTGCTGGCCAGCGGTGGCATCGTCGCCATCAAGGGCCTGGGCGGATTCCATCTAGCCTGTGACGCTGCCAACGAGCAGGCGGTGGCCGAGTTGCGCCGTCGCAAGCGTCGCAGCAATAAGCCGCTTGCCGTCATGGTGCGCAGTCTTGCCGATGCCGGGCGCCTGTGCCATATCGACGACGCTGAGCGCGAGCTTCTCGCCGGCAGTATCCGCCCCATTGTGCTGCTGCGCCAGCGCACTGCTGGCGAGGGCAACGGCGGTTCCCCCGACATCCTCGCCCTCGCGCCATCTGTCGCGCACGACTTGCCCGAGCTCGGCGTCATGCTCCCCTATACGCCGCTTCAACATCTGTTGCTTGCCGCGGCAGAAGCCTGCGGTATGCACGCGCTCGTCATGACCAGCGGTAACCTGAGCGAAGAGCCCATCGAGACCGATGACGATCTTGCCTGGGAACACCTCGTTGCCGCCGGCATCGCCGACGCGTTGCTCGGTAACGACCGCGCGATCCTCTCGCGCTACGACGACTCTGTAGTGCGCGTGGTCGACGGCGCCGTTATGCCCGTGCGCCGCGCTCGCGGATATGCACCCCAGCCGCTGCCGTTGCCGGCGCTCGACGGCGCTCCGTCCTGCGTGCTCGCCTGCGGGCCACAACAAAAGGCCACGATTGCGCTCACGCGCGAAGGGACGAACGGCGAGGCAACCTGTTTTGTGTCGCAGCATATCGGCGATGTTGAAAACGGCGGGACCTTCGATGCCTGGAACGCCGCGCGCACGCGCTTGGAAGATCTCTTTGACTTGGCGCCCGCCGCCTTGGCCTGCGATTTACACCCCAGCTATCTATCGGGCCAGTGGGCGCGCGAGCAGGCGCGAAAATGCAATCTGCCGCTCGTCGAGGTGCAGCACCATCATGCGCATATCGCGAGCGTAATGGCCGAGGCCATCGCCGCGGGCCAGCTTACAACCGACGCGCGCGTCCTTGGCATCGCCTTTGACGGCACCGGCGCCGGCACCGATGGGACCATTTGGGGCGGCGAGTTTCTTGTCACCGGCCTTGGCGGCTTTGAGCGCGCCGCGCATTTGCGCACCTGGGCGCTCCCCGGCGGGGCGGCCTCCGTGCGCGACGCCCGCCGCAACGCCTTTGCCCTGCTCAGTGAGCTCGGTCTGCTCGAGCACCCAGGTACCGCTCGGCTTTTGGACAGCCTCGACGAGCAAACGCGCAGCGTGACAGCCACCATGATCGAGCACGGCATCAACAGCCCGCGTACCAGCAGCATGGGGCGTCTCTTTGATGCCGCGGCAACGATTCTGGGCATCTGCGACAAGGCAACCTACGAGGGCGAACCCGCCATAGAACTCGAAGCCGCCGCCTGGCGCGCGCTCGACAACGAAATCGCCCGTTTTCCCGACGACAACGCCGGTTATTTCGCATCTGGCCCATCGTGGCTGGACGGCCCCTATGTTCTGGACCAGAAAGCACTCTTTGAGGCACTTTTGGGAGGAATTGAAGCCGGAGCGTCCGCCGACAGGCTCGCACTCGACTTCCATGTCGCCGTCGCGCGCTCCTCGGCGCGCATCGCCAGCGAAATCTGCGTGCACGAGGGCATCGATACCGTCGCGCTCTCGGGTGGCGTGTTCATGAACCGACTTTTGCTCCAGCTCCTCACCCGCGAGCTCAAAAGCATGGGTCTCACTGTCTTGGTTCCTCACTCCGTACCCGTCAACGACGGCTGCATCGCCTACGGTCAGGCGGCAGTCGCACGCACCCGCCTCGCACAGGTCGCACCGCAATAGGCTGTTCGGCCAGCCCACAAGCCACCGTCTCACAGGTGTAGCGCGTTTGCCCGCAGCGCCCGCGAGCGCTACCATCAACTGATGGATTATTGAGCGCCCGTCCAGCGCAAAGCGTATAAAAGGGGAACAATATGTGCCTTGCCGTTCCCGGTAAAGTAGTCAAACGCGACGACGACCTCAAGGCCACCGTCGACATGATGGGCATCGAGCGCCCCGTGTCGCTGCGACTCGTGCCGACGGCGCAGGTTGGCGACTATATTCTCGTACACGCCGGCTTTGGCATCCAGATTGTCGACGAGCAGGAAGCACAGGAAACGCTCGAGCTTGTTAATGCCATGTCCGAGCTGGTCGAAGAAGACCAGCTGGCCACCAACCCGGCGGAGGCTTACTAGTGGCGCCCGAGCAGCCGGCGCGCTCCGGTATCGATTTCTCGGCATTCCGCGATCCCAAGCTGGCTCGCGAGCTCATCGAGCGCATTCATGAGCTTGTCGGCGACCGCACCATCAACCTTATGGAAGTCTGCGGCACGCATACCGTGAGCATCGGGCGCTATGGCTTTCGCTCCATTATGCCGGCCGGGCTCAAGCTGCTGAGCGGCCCGGGCTGCCCCGTCTGCGTCACCGCCAACCGCGACATCGACCACGCAATCGCGCTCGCCAACATAGACGGCGCCATCATCACCACCTTTGGCGACATGATGCGCGTGCCCGGATCATCCACCTCGCTCGCTGCGCAAAAGGCGGCGGGGCGCGATATCCGCATCGTCTATTCCCCGCTCGACGCGCTCGACATTGCCGAGCAAAACCCTGATCGCCCGGTCATTTTTATGGGCGTGGGCTTTGAGACTACGACGCCCACCATCGCCGCCGCCATCTTGGAGGCCGAGGCGCGCGGGCTTTTGAACTTCTCGGTCTATTGCGCCCACAAGACCACGCCGCCGGCGTTGCGCGCCATCGCCAACGACCCCGAGACCACCATCGACGGCTTTATCCTGCCGGGCCACGTCGCCACCATCACGGGCTTGGCGCCCTTTAGCTTTTTGGTCGACGAATTTAATACCCCGGGCGTGGTCACGGGATTTGAACCGGTCGATATCCTGCAGGGCATCTGCATGCTGGTCCAGATAGTTGTCGAGGACAGGCCGGCGATTGACAACGCCTACCGCCGTGGCGTCAACGCAGACGGCAATCCCGTGGCGCGCCAGCTGGTCGAGCAGGTGTTTGAACCATGCGACACCACGTGGCGCGGGCTGGGGCCGATTGCGGCTTCGGGACTCGCCATTCGTCCCGAATTCTCGCGCTTTGATGCCCGTACCCGCTTTGATGTGCCCGTTGAGGCGACAGTCGAGCCGCGCGGGTGCCGCTGCGGCGACGTGCTGCGCGGGGCCATTACGCCGAGCGACTGCCCGCTCTTTGGCCGCACCTGCACGCCCGAGCACCCCGTCGGCCCGTGCATGGTGAGCTCCGAGGGCAGCTGCGCGGCATATTTCCGCTACCGAGGCTAATAGGTTCCGCCGTTCTAACGAACGGCGGACCAGTCGACGCTGCGCCTCACCCATATAATTCCACCCACGATTGGAGTTTTCGATATGTCCCATAGCGTTACCGATAGCACCGTCCTGTTGGGCCACGGCTCTGGCGGTCAGATGATGAAACGCATCATCGATGAGGTCTTTTTGGATGCCTTTGGGTCGCCCGAGTTGCTCGAGGGCAACGATGCCGGCGTCGCCGCGCTGCCCACGAGCGGGCGCATTGCCATGTCGACCGACAGCTTTGTAGTCTCGCCGCAGTTCTTCCCCGGTGGCAACATCGGCCGCCTAGCCGTGTGCGGAACCGTTAACGATGTCGCGACCTCGGGCGCCAACGTGCGCTACCTATCGTGCGGCTTTATCCTCGAAGAGGGCTATCCCATGGACAAGCTCCGCCAGATTGTGCAGACGATGGCCGAAACGGCGCATGAGGCGGGCGTGTCCATAATCACGGGCGACACCAAGGTGGTCGAGCGCGGCGGGGCCGACGGCGTCTACATCAATACCGCCGGCGTGGGCGAGGTTCCCACGGGCGTGGCGCTCAGCGGCGCCAACTGCCGCCCCGGCGATGTCATCCTGGTCTCGGGTACGCTGGGCGACCACGGCATCGCCATCATGAGCCAACGCGAGGGCTTGGCGTTTTCGAGCACGATCGAAAGCGATGCCGCACCGCTCAACCACCTGATTGCCGACGTTCTGGCCGCAGCACCCGACACACGCTGCTTCCGCGACCCCACGCGCGGTGGCCTGGCCTCGACGCTCAACGAGTTTGCGCAGGCCAGCGGCGTTGCCATGGAGATCGACGAGGACGATGTGCCCGTGCGCCCCGACGTGCAGGCAGCCTGCGAGATGCTCGGCTACGATGTGCTGCAGGTGGCAAACGAGGGCAAGATGGTTGCCGTCGTGCCGGCCGAGCAAGCCGATGCCGCGCTGAGCGCCATGCGCGCCGCCCGCTACGGCGAGAATGCCGCCGTCATCGGTCGCGTGTTGCCGCTTGCCGAGGGCGCCCGTCCCGCCGTGCGCGTGCGCACCGGCTGGGGTTCGACCCGCATCCTCGACATGCTCGTAGGAGAGCAGCTGCCGAGAATTTGCTAACGACAAAGGCTCAGGGCTATTAAAGATATTCAGATTCCAAACATGCCCGGCACGCATGCCCAGTATCATGGGGTGCGTTTTGAAACCCAATGACGGGAGCTTTCATGGCAGCAGCTTTTTCCCATGTGATCTTTGACCTGGACGGTACCATCCTCAACACACTCGAGGACCTGGCGGCCGCCGGCAACCATACCTGCGAGATGCACGGCTGGCCCACGTTTGCCGTAGACGAGTACCGCTACAAGGTAGGAAACGGCATGCTCAAGCTGGTTGAGCGCTTTATGCCCGCCGAGTATGCGGGCGACGGCCGCATGTTTGAGCAGACGCTTGCCGAGTTTAGGGCTTACTACGGCGAGCACAAGGAGGACCACACCGTCCCCTATGCCGGCACGATCGAGATGCTCGACCGCCTACGCGCCGCGGGCGTTCAGCTTGCCGTGCTCACCAACAAGGACCACATCTCGGCGGCTCCGCTTATCGAGAAGTATTTTGGTTCCGAGCGCTTTGCGCTGGTACAGGGCCGCGTCGATGCGTTTCCCCCCAAGCCCGAGGCGCCTGTTACGCTGCATGTGATGGAAGAGCTGGGCGCCGATCCGTCGACCACGCTCTATGTGGGCGATTCCAATGTCGATATCCTGACCGGCCACAACGCCGGCCTTAAGAGCGCGGGCGTCAGCTGGGGCTTCCGCGGCCGCGCAGAGCTGGAAGCCGCCGGCGCCGACTACGTGGTGGACACCCAGGCAGAGCTCACGGCGCTGATTCTGGGCGAGTAACGAGCGACACTGCTTAACGCAGCTGCGACAATTCTTCCGCGCGGAAAGCGCATCCCGTTTTGGAGCTCCGGAATGGGATACGCTTTCCGTTTGAGGCGCATCAGGGAAACCGCATCCCGTTTCAGAGCAATATTCCGGGTCGCACTTTCCGCAACCCACCCCATCCGGAAACCGCGACCCGGAATTTGACCAAAAACCGGGTCGCATCTTCCCAAGCACTCGATGCAACGCTGCCACAAGGAGTGTCCCCAACTGCCGCCTGGTCATTTAAGAACGTCCATTACAGTCGAAATTGTCAGCCCGGGCCCGTCTCGGGCTACGATTGAGGCGCGCCCAGAACGGGCCGCCGACCGGGCGCCCGCGCACGGCCGAATGTCCCTGCCCCCGAGAGGGCCTGTTGGGTGCTGCCGGCGCGGGACGCGCCGCCCCCGACGGCTGATAGGAAAGTGCCGGGCAGGCGCCGCGGCTGGTAATGTGAGTGCCGAGGGGGAGGCCATCCGGTCGAACGACTACCGGAAGGATACCACCGTGAAAGCGCCATCGACCAGGCCCGCGGCCGTGCTCGGCCTAGACGTCGGCAAGTCCTCCCACTGGGCCTGCCTGATCGACCGCGACGGGGAGGTGCTGTCCAGCGCCCCCGTCCGCAACAGGGAGGCCGAGCTCGACGCGCTGTTCGCCTCCGTGCCCGCCGGCACGCTCGTCGTGGTCGACCAGTTCCGCAACATAGGGTCCCTCGCCGTGAGGCGCGCCCGCGCCGCGGGTCTGGGGGTCGCCCACCTGCCCGGCCTCGCCGCCAGCCGCGCCGCCGGGCTGTTCGCCGGCGAGGCCAAGACCGACGAGCGCGACGCCGCGGTGATCGCGCGGACCGCCCTGGGTGTGCCGGACTCCCTGTCGGGGGTCCCGGGCCGCGGCGAGGCCCTCGAGGCCGCGCGCGCCCTCTCGTCGCAGCGCGACCAACGTCGTCGCCTGCGCGACCAGGGACAAGAACCGCCTGCGCGCCGTGCTGCTCGAGTCCTGCCCGGCCCTCGAGGCCGCCGTCGACCTGTCGGACCGCCGGTGGCTGGAGCTGCTCGCCGGGTTCGGCGGGGCGTGGGGGATCGCCCGCTCGGGGGCCGAGGGGCCGCAGGCCGAGGCCGCCGGGGAGGCCGCGGCCGCCTCGACTGCGCCCCCGCCGGCGCTCATCGAGGCCGAGAACAGGCAGGTCAGGTTCCTGGCCGCCCGGATATCGGAGGCCCTCGACGAGGCCGGGGCCCTCGAGGCCGAGACGGCGGCGCTGCTCGAGGGCGACGAGACCTACGCGTGCCTGCTCACCGTGCCCGGCATCGGCCCGAGGACCGCGGCGCAGCTCGCGGTGTCGGTCGACATCGGGAGGTTCCCGGACCACGACCACCTGGCCTCGTACTGCGGCATAGCCCCGAGGGTGAGGAGCTCCGGAACGTCGGTGAGGTCGGTCAGGGCGTCCAGGCGCGGCGACGCGAGGCTCAAGTCCCTGCTGATCTTCTCGTGCAACAGCCTGGTGAGGTCCTCGGGGCGCTACGGCGGGTACTACCGGGCCTGCAGGGCGCGGGGCATGGGGCATGGGCGGGCGCTCAAGGCCGTCGCGAGGAAGCGGCTCAGGGCGATATACGCCGTGATGCGCGACCGGGTGCCCTACCGGGAGTAGCCCCGACGGTTGACAAAACTATAGGAACACCCAATGACTACAAGTGCCGCACCATGGGGACGACGCAGGTAGAGGATGGACAGCGAGCGACGTCCAGGACGAACAAGTTGGCATGAAAAAGGCGAGGCATAGACCTTCTGGTCATGCCTCGCCTTTTGAATGACAAATTGTCGTCCTGGGCGGCGCGCAGCGTCAACTGGTTACGCGGTTCGTAGAACCGCGTAACCCCCTAGCTCAGCATTGCATCCATCATCTCGGAGTTGACGGAGTCGTCGGCAGACCACTCGCCATCGTCGTTGCAGGTGTACTTGAAGATAACCGTGGTCTTCCTGGGCTCGGTGGCCTTGGTCACATCGACCATAACCTGACCGGCCATCTTGTACAGCTCGTCATCGGAAGGAACCGTGTCAAGCGCAGCGACCTTCTCCTGATACTGGGTGGAGAAGTCCTCGACGATCTTGTTCATAGACTTGCAGGTGATGGAGACCTCGGCGGTCGCGACACCCTTGTCTTCGTCGACCGTCACGTCGCCGATCTTGTAGTCAAAGCCCTCGAGATAGGTCTTGGCATACTCCTTGGGATCGATACCCAGCTGCTCGAACTCGTCGCCCGAAGCCTCCTCCAGACCAGAGAGGAAGTCGTCGCCACCGTTCTTGACCTCGTCAAACTGAGTCGTAAGATCCTCGGTGATGAGCTCCTCAACCGAAGGACCTCCACAGCCGGAAAGCACGACCACACATGCAACCAAGACGGCCATGAGGGGTGCAAGCAGCAGCTTCTTTTTCATGTTGTTCCTCCCAATGAGCGGCACTGCGCTTCCCAGACGCGGCGCACGTTGTAATAAGTAAGCCCATACTATCCGCTTATGAACACCCTCGGCAACGCGAAGGCACGGTCGGTTCGTTTTAGCGTCCGAACGGTTTGCAAGCCCGCCCAACGTGCAATAAAACGCTTTCCCGCGGTGCAATAAAAAAGGTGGCCGGAAAACCCGACCACCCTTGCACATCCTTTGGACGCCGCAGTTTACTTGCGGACGACCTTGACGATGGCGTCACCGGCGGCGACGGCGGACTCTGCCTCAACGGTGAGCTCGACATCGGCAAACTCGGCGGTGTTGGACACGGCCACGACGACGCAGTCCTTGTAACCGGCAGCGGCGATCTTGGCGCGGTCGATCTTGAGTATGGGCTGGCCAGCCTTCACAACGTCGTCGGCCTTGACGAAGCCCTCGAAGCCATCGCCGTTCATGTTGACGGTATCGACGCCAACGTGCACCAGAACCTCGATGCCGCTATCGGACTGCAAGCCCACGGCGTGACCCATGGTGACGGTCACCTTACCGTCGCAGGGAGCGTAGACCAGATCGTCCTCGGGCCACACGGCACAGCCCTTGCCCAGAACCTCGCCACCAAAGACGGGATCGGGCACGTCAGCCATCTTGATGACCTTGCCCTTGACGGGCGAGCACAGCACGTCGGCGCCAGCAGAAGCAGAGATAGAGGCCGGAGCAGCGGCAGCCGCGGGCTCAGCCTTCTTCTTGAACATGTCAAACAGACCCATACGTTTTCTCCTCTTGATTAAGCGCAACGTTGTGCGCATGCCTACGGTAATTATAGTGCCAAATGGTTCAAATGCTAAGGTGGGGACTCGAATCGCGAGCCCTTCCCGGTAGTGCTCGTGGGACGAGCATCTCCTTTGCATCGCAGGTCGATAAGCCGAGTATCGCCTGCGCACGGGACGGGCAGAAGCGGGCACGCCAAACCCGATACTTCTTTTCGCAGCGGCACCCCGCCGCCACCCCGCTCCTGGCACCTCCTGATACCTACCGAAACGTGCCAAAATAAACCCGTCCCTTTTTGGTAGGTTTGGCGAGTGTGGATTTTCGGACGCTTAACTAACGAGCGTGGATAATCTCCCACTTTGACTTTGAGGCCGTCACCGAGCCAAAAACGGGAGATTATCCACGTTCATTTTGGATGACCCATTACAGTCTGAAGTGGGCCACCGATAAATTTCGATGGCGAGCATTCGGCGCATTGCCTACGATACGGGCAAGC
>NZ_JBDMGT010000003.1:0-104532 GCF_039752775.1 Collinsella aerofaciens | reverse complement strand
TGCTCTCCTGTTCGTGCGGAACTCGCGACAACCTTAATATGTCTCAGGCCCGCCCCCTCCGCCGCACACTGGGAACGCCACGTTGATGTCTGCTAAACCTTGCTCGCTCAGGCTAATGACTTTGTTGGGGGTCCACTATTTGCTGGAGGGTGAACTTGCATTGGGACGGTTCGCCTTCTGCTTGTGGCTTTGCCTCATCGAAATCGAAGATCATGATGGCGCAGTTGGGGAGTTTTGCTGGGAGCTCGAAGCCCTCTGGGGCTGCAGCCTTGATGAATTGGCGGCTGGCGCTGCCGTGGCTTACTGCTAGGAGGGTTTCGATGCCCTCGGAGCCCATGAGATTGGTGAGGGTGCCTAACATGCGTTCTTGCAGCGCTTGGCTTCCTTCTCCTCCGAAGGGGACCAGGTCCTCGCCCGGATCCCAGACGTCGGTGGGTAGCGCGTCGTGCGGGCCTTCTTCGAAGGTGCCGTAGCAGCGCTCGATGATGCCTTCGCAGGGCTCGACTGCTGCGTCCGGACCGAGGAGTTCGCATGCGACAAGACTTGCCGTGTCCATGGCTCGGCCTAAGGGTGATGAGACCACTTTGTCGGGGACGACGCTGTGGGCTTTGAGCCATGCGGCCGCTGCCCGTGCCTGCTGACGGCCCAGATCGGTGAGCGGTGAATCACAGCGACCCTGGACCAGCTTTTTGACGTTGAACTCCGTCTGACCGTGGCGGAGTAGATACAGCTTCTTCATGCTCTCCCCTTCTGCATAACCTGCTTTGCCGGCACAGCCTTACTCGTGGGTATGTCCTACGTAGTCTTCGTCGATCGTAATCTTGGCAATCGACCTGGGGTATTCCGATTCGACCCGTTGTGCCAGCGCGTGCTTTAAGTCTTCGGCACTCATCTGCAGATCCGAGGGACGCACGCAGTCGAAGATCACGTTGGTGTGCGTAGGGCCCGGCACGCAACGCAAATCGTGAATCGAAAGGCGGCTATCGATTTGTTGAGCCATGGCGTTAATGCGCAAACGCATGCTTGCCACCTTGGGATCGTCGGTCACGATGGGGTCGTAGTGAAGTGTGACAATCATGCCGTCTTCGTTCCTAAACGACTGCTCGATGTTATCGAGCGTGTCGTGACTTTCCAGCGGGCTGGCCTCGGCCGCCATCTCGGCATGCGCACTTGCAAACTTCCTGCCCGGACCGTAGTCGTGAACCATCAAATCGTGAACGCCCAAAACGCCGGGATAGCTCATGATCTTGTCTCGAATGTGCTTGACCAGCTTAGGATCGGGCGACTGACCCAAAAGCGGGCTCACCGTATCTTGAATAAGTTCAAGGCCGCTCCAGCCAATATAGGCGCCAACGGCAAGGCCAACCCATGCGTCAAGATTGATGTGCGTCACCTGCGAAACAATCGCACATGCCAGCACGGCGCCTGTGGCAAGGACATCGTTCTTGGAATCCTGCGCGGTCGCATGCAGCGTCTCGGACTCAATGCGATCGCCGAGCTTTTGGTTGAGGGCCGCCATCCAGAGCTTTACGACCATCGAAAGCACTAGAACTGCCACCAGGGCAAGCGAGAACTCGACAGGTTCGGGGTGGATGATGCGCTCAACCGAGGACTTCACCAGCTCAACGCCGATCAGCAGCACGAGCGCCGCCACGACCAGACCCGAGAGATACTCGTAGCGGCCATGTCCGTAAGGATGCTCGGGGTCCGCCGGCTTGCTCGCCAGCTTAAAGCCCAGCACGCTCACGATATTCGAGCTGGCATCGGACAGGTTGTTCATGGCATCCGCCACAATCGAAACCGATCCCGACAGCACACCAATTGCGCCCTTCGCAGCACAAAGCGCAACATTAGCGAGAATACACACCATGCCCGTCAACGTGCCCACGCGCGCACGGTCGCCCTGCGCACGACGAACGATCCACTCGACCATCTTCATCAGCCCCCACGGTACTGCCTATATATATCTATTGCTCAAACGGATTGTAGTGTAGCCACTTTGTCCTTCAGATACAAAAAGGCCGCGACCCACACGGGCCACGGCCTTGGAGCATGGCAAAGGAATCGTCCTTGTGTCGCACAGGTTTACGCGCTTACTTCGGCCACGCTCTTCGAGGTTTCGGGTGAATCGGCTCCGTCCCCCATCGTCTGTCCCTTCGCCGGCACCACGCCAAAGCAGTAGCTCAGCGCCGCAGACACCGCAAATGCCACACCGCCGGCAGCGCAGCACCACAGCAGGTTCGAGATGCCGCCCGTGGCAAAGCCAATGACCATGAGGACATTCGTCATGCCGATGGTATAGGCCGTAACGTGGCCCACGGCTGCAACAAGGCCTCCGACGGCGCCGCCAATGGCCATGCACGTCAGGCACCTGCCATATTTAAAGCCGCAACCGTACAGCGCCGGCTCGCTTACGCCGCCAAGAACACCCGAGATTGAGTAGCCCAGCATGAGCGCCTTCTCGTCCTTATCCGCAACGCGGAGCGACGCGCCAAAAGGCATGCCCCAAACGGCGAACGTCGCCATCGTCGCGGCAATCAGGATGCACGAATCCGTTCCCACACTCATAAACTGCGCGTACGCAAGCGATAGAACGACGTTGCTGACGCCCGCTATCTTTAGGAACTCCCAGCCCGCGGCAAGCCCCATGAGCGTGAGCAGCGACACGATGCCACCGGAATTGCCAAGCATAAACATAAGCTGGCCCAACAGCATGCCCAGATAGCTGCCCGCCGGCGCCGTAATACACAGCGAAACCGGAACCATGACAAGCATGGTCGCAAACGGAACGAACGAAAACGCCACGGCCTTAGGGATAACGCGCTGAAAGAAACACTCCACCCGCCATAGCACGGGTACCGAGATAAGAACCGGAATAACAGTCGTCGTGTAATCGTTGACCGGCGCGGGAAGCAGACCATATACGGAAGTCATCGATGCCCCCGTCGTCGATGCGGCATCGACAAGCTTGAGTAGATCGGGCGCAATCAATACGCCGCCCAGCATCATGCCCAGCTGCTCCGAGCAACCGAGCTGGCGGGCGGCCGCCCAACCAAGATAGATGGGCAAAAAGTAGTAGCCGGCGTTATAGAGCCAACTGTAGAACAGGCGATAGATTTCAGAATCGGCAGACCACAGGCCAAGCATGCCCTCGCCCATAATGACGGCGACGGTGCGGAACAACGCCGCGCAGACAATAAAGGGCAGTGCCGACATCATGCTTTTGGACAGATAGTCCACCACGGCCATGGCGTTTGATGAAACCGTCGTTGTAAACGAGGTGTTAGAAACTTGTGGCATGGAACGCCTTTCCCAATGCGACATGCGGGCTGTCCCTTTGTCACATCGTGCGGTACTGACCGATTGCGCGGTACTTTTCGTAGCGAAGGTTTGTGAGGGTCGCGTCGTCGAGCCGCCCAAGCGCATCGAAGGCATCGAATGCCGAGGACATGACGGCACCGGCGATCTCCTCATGCGACAGGCCCCTATCGTCAACAATGCCGTCGATGATGCCGAGTGTCAGCAGATCGGGGGACGTGAGCTTAAGCGCCTCGGCGGCCTCATTCGCGCGCTCGGTATCCTTCCACAGGATCGACGCACAGGCCTCGGGGCTCACGACCGAATAGGCGGAGCTCAAGAGCATCAGGATGCGGTCGGCCACGGACAGCGCCAGCGCGCCACCAGAGCCGCCCTCGCCTGTCACCACCGAGACAATCGGTGTCTTAAGGCCGCTCATCTCCATGAGATTCTGGGCAATCGCCTCGCCCTGGCCGCGCTCCTCGGCACCGATGCCGCAAAACGCGCCCGAAGTATCGACCAGGCACAGAACCGGTCGACCAAACTTTTCGGCCTGGCGCATAAGGCGACGCGCTTTGCGGTAGCCCTCGGGATGTGCCATACCAAAGTTGCGACGCATGCGCTCTTTGGTCGTGGTGCCGCGCTCGATGGCGATGACCGTTACGGGGCGTCCGTCTTTCCAGCCAATGCCAGCCACCACAGCAGCGTCGTCGCCAAAGTAGCGGTCGCCGTGCAGCTCCACAAATCCATCCAGGCCCAGCGAGATCATCTCGCCCGCCGTGGCGCGATCTGCCGAGCGGGTCTGCTTGACAATCTCGAGCGCGGTTTTTGGTGCGGCCGAGCGCTTAAACAAGTGCCCCAGCTTTTTGCCGCGGCGACCCGTATGCACAATCTCGTGCGGTGCCCCCAGGCCGGGCGCGTGCCCTTCGTGCAGCGCCAGCAACTCGCCTACCGTGAGCGCAATCTCGCCACGCGGAACAACGGCATCGCAAAAGCCGTGCTCCAGCAAAAACTCGGAGCGCTGGAATCCCTTGGGCAGGCGCTTGTGCATGTTCTGCTCGATCACGCGCGGGCCGGCAAACGCCGTCAGGGCATCGGGCTCGGCCAGGATAATGTCGCCCTCCATGGCAAAGCTCGCGGTTACGCCTCCGGTCGTGGGGTCGGTGAGCACCGTGATATACAGGCCGCCCGCCTCGCTGTGGCGCCTAACCGCCGCAGAAATCTTGGCCATCTGCATAAGCGATGTCACGCCCTCTTGCATGCGCGCGCCGCCCGAAACGGTAAAGCCGACAACCGGCAATCCCAGCTCGGTCGCACGCTCAAATGCGCGACAGATCTTCTCGCCCACCACGGAGCCCATCGAGCCCATCATAAAGTTGGCATCCATAAAGAAGAGTGCCGTATCGCAACCGCAGATTTTGCCCCTGCCGCACACAACGGCATCGCGCTCGCCCGAACGCTCACTCACGCTCTTGAGCTTGTCGGCATAGCCGGGAAACGAGAGGAAGTCCTCCGGCGCCAGATTGGCATCCCATTCCTCAAACGTGCCCTCGTCAACCGTCATGCGCATGCGCGCGCGACCGCTCACGCGAAAGTGTTTGCCGCAACGAGGGCAGACCTCGAGGTTGTCGTGCAGGCGCGCCTCATCGATCACACGGCGGCACTCCGGGCACTTGATAAACACGTGGCGCGCGGGAAACTCGGCGCACGACTCGGTCATCGGCCCCTCGAGGACGTTGACCGTCTTCGCTTTTCTATTCATCAGCATAGAGATGCCCCATCAGATCGGTGTGGTACATGCCCGACAAGAACTCATCGTTTGCCAGCACGTCGAGTTGAAGCTCGCTGTTTTCGCTCACGCCCTCAATCACGAGCTCGCCCAGGGCCGAGCGCATCTTGCGAATGGCGCCGTCACGCGTGGGCGCGCACACGATGAGCTTGCCGAGCATGGAGTCGTAGTACGGCGGAACTTTCGCACCGGTAAACATGGCGGAATCCCAGCGCACGCGCGGACCACCCGGCACACGCAACGCGGTAACCGTTCCGCATGACGGCAGAAAGTCCGGCGTTTCGGCATTGATGCGGCACTCCATGGCGTGATTGCGGATCGGCATGTCTTCCTGCTCAAAAGGCAGAGGCTGGCCGGCCGCCACACGCAGCTGCCACTTGACCAAGTCGGTATCGGTCACAAACTCCGTAACCGGATGCTCCACCTGCAAGCGCGTGTTCATTTCCATAAAGTAGAAATTGCCGTCGTCCGAATACAGGAACTCGATGGTACCGGCTCCTTCGTAGCCGACGGCACGAGCCAGGTCACGCGCTGCCTTGTGCATGCGAGCACGAATGTCGTCGTGTCCGTCGAGGCACGGTGCGGGGCTCTCCTCGATTAGCTTTTGGTTGCGACGCTGCACCGAGCACTCGCGCTCGCCGAGCGAAAACACATGGCCCTGCTTATCGGCCATAATCTGCACCTCGACATGGTGCGCCGGCGCGACGAACTTCTCCATGTAGCACTCGCCGTCGCCAAAAACGGCCTCGCCCTCGGCACGCGCCTCGATGAACGCCTTTGCCGCATCTTCCACGCGCTCGACCTTACGAATGCCGCGACCACCACCGCCTGCACGCGCCTTAATAAGCACGGGGCAGCCAATGCGCTCGGCCTCGGCCGTTGCCTCCTCGGGGCTTTTGAGCAAATCGCAGCCCGGCACGATGGGCACGCCCGCCGCGGCAGCCGTTCGACGCGCGGCGTCCTTGTCGCCCATGCTATCGATCACCTCGGCCGAAGGACCGACAAACGCCAGGCCATACTTGTCGCAGTCGCGCACGAAGCTCGCCTTCTCGGAGAAAAAGCCATAGCCGGGATGAATTGCCTTGGCGCCCGACTTTACGGCACAGGTGAGCACGGCATCGTCGTTGAGGTAGCTCTCGGCAAGGCGCGGACCGCCGATGCAATACGCCTCGTCGGCAAGCTGCACGTGCAGCGCGTCCGCATCGGCCGTGGAATAGACGGCGACGGTTTTGATGCCCATATCGCGGCACGCGCGGATAACACGGACCGCGACCTCGCCGCGGTTGGCGATGAGCACTTTGTCGAACATGAAGCCTTCCTTAACTTTCGTGCATGAGTGCAAAAGACATATCGGCGCGGCAGCAAACCTCACCGTTGACGCTCGCAGTACCCGTCGCAAAGCGGAACGGCCCGCGCGCACGCGTGATGGAGCACACTAGATCCACCGTGTCGCCCGGGCGCACCGGACGCTTAAAGCGCACTTTATCGAGGCTCGTATAGAACGGCGTCGCGCCGCGCGCCTCCTCATCGCCCATCAGCAGCACGCAGCAGTTCTGGGCGAGCATCTCGCATTGGATCACGCCGGGGACCACCGGGTTTCCCGGAAAATGCCCCTGCAAAAAGTACTCGTCGCCCGTAATCGTGATCTTGCCGTGGGCCTCGTCGCCCACCAGCTCGGCTTCGTCGAGCAAAAGCATCGGCTCTCGATGCGGTAACAGTTCTTTAAGCTCTTCTTTGTTCATGGATATCACCTATCCGATCCTCATGAGGCAGCTGCCAAACTCCACGAGGTCGCCGTCGGCCACGCAGATCTCGAGAACCTCGCCATCCGCCTCTGCCGTCACCTCGTTGAGAACCTTCATGGCCTCGATGATGCAGAGGGTCTCGCCGGCCTTGACCTTAGAGCCCACGTGCACAAACGGCTCGTCGCCCGGCGCCGGGACAGCATAGAAAACGCCGACCATGGGAGCGGTCACCTCGGTGCCCTTGGGCTCCGGTGCGGCGGCAGGTGTCTGCGCGGCGGGCTCCGGTGCGGCAGGCGCGACTGTGGGAGCTGCAACTGGAGCGGCCATAGCGCTCGGCATGGGCATGGGTACGGCAACCGGCTGTGCGGCGCTCGCGCGCTCGAGTTCGACCGCGGTGCCATCGGGCTCCTCAACGCGTACGCGCGTGAGGCCGCGGTCCTCCATAACATCGGCTATCTCGGCAAGTCTTTTGGAATCCATGCTCTAGCTCCTCGTATATCTACGCAGCGCGATGGCGGCGTTGTGTCCGCCAAAGCCCAGGTTGGTCGAAAGCGCCCAGGTAAGGTCAGCGCGAACCGCGCGATTGGGCGTGTAGTCAAGATCGCAGGCGGGATCGGGCGTGTGGTAGTTAATGGTCGGCGGCACCACGCCCTGCTCGAGCGCCATGGCGCAGGCCATGACCTCGATGGCGCCCGTGGCACCGATCATGTGGCCGGTCATCGACTTAGTCGACGAGACGTGCGCGGCGCGCGCCGCGTCCTCGCCGAGCGCACGCTTAATGCCCGCCGTCTCGGACGAATCGTTGAGCTTGGTCGATGTGCCGTGGGCATTGATGTAGAGGCCCTCGGAAGGCCTGACGTCGCCCTCGGTCACCGCCAGCGATATCGCGCGGGCAATGCCGGCAGCCTCGGGATCAGGGCTCGTGATGTGATAGGCATCATCGGTGTTGCCGTAGCCCACGACCTCGGTATAAATGTGCGCACCGCGGGCCTGCGCATGCTCCATGCTCTCGAGCACGAGCACGCAGGCACCCTCGCCCATCACAAAGCCGTCGCGGTCTGCATCGAACGGGCGGCAAGACGTCGCGGGATCGGGGTTGGTGGTCAATGCGCGGCAGGACGTAAAGCCCGCAACGGCATCGGGGATAATGGCCGCCTCGGCGCCGCCCGCGAGGATCGCGTCGGCATAGCCGTGCTTGATGGCGCGGAACGCCTCGCCCACCGCATGGGCCGAGGTTGCGCACGCGGTCACCACGGGCAGGGTCGGGCCCTTTGCCTTGTGGCGGATTGCGATATTGCCCGATGCCATGTTGGGGATCATCATCGCGATCATATAGGGCGATGCGCGGCGGGGCCCACGTTCGGCAATCGTATGGACGTTGTCGACGAGCGTCGTCATGCCGCCCACGCCCGAGCCCACGTAGACGCCCAGGCGCTCGCGATCGATGGCGCCTTCGACATCAAAGCCCGCATCGTGCATGGCTTCGTCCGAAGCCGCCATCGCAAACTGAACGCAAGGGTCCAGATGCTTGGCGTTACGCTTGCCAAAGTACTCGTTGCCGTCAAAGCCCTTGACCTCGGCCGCCACCTTGACGGTAAACGCATCGGTATCGAAGTGCGTGATCGGTCCGATGCCGCACGTACCGGCGCACATGGCCGCCCAGGTGGCAAGCGCGGTGTTGCCGAGCGGCGATACGGCACCGATGCCGGTGATTGCAACTCTCTGTTCCATCATGGTCTCCTCATCCAAGCCGTTCTTCGGCCCTGGTTTCTACATCGCCATTCCGCCGTCGACGCGTACGACCTCGCCCGTAATGTAGGCAGCCGCATCGCTCGCCAAAAAGCGCACCACGCCGGCCACTTCCTCGGGGCGCGCCATGCGCTTTAGGGGAATCTGCTCCTCGGTTGCCGCGCGAACCTTCTCCGAGAGCTTTGCCGTCATATCCGTCTCGACAAACCCGGGGGCGACCGCGTTCACTCGTACGCCGCGGGGCGCAAGCTCGCGCGCCACCGCCTTAGTCAGGCCGATCACGCCCGCCTTGGAGGCAGCGTAGTTGGCTTGCCCGGCATTGCCCATCAGGCCCACGACCGAGCTCATGTTGACGACGCAACCGCCGCGCTGGCGCATAAAGGTCTTGGTGAGCGCGCGCGTCATATTGAATGTTCCCTTGAGATTGACATCGAGCACGCGGTCGAAGGCATCGTCGCCCATACGCATGAGCAGGCCATCGTGCGTGATGCCGGCGTTGTTGACGAGCGCCCAAATGGAGCCAAAGTTGTTGAGGACCGCTTCCACGCACGCGTTGACGGCAGCGGGGTCGGCCACGTCGCATTGATATGCGCGTGCCGCGGCGCCAACCGCCTTGCAGGCTTCGCACGTCTCGCGCGCCGCATCGACGCCACCGGCATAGACGACGGCGATATCAAAGCCGTCCTCCGCCAGACCGACAGCGCAGGCGCGGCCGATACCGCGCGAGCCACCCGTGACCAGTGCCACGCGACGCGAGTCGTTGAGCTCGAGCGTGCCGTTGTTCAAGTTGCCCATGTCATTCCTTTCGGGTTACAGCACTGTGGACTATGCGAGCTCGTCGGCAATAGCTGCGACCTGCTCGGCCGTTTCGCACGAATACACGCGAACGTCGCTCAGCGTGCGCTTGACCAGGCCCGACAGCGTTTTGCCGGGGCCGACCTCAATAAACGTGTCGATGCCCTGATCCTGCAGAGCATGCAGCGTGTCGACCCAGCGAACGGCATGGCTCACCTGGTTGCCGAGGACATCCGATGCCGCTCGCGGGTCCGCCGGATAGGGTGCCGCCGTCATGTTTGCCATGACCGGAATCAGCAGCGGAGACGGCGCGTGGCCGTCTTGGATATACGTCGCCAGCCCCTCAGTCGCCTCGGCCATATAGGGGCTATGAAATGCACCCGACACCGCGACTTTCATAGCGCGGCCACCTGCCTCTTTTACTAGGACGTCGAGCTCCTGCAGCGCCTCGGGCGCTCCGGCAACAACCGTCTGCTGCGGGCTGTTGTAGTTGACCGGCCAGCAGTCCTCGCCGGCCTGTTTTGCCAAGCCCTCGACTTGCTCCGCATCGAGCTTGATGACGGCGCGCATGCCGCCCGGATGGCGCTCGGCAGCCGCGGCCATCAGCACCGCGCGCTCGCACACGAGCTCAAAGCCTGCTCGCGTATCGAATGCCCCCGCAAAGGTGAGCGCGGCGACCTCGCCCAGCGAAAAACCTGCACAGGCGGTAGGTACCACGCCGCGCTCACGCAGGGCGGCAGCCGCTGCCAGGTCGTGAACGAACACGCACGGCTGCGTGTTCTCGGTCTGCGAGAGCTCCTCCTTCGAGGCGCTCCGGCACTGCTCGCTGGTCCCCGGGCGCACCTCGTCGGCAATGGCGAACACCTCGGCGGCCGCCGGCGATGCCTCAATCAGGTCGACGCCCATCGTGGGGTGCTGGGCGCCCTGGCCGGCAAACAGAAACGCTACGCTACCCATGCGCACGCACCTTTCAGGACGTGCTCGGCACCATCGACCAGGTCGTCGACGATTTCACGTGCGCTCTGGCACTCGTTGACCATGCCGGCAATCTGTCCACACAAAAACGAACCCTCTTCGTAATTGCCGTCCTTGGCGGCCTTGCGAAGGGCGCCCGTACCCATGGCCCCGAGCTCCTCGATGCTTACGCCCGCCGCCTCGCTCTTGGCGTAGGCGTTGGTGAAGGGGCTCTTGAGGGCACGCACCGGGTGTCCCGTCGAGCGGCCGGTCGCACGCGTCGAGGTGTCGTTGGCCTTCAGGACCATCTCTTTGTACTGCTCCGAGACGGTGCACTCGTCTGCGACCAGAAAGCGCGTACCCACTTGCACGCCTTCGGCGCCCAGCATAAAGGCGGCCGCCACGCCGCGGCCGTCGGCAATACCGCCGGCGGCCACGACGGGAATGTCAACCGCATCGACGACCTGCGGCACCAGTGCCATCGTCGAGGTCTCGCCAATATGGCCGCCCGATTCGGTACCCTCGGCAACAACCGCCGTGGCTCCACGACGTGCCACGAGGCGCGCCAGCGCCACCGAGGCAACGACCGGGATGACCTTGATGCCCGCCTCGTTCCACGCCTTCATGTACTTGGCGGGATTGCCGGCGCCCGTCACGACAACCGGCACTCGCTCGTCAATCACGACCTGCGCGACCTCGTCGGCAAACGGGCTCATGAGCATGACGTTGACGCCAAAGGGCTTATCCGTCTTGGCGCGCAGCTCATGAATCTGGTCGCGAAGCCAGTTGGCGTCGGCGTTCATGGCCGCGATGATGCCTAAGCCACCCGCCTCGGACACTGCGGACGCCAGCGAGGCATCGGCAATCCAGGCCATACCGCCCTGGAACACGGGCTTTTCGATGCCGAGCAGATCGCAGAGAGGAGTCTTGAGCATCTCTACTTCTCCAATGCCGCCTCGACCGTATCGGCGAACTCGCCGACCGTCTTGGGGTTCTCCTCGGTATCGAGCTCAATGCCAAACTCGTCCTCGACGGCAACGAGGATCTCGACGGTGCCCAGGCTGTCGAGACCAATCTCCTCGAGCGTGGACTCGGGCTTCATCTCGACATCGTCAAGACCGGCGGTCTCGCGGATAACGTCGCAAACGCGCTCGAAGGTCTTCTGATCTGCCATGGTAGTTCTCCTTTGTTTGTGCCCTAGGGGCGTTTTTATTTCCTATGTGCGACTACTTCCAACGAAGCAGATAGCCACCTATATCCAGACCGGCGCCAAATCCAACCAAGGCGATGGTGTCGCCTGTGTGAAGTGCACCGGCGTTTGCCAGCCGGTCGAGGGCAAGCGGAATGCATGCGCTCGAAATGTTGCCGGTCTCGCGCAACGTGCGAACCACGCGCTCGTCCGGCACGCCCAGGCGCTTGACCGCCTGGCTCAGGATTCGTTCGTTAGCCTGATGGAATACAAAATGATCGATGTCTTCGACCAAAATGCCCGCATCGATCGCAAGCTTATGGACCGTGTCGCAGATGGCGTTGACGCCGAACTTGAACACGCGGCGGCCGTTCATGGACAGCACGCTCGCGCTATCTGCGGAAGCCCTAAACGGCGAGGTACCGACCAGACCGGGAACGCGCAACGTCTCGACGTCGGGCGCCGTCGAAAGCTCAACGGCAAGGGGGTTGTCTCCCCCAGCTTCAATCACTGCGGCGCCTGCCCCATCGCCAAAAAGCACGCAGGTGGCACGGTCGGTCCAGTCGAGCGCGCGCGTCATCTGCTCGGCAGCAACAACAAGCACGCGCTCGGCACGGCTGCGGGCGATATAGCCCTCGGCGACATCGAGCGCAAATACGAAGCCGGCACAAGCCGCCGAGACATCGAAGGCAGGGCACGTCGCGCCAAGTCGCTCAGCAACGGCACACGCCTCGGCGGGAACAAGGTGGTCACCCGTCGTCGTCGAGCAGACGATCAGATCCAGCTGGCTCGCGTCGATTCCGGACACCTGGAGTGCCCGCTCGCTCGCCGCTACGGCAAGGTCGTCAAGTGACTCGGTGGTGCAGACGTGGCGGCTCTTGATGCCTGTACGGGTAAAAATCCACTCATCCGAGGTATCGAGGAACTCAGACAGCTCGTCATTGGAAACGCTGCGCTCAGGAAGCGCCGAGCCTGTTCCAAGAATCGTGAAACCCATCACTAACCTCCTTTGAGTTGTTGACGTGTTTACATCGACCAAGAGAGGATAACGCATTTCAGTCTTTGTTGACGTGTTAACATTAAATTGTCCAAATGCGACAAAGGCTTCACATTGTGTCTATCTCTCGACACCATTGCGCGATTGCCTTATTTACTTAGGAGGTAGCAGCTGTTATGGATTCTCGTTTAACGATAGTCGACGTAACCGGATCGACCAACGATGACCTGCTCGAAGCAGGAAAACAGGGGGCGCCGCACGGCACAGGACTTGCCGCCCGGGCTCAAACAGCAGGGCGCGGCCGGCGCGGGCACAAGTGGGACTCAACCGTCGGCAACTTATTGCTTTCGCTTGTCCTGCGCCCATGCGTTAATCCTGCAAAGTTCTCTGGTCTTGCCGCCGTCAGCGGCCTAGCGGTGCTCGAAGCACTCGAAAAGCAGGGTCTTGCAAACGAGATTCGCCTTAAATGGCCCAACGACCTTGTCGCGCGAGGACGCAAGCTCGGCGGCATTCTGGTCGAGGCCGCACGCGATAACGAAGGCAAACCTTTCGCCGTCTGCGGCATTGGCGTCAATGTGAACTATGCGCCCCAAGAGGTGCCCGATGGCGGCCTGCCGGCAATCGGTCTCTCGGATCTCAACGAGAGCGTACCTGCCGTCGACATGCTCCTCGATGAGGTCTATCACGCAGTTATAGACGCTGCAGATGCCTGGGCAGAGCGCCTCAACGCCAAGGAAGAAGATGCCGGTCCGCTCGCGCCCGTCCACGACGAATATATCGCCCACCTTAATTGGATCGGGAAGCACGTTATCGCCCGCTCCCCCGCTGGAGACGAGCTGGCACGAGGCATATTTAGAACGGTCGACGATTGCGGCCGAGCATGCATTGAGACCGAGAGCGGCTTGTGCGTCTTCCACTTCGAAGAAGCATCCTTGCGCCCCCTGAGCGAATAGGGCGCCGCAGCCGTCGGCTCGGCAGACGAATTCGCTATCCCAAAATCTAAACTCAAAACAAAAGGGCCCCGCTGCCATAACGGCAGCGGGGCCCTTTAAGCTATGGGCGATATCGCTTAGAGCTTGATGTCGATGTCGACGCCAGCGGGGAGGTCGAGACGCATGAGCGAATCAACAGTGCCCGAGGTGGGATCGAGGATGTCGATGAGGCGCTTGTGGGTGCGCATCTCGAACTGCTCACGGGAGTCCTTGTTCACGTGCGGCGAGCGGATAACCGTGTACAGGTTGCGCTCGGTGGGCAGGGGGACAGGACCGGAAACGCGAGCGCCGGTCTTCTGAGCGGTCTCGACGATGAGCTTCGCGGACTGATCGACGACCTCGTGATCATAGCCCTTGAGGCGAATGCGGATCTTCTGGGTAGCCAACTTAAACCTCCAAAGAGTGCGAGAGACGTTCTCGCGGATTACGTAACAGGGAGCTCGAACTTAGGCGTTCTTGCTCATGACCTCGTCCACGATGGACTTGGGCGCGGGCTCATAAGAGTCGAACTGCATCGTGTAAGATGCACGGCCCTGGGTCTGGGAGCGAAGGTCGGTAGCGTAACCGAACATCTCGCCCAGCGGCACCTTGGCACGGATGAGCTTGCTGTTCTTGCGATCCTCCATGCCCTCGATCTTGCCGCGGCGACCGGAGAGGTTGCCCATAACGTCGCCCATGTACTGCTCGGGGGTCTCGACCTCGACAGCCATGATCGGCTCGAGCAGCTGCGGATCGGACTTCTTGAGGGCGTCCTTGATAGCCATGGAACCGGCGATCTTGAAGGCGGCCTCGGAGGAGTCGACCTCGTGGTAAGAACCGTCGAACAGGGTGACCTTAACGTCGAGGACCGGGAAGCCGGCGATAACACCGGTGTTCAGGGCCTCCTGGATGCCCTTGTCGATGGACGGGATGTACTCCTTGGGCACGACGCCGCCGACGATAGCGTTGACGAACTCGTAGCCGAAGCCCTCCTCCATCTTCTCGAGCTTGATGACGGCGTGGCCGTACTGACCGCGACCGCCGGACTGGCGGACGAACTTGCCCTCAGCCTTCTCGACGTCGTGACCAGCGGTCTCGCGGTAGGCGACCTGGGGCTTACCGACGTTAGCGTCAACCTTGAACTCGCGGAGCAGACGGTCGACGATGATCTCGAGGTGCAGCTCGCCCATGCCGGCGATGATGGTCTGGCCGGTCTCGTGGTTGGTGGACACCTGGAAGGTCGGGTCCTCCTCGGCGAGCTTGGTCAGAGCCAGGGACATCTTGTCCTGCTCGGCCTTGGTCTTGGGCTCGATGGCAACGTCGATAACGGGCTTAGCGAACTCGATCTTCTCGAGGACGATCTCCTTGCCCTCGGCGCACAGAGTGTCGCCGGTGGTGGAGTTCTTGAAGCCGACGCAAGCGACGATGTCGCCGGCGGCAGCGTCGTCACGGTCGATACGCTCGGCGGCGTTCATCTCGAGGATGCGGCCGAGGCGCTCGCGCTGACCGTTGGAAGCGTTGACCACGTAGGAGCCGGACTCGGCGCGGCCGGAGTAAACGCGGACGTAGGTGAGCTTACCGACGAACGGGTCGGTCATGATCTTGAAGACCAGGCCGGAGAAGGGCTCGTCGAAGGAAGGATGACGCTGGATCTCCTCACCGGTGTCCGGATCGGTACCGGTGACGGCCTCAACGTCGAGCGGGCTGGGCAGGTAGTCGACGACAGCGTCGAGCAGCTCCTGGACGCCCTTGTTCTTGTAGGCAGAACCCACGAAGACGAGGTTGAGCTCGTTGGCCAGAACGCCCTTGCGCAGAGCAGCCTTGAGCTCCTCGACGGTGAAGTCCTCCTCCATGAGGATCTTCTCCATGAGCTCGTCGTCAAAGCTGGCAGCAGCGTCAAGGAGCTCCTCGCGCTTGGTGGCAGCGATGTCGGCAAACTCAGCCGGGATCTCGTCCATCGGCTCGGGGTAGGTCATACCCTTCTCGTCGGCCTTGAAGTCCCATGCAGTCATGGTGACCAGGTCGATGACGCCCCAGAAGTTGTCCTCGGCGCCCATCGGGACCTGAGCGGCCACGGCGTTAGCATCGAGACGATCCTTCATGGTCTCGATAGCATTGAAGAAGTCAGCGCCCACGCGGTCATACTTGTTGATGAAGGCGATGCGGGGGACGTTGAAGGTAGAAGCCTGACGCCAAACGGTCTCAGACTGGGGCTGAACGCCGGCAACGGCGTCGAAGACGGCGACAGCGCCATCGAGGACGCGCAGGCAGCGCTCGACCTCGGCGGTGAAGTCAACGTGGCCCGGGGTGTCGATGATCTGGATGCGGTAGTCCTTACCGTCCTTGTTCCAGAAGCACGTGGTAGCAGCGGAGGTAATGGTTACGCCGCGCTCCTGCTCCTGAACCATCCAGTCCATGGTGGCAGCGCCCTCATGGACCTCACCGATCTTGTGGGTCTTACCGGTGTAGTAAAGAATACGCTCGGTCGTGGTGGTCTTACCGGCATCGATGTGGGCCATGATGCCGATGTTACGGGTATCGGAAAGCTTGTACTTAGGCTTAGCCATGTTAGTTCCTTACCTTAACTTACCAACGATAGTGAGAGAACGCGCGATTGGCCTCGGCCATCTTGAAGACGTCCTCACGCTTCTTGACGGAAGCGCCCAGGCCGTTGGAAGCGTCGAGGATCTCGTTGGCGAGACGCTCGGCCATGGTCTTCTCCTTGCGAGCGCGGGAGAAGTTGACGATCCAGCGGATACCCAGAGCGGTGGAACGACGGGAGTTGACCTCCATCGGGACCTGATAGGTAGCGCCACCGACACGCTTGGGCTTAACCTCGAGCGTGGGCTTGACGTTGTCCATAGCCTTCTTGAAGGTAGCGAGAGCGTCGCCACCCTCGGACTTCTCGGCAACGATCTCGAAAGCGGTGTAAACGATGCGCTCAGCGGTGGCCTTCTTGCCGTCAAGAAGGACCTTGTTGATGAGCTGAGTCACCAGGCGGTTGTTGTAAACGGCGTCAGGCTGAACCTCACGACGATTAGCTGCTGCACGACGCGGCATGTGAAATCTCCTTAAGTGTCTACCGTGCGGCGCTTAGGCGGCACACGGCGAAAGTATCAAAACGTTATCTGGCTTATTTAGCCTTGGGGCGCTTAGCACCGTACTTGGAACGGGCCTGCATACGGTTCTGGACCGGAGCAGCGTCGTAGGCGCCACGGATGACGTGATAACGGACACCAGGGAGGTCACGGACACGACCGCCGCGGACGAGCACGATGGAGTGCTCCTGCAGGTTGTGGCCCTCACCCGGGATGTAAGCAGTAACTTCGATGCCGTTGACAAGGCGAACACGGGCAACCTTACGAAGAGCCGAGTTCGGCTTCTTGGGGCTCGTGGTGAAGACGCGGGTGCACACGCCGCGCTTCTGGGAGTTGTGCTGCAGAGCAGCGTTCTTGGACTTCTTGGGCACGGAACGACGGCCCTGGCGAACCAGCTGGTTAATAGTAGGCAAAGCGTACTCCTTCTCGAATGATTCCAGCTTTCTGTAAAGTGCAACGGCTTGAATCGAGGGGTCAGCATCCCCCTACGAAACACGCAGTTCGATAGGATACGTGGCGTTAGCTGTGCCGTCAACAGACCACGCCGCCGGGCGTATCCCAAAATAGCCATATTTCCGCAAAGCCTACACAAAAGGAATCCCCTCCTGTGCGCGGGGGCGGATTCCCGGCCCGGGCGGCCCGCTGTTTAAGTTTGCTGCTCTACAGTCCTGCGCAAGACGGAAAGCACATTAAGTGCTTTCCTTTGCGTGCGGAACTCGCGACAAACTTAAACAGCGGGCCGCCCGGGCCGGGAATCCGACGTGCTTGTCGGGGCAACGTTCCCTTCCAAATAGGGACAGGTTTATTTTGGTCGGTTTTATCTGGGGAAACGTCGCGCTCCAGCGGTGATCTGCTCTCATCTGTCGCATGGAAATCGGCGGCGTTTCCATTTAACGCAAAAGAGGCCGCTTCCCCTAGTAGGAAGCGACCCCAAATCTTACGAATAGACGATGGTAAAGGGCTCTTTCGTTTCGGTCTCCCCTGTTGATGTATACCTCACAATTTCAAGGGTTACCGAGACAACTTGATCGACATCAATCAACTTCGTTGGCACCCAGATGTTCTCTCCGCTATTGCGCCCATAAGAAAAATATAAGTTGAACACCCCTGCGTCGTCATCTTCGATAATCTGCTCCGATCCATCCTTGTAGCTGACGGTCAGCTTATTATCAACTGCTTCATAGCCCAAATCATCGATGTGCGTCTGGATGGAAAACGGGCTAATCTCAAGAGGCGAGTCACCGGAGCGGAGTTCCTTTGTATCGACGTACGCTCCAATATTGAACTCGGGTGTCGACGCCTCAAACCGCCTCGCACTCTCACCTTCACCCTCGGTCCAATGGATATTCCAGGTGACAGCATGTTGCAAATCTCGCTCGCGATCCATAGCGGCAAAGTACATCGTGCCATTAATGACAGTATCGCTTGATGTGTCCTTATCAATTGTGCTGCGTGTGTCAGGCCATTCCTCGCCGAACTTCATATCGGGCGTGCCGATGCCCTGCTCTTCTTCACCATAGAGAACAAGTTCGCCAATCTCTGCTGCTGGCTTGTAGTAGTTAACTCCATTTGGATTGGACAACGTAAACGTCACGGCTCCGCAGCCGTTTTGGTCGATTGCCATCTCATGGATATCAAGCGTATAGCCGTTGCCCTCGACGGACAGATTAACCTCCTGGACTGCGCCTTCCAGGCTTTGGGGCGCGATGCCATCGCCAAACTCTCTGGTGTAGGTATATTTAGTTCCCGATGAGCCGCCGTTGGTCCAGGTAATGGAATCCCCGTTGCCGTGGTTTCCCCAGGCAGAGGCAAAATAGCTGGAATTGACGACGGCGTAGGCGACCCCTCCGGTCGCCAGCACTCCGGCAAGGCATCCGATCACGGCAACATACAGAGGCTTCGCGTGACCCTTTCGGCGAAGCGGCTCACCAGCAGCGGCATAAAGAACACGGTCAGCAAGATCGCTATCGGCTTGGACGGACTCGAAGGCCTGCTTGATTTGATTGGATTTCACGGTCGCCCTCCTCTAGGATGAACTTGAGCTTCGATCTGCCGCGAGCCAAACGCGTTCGAACAGTCGCGGCTGGCACATGCAATAACTCGGCAATCTCTGAGGTCGAAAAGCCCAGATAGTAATAGAGCATGATGGGAACACGGAATCGTTCCGGAAGTCGCATAACGTCTGACAGGACCGCCTTGGTCTCCTCCTGCGCCGTCGAAAGCGAATCGGCCAGGTTCTCAATATCCTCCACACGCCTCCATGGCTTTCGAAAGAGAGATTTGCATTCATTGATCGTGACCCGAATAAGCCATCGACGAAGATGTTCCCAGCTTTCAAATTGGGCATCGCTTTTGAGTAACTTCAGAAAGACGTCTTGAGCGACATCGTCGGCATCGGCACGATCGCGCAGATACGTCAATGCGATTCGAAACACGACATCACGGTGATCCTCGACCGCCTGTCTAAATGCTTGTTCTTCCATAATCACCTCCCGGTGATGCTGATGTTTCTTGCTGAGGCCCTCACCATAGATACGCTTTGACCGAACGAAATGTTTCAAATTCAAGCAGGAATAACCTACCAAAAAAACCCTGCCCCTTATTGGCAAGGGATCGACGGAACGCAACAGGTTGAGCATACGCAAGCGAGCGGCCCCCAGAGCGTACAAGGTGGCATGAAAAAGGCAGGGCATTGACCTTTTGGTCATGCCCTGCCTTTTGAATGACAGATTGTAGCTCTGGGGGCCGCGCAGCGACGGAGATCGCCGCCGTTCGCTAGAACGGCGGAACTAGTTACTCCTCGTCGTTGTCCTTGGCCTCTTCGGCGTCGTCGGTGTCCACGAGCTGGTTGAGCAGCTCGTCGAGGGAAGCCATGTCCTCGTTGATAGCACCGTTGGCGGGAGCCTTCTTGTCGTCGATCGGGGCGCCCAGGAGCTCCTCGTCGGCGTCGGCGTGATGCGTCGGCGCGGCGGAGGTGCCCAGCAGGATGTCGTCCGGACCGTCGGGGCTAAAGACCATCTGCAGCAACTGCGAGAGGTCTTCCTCATCGGCAACGTCGTCGTTGTTCTCGAGGATGTAGAGCAGATCGTGGGCCTCGAGGCCGTCACGGAGCTCCTCGATTGCCTTGGCACCGATACCATCGATGCGCAGCAGATCTTCCTCGGACTTGCCGACCAGGTCGCCGACCGTCTCGATGCCGACCTCGCTGAACTTGTTGGTCCAGCGCTGCGACACGCCCAGGTCGTCGAACAGGTACAGGCGAGCCTTCTCGGCGGAGATGGTGTGGCCGTTGCGGGTGAACGAACCGTCAGCACCACCGAACTCGTCGTAGCCGGCCCAGTCGAGCTGCTGCGGGAGCTGCTCGTCCAGGTCCTTGAGCTCCACAGGAGCCCACTCGGGCAGCGACTTGGCGTTGGGCGAAGCCGGGCCGTCGATGTCCACGTAGCCGTCGGCCGTGCGATACGTCAGCTTGGCGTTGGCGTACGGCTTGAGGCCAGTACCAGCCGGGATCTTTTTACCGACAATGACGTTGGACTTAAGGTCGAGCAGGTGGTCGACCTTGCCCTCGATGGCAGCCTCGGTAAGGACGCCGGCGGTACGGATGAACGAAGCGCTCGACAGCCAGGAGTCGATGTTGGACGCGACCTTGAGCGTACCCAGGATGACGGGCTCGGCCACAGGAGCCTGACCGCCCAGACGGGCAACGCGCTCGACCTCGTCGGCGAACTCGTAGCGGTCGACGTACTGACCAAGCAGGTACTTGGAGTCGCCGGGGTTGGTAATCTGAACGCGACGCAGCATCTGACGTGCGAGCACCTCGATGTGCTTGTCGTTCAGGTCGACGCCCTGGCTGGTGTATACGTCCTTAACGCTCTCGACGAAGGTGTGCATCGTCGACTCGATGTCGGTCAGCTTGCGCAGGTTACGGAAGTTGACGAAGCCCTTGGTGATCTGATCGCCGGCGCGAACCTCGCAGCCGTCCTCGATCTCGGGCATAAAGCGCACCGAAGCGGGGACGCGGCGCTCGTCGAGGACACGGGTGTGATCCTCGGAGTCGGTGAGCGTCAGCACGTACTCGGACTTCTCGGGCTTAATCGAGAGGTGGCCGGAGTACGGAGCCAGCTCGGCCTCGCGACCCAGGATCTTCTCGTTGACGTTGCCGACGATATCGAACATACGGCTGACCGTAGGCAGACCCTGCGTAATATCGTCGACGCCAGCGACGCCGCCGGAGTGAATGGTACGCATCGTAAGCTGCGTACCGGGCTCGCCGATGGACTGGGCGGCAATAATGCCGACCGCAGTACCGATGGCGACCGGACGACGGGTGGAAAGATCCCAGCCGTAGCACTTCTGGCACACGCCGTACTTGGAGCGGCAGGTGAGCAGCGCGCGAAGCTTGACCTTCTTAAGGCCGGCATCGACCATCTTCTGGATGTCGGCGACCTTCTCGATGTAGCCGTCCTGCTCAAAGAGCACGGTGCCATCGGGAGCCACGACGTCCTCAATGAAGCAACGGCCGACGAGGTCGGTGTTGAGGTCGGTGGTGCCGGGGATGATGAGGTTGTAGGTGACGCCCTCGTGCGTACCGCAGTCCTCCTCGCGGACGATGACGTCCTGGGCCACGTCGACAAGACGACGGGTCAGGTAACCAGAGTCCGAGGTGTGGGATGCGGTATCGACCAGGCCCTTACGGGCGCCGTAGGTCGAAATGAAGTACTCGAGCGGCAGCAGACCCTCGCGGAAGTTCGCCTTAATGGGAAGGTCGATCGTCTCGCCGGACATGTCTGCCATCAGGCCACGCATGCCGCCGAGCTGACGCAGCTGGGTCTTAGAACCACGGGCGCCGGAGTCGGCCATCATGTACAGCGGGTTCTCCTCGTCGAACATGTCGAGCATGAGCGCTGCAACCTTATCGGTACAAGCGGTCCACTCGTTAACGACTTCGATGTGGCGCTCCGTCTCGTTGATGAAGCCCTCCTCGAAGTACTCGTTGATCTGGTCGACGTTGGCCTGGGCGCGGTCGAGCAGCTCCTGCTTCTCGGCAGGGATGAGAGCGTCCCACACCGAGATGGTGAGGCCGGCGCGGGTAGCGTAGTGGAAGCCGGAGTACTTGATGGCGTCAAGGATCGGGCCGACCTTGGCCTCGGGGTAACGATCGCAGCAGTCGGCAACCAGCTTGGCCACGTCGCCCTTGACCATCTTGTAGTTCATGAACTCGTAGTCTTCGGGCAGGCACTGGCGGTTGAAGATGATGCGGCCGATAGAGGTCTCGAAGCGAGCGGTCTTATTGCCGGTGACATCGTAGTCGACGAACTCGTTCTTGCCGTTCTTGACGCGGAAGATACGGGTGCCGTCCTCGTTGATGACGTTGGCATCGGCAGCGGACACGCGGACCTGGATCTTGGCCTGCATGTCGACCTCGGAGCGGCAGTCATAGGCGTGCAGTGCGTCGTCGAAGCTCGAGAACACGTGGTTCTCGCCCGGCAGACCCTCGCGGACCTGGGTGAGGTAGTACACACCGATGATCATGTCCTGCGAGGGGATGTTAACCGGCTTGCCGGATGCCGGCGAGCGCAGGTTGTTCGCAGAGAGCATGAGCACGCGAGCCTCGGCCTGAGCCTGGCTGGACAGCGGCACGTGGACAGACATCTGGTCGCCGTCGAAGTCGGCGTTGAAGGGCGAGCAGACCAGCGGGTGCAGGTGGATAGCCTTGCCCTCGACCAGCACCGGCTCAAAGGCCTGGATGGACAGACGGTGCAGGGTCGGTGCACGGTTGAGCAGCACGACGCGGCCGTCGATGACCTCTTCGAGGATATCCCACACAAAGGTGGCACCGCGGTCGATAGCGCGCTTGGCGCCCTTGATGTTCTCGACCTTGCCAAGCTCGACCAGGCGCTTCATGACGAAGGGCTTGAAGAGCTCCAGCGCCATGGTCTTGGGCAGACCGCACTGGTGCAGCAGCAGCTTGGGGTCGGTAACGATAACCGAACGGCCGGAGTAGTCGACACGCTTACCCAGCAGGTTCTGACGGAAACGACCCTGCTTGCCCTTGAGGGCCTCGGCGAGCGACTTGAGCGGGCGACCGCCACGACCAGAGACCGGGCGACCACGACGGCCGTTGTCGAACAGGGCGTCCACGGACTCCTGGAGCATGCGCTTCTCGTTGTTCACGATAATCGCAGGGGCGTCCAGGTCGAGCAGGCGCTTGAGTCGGTTGTTACGGTTGATCACGCGACGATACAGGTCGTTGAGGTCGGACGCAGCGAAGCGGCCGCCGTCAAGCTGGACCATCGGGCGCAGATCGGGCGGAATGACCGGGATGACGTCCAGAATCATGTTCGCGGGGCTGTTGCCGCCCTTCAGGAAGGCGTCAACGACCTCGAGGCGCTTGACGGCCTTCTCGCGCTTCTGCTTCTGGGAGTCCTCGTCGGCGATGATGGCCTTGAGCTTCTCGGCCTCGGAGGGGAGGTCGATGGCAGCGAGCAGGTCGCGGACGGCCTCGGCACCCATGCCACCCTTGAAGTACATGGAGTAGTAACGGGTCATCTCGCGGAACAGCGGCTCATCAGAGATGAGGTCGCGCTCGGTGAGCTTCATGAAGGCGTTGAAGGCGTCCGTGCGGAGCTGCTTCTCGTCCTTGCACTCTTCCTCGATGTCGACGATGCCAGAGGCAATCTCCTCGGGGGTCAGCGGCTCCTCGTCGGAGAACTCGTCAAAGTTCTCGGGGTTGCCCTGCTCCTTGAGGGACTCAATCTGGCGGGCGCACTCGGCATCGATCTCTTCCAGATCGGCGGCGAGCTCCTCGCGCAGGTCGTCGGCGTCGGCCTCGCGAGCCTCGTAGTCGACCTCGGTGATGATGTAGCTGGCAAAGTACAGAACCTTCTCGAGGTCCTTGGACTTGATGTCGAGCATACGGCTCATCGGGAAGCTCGTGGGGCTCTTGAAATACCAGATGTGGGACACGGGAGCGGCGAGCTCGATGTGGCCCATGCGGTCGCGACGCACCTTGGCCGAGGTGACCTCGACGCCGCAGCGCTCGCAGACGATGCCCTTAAAGCGGATGCCCTTGTACTTGCCGCAGGAGCACTCCCAGTCCTTGGCGGGACCGAAGATCTTCTCGCAGAACAGGCCGTCCTTCTCGGGCTTGAGGGTACGGTAATTGATGGTCTCCGGCTTCTTAACCTCACCGTGCGACCAGGAACGGATCTGGTCGGCGGAGGCAAGGGAGATCTTTACCGAGTCAAAATCAGTAGCTTCGAAATCTGCCACAGTCAACTACTCCTTATCAGTGGTCGTGGCGGCGACAGCCTCGGGCGCCTCGTCGGTCTCGGCATCCTGGGCCTCGACGTCGGCGTCAACGCCGGCGAGCGCAGCCAGGTCGTCGAGAGCAGAGGTCTCCTCGGCGGTCACAGGGGCGGAGGCGTCCTCGTCGGCATCGTGCATGGGCTCGATGTCCAGTGCGAGCGAACGAATCTCCTTGACGAGAACCTTGAAGGACTCGGGGATACCCGGGACAGGAACGTTCTCGCCCTTGACGATGGACTCGTAGGTCTTGACGCGGCCCACGGTATCGTCGGACTTGACGGTCAGGATCTCCTGCAGGACGTTGGACGCACCGTACGCGTACAGTGCCCAAACTTCCATCTCGCCGAAGCGCTGGCCGCCGAACTGAGCCTTGCCGCCCAGAGGCTGCTGGGTAACCAGGCTGTAAGGGCCGGTCGAACGGGCGTGGATCTTGTCGTCGACCATGTGGCCGAGCTTGAGGATGTAGGACGTACCCACGGTAATGGGCTCGCGGAACTCCTCGCCGGTGCGGCCGTCGAACAGGCGGGTCTTGCCGCGCTCGTCAAGCTGGGTGACGAACTCGGGGCGCATGTGATCGCCAAAGGCAGCGGTGGCCTTGTTGAGCATGTTCTTGTTGGCACGACGGATGACCTCGGCGATTTCGTCCTCCTTGGCGCCGTCGAAGACGGGCGTCGCGGTGAAGAACGGACCGGGGACGTACTTGTCGGAGTCGGCCTGCTCGGTATCCCAACCGCACGCAGCAGCCCAGCCAAGGTGGCACTCGAGCAGCTGGCCGACGTTCATACGCGAAGGAACGCCCAGCGGGTTGAGGATAACGTCGATCGGGGTACCGTCAGCCATGTAGGGCATGTCCTCGACCGGCAGAACGTTGCAGATAACACCCTTGTTGCCGTGGCGACCGGCAATCTTATCGCCCTGCTGGATCTTACGACGCTGGGCGACGTAAACGCGCACCTGCTCGTTGACGCCGGGGGCCAGGTCGTCGCCGTTCTCGCGGCTAAAGCGGACGACATCGATGACGCGGCCGTAAGCGCCGTGAGGCATCTTAAGGGAGGTGTCGCGGACGTCGTGGGCCTTGGCACCGAAGATGGCACGCAGCAGGCGCTCCTCGGCGGTCAGAGCGCTCTCGCCCTTAGGCGTGACCTTGCCGACCAGGATGTCGCCAGGGCCGACCTCGGCGCCGATGCGGATGATGCCGTCCTCGTCGAGGTTGGCAAGCATGTCCTCGGAGAGGTTCGGGATCTCGCGGGTGATCTCCTCGGGGCCGAGCTTGGTGTCGCGAGCATCGATCTCGTGACGGGTGATGTTGATGGTCGTCAGCAGGTCCTCGGCCACCAGGCGCTCGGACACGACGATACCGTCCTCGTAGTTGAAGCCTTCCCACGGCATGTATGCCACGGTGAGGTTCTGGCCCAGTGCGAGCTCGCCATGATCGGTCGAAGGACCGTCAGCCAGGGGCTCGCCCTGCTCAACGGTGTCACCGACGCGCACGAGCGGACGGTGGTTGATGCAGGTGGACTGGTTGGAGCGCTGGTACTTGGCCAGGTGATACTCGTCCATGCCGCCGGCATGCTTGACGATGATCTTGGCAGCGTCGGCAAAGATGACCTCGCCGGCGTTCTTGGCCAGGGTGACCTCGCCGGAGTCCAGAGCGGCGCGACGCTCCATGCCGGTACCGACATAGGGAGCGGCAGGGTGAACCAGCGGCACGGCCTGACGCTGCATGTTGGCGCCCATCAGCGTACGCTTGGCGTCGTCGTGCTCCAGGAACGGGATCAGCGTGGCTGCGACGGAGAGCATCTGACGCGGCGAGACGTCCATGTAGTCGACGTCCTCGACAGGCACGTCGGCGGGAGCGCCGAAGGAGCCGTCGAAGTCGCGGGTACGGGCGATCACGGTGTGCGGGCGGACAAGCTTGCCCTCGGCATCGGTCGTGATGAACTCGTTGGTCTTGGGATCGAGCGGCGTGTTGGCCGGCGCGATGACGTGTTTCTCTTCCTCGTCAGCGGTCATCCAGTCGATCTGGTCGGTGGCAACGCCGTTCTCGACGCGGCGGAACGGAGCCTCGATGAAACCGTACTCGTTGACGCGGGCGTAGAGGGCGAGCGAGCCGATCAGGCCGATGTTGGGGCCTTCGGGAGTCTCGATCGGGCACATGCGGCTGTAGTGCGAGTTGTGAACGTCGCGGACGGCCGTCGGCACGTTGGTGCGGCGGCTGGAGCCGGACTTGTGGCCGGCAAGACCGCCAGGGCCGAGTGCGGACAGACGGCGCTTGTGGGTCAGACCGGTCAGGGGGTTCGCCTGGTCCATGAACTGCGAGAGCTGCGAGGAACCGAAGAACTCCTTGATGGAGGCCACGATCGGGCGGATGTTGATGAGCGACTGCGGGGTGATCTCGTCGATGTCCTGGGAGCTCATGCGCTCACGGACAACGCGCTCCATACGGCTCATGCCGATACGGAACTGGTTGGCGACGAGCTCGCCGACGGTGCGGATGCGGCGGTTGCCAAAGTGGTCGATGTCGTCGACCTTGAAGCCCTGCTCGCCGGCGGCGAGGGACAGCAGGTAGCGCAGCGTAGCGACGATATCCTCGTCGGTGAGCACCGTGACCTCTTCCTCGGTGGTGAGGTTGAGCTTCTTGTTGACCTTGTAACGACCGACGCGGGCCAGATCGTAGCGCTGCGGGTTAAAGAGCAGGCCCTCGAGCAGGCTGCGGGAAGCGTCCACGGTGGGAGGCTCGCCCGGGCGCAGACGACGGTAGATCTCGATAAGGGCATCCTCGCGGGTGAGGGCGGTATCACGCTCGAGGGTGCGCTTGATCACATCGGAGTTGCCGAGCAGCTCGATGATGTCGTCGTTGGTGACGGCGATGCCAAGGGCGCGCAGGAACATCGTGGCGCTCTGCTTGCGCTTACGGTCGATGGAGACCATGAGCTGGTCGCGCTTGTCGACCTCAAACTCAAGCCAGGCACCGCGGGACGGGATGATCTGGGCCTTGTAGATCTGCTTGCCCGAATCCATCTCGGAGCTGTAGTACACGCCCGGGGAGCGGACGAGCTGCGAGACGACGATACGCTCGGTACCGTTGATGATGAAGGTGCCCTGATCGGTCATCATGGGGAAGTCGCCCATAAAGACGAGCTGCTCCTTGATCTCGCCGGTCTCCTTGTTGGTGAGACGGACGTCGGTCAGAAGCGGGGCCTGATAGGTCATGTCCTTCTCGCGGCACTCCTCGACGGTGTGCGCGGGGTCGCCGAACTGATGCTCGCCGAAGGTAACCTCGAGAACATGGTTCTGGCTCTGGATGGGGCTGGATTCCTTGAACGCCTCACGAAGGCCCTCGTCCTTAAAACGCTCAAAGGATTCCCTTTGAACAGAGATAAGGTTGGGGAGCTCCATGGCCTCCGGGATTTTCCCGAAGCTGACGCGCTTGCGCTCAGTGGCAGTGTATGCGTAGGTCACCAGGTTTTTCCTCCTTCACGGAAATGCTCGGTGGGTTGGCGAGGCATAGCTTCGCCAGTTATCGCAACCTAATAGTTTATCAGGTACCGATCGTTGGGCAAGAAAAGCCTTGACGCAATTGAGTTTTTGGAGTAGCAAAGTTTTTCGACAGAAAATGCGCAGGTAGATGCATGTATATCGAACACCTGTTCATATATTTTCTGTGAACAGAGGGCCAGCAATCGCAGCTCTTATAAAAAACGGGCGCGAACCGAAGTCCGCGCCCGTAAATGTCGATGCCCGAAGGCTTACTTGCGCATCAATCCGCCGCGCTCGTCAATGGCGTCCCAGAAGGCGCTGGCAAAGCGGGGGTCGCTTGCAGCCATGAGGGCGTTGGTGGCCATCCAGCCAGAGGGAGTGCCGGTGTCGTAGCCCGAGAGCGGGTCGATGACGACAGCGTACATGGCCTCGCGGTCGAGCGAACGGGCCATGGCGTCGGTGAGCTGGATCTCGCCGCCCTTGCCGGCCTGCTGATCTGCCAGCAGGTCCATGACCAGCGGGCTCAGCAAGTAGCGACCGACAATGTACAGGTTGGACGGAGCAGCCTCGGGAGCGGGCTTCTCAACCAGACCGCCGATACGCCAGACAGCGCCCGGCTCGGCATCGGCAACGTCCTCGGCGCCTTCGAGCGAACCGACGCGCTCACCGGCGATAACGCCGTAGCGGCTGACTTCCTCGGGCGAGCAAGCAGCGACGGCGATAACCGAAGCTCCACCGTGCTCCTTGGAAACGGCGAGCATCTTGTCGCAGATGTCGCGATTAGGCACAACGTAGTCGCCCAGAAGAACCAGGAAGTTCTCCCCTGCCACGGCGTCGGCAGCAGAGCGGATAGCATGGCCGAGGCCCTTGGGCTCGTACTGATAACGGAAGTCGACCGGCATACCGCCAGCGTGGGCGACGGCATCGGCATAGGCGTTCTTGCCGCGCTCGCGCAGCAGGTTCTCGAGCGAGCGATCGGGCTGGAAGTAGTTCAGTAGCTCGGGCTTACCGGGAGAAGTAACGATGATGGCGTCGTCGACCTCCTCGGGGTCGAGCGCCTCCTCAACGACGTACTGAATGACGGGCTTGTCGAGCACCGGCAGCATCTCTTTGGGCGTGCACTTGGTGCCAGGCAGAAAACGCGTGCCAAGACCGGCGGCGGGGATGATTGCCTTCATGTTATTCAAAGATCCTTTCGCAGGCGCAAAAGCGCCCCATGCGTGCGGCACACAGCCGCAGACCAAATTGCGATACCCAAGCATCTTACCGCTGGAACTATATGTCGCTACAAGGCAGAGACAATTCTTCAGCAGGTCAACGCAAATTATTGCTCGAATGGTGCAATTTTATTGCCCAACGGCAGGGTGCCCGATACGACGCAAATCACAGAACATGGCAGTTTGAGCTACCGATGTCGAGGGACCGAAAAACAAAAAAGACGGGGCTCGCAATGCGAACCCCGTCTGCAAAGAAATCTGGCGAGAAAGCCTGATTACTTGAGGGTGACAGCAGCGCCAGCAGCCTCAAGCTTCTCCTTGGCAGCCTCGGCGTCCTCCTTCTTGGCACCCTCGAGAACAGCCTTGGGAGCGCCCTCGACGACCTCCTTGGCCTCCTTCAGGCCAAGGTTGGTGAGCTCACGGACGGCCTTGATGACCTGGATCTTGTTGTCGCCGAAGCCCTCGAGCACGACGTCAAACTCGGTCTTCTCCTCGGCCTCAGCAGCGCCAGCAGCGGGAGCGGTGACAACAGCGGCAGGAGCAGCGGCGGAAACGCCGAAGGTGTCCTCGATAGCCTTGACGAGCTCGGAAGCCTCGAGAAGGGTCATTTCCTTAAGAGCATCGATGATCTCATCGGTGGTAAGCTTAGCCATTTCTAAGTCCTTTCGGTTTCCGTGTCTGTGCACGGAGATCAGTTAAAACACGGCGCGAATGCGCCAGGGGTGCGGCGTTGCCGCCGCGGGCGAAAACAGCGACTAGGCTGCCTTCTGCTCGGAGACCTGCTGAATCGAACGAGCGAGACCAGAGGAAACGCCGTTGACGCAGACAGCGATGTCGCGAGCGAAACCGGAGATGAGACCGGCGATCTGGCCAAGAAGCTGATCCTTGGTGGGCAGCTCGGCGATAGCCTTAACATCATCAGCGGAAACGGCCTTGCCGTCGGAGATACCGCCCTTGATCTCAAGGACGCCCTTGGACTTAGCGGAGAAGTCCTTAAGGGCCTTAGCGGCCTCGACCGGCTCGGTCTCGTAGAACACATAAGCGACGGGGCCGGCGAGAATCTCGTCGATCTCGGGCTGCTCCTGGTTCTTGAGGGCGATCTTGACCAGGTTGTTCTTGTAGACCTTCATCTCGGCGCCGCACTCGCGAAGCTGATGACGCAGCTCCTGAGCCTGCTTAACCGTCAGACCGTTGTAGTTGACAACGAACAGACCGGCGTTCTCGGCGATACGGGACTCGATCTCTGCAACCTTGTCGATTTTGTACTGCTGGGGCATGAATTACACCTCCTCGAATTCTTTCCGGGCACGGTCCGCCACAAGGACGTGACGGGGGCATGTCCAAAAAGAAAGCCCCCGCGCTGCATGAGCGACGGGGGCGAGAAGACATATCTACTCGACCACCTCGGCTGGCGGGAAGTCCCATTAAGCTCGCGGGTAAGACCCGTTTGCGCCGGCTGTCTCTGGCAGCGGATTCGTGCGTGAACCGAAAGTATTATGGCGGGGACCCCGGCGTCGGTCAACGGCAACCCTGACTGCACACAATTCCACCATCTCGGCCGCGCCGCCAAAGGCCAGGCGCAAGCTTTTCGCTCGGTCAGGTCCTGGGCTCGCACGAAGAGCACATTTAGTGCTCTTCGGCTCGTGCGGAATCTACGAAAAGCTTGCGCCTGGCCTTTGGCGGCGCGGCCTGTGTTGACTTTGGGGCAGCCAGGGTTGCCGTTGGCCGGCGCGCCCCACGCATAACCCTTATGTCGGTGGGCTGATGTGTTGCATCCCTGAGGGCTACAAGGTTGAAATGAAGGTGGACAGGCGGCGGAGGCCTTCGTCCAGGTCTTTGTCGGAAACGCAGTAGCTGAGGCGGATGTGGCCTTCGGTTCCGAAGCAGTTTCCGGGAACTAGGGCTACGTTTGCCTCTTTGATGGCTTTGATGCAGAAGTCTTCGCTGGTTAGGCCGAACTTTTTGATGCTCGGGAAAGTGTAGAAGGCTCCTGCGGGCTCTACTACGTCGAGGCCCATGGCGTTTAAGGCTTCGAGTACGCGCTCGCGGCGGGCTCGGTAGACTTCGAGCATGGGAGCGGGGTCGACGGTCAGAGCTCGAGCTGCGGCGTCCATCTCAAATGAAACGGCGCTCGATACTAAGTATTGGTGGGCCTTTGCGATCTCGGCGATGACGGGTGCCGCTGCCGCGAGCCAGCCCAGGCGCCAGCCGGTCATGGCCCAGGGCTTGGAGAAGCTCTCGATGACTACCGTCTGCTCACGCAGCTCCGGGTGGCGCTGGGCAAAGCGCTCGTAGTCGTCCACGTAGACCAGGCGGTTGTATACGTCGTCGCAGATCACGTAGATGCCCGCCTGCTCTGCCACGTGTGCCACGGCGTCGAGCGATGCCGCGTTGAGGATGCAGCCTGTAGGATTGTTGGGCGTGCAGATGACGATGGCCTTAGTCGCCGGCGTCACGCAAGCACGAAGTGCGTCCTCGTCGATCTGAAATTGCGCAGGCTCCGTATCCAAAAAGACCGCCTTGGCGTGATTGGCCACGACGATGCTCTCGTACAGGCCAAAGGCCGGCGTGGGGATGATGACCTCGTCGCCTGGATTGAGCATAGCCATAAACGTAGCCGACAGGGCCTCAGTCGCACCATCGGTCAGGATGACCTCGTCAGCAGAAAACGAAAGGTCCGCGTCGCCCATATATGCGGACAGCGCCTCGCGCAGGGCAGGGCGACCGTTGTTGGGCGGATAATGCGTGTCACCGCGGTCCAGCGCGGCGGTCACCTCGGCGCTAATCACGTCGGGCGTGGGAAAATCGGGCTCGCCGAGCGCAAGCACGATGCACCCTGGGTGCTGGGCAGCGAGCGCGTTAATCCGACGGATGCCGGAGGGCTTGAGCGTGGCAAGCGAAGTATTCATGGGCAGGCGCATGGCGTTCCTTTCGTAAGGGTTGCACTAGGATAGCGCGGCGAGGCGCCGCCAGACGGTGTAACCTAAACGGAAACCAACCGGAAAGGAGGCGGCATGGAGACGATCGCGCGCGGCGATGTACCAAAAACGTTGCAGACCATTGCGTATATCAGCATTCCCGATAGCGCCGATCTTGAGTTTTTGCTTTGGGACCTCCAGGATGCCATCGCGGCCTATGCACAGCTTTCTGGCACCACGCTCCCCCGCCCGATCGATTTGGAAGCGGATGATGCCGGTGCAGTCGATGGCATCGTGCTAGCCATTGAAGATGTGGCTGACGATGAGACGTTGACAGCTATCGAGCAGGCGCTTGAGCGCTTTGGCGGTACGGGAACGCGCGTCTATGCCGCGATTCGAGCCGCACAAGAGGGCGCTAAGCAGGCGCGCGGGACCGCCGTTCGTCTGCACGAGGCATGTGAGCGCCTTGACCAATTGTGGTGTGGCGGCGTTGTCGTCTGTGCCGGCAGCGGTATTGCGGCGCTTCGCCACTCCCCGCGTATGGGTCTCTTGCGTCGACCACTTTCAGAAGCGATGGATAAGCTTGTGGGCGCTGTGCGCATGGGCTGCTCCATTGAGCATGCGCAGCTGCTTGGCGGTGGCAATGCCGGTAGCGTCGATGCCGACGGCATGGTGCGCGCTAGGCCCGCTGTGCCCGCACTAATCTGGCGCGCCATCATCAAACGCCTCGGCGCCCGTGCCCAATCAGATATCTAAATTAGCGAGCGCCCCAGTCAACGGCCTCGCGCCAGCGCCCAACAAGACGCTCTAGGCGCCACGCCGCGTTAGCGGGACTAGTTGACGGCAATACGACAGCGGGCAGGCCTGTCCGCTCCTGTAGATAGCGCTTATAGAGGCGCCCCGCCGTACCTCCGTTGCATACCACCTGCTCAATAGGCGCATTGCCCGCAATGCGCTCGATATGTGCCGGCACAACGTTGCGAATGCTCGCGTCACTCGAGCCCTTGATGTCGCAGCTCCCGATCACGTCCCACAGGGCCACGCCGCCGTTAAGCAGCATGGAGCGCTTGGCGGCAATCGAGGCATCGAGCGTCGCAGGCTCACTGCCTGCCAAAAGGTCGCCCTCGTTGGGCGGCACGGACACACCGAGGCATGCGGCTATCACGCGCCAAAAGCGGTTCTGCGGATTGCCATAGTAGAAGGCATTGGCGCGCGAGAGCACCGAGGGAAACGACCCCAGCACCAAAACGCGCGAGCGCTCGTCAAACACGGGCTCAAACCCATGCTCAATATGTTGATAGCCCTCGTCAGACACGGCCATGGGCTAGGCTCTCAACAGATAGCGCACCTCGTAGGGTGCAAGCTCAAGGGTACCCGTCAGCTCGACCGTGGGCGCATCGTCGGCAAGCAGGTCGACGAAGGAGCCGTTGAGTTCGCCGGCGCCAAAGGTGTAAGGCTCACCCACGGCATTCACCGCCACGAGCACCGCCGCGTCGTCGCAGGCGCGCTCGAACAGCAGCTGCTTGTTCTGGATCACCACGTTGCGATAGGCACCGTAGTTGAGAGCACGGGCAGCCGCGTCGTCGGCCGAGCGAAGGTGCGCAAGCTGCGTGATGAACGCCGTCAGCTCGTTGGGCGCAGGCTCATTGAGCGCAGGTCGCAGCGCCCAGTCGCCATCGGGGCCGCCCTTTTCGCCAGCAATTCCCCACTCGCTGCCATAGTAGACGCACGGGATGCCCGGCATGCCAAAGAGCATGCCATAGGCGGGACGCAGGCAGGATTTGTCGGTGAGGATACTTGCCAGGCGCGGCACATCGTGGTTGTCGACAAACGAAAGCAGATGTTTGCCGCGGTAGATGCACCAAGGGTCGCCGCCAAACTGACGGTGCAGCGAATGGGCGATCTCGAACATGTTGACCGAGTTAAAGCTGGAATACAGGCCCTTGTAGCACTCGTAATTAGTGCACGAGTCGAGCATCTCGTCGTTGACGATCTGATTGTAGTCGCCGTGGAGCGTCTCGCCGATGAGCACAAAGCCGGGCTTGAGCTCACGGGTAAAGGAGTGTAGGCGGCGCATAAAGTCGCGGTCGAGCATGTAGGCGACGTCCAGGCGCAGGCCGTCGACGCCAAAGACGTCGGCCCAACGGCGCACAGACTCGAGCAGGTAATCGACCACAGCGGGATTTTGCAGGTTGAGCTTCACAAGCTCAAAATGACCCTCCCAGCCCTCGTACCAAAAGCCGTCGCCATAGCAGGAGTCGCCGTCAAAACTGATGTGAAACCAATCCTTGTACGGCGAATCCCACTTGCGCTCCTGCACATCGCGGAAGGCCCAAAAGCCGCGACCGACGTGGTTGAAGACGGCATCGAGCACCACGCGGATGCCATGGGCGTGCAGCGTGTCGCATACGGCGGCAAAGTCGGCATCCCCGCCCAGGCGACGGTCTATATGGCGCAGGCTGCGCGTGTCGTAGCCGTGACTATCGGACTCGAGCGGCGGGTTGATGAGCACAGCGCCAACGCCGAGTTTTTGCAGGCAGTCGGCCCATTGGGCAATCTTCATGATAGGAGCATCGGGGTTGGGTTCGACATCGGCGGCCTGGGCGAGCTCATCCTCGGCAACGGGGGCGGCGTTTTCGCGCGGAGCTCCGCAAAAGCCCAGCGGATAGATCTGATAGAACGTCGTCTCGTATGCCCACATAGCAACCTCCCGGTAAGCTCAACACAACGACATCCATTGTATGCCCAGCTTGTATCCCCTCCCCCAAAATAAGTTGCGGTGGAATAGTTCCTGCTTGGGCCTTCAAAGGCCTTAAACAGGAACTATTCCACCGCAACTGATGAGGGGACGTGGCTAGGCGACGGGCTTGGCGCGGCGGATGGCTGGGAACATCACCGTGATGGCGAGGATAACGCCCACGACGGCAATCGCCCCGCCCACAAAGCCGATCCAAGCGATACCGGGACCCGAAACCACGGCGCCGCCGATTGCGGTGCCCGTGCCGATACCGAGGTTAAACAGGCCCGAGAAGATCGACATGGCGACGGCCGACGAATCTGCCGACGTGCACTTGATGAGCTCGGCCTGAAACGCCACGTTAAAGGCCGTGGCGCAGCAACCCCACAGTGCGCAGACGGCAAGCACTGTCACGAGCGAAGATGCGGCCGGCCCCATGAGCAGCAGGGCCACCGGCACGCCGGAGAGCGTGATAGCCAAGAACGGGAAGCGATGCCCATCGAACAGGCGGCCAAACAGCCAGCTTCCGAGCAAACCAGAGCAGCCAAACGCCGTCAGCGTCATGGTAATGGCGCCCGCATCGACGTGCGCGACCTGCGCCAGGAAGGGCTCGATATAGCTGTAGCTTGCGTAATAGCCGGTCGCCATGAAGACCGTGACTGCGTAGAGCGCGATGAGGAGCGGGTTCTTGAGCAGCTCGGGCAGCTGTTTGACGGTAAAGCGCTCACCCGCCGGCATGGCCGGGAACACCGCTGCCTGGTAGACGACCGCGATGGCTGAGAGGCCCCCGACCACGGCAAACGTCATGCGCCAGCCCACGGCCAAGCCAATGGCGCGACCGAGAGGCAGGCCAAAGATCTGCGCGATGGACGAGCCCGTGGCGATCATGCTGATAGCGAGCGCCCCGTGGCGTGTGTCAACCAGGCGCGACGCCATGATCGAGGCGACCGACCAGAACACGGCGTGCGCGCAGGCAACCACCAGGCGCGCGCAGACTAAGATGGGATAGGTCGGCGCCAAGGCGGACAGGAACTGGCCCAGCGAGAACACGGCAAGCACGCCCAGCAGCATCCGCTTGAACTCGAAACGCGAAGCGAACACCATGAGTGGCAACGACAGCAGCATGACGCCCCAGGCATAGACCGAGATCATGATGCCCGCCTGGGCCTCGGTGAGCGAGAACGACGCGGCGATATCAGTCAAAAGGCCGATGGGCATAAACTCCGACGTGTTGAACACGAACGCACAGCAGGTGAGACCGACGAGTGGGAGCCACTGCCTGAGCGTGATGCCGTCTTGCCTTGTCTGAGTCATATATAACGTCTCCAATCGTTTTGAGCGGAGGCGATTATATAGCAACGGCCCCGCATCCGTCAGTACAGAAGCGGGGCCGAAAACAATTCGATACACAGAGGTTGCGCCGTCAATTCATAACTAAGCCAACCCCAGCAATATGCCCGCCGAATGCACGACAAACGCCACGATCCAGGCAACGGCGACCTGAAACGCGAATACGGCCACGGCATAGCGCGCGCCCAACTCGCTCTTGACAGCGCCGATTGCCGCCACACAAGGCGGGTACAGCAACGTAAAGACCAAGAACACGTAGGCGGTAAACGGCGAAAACATGGTCGACAGCGCCGCGGGCGACGTTGCGCCCAAAAGCACCGTGAGCGTCGAGATGACGCTCTCCTTGGCAATGAGCCCCGTGACGAGCGCCGTCGAGGCGCGCCAGTCGCCAAAGCCGAGCGGGGCCAACACCGGCGCGATGATGCTACCCAGACCGGCAAGCAGGCTTTGCGACTGGTCGGCGACCACGTTAAAGCGGATGTCGAACGTCTGAAGGAACCAGATGACCACCGTAGCGGCAAAGATAATGGTAAAGGCCTTGGTGATGAAGTCCTTGGCCTTATCCCATGCCAGCATCACCGTCGTCTTGACGCTCGGCAGGCGGTAATTGGGAAGCTCCATGATAAACGGCACCGGGTCGCCCTTAAATGCCGTGCGGTTGAGCACCAAAGCCGCGATGCAGCCGACCACGATACCGATCAGATAGAGCGAGACCATGGCGGGAACCGTCGCCTGCGGGAAGAATGCTCCGCACAGCAAGCCGTAAACCGGCAACTTGGCTGAACAGCTCATAAACGGTGTGAGCATGACCGTCATCTTGCGGTCGTGCTCGGATGGGAGCGTACGGGTCGACATGATAGCCGGCACGGTACAGCCAAAACCGACGAGCATGGGCACGAAGCTGCGGCCCGACAAGCCAAAGCGACGCAACACCTTATCCATGACAAAGGCCACGCGCGCCATGTATCCGGAGTCTTCCAGAATGGAGAGGAACAAAAAGAGCACGACGATAATCGGCAGGAAGGTCAGCACGCTGCCCACACCCGTAAGCACGCCGTCGACAGCCAGCGAGCGCACCACGTCGTTAGTACCGAACGCCTTGAGGCCCGCATCGGCCGAGGCGATGATGGCAGCGATACCGTCCTCCATGAGTCCCTGCAACGCCGCGCCGATCACGCCAAACGTCAGCCAAAAGACGAGGCCCATGATCACCAGAAACGCCGGAATGGCTGTGTAACGACCTGTCAGGATGCGGTCAATCTTGACGGAGCGCACGTGCTCGCGGCTCTCGTGCGGCTTGACGACGCAGCGCCCGCACACGTCGCCGATAAAGCTAAAACGCATATCGGCCAGCGCAGATAGGCGGTCGGTGCCGGCCTCGCCTTCCATCTGGGTAATGATGTGCTCGATAGCGTCGAGCTCATTGCGATCCAGGTGAAGCGCCTCGGTTACCAGCTCATCGCCCTCGACCAGCTTGGTCGCCGCAAAGCGCACCGGGATGTGCGCCGTCACGGCATGGTCCTCGATCAGGTTAGCAATACCGTGGATGCAGCGATGCAGCGCACCGCCGTCCGGGCCGTCGGGCGCACAAAAGTCCAGGCGACCAGGGCGCTCGCGGAACCGCGCCACGTGCAGGGCGTGGTCCACCAACTCGCCGATACCCTCGTTGCGGGCAGCGCTAATGGGAACAACGGGCACGCCCAACAGGCTCTCGAGCAGGTTGACGTCCACGGCGCCGCCGTTGGCGGTCACCTCGTCCATCATGTTGAGCGCGATGACCATGGGGCGGTCGAGCTCCATAAGCTGTAGCGTCAGGTACAGGTTGCGTTCGATATTGGTGGCGTCGATGATGTCGATGATGGCGTCGGGGTTTTCGTCAAGGATGAATTGACGGCTCACGATCTCTTCGCCCGTGTACGGCGACAGCGAATAGATGCCAGGCAGGTCGGTAACGCTTGCCTCGGGGTGGTTGCGGATGGTGCCATCTTTGCGGTCGACCGTCACGCCGGGAAAGTTACCGACGTGCTGGTTGGAGCCCGTCAGCTGGTTGAATAACGTGGTCTTGCCGCAGTTTTGGTTGCCGGCGAGGGCAAAGTGCAGCGGCGCGCCCTCGGGCACGGCCGTCTTTGCCGCACGGGGCGAATACGTCCCCTCGCCCAGGGCCGGATGCTCCGTCGTGCCGATTGCGGCGTTAGCGCGCGGACCCGTATCGGTGTCGTGAATACCCACGAGCTCGATGCGAGCGGCATCGTCCTTGCGCAGTGTCAACTCGTAGCCACGCAGGCGGATCTCGAGCGGATCGCCCATGGGGGCGTACTTCATCATGGTGACTTCGGTGCCCGGCGTTAGACCCATGTCCAAAATATGCTGTCGGAGTGCCTGATCGTCCGATGCCACCGATGCGACAACGGCGTCCTTTCCAATCTCGAGTGTATCGAGCTTCACGTCCGTGTTCCTCCCCCGGCGCCCACAGGGCGTTGTATTTATGTTCACCATGGCTAACCGTTTGCCATGGCTAACCAATTGTAACCATGCATGATAGCGCGAACACACAACGACGTTCAATCGACAGATCGGTGCGATGGGGACAGGCAGGAGAGTTCAGGGCCATAGTTTCCCGATGAGCCTCTCGGGGAAACTACATCCCAGAATTCTGGCTCGAAACGGGATATGGTTTCCCTAACAGGCCTCTTACGGAAAATGCATCCCAGAATCCCCGCTCGAAACGGGACGCGCTTTCCCAGTCGAGGCCCTATGGGAAACTGCGTCCCACCTTGAAAGGCAAAACTGGGATGCAGTTTCCAGACGGGACATCAAAAACAAAGTTGCGGTGGAATAGTTCCTGGATGGGCTGGTTGATGCCCCAGATCGGAGCTATTTCACCGCAAGTTATTGAAGGGCTGGGATGCCCGTCCTCTTACAGATGGCGCTCCAGAAAGCGGAAGGCCAGGCGGATCCAGGGACGGACTGCCACCTGCTTGTCCTCGTTGTCGACCGCGGTGTTGGCGTTGCCGAGCGAAAGGCCGTGACCACCCTGGTCGAAGACGTGCATCTCGCATGCAACGCCCTCCTCGGCCATGCGCTGCGCAAACGGGTAGACCTGCGCGATCGGCGCCGTCTTGTCGTCGGACACGCCCCACACAAAGGTCGGTGGCATCTGACGCGAAACATGCGTGGTGGGGCAGATGTCGGCCAGATGCTCGTCAGTTGCCTCGCCGCCCGTCACCATCGACAGGTAGTCGTTGAGCAAATCGCGTCCCGTCTTGCCGCCCGTCTTGGGCACGCGCAAGTCAATGCGCGGATCGCGCGTCTGCATGTCGCGCACATAGGCAAAGTCGAGCAATGGATAGCCCAGCACCACGGCATCGGGACGAATGTCGTCCGGACGCGCCCCGGCAAGTGCCGCAAAGGGGCCGGTCTTCCACTGTGTTGCCAGCGAGGCGCAAATCATGCCGCCAGCAGAAAAGCCCACGACGCACACGCGCTTAGGATCGACATGCCACTCGTCGGCGTTGGCGCGCACCGTGGCGACCATCTTGGCAAGATCTGCCTGGGGGTGCGGAAAGCTCACGTCACCCGTAGAACTCGTGACATAGTTGAGCACAAAGGCCTGGTAGCCGCGGTCCAAAAATGCAAACGCCACCGGGTCCTGCTCGTGCGGAGCGATATGCGTGAACCCGCCTCCGCCGCAGATGATCACCGCGGGGCGGCGGCCATTGGGCTTGTCGGGCAGCGGCTCGGCACCCAGATACGTAAAGGTCGCCGGATAATCCTCGGTCGGCTCCTCGCCCCACAGCGCATGGTTCTCGACAATCATATGTGCTCCCTTCGCGCAAATTAAGCGCCCTTGTTTTTCGCCTTCAAGCGTACCCCACTTGAACCCGTGGCGCAGAAACTCTCCGGCAATAAGTTTCCCTTCAACTGATATATCACATAATCCCAGTTCAGAGGTATCGTTGAGCAGCGTAGAATAGGGGCGTTGACCAAGCCGCGAAACACATGTGAAACGTTTCCGGCAAACCAAACGCGCGATATGCGCCTATTTAAGTTGGAGGCAACTATGGGTCTGCTCGATTCGCTTAAGTCCACCTTCACCTCGACCGGCGAGGCGTCCGTTCCGCCCGCAGCAAGCTTCGCTACCCGCGAAGGCGTCATCTATGCCCCCGTCAACGGCGTGCTCGTCAACCTGGACGAGGTTCCCGACGAGACGATCGCCTCGGGCATGCTTGGCCAGGGCTATGGCATCGAGCCCATTACCGGCACCATCTATGCGCCCGCCAACGGCCGCATCGGTGCCACCACTGTCACCAACCACTCCATCGGCATGATTACCGAGGACGGCCTGCGCGTGTTCATCCATGTCGGCCTGGGCACCGTGGAAATGAACGGCAAGGGTTTTGCCCGCTTTGTCGAGATGGGCGATGTGGTCAAGGCAGGCCAGCCGCTCATCAGCTTCGACCGCGAGGCCATTAAGGCCGCTGGTCACGAGGACATCGTGACCGTCATCGTCTCCGAGCTCGATCGTCTTAAGAGCATCGACCATGTCGGCGAGTCTGGAACGCTTATCGGCGGCAACCCGCTCGTCAAGCTTGGCGACCCGCTGCTGGTAGCCAAGACCAAGTAGCCAGGCCCCGCGCCACACAGCCAAAAGGCACCTCGTCAAGCGCCCGCGACCATTTGGCCGCGGGCGCTTTTCGTTTGAAAAACCATCCCGCCAATGCCTTATCTGTATAGCCCAAATGAGACGAGCTGCTAGAATAACGAACTGTATGGATAACTATCATTCAACCGTTATGGGAGGATACGTGAACCGCACCAAAATCGCGCAGCTCTATGCCGATGCCGAGTCGCTCGGCGGCCAAACCGTCACCGTCGCCGGCTGGGTCAAGTCCGTCCGCGACATGAAGAACTTTGGCTTTGTTACGCTCAACGACGGCAGCTGCTTCCGCGACCTGCAGGTCGTCATGAACCGCGAGGCACTCGACAACTACGACGAGATCGCCCATCAAAACGTCTCGGCCGCACTCATTTGCACCGGCACCGTCAAGCTGACCCCCGATGCGCCCCAGCCTTTCGAGCTTTCTGCCACCTCCATCGAGGTCGAGGGCACGAGCGCCCCGGATTACCCGCTGCAGAAGAAGCGCGCAACCGTCGAGTTCCTGCGCACCCAGCAGCACCTGCGCCCGCGCACCAACCTGTTCCGCGCCGTGTTCCGCATCCGCTCTGTCGCGGCTGCCGCCATCCACCGCTTCTTCCAGGAGCAGGGCTTTGTCTACGTCAACACCCCCATCATCACCACGAGTGACTGCGAGGGCGCCGGCGAGATGTTCCGCGTGACCACGCTCGACCCCAAAAATCCGCCCCTCACCGAGTCCGGCGAGGTCGACTGGAGCCAGGACTTCTTTGGCAAGCATGCAAGCCTCACCGTGTCCGGCCAGCTCAATGCCGAGAACTTTGCCATGGCCTTTGGCGACGTGTACACCTTTGGCCCCACCTTCCGCGCCGAAAACTCCAACACCACGCGCCACGCCGCCGAGTTTTGGATGATCGAGCCCGAGATGGCCTTTGCCGACCTTAACGACTACATGGATAACGCTGAGGCCATGCTCAAGTATGTCCTCAAGGACGTCATGGCCACCTGCCCCGACGAGCTCAATATGCTCAACAAGTTTGTGGACAAGGGTCTGCTCGAACGCCTAGACCATGTCGCCAACTCCGACTTCGCCCGCGTTACCTACACCGAGGCCGTCGAGATCCTGGAGCAGGCCGTCGCCGCCGGTCACAAGTTTGACTACCCCGTGAGCTGGGGCATCGACCTGCAGACCGAGCACGAGCGCTTCCTGACCGAGGAGCACTTTAAGCGCCCGACCTTCGTAACCGACTACCCGGCCGAGATCAAGGCCTTCTACATGCGCATGAACGAGGACGGCAAGACCGTCGCCGCCGCCGACTGCCTGGTTCCCGGTATCGGCGAGATCATCGGTGGCTCCCAGCGCGAGGAGCGCCTGGATCTGCTCGAGGCCCGCATCAAGGACCTGGGCATGAATCCCGAGCAGTACAAGTACTACCTTGACCTGCGCCGCTACGGTTCCTGCAAGCACGCCGGCTACGGTCTGGGCTTCGAGCGCTTGGTCATGTATCTGACCGGCGTGGGCAACATCCGCGACGTCCTGCCGCACCCGCGCACCGTGGGCAACGCCGACTTCTAATCGTCGGACGCTAGCTCGCGTCGCCACACGCCAACGCTCATCGCACAAGCGCCTCTCGACATCGGTCGAGAGGCGCTTTTTTTCAACAGCATCCGTCAAGCTTTTGGCAAGTTTTTGGTCAGTTGAGCAGGGCTGTTGAAAACTCGACCCGCCGTTTGCCGACGACTACCGACCGCCCAGAGCGCCCTGCGCCCCTGGGAAAGCCCCACGTCCTAGGCTCCATACCGTCGTCACCCAAAACGGAAAGGACGTGGGCACCATGACCGAAGCCGCTGTTGAAACCTACGACACCACGACTAGAGGCGCCGCCTCGATGGCAGCCTATCGCGCCGTTCGCATCCTGCAACTATTAAGCGAAAACACCGGCGAGGACAAGGCCATGCTTTCCGATGAGTTGATCCGGCGCCTCTCCCATCCCGACGACCCCGCCCGCATGCCCATCTCGGCGGCGCGGCGCAGCATCTACACCGCCATCTCCGCGCTTCGCCATGCCGGATACGAAATTGAGTACAAACGCGGCGTGGGCTACAAACTTCTTACCCGCCCGCTCACCGATGAAGAGATCATCCGGCTCCACGGTATGGTCATGCGCAACCGCTCCACGCCTATCGCTATCCGCAAGAGCATGGCGCAGCACTTAGTTGCCATGGCGAGTGCCGACGTTCGCGGCTACCTCGATACACCCGAACCCGTTCCGAGCGCAGGCAGCAAGGCTACCAAGGCAACACGCACGCCCATCAAGCGCATCGACACGTGCGAGCTCGTCGAGCAGGCCATCGACCATGGAACCACGGTGAGTTTTGATATTTCGAGCGTCACGGCACGTGGCGAAACCGAAGTAGCACGGATGACACTCCGCCCCTTTGCCATCAGGCAGCGCGATGGCATCTCGTATTTGCTGGGAACGGTCTATGACGCCCGAGGTGCCGATGACACGCTGCGCACCGTAGAGATTGGCCGCATGAGAAACGTCACCACACGTCTCCTCGACGGCAAGAAGCTCTTCGCCGCCCTCGACGAGGAGGACGACGCCTCCTCCGCCGCATAAGACCCTCCGCCGCCCATTCGACTACCCGTACCGCCCATCCGATTCTGTATTAAAAAACCCGCCAGGCTGTTGTAAAAATGGACATCAGCGCTACTATAGTTCCACTTGCACTTTGTCCCAGTGCAGTGTTTCCAGCCATTTTTATACTGGGGGTAATGATATGAAGGACATCACCATCAGTCGCAGGAGCCTTCTGGTCTCCGCCGGCCTGCTCGCGCTCGCCCCGCTCGCCGGATGCGGCGGCAACTCTGGTTCCGGCTCTGCTGCCGCCGGTTCCGACTACACCATCGGCGTTCTGCAACTCACCGAGCATTCCGCACTCGATGCCGCCAACGACGGCTTTGTCAAGGCCATCAAGGAGAGCGGCCTTAAGGTCAAGATCGACCAGAAGAACGCCCAGAACGACCAGTCCACGTGTAAGTCCATTGCCGACAAGTTTGTGGGCGACAACGTCAACCTGATTTATGCCATCGCCACGCCCGCCGCGCAGGCTGCCGCCGGCGCCACGGCCGATATCCCCATCGTGGGCTGCGCCATCACCGACTACGCCGCCTCCGGCCTGGTCCAGGACAACGACAAGCCCGGCACCAACGTCACGGGCGCTTCCGACCTCACCCCGGTCGCCGAGCAGCTCGAGATGATGCAGAAGGTCCTGCCCGACGTTAAAAAGGTCGGCCTGCTCTACTGCACCGCCGAGTCCAACTCCGACGTCCAGATCAAGGCCGCCAAGAAGGAGCTCGACAAGCTGGGCCTCGAGTACACTGACTTCACCGTCTCGAGCTCCAACGAGATTCAGTCCGTCGTCGAGTCTGCCGTGGGCAAGGTCGACGCGCTGTACTCCCCCACCGACAACACCATCGCCGCGGGTGCCTCGCAGGTCGGCCAGATCTGCAAGGAAAACAAGCTTCCCTTCGTGACTGGCGAGGAGGGTATGTGCATGGCCGGCGGCCTGTTCACCCTCTCCATCAACTATGAGGACCTGGGCTACGCCGCGGGCGAGATGGCCGTTAAGATCCTGAAGGGCGAGGCCAAGCCCGAGGATATGCCGATCAAGCACCTCTCGAGCAAGGACCTGGTCGTCGTCAAGAACGACGAAATGGCCGAGGCCCTGGGCATCGACCTTTCCGCCCTGGACGCGTAATGCCATACGCGGCATGCGTCTAGAGCCCGTGCTCGCGCTTTAGCCGCGTTATTCAATATCTGAGCCACAGGGGCGGGCGCTGTAGACCGGCGTCCGCCCTGCTTGTTTCAGGTAAAACAAAACGTCTGTCCGTAACTCTTCTATGCATTGTTACCGCTATTATGGTGAATCACGTGTCCACCCTATCCTAGGAGGTATGAAGCATGCTCATTGCATTGCAGGGCGCCGTTTCGCAGGGCGTCCTCTGGGGCATTATGGTGCTTGGCGTGTTTATCACGTTCCGCCTGCTCGACATTCCCGATATGACCTGCGACGGCAGCTTTGCCCTCGGCGGCTGCGTCTGCGCTGTGCTCATCGTCAATAACAACGTCGACCCGCTGTTCGCCGTGCTGGCCGGTATGTGCGCCGGCGCCATCGCGGGCGCCGTCACGGGCATTTTGACCACCGTCTTTGAGATTCCTGCGATCCTCGCCGGAATCCTCACCCAGATCAGCCTGTGGTCCATCAACCTGCGCATCATGGGCAAGTCCAATACGCCCATTCTTGCCAAGGGCACCGTGTTCTCCGCCGTCAGCAATATGACCGGTCTGCCGCAGTCCACCGTTGCCATCATCTTGGGCATCCTGCTCGCCGTGGCTATCGTTGCCATCCTGTATTGGTTCTTTGGCACCGAGATCGGCTCGGCGCTGCGAGCCACCGGCAACAACGAGTACATGATCCGCGCTCTGGGCGTCAACACCAACTCCACCAAGATGATCGCCCTCGTGCTCTCCAACGCCCTCATCGGCCTTTCGGGCGCGCTCATCTGCCAGAGCCAAAAGTATGCCGACATTGGTATGGGCACCGGTGCCATCGTTATCGGTCTTGCCGCCATTGTTATCGGCGAGGTGCTCGGCCGTCTGCTGCCCGGCGGCCTCACGCAGTTTAGCGTCCGTCTTGCCTCCGCCGTCTTTGGCTCCGTGGTGTACTTCCTTATCCGCGCCATCGTGCTGCAGTTGGGCATGGACGCCAACGACATGAAGCTGCTCTCCGCCGTAATTGTCGCTGTGGCCCTGTGCGTGCCCGTGGTTTGGGAGCGCTATAAGCTCCGCAGCTCCTACACGAAGGGAGATGAGGCAGATGCTTAAGCTCTCGCATGTCAAGAAGACCTTTAACAAGGGCACCGTCACCGAGAAGCGCGCGCTCACCGGCGTCGACCTCACCCTGAATGACGGCGACTTTGTAACCGTGATCGGCGGCAACGGCGCCGGCAAGTCCACGCTGCTCAACATGATCGCCGGCGTGTACCCGCTCGATTCGGGCGTTATCGAGCTCGACGGCACCGACATCTCGCGCCTGAGCGAGTCGCAGCGCGCCAAGTACCTGGGCCGCGTGTTTCAGGACCCCATGCGCGGCACCGCTGCCGACATGCAGATTGCCGAGAACTTGGCCCTCGCCAAGCGTCGCGGCCAGCGTCGCGGCCTTTCGTGGGGCGTCACCAAGGCCGAGAAAGATGAGTACGTTGAGCTGCTCAAGCGCCTGGACCTTGGTCTGGACACGCGTCTCAACGCCAAGGTCGGCCTGCTCTCGGGTGGCCAGCGCCAGGCACTCACCCTGCTGATGGCCACGCTCACCAGGCCGCGCCTGCTGCTGCTCGACGAGCACACCGCGGCCCTCGACCCCAAGACGGCCTCTAAGGTGCTTAACCTGACCGAGGAGATCGTCGACGAGAACCACCTGACCACGCTCATGGTCACGCACAACATGAACGACGCCATCCGTCTGGGCAACCGTCTGATCATGATGCACGAAGGCCACGTGATCTACGACGTGGCGGGCGATGAGAAGAAGTCGCTCACCGTAGCCGACCTGCTGCAGAAGTTCGAGGAGGTCTCGGGAGGCGAGCTCGCCAACGACCGCATGCTGCTGAGCTAAAACCTGCCAAAAAGGGACAGGTTTATTTTGGTAGGTTTTATCTGCGCAAACGTCAAAACCGCCGCAAAGGGACAGACGCCCTTGCGGCGGTTTTCGCATATTATGTCGATAATCCAGCGTCAGCAGGGACCACTGGTTAAGAACTAAGGAAACTGCCATGAGAAGACCTCTTCCCCGTCTTGCTTGACCGCCGCACTCCTTACCGGCGTGCTCGCCGGCGCCCCAGCTTACGCCACCGCGACCGCCCCATCTCAAGTTATCGGCCCGTCCGATGTGATCGGACGGGCTTTTTGGTGGGTATCATGGTTGAATGATCATTAGGAGGTTTTCCCTACATGGAATTGTTTGAGCCGATTCTTCATTTTTTTGAGCAACGGTGGGTCCACAACATCATCTGGGCCGTCATCTTGGCGATAGGCACCGCCGTCGCCGCCAAGGTTGCATCCAAGACCCTGCACCATCTGCTTAACCGAGACGATAACCCGCTTCCGGCATCGAGTATCTTCATCAACATCGCGCGCGCCGTCATCTGGATGATCGGCGGCAGCTTTATCCTCGACAACTGTTTTGGCATTAACGCAAACGCGCTCGTCGCCGCTCTTGGCGTCGGCGGCATCGCCATCTCGCTGGGCTTTCAGGATACGCTGTCAAACCTTATCGGCGGCATGCAGGTGACCTTTATGGGCATTATCAAGCCCGGCGACAATATCGAGGTCGGCGGCGTGTCGGGCGTGGTCCAGGACATCACTTGGCGCCACACGACCATCGAAGATGCCTGCGGACAGACCATCATCGTCCCCAACTCCAACATCTCCAAAAACACGCTCGTGCATCTGATGCCCTTTGGGCGCGTGGCCGTCCCCGTCGCGGTGAAAGACCCCTCCAAATGGGCGTCGCTCGATGCACTAGCAGACGAGCTGACCAGCGCCACCAAGGCCGCCGTGCTTCCCATCTCGGGCTTTGACAAGGAGCCCTATGTGCTCTTTAGCGAGATCGGCGACTTTGGCATTAAGGGCAAGATCATCTTTATCGTCAGCGACGACAGCACCACTTTCACCGCTGCCGACGCCTGCATCCGCGCCATCGCCCCCATCATCGCCTAACCTACCAAATAGGGACAGGTTTATTTTGGCAGGTTTTATCTGGGCAAATGAGCGGTTATTTCTTAATGGCCCAGCCGCCCTTTACGAGCTGCCCCTTTTCGAGCGGCCGAGACGATGGTAGCATGATTCATATAGTTGTTTAAACGACTAAGGGAGCAAAACTATGGAAGAGGCCTATCGTCAAGCACGCAAGCGCGGCGAACAAGGACGTCGACGCGCCATTAGTCAAAGCGCGCATCCGTACCTCACGGACCTCGATAGCTTGGTCGCCCAGCTCCCCTTAGGTCAGCGAGAAAACGTCGGCCTGAGGGACATTCCACTCGAAATGGTCGTCGGTACGGTTACTAAGGGCCGTCAGTCCGCCTTTTCATGCAACTTTATGCCCTTGCTGCCGTTTAGCACCGAGTTCGCCCGCAAGTGGTCCAACCTCTACGACATCCAGGTAACCGAGGGCTATCGCGACCCCATCATCGTCACCGAATTTATGCATCGGTTTTACGTCCAAGAGGGCAACAAGCGCGTCAGTGTCCTCAAATTCCTGGACGCTCCAACGGTTTCGGCTAGGGTCACCCGTCTCTATCCCGGCACATGGGATTCCGTCGAAAGCCGCCTGTACGGCGAGTTCTGCGCGTTTTGGCGCGTCTGCCCCCTATACGAGATCGAGTTCTCGCGCGAGGGAAGCTACGAGACGCTCGCGAAGATGCTCGGTCAGAACCTTATCGAAAAATGGCCGCAGAAAAAGGTCGAGTACCTGCACCACACCTTCTTACTCTTTAAGCGCGCCTACCTTCGCGCGGGCGGCGACCACCTGGACATTACGCCTGCCGACGCCATGCTCGTATACCTCAACGTATACAACCAGGACCGCCTACTGGACACACCGACCGATATCGTCGTAAACCGCCTGTGCAAGATTTGGCGCGAGCTGGTCATTGCCGGCAAAAGCGACGAGGACAAGGTCAACCTTGTCGAGGCGCCGAGCGTCGATGAGGAGGAGTCGCCCGCCAAGTCCACCTCCGGCGTGCTCAACTTCTTTATGGGCAAGACCGTCTATTCGGCAGCCAATCCCCTGCGCATCGCCTTTATCCATGAGTTCCCCTGTGCGACGTCGAGCTGGGACAGCCTGCACGACCAAGGGCGTCAGTATCTCGATGAGCACTTTGGCGGTATCGTGCGCACCGAGGCGTTCGAGGACTGCCATGATCCGGACGCGTTCTACGCCGCCGTGGAAACGGCTGTCAAACATGGAGCAAACGTCATCTTCTCGACCTCGCACCGCCTGATGGAATACACGCTCAGGGCTGCCGTTGAGTATCCCCGGGTTCGGTTCCTCAACTGCTCTATCGGTCTTCCCCATCAAAGCGTCCGTTCGTACTTTGGCAAGATGTACGAGGCCAAGTTCCTCCTGGGCGCCCTTGCCGCCAGCATGGCGGACAACCACCGCATCGGTTACCACGCGTCGGTCTTTGCCTCGGGCGCACTCAGCGAAATCAACGCCTTTGCGATTGGCGCCTCGCTGCTCGACCCCCGTGCGCAAATTATCCTGACCTGGGGCGATGTGCCTGCCGGTGGCCTTGCCGAGGCCATGTGCCGCGAAGGCGTGAGCGTCATGACCGGCGCCGACATGTCAAAGTCGCTCGAAGATCCCACGGCCTACGGACTTCACCGCCTGATCGATGGCAAGGTTGCCGGCATTGCCATGCCGGTGTGGAACTGGGGCCGATATTACGAGCTTATCGTGCGAAGTCTGCTGCATGGCACCTGGGACGAGACCAGTGACGACAGCCGGGTCCGCGCCGTCAACTACTGGTATGGCATGAGCTCGGGCGTTATCGATATTCGCTACGCTCCGGGCCTGCCCTATCAGACGCGCAAGCTTGTTCAGCTACTCCGCAATGGCATCGTCGAGGGCTCCATCAATCCATTTGGCGGCGAACTCCATAGCCAAGACGGCGTGGTGCAGATCGAGGGCTTTCCCCCACTGCCGAGCACTCAAATCGTCGAGATGGACTGGTTGGCCGACAACGTGGTGGGCACCATTCCGCAGCCCAACGATGAGCCGAAGGTCCACGCCCTATGAAAATCCTTGCCATAGCCGATACCGAAGAACGATGCCTATGGGAGCGCTTTCGCAAGGAACGCTTTGAGGGTGTCGACCTGATTTTGTCCGCTGGCGATCTGGACCCGGATTATCTTGAGTTCTTGGTCACCGTCATCAACAAACCGCTCATCTACGTTCGCGGCAATCACGATGATCGCTACGCGCGTCATGCACCAGGCGGCTGTATCTGTGTCGAAGACTCCGTTTACGTGTATCGCGGCGTCCGCATTGCGGGTCTTGGCGGCTCCATGCGCTACCGAGATGGCGCCAACATGTACACCGAGCGCGAGATGGCCAAGCGCGTGCGCAAGCTGTCACGCAAAGTGAGGATGGTCGGCGGCTGCGACATCCTGCTGACCCATGCGCCCGCCGCCGGCATGGGCGATCTGGATGATCTGCCACATCGAGGATTTGAATGCTTTAACACAGCGCTCGAATCCTGGAATCCCGACTACATGGTGCACGGGCATGTGCACCAATGCTATGGTCGCGACTTTCAGCGTGAGCGTCAACATGCATGCGGGGCAATGATCATCAACGCCAGCGGATATACGCAGTTTGAGCTCGACCAGACGCGCTACCCCATCCGTGGCTGGCAGGCAGCCTGGCTCAACTCACAAACCATGCGCCGCGAGCTCAAGCGCCACGAGGCCATCGAGTCCTCAACCGCCAGAACACCCTGGTAACTGCCTCAAAGGGGTCACTGCCCCCTTTGAGGCAGTTTTGACGCGATAGCAAGAAACCCGGTCCTGCACGAGACAGAACCGGGTTTCTTTAGCAATGCTTGCTTTGCTCAGGCAGTAACTGTTAGTTACTCAGCCAGGAAGTCACGCTGGATAGCGGGATCGACCTTGACGCCAGGGCCCATGGTGGAAGACACGGAGATGGACTTGACGTACTTGCCCTTAGCAGAAGAGGGCTTGACGCGCAGGATCTCGGTGTACAGGGCGGCGTAGTTCTCGACGAGCTGCTTCTCGGAGAAGGACTTCTTGCCCAGGGGCACGTGGCAGATGCCGTAGCGGTCGGCGCGATACTCAACGCGGCCGGCCTTGAGCTCGGAGACCATCTTGGCGACGTCCATGGTCACGGTGCCGAGCTTGGGGTTCGGCATGAGGCCACGGGGACCAAGGATCTTACCGATGCGGCCAACCTTGGCCATCATGTTCGGCGTAGCGATAGCGGCGTCGAAGTTGATCTCGCCCTTCTGAATCTGGGCGACGAGCTCGTCGGAACCGATGATGTCGGCGCCGGCAGCCTCGGCCTCGCGAGCCTTCTCGCCCTCGGCGAAGACGGCAACACGAATGGTCTTGCCGGTGCCGTGGGGCAGGGAGATGGAACCACGAATGTTCTGGTCAGCCTTACGAGTATCGACGCCCAGACGGAAGTGGGCCTCGACGGTCTCGTCGAACTTGGCGGTGTCGAGCTCCTTGATGAGCTTGGCAGCCTGAAGGGGGGTGTAGAGCGTGGCGCGGTCGATCTTCTCGGCAGCGGCGTTATAGCTCTTACCATGCTTAGCCATGTGCATTACCTCCTGTGGTTAAACGGGCGTGAGCCCTCCCACATCGTATCGTGTGCCCTATTGCACACATTTAACGGGCGCCCCGGTTGGAGCACCCGTCATTACCTAAAGAAATCGCTACTCAGCGATGGTGACGCCCATGGAGCGGGCGGTACCGGCGATGATCTTCTTGGCGGCGTCAATGTCGTTGGCATTGAGGTCCGGCATCTTGATCTCGGCGATCTTGGTGAGCTGCTCCTGGGAGAGCTGACCGACCTTGTCGGCCTGGGGCTTAGCGGAACCAGACTTGAGGTTCAGCTCCTTCTTGATGAGGTGAGCCGCCGGCGGGGTCTTGGTGATGAAGGAGAAGGACTTGTCCTCGTAGACAGAAATCTCAACGGGGATGATGTCGCCCTTCTTGTCCTGCGTCTCGGCGTTAAAGGCCTGGCAGAACTGCATGATGTTCACACCAGCAGCGCCCAGGGCGGGGCCGACGGGAGGAGCGGGGTTAGCTGCACCAGCAGGAATCTGGAGCTTAATGACGTTGGCAACCTTCTTCTCAGCCATGGTCATTCCTTTCGAATCACGAGTGTGAAGTACTTGCTATATCGTAAGCACGCACGTGTTAGAAGCACTCCTGAGATGAGCAGTCACAGAAGAAGCACGCTCGCGCGAACGGACGAAAACTTAAGCGATGACAGCGACCTGGTTAAAGTCGAGCTCTACCGGCGTCTCGCGGCCAAAGATCATCAGCGTGACCTTGAGCTTGCCTGCCTCGGTGTTAACCTCGGAGACCTTGCCATCAAAGTCGGTAAGCGGGCCATCGGTGACGCGGACGGACGTGCCGACCTCAATATCAACCGAGGTGCGCTTGGGCGAATCGCCCTTACCGGGACGACGAGTCATCTTATTGTACTCGTCGCGGGAAAGCGGAGCGGGCTTGCCGTTGCCGCCCAGGAAACCGGTGACGCCGGGCGTGTTGCGAACACACGTCCATGCATCGTCATCCATCTCCATGCGGACCAGGACATAACCCGGGAAGATCTTCGAATCCTTGGTCTCACGCTTGCCACCCTCTTTAATCTCGGTGACGCGCTCCATAGGAATCTCGATATCAAAGATACGGTCCTGCATGCCCATAGTCTCGATGCGATGCTCGAGATCGGACTTAACGCGGTTCTCGTATCCAGAGTAAGTGTGAACGACGTACCAACGCTTAGACATGGTTTAGCCCCTCAATCCAGAGAACAGAGCAAGAGCCTCGCCAAAGCCAGCATCGAGCAGAGCGATGACGACGCCGACGACGATCAGAGAAGCGCAAACGACGACCGAGTAGTTCACGAGCTCCTTCTTATCGGGCCACGTGACACGCTTCATCTCGGACTTGACCGAAGCGAAATACTTCTTGGTGCGGGCGAAGAAACCAGGCTTCTCGTTCTTCTTGGCAACGGCCTTCTTGGCCTCAACCTTGGAGTTGGCGGCAGCGTTGTTGGCAGGTGCCGGCTGCTGAGCCTTCTTCTTGTTCTTCTTGTTGGCCATTTGGGTTACCTCCGCGCAATGCGCTTATACATGAGTAAACCGTAAGCCCCCAATTGGGAGCTTACGGAATAATGACTGGCACGCCAGGAAGGACTCGAACCCTCAACACTCGGTTTTGGAGACCGATGCTCTACCAATTGAACTACTGGCGTATGTGACTAGAGACTAGCGAGTCTCTTTGTGCAGCGTGTGGTGACGGCACCAGGGGCAATACTTCTTGATCTCCATACGATCAGGCATGTTCGCCTTGTTCTTGGTGGTCGTATAGTTGCGGCGCTTGCACTCAGTGCACGCAAGAGTAACTAGAGTACGCATGTATCCTGAACCTTTCATATCCGCCCCGTACGGGCACGAGATGGTACTTTATCAGCTCTATGTAAGTGCTGTCAATGAAAACCTCGAATCAATTGGTTCTCGCTGGATCCATTCATATTTGGAACACATCAATGAAGCCAGCGAGATCTAATCGATCCATCACGCTCGGCTTAAGGGCGAGCGAAGCGTAATCGGCGGGGAATAAGTCCCGCGTAGAAAAGAACCCGGCACCCTATAAGTGCCGGGTTCTCTCTAAGTCAGCTATATCAAAGAGCTAATTTACTCAATAATCGTGGAGACGATGCCCGAACCGACGGTGTGGCCACCCTCGCGGATAGCAAAGCGCAGGCCATCCTCCATGGCGATCGGGTGAATGAGGTCGCCCTCGATGGTGATGTGGTCACCAGGCATAGCCATCTCGGTGCCCTCGGGGAGCTTGACCGTACCGGTAACGTCGGTGGTACGGAAGTAGAACTGAGGACGATAACCATCGAAGAACGGGGTGTGACGGCCGCCCTCCTCCTTGGTCAGAACGTAGATCTCGCCGGTGAACTTGGTGTGCGGGGTAACCGAACCGGGCTTGCAGAGAACCTGGCCGCGCTCGATGTCCTCGCGCTTGATGCCGCGGAGCAGCAGACCGACGTTGTCGCCAGCCTCGCAGAAGTCCATGGACTTACGGAACATCTCGATACCGGTAACGACAGTGTTCTGGGTATCCTTGATGCCGACGATCTCGACGGGCTCGTTGAGCTTGAGCTCACCGCGCTCGACACGGCCGGTAGCAACGGTACCACGACCGGAGATGGTCATAACGTCCTCAACGGCCATCAGGAACGGGAGGTCGTTGTTACGAGCAGGCGTCGGGATGTACTCGTCGACGGCCTTCATGAGCTCGCGAATGGCGTCCATCCACTTGGCGTCACCCTCGAGAGCGCCCAGAGCAGAACCACGGATGACGGGGATGTCGTCGCCGGGGAAATCGTACTCGGAGAGGAGCTCACGGGTCTCCATCTCGACGAGGTCGATGAGCTCGTCATCGTCGACCATGTCGCACTTGTTCAGGAAGACGACGATGTAGGGAACGCCGACCTGACGGGCGAGCAGGATGTGCTCGCGGGTCTGAGCCATGGGGCCGTCGGTAGCAGCGATGACCAGGATAGCGCCGTCCATCTGAGCAGCACCGGAAATCATGTTCTTGACGTAGTCAGCGTGGCCCGGGCAGTCAACGTGAGCGTAGTGACGGGCAGCAGTCTCGTACTCAACGTGGGAGACGGAAATCGTGATGCCGCGCTCGCGCTCCTCGGGAGCCTTGTCGATGTTCTCGAACGCAGTGAAGTCAGCCTTGCAGCCCTCGGTCTCGGAGAGAACCTTGGTGATGGCGGCGGTCAGCGTGGTCTTGCCGTGGTCGACGTGACCAATGGTGCCGATGTTAACATGCGGCTTAGTGCGCTCAAACTTCTCTTTGGCCATAAAGCCCTCCTCTTAACAGGTCGTCCCCGGACGGGACTTTGCCTTTATACCATAGTGGCCTCTCAACATACTATTGAGAAGCCACCGTGTTACCTATGGTAGCGGTGACTGGATTCGAACCAGTGACGCCACGGGTATGAACCGTGTGCTCTAACCAACTGAGCTACACCGCCGGATGGAGCCTGCAACCAGACTTGAACTGGTGACCTCTTCGTTACCAACGAAGTGCTCTACCGACTGAGCTATACAGGCACTTGACGGGTGGGAGCTATAGGATTCGAACCTATGTAGGCAGAGCCAACGGGTTTACAGCCCGTCCCCATTAACCACTCGGGCAAACTCCCAATCGTTCAAGTATCCGCAGGTTCTTTGGTGTTTTGGACCGCCGCCCCCGCGAACGAAAAAGATAATACGATGCAACCTTGGGGGCTGTCAACGAAAACCTCTATATACACGGTGCCGGGCGTATCTATATACCTTTGACCTGCTGTTTTGCTGAGTTTGGATATAGAGGACGGTGGATTTGCATGTAGCGGTGACATTTCCCGAGGGAACACTTTGGCATAGTGGAGTACATCTGCTGCACCGACCTTTGATAACGACCCTCTTGCACTATTACCTTGCACTATTACATAGGTCGCGATCGTGCTTCCACGGCACGTTCAAGCGTGGATAATCTCCCGCTTTTAGCGCGGCTCTAAGCCCAAAGTTGGAGATTATCCACTCTCATTCTCCAGACGGGAGAACTATAGAGCCGCTACTACTCGGGCCAGACCAAAGTAGACCCATAGAGCGGCTCCCCCTTGGTGCAGGGGTAGCGGCTCAAGTAACACGACGATAGCAAGTCGAAGAAATAGGTCATGGCGTATTTCGAATAAACGCCGAGTCGGTCAATTCCGTTTCCCGCATTGCCAAGACGATCTACACGGTCAAAAGACCTCGATTTGTCATCGTTGCTAAACGCAGTAATTAGAATCTTCCTGCCCGAACGGCAATCAAGATACTCTCGCGCCTGTGACGCAAATAGCCCGGAGACCGATACGAGAATTATCAATGACTGCGAAGCGTCTCCCATGTTTTTCAATTCCGCGACGTTAGCCCCAGCAACTATGCGAACTATCTTGCCCGCATAAAACATTTCCTGCTGAAATCGTACGAGATTGGCGCTCACATTATTGGTGCACCAGATTTCAACGTTTTTATGGCCATCAATTTCGTCGGCAAGGTGCTTAATAGCGATATCGGACACGCCGCTTTCAACCTCAGCGAACATCTCGATCATGCGAACGTCGAGCTCTGCCCTGTACTCCTCGTAGCCAAATTCCTCCTCTCGATGGCTTAAGTCGCTTGGAAAGACTGATTGAGTAAATGATTCTTTCAAATCGCTAAGAGACTGGTAGCCCAATCGATTGCAGAAACGACGAACAGCGGAACGGGTCACGAATGCATCGCGGGTTATTGCGGCAACATTGATTTCGCTCGAACGCCTAATGTGAGCGATGAGATATCGAGCGATGGCGGCATCGTTTGACCCAAACTCGCTGTTGATGATGGAGCTAATGCGATTGAGCACATCGAAGTCATTGATATTCACGTGATCTCTCTTTCCGCTCTCCTCGATATTATGGTTCATTTATTGAATCAAACAGCTTTGGTCGTTCTCCTATGATTCAAATCAGTTGACGTCATCTTAATCGTAATTCCGTCACACGTATCCACCGTGTTGAATGATGGAAAGGGGATTCATGGGCAACGTGAACAACATGCCGTTTCTCTGGGGTTCCGCCACGGCGTCTTATCAGTGCGAGGGTGCCTGGAACGAAGACGGCAAAGGCCTCGGCGAGTGGGATTTCTTTAACCACACAAGCAATAAGAACATCAACCATGTTGACGGTGATGTATCTTGCGACTTCTACCATCGCTATGAAGAAGATATCCGCATGATGAAAGAAGGCGGACAAAACACCTATCGCTTCTCTCTTTCATGGAGTCGAATCATCCCCACGGGTATCGGCGAAGTGAATGAAAAGGGTATCGATTTTTATAATCGGGTCATTGATTGCTGCCTCGAAAATGGCATAGAGCCCAACGTTACGCTGTTCCATTACGATCTGCCATTCACGCTTGCTTGCAAAGGCGGATGGCTGAACAACGACATGGCAGAGTGGTTCTGCAAATACGCCAAGATTTGCTTTGAGCGCTTTGGAGACCGCGTCAAAATCTGGGCTACCGTTAACGAGCCGCATTTCTACAGCTACTGCGTAAACATGTTGGGCAACTATCCCCCCAATCGATCGCTCGACGTTCAGTCGTACATGCAGTTTCAGTACAACCTGATGCGCGCAAGCGCACTCGCAGTCCGAGCATATCGTCAAATGGGCTACGACGGCATCATCGGCGCCGTCCACGATGGCGGCGTTGTCGAACTCGACCCGGCAACCGAGCACCCCGATGACGTATTTCGATACGCAGACTTTTTCGCCAATCGCATGATTCTGGCACCAGCACTTCAGGGTCAACTGCCGCCAGAAATGGACGAAATCCTTGAAAAACTTGGCGTCTCGCTCTATCGATCCCCAAATGACGTAGAAGAATTCAGAGACGGTAAAGTCGATTTTATTGGACTCAACGTGTATTGCCGAGAGTATGTAACCGACTGGCACGGTGGAGAGCTTGCCGTTTCGGCGAACAATAAGGGCGGTTCGAGCAAAAAGGTCGAAGGAAAATGCATTGCACCCTTGTTTGAAAGCGCCCGCGACAGCAATGTTCCCCGCAATAAATGGGGCCGCGAAATACTCCCAAGTTGCATGTATTCAACCATCATGGATGTCCATGAGCGCTATGACGCGCCCCGCATCTTTATTACGGAAAACGGACATGGCGCCTATGAGCAACCAGACGCAGACGGAATGATCCACGATGATGACCGCATCGAGCTTCTGGGCCAGTTCATCGAGCACATGATGAGGGCTAAGCGCGACGGCGCACGCGTTGAGGGCTACTACCTTTGGTCGACGATGGATCTGTATAGCTGGATCAACGGCTACGAAAAACGATACGGACTTGTCCATATCGACTTCGAGAACAATCTGGAGCGCACCCCCAAAAAGAGCTGGTATTGGTACCGAGACCTTATCTCGAAGTATCAGGAGCAGGAAGGTTAGGAGAAAGAGATGAAATATCAGGCAATGTCCGAAACAGTCCTAAAGGCTGTTGGCGGCAAAGAGAACATTACATCGGTAACTCATTGTGCGACGCGCCTTCGCATCGACGCACGAGACACCTCGATCATCGATCTCCAGCTCGCCAAATCGGCCGACCAGGCGCTCGGGGCAGTAGTCAGCGGTGGCCAGCTTCAGGTGATCATCGGCCCCAACGTCACCGAGGCTTACAACGACTTCCTCGACTTCGCGGGAATCGAAGTCGGCGGAGGCGCGGTTGCCGACGATGCCCAAACCGCCAAGGATCTTGCAGAGGGTATCAAAAGCGGCAACACTGCCATGAGCCTAGTTGAGAAATTCGGAAATGTCTCCGCACAGGTATTCATGCCCATCGTCCCGGCGCTCATCGTTGGCGGACTCATTCTTTCGATCAAGAATCTCCTGGTCAATTATTGTGGATTGAGCACCGATAGCGGAACCGCCCAGGTTCTGCTGGCGATCTTCAGCGCCTCATTTAGCTTCCTGCCCGTTTACCTCGGCTATCAGCTCGCCGCCGTCATGAAGATGCAGCCTATCATGGGCGCACTGCTGGGCGCAATCATGATTAGCTCGTCTATTAGCGGTGCTGAGGGTCTCGACTTTCTTGGCATCCCCATCCCGACGAATGACTACTCGAGCACGGTGGTGCCAATCGTACTGGGCGTTGTGTTCATGTACTTTGTTGATCGCGGTCTTCAGAAAATCATCCCCGACATTACCAAACTGTTCTTGAAGCCGCTGCTCACCATGTTCATCGTCGTGCCTGTTGAGCTGATTATCCTCGGCCCCGCCGGCAGCATGATGGGCTACGCGCTGAGTGATGCCGCCACGTGGCTCATGGATAACGTGGCATTTATCGCTACTCCAATCCTTGCAGCCCTTAACCCCTATTTTGTCATGCTCGGTCTTGATAAGGCCTACATCGCGATCGAAGTTACGAGCTTGGCGCAGCTCGGCTGGGCGCCCATCATCTTTGGCTTCATCTCAAACCTCTGCATTGGCGGCACGAGTCTCGCCTTGGCAACTGCAATGAAAGGCAACAAGGAGAAGAGAGGTATGGTCACCACGGTTGCCGTCACCGCACTTTGCGGCGTAACTGAGCCCGCATTTTACGGCTGCCTCATCGAGCGTCCCCGCCTGCTTGTCGGCACGGCAATCGGCGCCCTCTGCGCGGGACTCCCTGCAGGTATCTTCGTCCTGAAGGAGTATGTTGCGGGAGCATGCCCCGGTCTTCTTTCTGCGCTGATCTTTATCGCTCCCGATGGATCCATGGGCAACTTCGTACTGGCGTGCGTTGTCGCCGTCATCGCCATCGTCGTCTCGTTCATCGCTGCACGCGTGATTATCAAGAAGAATCCTAACTATATTGAGTAAATGCCCGCTGTTTGCATTGGGGACATCCTCGGCAGACCGTTAGCAAGAACCCAAGAAGTCCCTTAGGGGCTCGATTAATCCATTCGGATTCCTGAGGCACAAACGACCCCGATTCCACAATGAAATCGGGGTCGTTGTTTCTGAAGCCTTCGATAGACAATCGGTGTTTACCTTAGCTCCCTATCCAAGTTAATTATCCACGCTCGTTCTCCGGCCGGCAGATTTTCTTCTCTCGCGTGTCCAGAAATCCACGCTCGAGCAGGACGTCCAGGTCCGCACCCGCCCTTGTCTCGATCTGTAACAGCAAGAGGCCTATTCCGCTTCTACATGTTACAGATCAAGATATTCCTGAAACACCCTAAGTTTTATCTCAATCTGTAACAGTTAGATGCCAAATATCGGTCTTGGTGTTACAGATTTAGACAAACTGGAGGACGAGACAAACCAAAAACGGAATGGGCGCTAACCCGATGGCGCACCACCTAAATAGAAACGGGCCCTGTCCCACAAGGGAACAGAGCCCGAAACTCTCATGGAGCCAGTGACAGGAATCGAACCTGCAACCCACTGATTACAAATCAGTTGCGCTACCGTTGCGCCACACTGGCACACTTGGCACTTTCGCGCGAAGCCAGATAAGAATAAAGGAATTGCGGACGAGGCGCAACAGACCCTTTGACCGACCACATCTTAAAACTATTCGTCAGAACGAATAGTTTTAATTACAATGGAATAGATAAAACTATTCGTTCTGGCGAAGGGTTTCGCGATGTTGACCACGAAGGAAGCTGCAGAGCTACTCGACATCACCCCGCGCAGGGTGCAAGAGCTCATAAAAAACGGAGCACTTGAGGCACGCAAGGCTTCTGGTGTATGGCTCATCGACAAAGACAGCGTCAACGCACGACTCCGCTCCGTGACCAAAACGGGGGGACGCCCCCGTCGAGGCCATGGAAAAAGCGAGATTACGTTTACCCTCATGAACCGCACGCACGAAGTGGCCCAGCTGGTCTACAGCAGATCACGGAAAGACTTCACCCACATCGGCGCCGACGTCGATCGTGCCCACGCCCCTATTGGAGTTTTTGCTCCCAGCAAACCTGTATCGCTCGACTCCTTCCGCATCTGGTGGCGCGGCCGCGGTATCCCGCTCGCACGCATTGGGCTAGCCTCCCTGCTTGCAGAAGCCGCAGTCGATGTTCCCGATGAACTCGTACAGCGAAATCTTGGCCTCTCCTTATCCGACCAGTATTGGATTAGGCCCCAAGACTCCGGTCTCGCGTGGGAAGATATCAATTTCTTCAATAATGCTTTTGACGACGTCTCGCTAACCATTGCACCCTTCGCCCCGGAGGGTAAGGCAGCTGCCGCAAAGCCTGACAACACCTCGGACGGCAATCTTCAAAAGTACTGGACATGCGAGGGTGACCGTCGAATCCTCCACAAGGCAGGTGCACATCTAAACCAGGAACCTTATAACGAGCTGGTGGCGACTGCACTTCACCGTCGCATCCTAAACGGTTGCGATTATGTACCCTATTCGCTCGAAGGCGCGGGTACTTCCGCCTTGAGCACATGCAATGTCTTCTTAACTGACGAAGAAGAATATGTCCCTGCGTTCTATGTAAACCAGCATGCAAATGCAGACGAGCGACTAACCGATTACGAACGGTATGTAGCAAACAGCGAGGAGCTTGGAGCGACAGATATAAAAGACGCCCTTGACCGCATGATCGTATGCGATGACATCATTGCCAACTACGACCGTCATTGGCGCAACTTCGGCCTCGTGCGAAACGTCAACTCACTGGCCTGCAGACCAGCCCCCATCTTCGATTCGGGCTCATCACTCTGGTGCAACATATCACTAGAGGAGCTTAGGGCGGGAGAGCACAGTTTTACCAGCGCACAATTTCATTCAAGTCCCGCCAAACAAATGTTGCTCGTCGAGGACATGGGCTGGTTTGACGGCGACAAACTCGAGGGCTTTGTCGACGAGGCGATCGAGATTCTGTCTAAAAACGATGCCCTAGCAGCGAGACTGCCTTATCTAAAAGAGGCGCTAACGTGGCGCCTCGAAAGAATGATCGACATCGCTGAATGGAGTTAGCGAGGCAGCATTGCCCCGCCAACTTCCCTACCTCCCGCGAAGGGCCTTGAGCTTGGCCAGGGCATCGGGGCTCAGGCGGCTGCCCAGGGTCATCTTGATCTGCGGGGCTTCCTCGGCTTCGTGAACGTCGTTATCGATCTGTTTGATCTCGTCCACCAGCATGCGGCTCGAGATGCGCGTGACGCCCTTGCCCATGACGACGGCCTGGATTGTGCCGTCACTCGATACCACGGAGCACGCGCGGCCCTCCTCGCGTGCCTCGATGCAGAGCTTCTGCACCACGGTATCGGCAGAGACGCCCGTCGGCGAAAACTCGATGCGCACGCCGCGGGCCGGCAGGTTGGGGCGCTCGCTGGAGATATTGCCCGCGCCGTCGAACACGATCACGGCCTCGTAGCGGCCCTGGGCAAACGCCGCAACATCGTTGATGAGTGCGGTGCGCGCCATATCGTGGACGTCGCTGGAATACGGATCGTCGGAATGGTCGTAGACGAGCTTTTCGTAGCGCGGCGTGCAGTGGATCACGTTGTAGCCGTCGACCACCAGCAGCTCGGGCTTATTGGAATGCACCGTCGAGACTGGGTCGGCGATAGCCTGTGCAAACGCATTGCCGCCCACGCCATAGGTCGCGGCCGAAACAATCGGCTTGGCCGAGCCTTCGCCAAAGCGCTTGGCCTTGGACTTGGCACGGTTCTTCTTGGACATGCGTTACTCCTCCCCCATGAGCTCGCCTGCGTTGCGGCGCAGCCACTCAAAGCATAGCGCCGTCGTTGCCTGGGCAACATTGAGGCTCTCGGTCATGCCGCGCTGGGGAAGCTTGGTCAAAAAGTCGCATTTCTCGAGCACCAGGCGCGAGATGCCGTCGCCCTCAGAGCCCATGACGAGCGCAACGCGGCCCTCGAAGGGGGCGTCCCAGCAGCTGCCCTCGGCGTGCTCGGAGGCACCGCCCACCCAAAAGCCAGCGGCCTTGAGGTCATCGAGCGCACGGGCGATATTGGGAACCTGCGCGATGGGCAAATGCATGACGGCGCCGGCTGACGTCTTGTAGCTGCCCACGGTTACGCCAGCGGCACGCTTGTTGGCGATGATAACGCCCGCGGCGCCCACGACCTCGGCGGAGCGCACGATGGCGCCGAAGTTACCGTCGTCGGTCACGTGGTCGAGCACCACGACAAGCGCCGGACCGTCGCCCGCACGGTCGAGGATATCGGCGACATCGGCATAGGGGAAGTTGCCTACCTCGAGTGCGATGCCCTGGTGAGCGCCATGGCTCGACAGCGCATCGAGCTGTGCACGCGGCACGTACTTAATGCGGACACCCGCGGCATTGAGGTCATCGACCAGGCGCGACAGGGCGGCATCGCGCTCCCCGCCCTCGGCGATGAGCGCGCACTTGATGGGAAAACCGGTGCGTAGCGCCTCGGCGGCAGCACGACGGCCTTCGATAAACTCGCCCTTGGGGGCCTGAACAGCGCCGCGGTTGCGATCGCGCTGCGGACGAGCGGCCTGGGCGCGATCGCGCTGGCCCTTAGGAGCGGCAGCGCGATCATTGCGGCGAATCGGACGCGAGCTAGAAGCAGCCTGCTTGCCGCCACGAGGCGCACGCTTGCGATTGTCGGCCATAAAGCGACCTCCTAAATACAACTATCAATCGAAACAAAATAAACGACCGCCTATGAATATTAATTCGGGCGGTCGGTACGGGTTTTCCAAGTGCCCGAGATTGCCGTGAAAGAGGAGCGACGCGTACTTGAGTACGCGAGCGACGGTTTGAACGGCAAGGTCGGGTGCTTGGGAAACCCGCAGGGATTAGAGAGATTTGATACGGGTACCGGCGGCAGTATCCTCGATCGTGAGGCCCAGGTCCTTGAGCTGATCGCGGATGGCATCTGCCAGATCCCAGTTCTTGGCGGCACGAGCCTCGGCGCGGGCCTCGAGAATCTTGGCAGCGGCCTCGTCCACGTCGTCGCCCGTGTAGGCAACCAGGCCGGCGGCAACGCCGAGCAGACCCAGCGGCAGCTCGACCTTGGGCTCGGGAAGTTCAACGCCAAACGTATCGAGCAGCTCGGCCAGCGTATCGGCGGCAGCAAGCGCGGCGGCCTTGTCGGCAGCATCGCCCGCCTGCTCCAGATACTGGTTGCACTCGGTGACAAAGCCAAAGACGACGCCCATGGCACCGGCGGTGTTAAAGTCGTCGTCCATGCACTCCTTAAAGGCGGCACGAGTCTCGGCGGCCTTGGCGGCAAACGCCTCGGCGGCAGCCTCATCGGCGTTGGCCGTCGCGTGGTTCGCAGCCCAACGCAGGTTCTCGACCGTACCGGCGATACGTGTGAGCGAATTCTCGGCACCCTCCAGGCGCTCCCAGGAGAAGTCGAGCGGCGAGCGATAGCTCGTCTGCAGCATCAGCAAGCGCAGAGCCGCGGCAGAGTGCTGCTCGAGCACCTCGGCCAGCGTAAAGAAGTTACCGAGCGACTTGGACATCTTCTCGCCGTCTACCAGCAGCATGCCCGTGTGCATCCAGGTGTTGGAGAAACCCTGGTGCCAGGCGCAGGTGGCCTGGGCGCACTCGTTCTCGTGATGCGGGAAGGCCAAGTCGGAGCCGCCGCCGTGAATGTCGATCGGAGTGCCCAGATAGCGGTGCACCATGGCGGCGCACTCGGTGTGCCAACCAGGACGGCCCTCGCCCCAGGGGCTCGGCCAGCTGGGCTCGCCGGGCTTGGCGGCCTTCCACAGGGCAAAGTCGAGCGGGTCGTTCTTGTCCTCGTTCTCCTCGATGCGCGCACCCACCATGAGGTCGTCGATGTTGCGGCCCGAGACCTGGCCGTAGTTGGGATCGCTGCGCACGGCAAAGTACACATCGCCGTTATCGGCTGCGTAAGCGTGGCCCTGCTCGATAAGCGTCTTGATCATGGCGATCATGGGACCGATCTCTTTGGTGGCGCGGGGACGCACATCGGGATCGAGCACGTTGGCAGCGCGCATGACGCCGATGAACTTGTCGGAGAACTCCGTCGCAACCTCGGCAGCCGTACGGCCTTGCTCGTTGGCGCGCTTGATGATCTTGTCATCGACATCGGTGAGGTTCTGAGCGAACGTGACCTCGTAGCCGCTCGCGATGAGCCAGCGGCGAATCACGTCAAAGCTGATGAACGTGCGGGCGTTGCCGATGTGGATGTTGTCGTAGACCGTGGGGCCGCACACATACATGCGGACCTTACCGGGCTCGATGGGCTGGAACTCTTCCTTTTTATGGGTAGCGCTGTTGTAGATACGCATTCGTTACTCCTTAACGGTTTTCTGTAGCAGGCAGACGGCCCAGGCGCCAATTCCCTCGCCTTGGCCTTCCCAGCCGAGTTTTTCGGTCGTAGTGGCGGCGACGCCCACGTTTTCGACGTCAACGCCCAGGGCATGGGCCAGGTTGGCGCGCATGGCATCGCGGTGCGGGGTGATCTTGGGCTGCTGGCAGGCAATGGTGCAATCGGCATCGACAAACTCAAAGCCCAGCTCGCGCGCATAGTCCATCACACGGGCAAGCAGCACCATCGAGTCGGCGCCCTCATAGGCAGGATCGGTGTCGGGGAACAGCTTGCCGATGTCTCCCCCGCGGCAGGCGCCCAGAATGGCGTCGGCCAGCGCGTGCGCGAGCACATCGGCATCCGAGTGGCCCAGCAGACCGCGCTCGTAGGGAATGTCGACACCGCCGATAATACATCGACGCCCCTCCACCAGACGGTGAACATCGTAGCCGTGTCCAATGCGCAGGTTACTGAACATGGGGAAGGTCCTCTCCCTCGGCCATGCGGCCGAGCAGAATCGCGGTTACGGGACGCAGGTCCTCGGGCACCGTCACCTTAAGGTTATCGCGCGGGCTCTGGACGCAGCGGACACGCCCACCCATGCGCTCGACCAGCGACGAATCGTCCGTGCCGATAAAGCCCTCAGCAATCGCCGCGGCATGGGCGCGTTTCATGGCGTCGACACTAAAGATCTGCGGCGTCTGCGCGGCCCAGTACAGCTCGCGCGGCGGCGTCTCGACGATGTTGTCGCCGTCGACGATCTTGAGCGTGTCAATCGCGGGCTGACCGCACACGACACCGTCGAGGGCACGGTCGCTCACGAGCACGTCGATAGCGTGGTCGATGGCCTCGGTCGTAATGAGCGGACGAGCGCCATCGTGAATGGCAACGTATTCAAAGCCCGCCGGAACCGCACGCACACCGGCACGGGTGGAATCCTGGCGGGTCGCGCCGGCATCGGCAAAGCTGATGGGCGTGTCATAGTCAAACGGGTCGATGGCCAGGCGTCGCATCTCGGCACGACGCTCGGCAGGGCAAACCACGACGATGTGGCCGACCTTATCGCTACGGTCAAATGCGCGGATGGACCAGCTCATAAGCGGACGGCCCGCCACGTTAACGAGCTGCTTGCCACCGGGATTTCCAAAGCGCTGGCCGCTGCCGCCGGCAACGACCACGGCGCATACGGGCGCCATTATGCGTTCCCCTGTTTGGTGCCCTTCATGCGGTACAGCGAGTCCGCAAGAATAGCAGGGTTGTTGACGCCAAAGTCGCCCAGGCGCTCCGGATCCTCGCTGATGTCGTCCATGAGCTCCTGCAGCGAGCCGTACTCGTCGACGATTTTCTCGGCCACGCCGTCGCGCACGACGGACACGCGCGAAAGCGTGCGCAGGCCCAGCGGCGTCATGACAGAGTCCTCGTCCAGGTCGTCGTAACCCAGAACCGCCGCCACATGCTGTGGGTCGGACAGGTCCTTAGGCGTCATGCGAGCAAGCTCGGCGCGAATCTTCTCGGCGTTTGCCTCGGAGGAATCGCTCGCGTAGTCGCGAATCATCAGGTCGTACTCGGTATCCATGCTGGAGCCGGCGAGCTGCTCGAGCTGCATCTGCACGAGCTTGCCCTGGTTGCCCAGCTTGACGATGCAATCCTTAAGCTCGGTCTTTGCCTGCTGCATGATCTCGAAGCTCGAGAAAATACCGGTAATGTCGGCGAGCGTAACGTAGTCGTCGAGCTCGAGGGCCGTCAGGCGCAGCAGGGAGCGATCGAGCGACTGACGGGTGGTCTGGAGCGTGGCGACGAGCTGGTTGACCGAGCTCATGATAGTGGTGACGGGCTGGATCTCGTAGCTCTTGCCGTGAACGTACACGTTGACGACGGCACGACGGGCCGAGACCGAGATCACGATGGCATCGGTGAGCACCGACATGCGAGCGGCGGTGCGGTGACGCATGCCCGTCTCGCTCGTGGCAAGCGAGGGATCGGGATTGAGGTGGAAGTTGGCGCGCAGGATCTGGGTGAGGTCGCCGTCGATGACGATGGCGCCATCCATCTTGGAGAGCTCGAACAGACGGTTCGAGGTGAACGAAATGTTGAGCGGGAAGCCGTCGTTACCGGCGGCGAGCACGTTTTCAGTGTCGCCGACGCAGATAAGAGCACCCAGGTGACCGGCAATGATCATGTCGAGGGCGGTGCGGATCGGCTGACCAGGTGCCGTCAGGCGGATGGCCTGTTCCATACGCTTTTGCAGCTCGTTCTTATCCAAGGCATCGCTCCCATCGTATACGCTCCATAAACGCTAAATAGTTTCTCACGGTTTGTCCCCGCAACGCTTGCGAAATCCGATGCTTACAGAATGAGCGAACACCGCTTAGGTAGCTCATTTGGGACGGGGCTCTTTTAGCTGCTCATGTGGTAGCATCGGGTTTCATATAAATGAGGGAGTAGTCGTGTAATCGGGTTCGCCCGCAAAGAGGGAGCCAGACTATGGGACTCGCAGAGCTCATGTTGCTCGCCGTTGGCCTTTCGATGGACGCCTTTGCCGTTTCCATCTGCAAGGGTCTTGGCATGAAAAAGATCAACCTTAAAGTCACCGTGGTGCTCGGTCTGTTCTTTGGCGGGTTTCAGGCCGGCATGCCCGTGATCGGTTGGGCACTCGGCAGTCAATTCATGGGCATCATCGGACCCATCGACCATTGGATTGCCTTTATCCTTTTGGCCTTTATCGGCGGCAAGATGCTGTGGGAAGCCTTTACCGAAGACGAGGATGAGGATGAAGGCGACGGCAAGGATGCCGAAAAGATCGACCTGGGCGAGTACCTAATCCTTGCCATCGCCACCTCGATTGACGCGCTCGCCGTGGGCATCTCGTTTGCCGCGCTCTCGGTCGATATCGTTCCCGCTGTATCGCTTATCGGCGTCACAACGTTTATCTTCTCCGTCGCCGGCGTAGCGATCGGCCACACCTTTGGCGCGCGCTACGAAAAACCCGCCACCATCGTGGGTGGCGTCGTGCTCATCCTCATCGGGCTTAAGATCTTGCTTGAGCATCTGGGGATTCTCGCGATATAAAAAGCGCCTCTCATAAGCTCAACGTCAATGTAGAAGTCTCATGCAGAGTTTTGCATAATGCCTATTCGTGCAGACTTTTGCATGTCATACTGATATGCAAAAGTCTGCACGTTAGGAGATTGCCGTGGATACCCTTCCCATCACCACGCCGCGCCAAGCTGGCATCTACGTGCGCCAGGCACGCGACTCACAGGGAATCACCCGTGCGGCCCTCGCTAAAAAAGCCGGTGTTTCGGAGCGCCTGCTCGCATCGCTCGAGCTGGGAGATGCCACCGGCATTCGACTCGACAAGCTATTGGTGATCTTTAATGCTCTCGGACTGGCGCTCGCCGCTCAAGGGGATATCGTCAAAACGAATAACGAGCAATCAGCCAACGTTCCGCATGCCGATCTGCAAACTCGCAGCACCCCCAGACGCCATCGCGCTCAACGTCCCTCTCATAGCTACCGTTGCTGTGCCGCCATTCCGGTTCTTGCAGACGCCCCCTTTACGTCTGAACTCTACGACAAAGCCTTCGCCGATTTCGCCATGTCCAATCTCGGAGTCTCGATTGCCGCAAACGCATCTAACCAAACCAAGCCCGAAGGGAAATAGCCAATGGCCAGAACATCACTTCGGACCTTTATTTGCGGTGTACCTGCGGGAACGCTCACGCAAGATGAGAACGGTCTTATCAGCTTTACCTACGATCATGACTATGACGGGCCAGCCCTATCGACCAACATACCCGTATCGAATCGCACATACGGACAACAGGTCATGAATCCGTACCTGTTTGGCCTTCTACCCGACAGCGAAGACCAACGAAAAGCGATTGCCGCCGAATTCGACGTTAGGCCCAACAATCCCGTTGCGTTGCTCAGCCATATCGGACTCGACTGTCCGGGCGGAGTGCAGTTTTGTGCCGAAGAAGATGCCGACGCCGTCCTGCATCGCGTTGGCGAATACCGCCCTATAGACGACCACGAAATTGTTCTCCGTCTCAAGTCGATCAGAGATGACCGCGATGCATCGTGGATGGGTCTAGATGAAAGTTGGTCACTTGGAGGCAACCAGGGCAAGTTCGCGCTCGCGTTCATAAACGGCCGCTGGTGCGAATGCATGGGCTCCTCGCCCACGACGCATATTTTAAAAAATGGCGTTATCGGATTTAAACTCGAGGCTCTCAATGAGTTTGTCTGCATGAAAAGCGCCCAGCGCGCCGGTATCGCAACGGCAAACGTCGAATATCGAATGTTTGAGGACGAACCTGCCCTCATTGTTGAGCGCTATGACCGCGTGAAAGTCAAAGACGGAACGATCAGGCGTCTACATCAAGAAGACCTCTGTCAGGCCCTTGGAGTGATGCCCGCTCAAAAGTACACGGCAGACGGCGGCCCGACCGCACGCGATATTCAGGAACTCCTCGTCAATACGAGCCATCATCAACTTAACCTGTATCTGTTTACGCAGATACTTTTCTTTAACGCCATCATCGGCGCACCGGACGCGCATGCGAAGAACTATTCCCTGCTTCTTGGAAACGGCGGCACAGCTATGATGGCCCGTATGTATGACGTTGCATCTGGGCTGGCATACGAACGTATGCGGCGAAAAGCGCGCCTCGCCATGAGCGTTGGCGGCGAAAACCGTGTGGGATGCATCGGTCCAGGCGCTATCCGCCGATACCACGGTATGGGCGACCCCGCGCTGGAGGCGGCACTCACCGATGCCGGGCTATCCGAGAAGTTTTGCTTTGCGACCATGATGGACCTCGCCTACGAGGTACCCATTTGCATGGAAGAGGTCATGGACGAATACGCCGATCTGCCCGGCATGGCGGACCTGCGCAAGCATATGCTCGGGCCCGTCCGCGAAAACTGCCAGCGCACCCTCGACCTCATCAAGGCGGATATGGGCTAGACGCCAATCAATTTCCCATTTCTTAAAAGAAGAGAGGGGGCACCCGCCGCAAAAGCTCGGGTACCCCCTCTCGTAATGTCATTTGCAATCCATCAGCAAAGGTTTTGGATCGCCGTCAATGCGACCTTTACGCAGCGAGGCGCTTGAGGACGTCGATGAGCAGCTCGTAGAAGCGCTCGGCAGAAGCGAGCTCCATGCTCTCGTCCGGGGTGTGGACATCGGAGAGCGTCGGGCCCACGGCGATGGCGTCCAGGCCGTGCAGGGCCTCGGCAAACAGGCCGCACTCAAGGCCGGCGTGAATGGACTCGATGCGCAGCTCGGAGCAAAAGAGCTCGCGATAGCTCTCGACAAAAACGTCGCGGACCGGCGAATGCTCGGCATAGCTCCAGCCGGGATACTCGAACTCAAACTTGGCGTCAAAGCCCAGGACATCGGCAAGCGTCTGCAGGCGGTCCTTGAACTCGTTCTGCAGCGAGGTGATCGAGGAGCGCGGGGACAGCATGATCTTGACCTGGTCGTCAGAGGTGGCAACCACACCGATGTTGGAGGAAACCTCGACGGAGCCGTCGGTGGCGACGTTGCGGCGAATCACGCCGTTAGGGGCAAGACGCAGAGCGCGGATGAGGGCAAGCGCGGACTTCTGGTCCATGGCCTCGACCTCGGCGTCGTCGGCAATCTCGACGGTGCAGGTAAAGCCGGGGTCGAAGACCTCGAGCTCGGCAGTGACGTCGGCGATGATGCCCTTTGCGATCTGGGCCGCCGCCTCGGCAGCAGCATGGTCGGCGTAGACCAGAACAGCCTTGCACTCACGGTTGATGGCGTTGTCCTTGGTGCCGCCGTTAAAGCTGACGATGGCGGGCTCGCCGGCGACCATCAGGCGGTCGATGATGCGGGCCATGATGAGGTTGCCGTTGCCGCGCTCCAGGTGGATATCGCTGCCGGAGTGACCGCCCAGCAGGCCGGAGATGTCGAGCGTGAGGGTGCTACCGGTCTTGTGCTCGCGCGCGATCGGGCAGGTGTAGGTAACGACGACGCCGCCGGCGCAGCTGACGGTGGCAACGCCCTCTTCCTCGGAGTCAAGGTTAATCATGGTGCGAGCGCTAATCTGGGACTTGTCGAGCGTCTCGGCGCCGACCAGGCCAGTCTCCTCGTCGGTGGTGAATACGCACTCGAGGGCGGGGTGAACGATCGAATCGTCATCGAGAACAGTGAGCATCAGAGCGACGGCAATACCGTTGTCGGCGCCCAGCGTGGTGCCGTTAGCGGTGAGGACGCCGTCCTTGACGACCAGGTCGATACCATCGGTCGTAAAGTCGTGCTCAACGGAGCCCAGCTTGTCGCACACCATGTCGATGTGACCCTGCAGCATCACGGTCGGGGCATTCTCGGCGCCGGCAGATGCGGGCTTGCGAATGATGACGTTGTAGACCTCGTCCTGATACACATCGAGGCCGCGCTCCTTGGCAAACGCGACCAGGAAATCGCTGATGCCCTTCTCGTTGCCAGACCCGCGGGGAATCGCGCTGACCTCCTCAAAGAAATGGAACAGCTGGGCGGGCTCGTAGCCGGTAATCTTGTAGTCCATGGTGCCTCCTTGGCGCAACTGGTTAGACAGTAAGACATGCGCCTTGTATATTCCCAGACTTTACGTGCATAAACCAGTCGAAAACGCCGAGCGCCCTCGCATCATCGGCTAACGGTGGACCGCATAGCGTAACGGTCACAACTTCGCAGTTCTACAAATCGAGGCGCCCTTGCCAGAGCGCCTCGATTGCGCGTATCAAATTGTCGCCACGCCCTACAACGCGCCGGAACCGGCTTGCATCATGCCGCCGGGGCCCGAGGTCACGCCGCCGCTCACGGGCGCGGCGTTGCCGGTGTGCGGTGCCGCCGGAGCGGTATCGCCACCGAGCGTGCCCGCCGGACGCGGTGCCGGGATCTCACCCGTGCCGTGGCTAAAGACAAACTTGCCATCGGTCACGTCGCACAGGACGGTATCGCCCTCGCCCCACTCGCCGGCCAGAAGCTCCTCGGACAGCGGGTCCTCGATGAGCTTTTGGATGGCACGGCGCAGCGGACGCGCACCGTTGGTGAGGTCGGTGCCCTCGGCCACGATCTTGTCATAGGCCGCATCGGTGAGCTTAATGTTCATGCCGTTGGCAATCAAACGCTGACGCAGGTCGTCCACCAGCAGGTGAGCGATCTTGGTGAGATTCTCGCCCGAGAGCTTCTGGAACACCACGATGTCGTCGATACGGTTGAGCAGCTCGGGGCGGAACAGGCGCTTGAGCTCGCCCATCGCGCGACCACGGATCTCACTCGACGTGAGACCCTGCTCGCCGGTGGTGCCAAAGCCAACGCTCGTATCCTGCGCAATCTCGCGGGCGCCCACGTTTGACGTCATGATGATCACCGTATTGCGGAAATCGACCGTCTTGCCCTGGCTATCGGTCAGACGCCCCTCCTCCAGCACCTGCAGCAGGATATTGAAGATGTCGGGGTGCGCCTTCTCGATCTCATCGAACAGCACGACCGAGTACGGGTGGCGACGAACAGCCTTGGTGAGCTGGCCGCCCTCGTCGTGACCGACGTAACCCGGAGGGCTACCGATAAGCTTGGAGACCTCGAACTCGCTGCCGAACTCCGACATGTCGAAGCTGATGAGCGCGTCCTTGCTGCCAAAGAGATACTCGGCGAGCGTCTTGGCGAGCTCGGTCTTGCCCGTGCCGGTGGGGCCCAGGAAGATAAAGCTGCCGCCGGGGCGACGCGGATCCTTGAGCGGCGAGCGACTGCGGCGCACGGCCTTGGCAACGGCCTCGACGGCCTCGTCCTGGCCGATAATGCGGGTCTTGAGCACGCTTTCGGCCTGTAGCAGGCGACGGCTCTCGCTCTCGGTAAGCGAGGACACCGGCACGCCCGAGGTCACGGACACGATATCGGCGATCTGACTCACATCGATGGTGAGCGGGCTGGCGTCGAGCTCGGCGGTCCAGGCGGCCTTGGCCTCGGCGAGCTCAATCTCGGCGGCCTTCTGCCGCTCGGTAATCTCGGCGGCCTTGTTCATGTCGTCGCTCTCGGTGGCCTCCTGCGCGGCGGCCTTGAGCTCCTCTATGCGATGCTCGGCCTCGCGCACCGGCTCGGGCGCGCGATTCGCGGCGATGCGAGCGCGGGCACCGGCCTCGTCAATGAGGTCGATGGCCTTATCGGGCAGGAAGCGATCCTGGATGTAGCGGTTGGAAAGGTTCGCGGCGGCCTCGATAGCACCCTGCGTATAGCGCACATGGTGGTGCTCCTCGTAGCGCGGCTTGAGCGCGGTCAGGATCTTGACCGTGTCCTCGACGCTCGGCTCCTCGACATCGATGGTCTGGAAGCGACGCTCGAAGGCCGGGTCCTTGGTGAGGTACTTGCGGAATTCCTCGGCCGTGGTGGCGCCGATAATCTGGAAGGCACCGCGCGCGAGCACGGGCTTGAGCATAGAGCTCGCGTCGATGGAGCCCTCAGCAGAACCGGCACCGATGATGGTGTGCATCTCGTCGATAAACAGGATGACGTCGTCGGCTTCGGTGGCCTCTTGGATCACGTTCTTGAGGCGCTCCTCAAACTCGCCGCGATACTTGGCACCCGCCACGAGGCCCGGCAGGTCGAGCGTCCAGATATTCTGGTTCATGAGGTTCTCGGGCACGTTGCCGGCTGCAATCTGCTGAGCCAGGCCCTCGACGATGGCCGTCTTGCCCACGCCGGGGTCGCCCAGAATGAGCGGGTTGTTCTTGGTGCGGCGCGAAAGAATTTCCATCATACGCTGGACTTCCTTTTCGCGACCAATTACAGGGTCGAGCTCGCCATCGCGCGCCTTCTGCGTGAGGTTGGTCGCGAACTGCTTAAGCGTATCGGTGCCACTCCCCTTTTGCTGAGAGGCATCCGAGCCGCTAAAGAACGGCAGGCCCGCACCGGGACGCCCGGCACCGGCGCCGGCGAGCGGACGCTTCTTGTCCTGGTCCTTGGCAGTGAGTTTCTCGATAGCCTTTTTGATAGAGGCGGACGACACACCCAGGCGCATGAGGATGTCCATGGCCATGCCGTTGCCCTCTTCGACGATGCCGATCAGCAAGTGCTCGGTCGACACGTAGGTCTGGTTATTCTCACGCGCCACGCGGAATGAACGCTCCATAACGCTAATGACGAGCGGCGTAAAGGCGAGCTTAGCCGCCTCGGTCTCCTCACTGGGCTCGGGAACCGTGGTCTGGACCTCCTTGAGGGTGTCCATGATGTCGTCGTAGGAGATATCAAGCGAGCGCAGTGCCTCGGCGGCAATGCCCTCGTCCTCCTTGGCAAGCGCGAGCAGCAGGTGCTCGGTGCCCACCTTATTTGAATGAAGATCGAGCGCCTCCTGTTTGGCCATCGACATGACCTTGCGCGCTCGATCGGTAAATCTATCTAACATGCTCGTTTCCTTACATGAGTTCATCGAAATCAAAACGCCCGCCCGTCGGCGGCGCTTTTGTCTCTTTACCCACAGGTTGTCTATGTTAACAGCTGGAGGAATATCTATAAACCCGGCTCACATGAATGCAGGTTATGACCGCATCGCGGGACTCACCGCGCGATGCGCGACAGGCGCCCCGCAAGAGAAACCCTAGGCGTCTTTCACCACGTCGGGACTCGTCGCACGCGATGCGCGATAGGCATCGGCCTCCTTGGAGACGCGTTCGAGCAGCTCGGATGTATCGACGCCCTCGACTTGCGCGACCGTTTCCACCGTCTGCATGGCGACCGCCCTCAGGTACGCGCACGCGCTGTCCCCCAGCTGCTCGAGGTCTATCTCCTCGCCGCCCTCCCGGGCAAAGCCGACCGCCATCACAAAGTCCATGATGCCCGAGACCAGAAAGCCCACCGCAAAGCTCGAATCCGCCTTGAGCTCTTCTCCGTCGGGGTGGACGATCTCTCTCACGCGGTCGATGATGATCGTATGGATGCCCTGTACGACCTGCTCGGCGGCACCCGCCCTCATGGTGATGACGATGCGCCGCAGCAGGCAGCGGACGTCGCGCCGGTCGAACGCCGAAAGGTCGCCCTCGCTCGAAAAATGCCAGAGGGCATCGGTGATGAGCTCGTTATCCTGTAGCAGTTGGGCTATGGCGATGGCGACGAGTTCATCGAAATCGTGAAAATAGTAGTAAAACGTTCCGCGATTGCACCGGGCGGCGCGGGTCACCTCGCCAACCGACAGCTCGAAGATGCTGTTGTTCTCGATGAGCTCCCAAAACGCCTCGATGATACGGGTGCGTGCATCGGGCGCATCGGCGTCCTTACGCGGTCTCGCCATGCGCCTCACCGCACCCCTGCGCCTTGGCGTTCATGATGAGCATCTGAAGACGGTTCTCCACGTTGGCGAAGCTCACGTCGGGATCGTAGTCGAGCGGCAGGAACTGCGCCGTGGGATACTGCTCCTTGAGCGCATGGATGAGCCCGCGCCCCACGACATGGTTGGGCAGACACCCGAACGGCTGCAGGATCACGAAGTTGCGGCAGCCGCGCTTGGCGTGCTCGAGGATCTCCGCCGGAATCAGCACGCCCTCGCCCGCATCGAACGTATGGTGCAGGATCTTATCGCTCGCGCGCACGAGCTCGGGCATGCGCGTCGGCGGCTCGTAGAGCGGGCTCGCCGCGCCCAGGCGGTCGCAACGGTCGTGCGCGAGCTCGAACAGGTTGTCCGCCGTGGCGTACCAGGCCTTTTCGGGCAGCGACAGGTCGACGTGGAACTCGCGCGACTGCGCATGCTTGTAGAAATAGGTCTTGCGGATCACGTCGGTCATGCGCGCCTCGATGACCTCGAGCCCGTTGTCCTCGAGGTAGCGCTCGATCTCGTGGTTGGCGCCGAGATGGAAATTGAGCAGGTACTCGCCCACGATGAGAACGGTCGGATGCGGGTTCGAGCGGTCGTACGGAACGGCGTCCATGATCGCAAGCGCGCGTTTGAAGCCCGTCGCCTGGCCTCTCAGCCCGGAGCGCTCCATGCCCTCGATAACCTCATCGAGCGCGCGGTCGAACGCAGCGTCCGCCGCGCCCTTCTCGAGCTCGTAGGGACGGATGCGCCTAAGCATGGCCTCGAGGGCATCGATCATGGGAAGACCGTAGGCGATCTGGATGCTCGGGCCAAGGCCGAGCTTGAAGCCCGGATGCGCATTGTGGGCATCGACGTCGTCGTTGGTGAGCACCGGGACATAGTCGTATCCCGCGTCGTCGAGCGCGCGGCGCAGCAGGGGCATGTAGTGCGTCAGGCGGCAGTCGCCGATATACTTGCCAGTCACCACGGCGACGTCGTGCGGGTCGTACTTACCGCTCTCGAGTGCCGCGAGCGCCTCGCCGATCACGATTTGCGCGGGGAAGCAGATGTCGTTGTGCACATAGCGTTTGCCCAGGCGGATGGCATCCTCGCGCCCGATATCAAGGGCCTCGGCGCGCACGCCCTGATTGCGCATCGCCGCGGTCATGAGCCTGCAGAACGCATGGGAGGTGTTGGGGACCAGCGCGATCTTGTCGTGCCGGTCGCGCTTGGTGTACTTGACCTTATACGGGTCGTCGAGCGGATGGACCGCGTGCACCCGGGCGCCCTCGGCACGCTCCTCCGCGCGACGACGGTTGACCGACTCGATAAACGAACGCACGCGAATGCCCATGGGACCGGCGACGTCGCTCTCATCGAGCTTGATCATCATCGGAACCTTGGAGCCCATCTCGCCCATCATGCGCGCGATCTCGTCGGTGAGATACGCATCGTGGCCGCAGCCGAAGCTGCCCATCTGCACGAGCTCGAGCTCGGGCGTCGATGCGACGATGACCGCGCACGACAGCATGCGCGCATGGTAGTTGTTCACGATGTCGATGCGGCTGTTGGAAAGATCGACGTTGTAGACCCCCGGCACCGCATCGGGCGTCAGCACGGGGATGCCGCGCTCAGAGAAGAGCTTGGGCAGCCCGTGGTTGACCAGCGGGTCGTTGTGGTACGGGCGCGAAGCGATCACCACCGCGTAGCCGCCGTCCTCGCGCACGTTCTCGAGCACCTGCCTGCCGCGCAGCTGCAGCTGGTTCTCAAACGTCTGCTGCGCGCGGTCCGCCTGCTCGGTCGCCTTGGCAACCAGGTCGGCATCGATATCGAAGGTCTCCTTGCACCACGCCTTGAGCTGGCGGTTTCGGTCGCCCTCGTCGTACCAGTGGAACAGCGGCGTATCGAACGGAACGCCGAAACGCTCCTCCGGGTTATCGGAATTGCGCATCACGTAGGGGTATCCCTTTACGACGGCGCACATCCACTCGCTGGTAGAGGCGGTGTTTTCGGTGGGCACCGTCGTGATGATGGGCATGAAGATGCGGTCGACGCCGGCGTCGACGAGATTGCGGATGTGCCCGTGGACGAGCTTGGCCGGGAAGCACACGGTGTCGGATGTGACGTGCGCCAGACCGCGCTCGTACATCGCCTTGGTGCTGCGTCCCGAGACGCGCACCTTAAAGCCGAGCGTGCTGAAGAACGTCGACCAGAACGGCATGGTGTCCCAGAACTCGAGCACACGGGGAATGCCGATCGTGACATCGCGCCCCCCGCAGACGGGAACCGTGGGGTACGACTCGAACAGCAGCTTCTCGCGGTCGACAAAGAGATTGGGGGCAGCCGCGGTCCGGTCGCGCCCCGTGCCGGGTGCCTGTGCCTCGCAAGTACCCTGCGGACGCAGCTCCTCCGCCGCGGGAACCTCGCGCACGAGCTCATCCCATGAGATGGCGCCGCCGCGCGGGCAGCGATTGCCCGTGACGTAAAGCGAGCCGTCGCCAAATGCCACGACCGCGCGCTGGCAGCGGTTGTTGCACCGACGGCAGGTAACGCCGCCGAACTCGCGATGCTCGAAGCGCTCCACGGCATCGAGCCCGATAAACGACGTGCCGGCGTCGCCCTTGCGGCATTCCTCGCGCGCGAGCAGGGCGATACCGATAGCGCCCATCAGCCCCGGGTGGGGCGCACGCGTGACGGGTTTGCCCAGATACTGCTCGAATGCGCGCAGCACCGCGTCGTTTCGGAACGTGCCGCCCTGGACGACGACTTTGTCGCCCAGACGGTTGAGATTTGAAACGCGAATGACCTTGGTGAACACGTTCTCGATAATCGAACGGCAGAGACCGGCCATGATGTCGCCCGGACCCTTACCGCGCCGCTGCTCGGAAACGACGCTGCTGTTCATGAACACCGTGCAGCGGCTGCCGAGAACGGCGGGGGCTTTGGACGAAAATGCCTCGGTCGCGATATCCTCAACGGCTATTCCGAGGTTTTTGGCAAAACCCTCGAGGAACGAGCCGCAGCCCGCAGAGCACGCCTCGTTGACGACGATATCGGTCAGCACGCCGTGGTTGAGCCAGATGGCCTTCATATCCTGTCCGCCGATGTCGAGCACGAAGGTCGCATCGGGAACGCATGCGCACGCGGCGCGGGCGTGCGCGACCGTCTCGACCGTATGGTAGTCGGCGTGGAACGCGCGCGCGAAAAGCTCCTCGCCGTATCCCGTGGTGCCCACGGCATCGATCGCAAGCGTGACTCCCGCTGTCTCCCAGCGGTTCTTCAAGCTGACAAGACCCTGTTGGGCGACGTCGAGCGGTCTGCCGTTATTAGACGCGTAGAACGAATCGACAAGCTCACCCGCCTCATCGACCAGGGCGAACTTGGTCGTCGTGCTCCCCGAATCGATACCGAGCGCCACACGCACCGTCTCTCCGGGCGCATACGCATCCGGACCCTTTGCCGGCGTCTCTTTGCCATGGCGTGCCGTAAAATCCGCCTGCTCGGCAGGTGTGGCAAAAAAGGGCTGGGCAAGACGTCCCTCCCCGCTTGCGGGCGCGACCGTCTCGAGCTTATCCAGCCGGACAAAAGCGTCGGGAAGGTCGATCGGTTGGGACGATGCGAACATGTCGGTCAGCGACAGGGCGGCACCGCGCGCGACCATGATCTGCGGATCGCGCGGGACGATAACCTGATCGTCCGATAGATTCAGTTGCTCCCGGAACACGCGGACCAGCGTGGGGTTGTAGGCGAGCGTACCGCCCTCGAAGATTACCGGCGGCTCGATGTCGATACCCTGGGCCAGACCGCCGATCGTTTGGCGGGCGACCGCGTGAAGCGCCGAAAGCGCCAGGTCGGTGGTAGGAATGCCCTCGTTGAGCAGCGGCTGGATATCGGTCTTTGCGTACACGCCGCAGCGGCCCGAGACCTCGTGGACGGTCGTTCCCCGGCTTGCGAGCTGCTCGAACTCGCCCGATTCGGTGCCGACCCCCATGAGCTTTGCCATCTCGTCGATAAATGCACCGGTACCGCCTGCGCACGAACCGTTCATGCGCATGTCGGCAACCTCGATGTCTCCCTTATCGTTGGTGCGGAAGAAGATCATCTTGGCGTCTTGGCCGCCCAGCTCGATGGCGCAGCGCGTCTGCGGATAGAACCTGCTGATCGCGAGCGCGTTGGCGACCACCTCCTGAACGTACGAGGCGCCCAGCGCGGTCGCGATATCGCGCGCACCCGAGCCGGTCACCGCAACGCGCAGTGACTCATGGGGAAAGCGCTCGGCGAGCTCGCCGAGCATGGCGCGCACGCTCGCTGTCTGACACGCCCCGTGGCGGCGATATCCCCACCACGCCTCGGTCATATCCTCGTGCATCGCGTAAACTTTGGTCGTCGTCGACCCTACGTCCAGTCCTACTAGCAACGCCATAATGCTCCGTCTCTCGCATTTTTCCCGCTAGAGATATACCACTCTACGTAATACAACAGACTGTTGTATTTAAACTCCGTATAAAAAGCGGCTGCCGAAACGCTTCAGCAGCCGCCGAATGCACCAACAGATTGTTCTGCGCGCTAGCACGTCGGGCAACGGAGCAGCACGGGCCCTCCGGTCATGCGCACCGCTCACGCCCGCGATGTCGCCGAGAGAGCTATCCACGCTTTGGGCTCCAACCAAGCAAGTCGCCCGCGCTCAGCAGATCCCTAAGCGAGCTACTCGCACTCAGGAGCCATAGCCTGCTCCAAGAGCTCGGCATGCTCCTCCTCGAAAACCGTCCCCACAGGGAAGGCGCGACGGAAGACGAAGCGGGAAATCGGACCGGCTACCAAAAGGTTCCACGGCAGCGCCATCACAAAATTATGCGGGATGTTGATCATCCAGATCGCGGGCACGGAATACAGGTTCGCAAGGATGCCGCCGGGCATGTGCGTCAGACCCTCACAGGCACCGTACAGCGACATGATGATGACCATGGGAACGACCATGCAGGAGCTGACGGCGAGCGTCATGGCAAGTGGCGAGCTCTTGCCCGGCGTGACCAAGTACTTAAAGGCGAAACCCTTGGCGAGCGGGCTGGCGACGAACCAGTCGCAGCACATGGCAAAAATGTAGGCAACGGGGAAGCCGAGCCACGCAGTGGCAACGACCTCGCCGTTGATGGCCCCGTGCTGCAGGGCAACGTTGTAGATGCTCATCCAGAGCACCATGCAAAAGCACATGATAAAGGTGAACAGCAGGCTCTCTCGTTTGTTGATAGGCATAAAGGGCAGATTCCTCTCTGTGTTGTACCGCGGCGCCACGCAACAAAAACGGGCGGGCAAGATGGAGCTGTTGGAACTTCATCTCGCCCGCCCGTGGTACGCGCGTCTGCGACTACTTATGTGGTGGAACCAGCCTAGCACGAAACGCATGCGCTTCGTAAGCGTTGAGTTTATGAAGATGCAGGGCACCGATAATCCCCCGACCCCATAAGTTGCGGTGGAATACGGACTGTTTTGACCCTTTAAGCAGCAATTCAGTCCCTATTTCACCGCAACTCATTTGGTGCAAAGTAACCTGTCCCCCTTGTACCAATTAGCTGGTGTGGCGCCAGCGAGGGTCGGTGAGCGTACGCGCCACACCCAGTCCAACGGGCAGAAACGCTACGATGAGCACTGCGCGCACAAACCAGCCGAGCATATTGACCGTGTCGAAGGTGCACATGTAATACATCGAGCGATACAGATACAAGCCCGGCACCATAATGACAATCGAAGGCACCGTGAGGGCGATGCGCGGGTAGGTGAGCTTGACTTCGGCCAAGCTTGCCAGCAGACCCGATACCAGCGCGCCGATAAACGCTGCTGCCTCGGGAGGCATTCCCGTGCTGAGGCCCAGGAAGGGAATCATCGTCGGCGCATCGACAAGGGTCAGACGCAGGGTATTGGACACGGCGCCGATCAGCCCAGCTGCCGCGGCCATCTTTACCGGGCTGTTGAACATCACCGAGAAGCCGAATACGCCAACGAAGCTCATCACCACGCGCAGGAGCGTAAGAGCAAGCGGCGAAAGGCCGAGCGGCGCAAAGTCGTCCGGCGCCAGGCCAACACACTCGGCAACCATCCAACCTACGAGCGTCGCCATCACAATAATCGATACGGCATATGACAGGCGCTCGATACCACTTCGCATGTCGAGCTTAGCGATGTCGAGGCCTGCCGTAATGAGCGGAAAGCCGGGAATCACAAAGAGCATGGCGCCGATATAGCCTTCTTGGTGCGACATTGCCCCCGGTACGACCTGGCCAAGGCCGAGCAATGCCAGCAGATACGAAACGCAAGCGAGCGCAACGCCGGTCGTCAGCGCGCTGAACTGACCAAGGCCTTGCTTGAGAATATGGGAGCGGGCAAAGTTGCCGACACCCGCGCCCACAAACGCGCAGGCCATCTCGATAGGGCCGCCGCCGAGCAAAAAGACGAAGGCGCCGCAAGCACAAGCTGCCGCAAGGCCCTGTTGCCAGGGAGAGTAATCGGGTTTTGAACTCTCAACGGTCTTGAGCATCTCGTGATACTCGTGTACCGTGAAGCGACGACCATAGGTCTCGATTTCCTTGAGGAAACTCTCCATCATCCAAATGCGATGGGTATTGACTCCCGTTGTGGGCAGGCTGACAACCTCGTTAAAGCAGTGGCCATCTTCGATGCAAGTGCACTCAAACGACAGAAGACTCAGGTCGACGTGAATCGTGACGCCGAGTACGGCAGCAACACGATTCATGGTATCGCGCACGCGCCAGGCACCTGTTCCGCTTGCCAGCATAAGCATGCCAGTGCGGCAGATGATGGATGACTTATCGGTGAGTGGCGCATCGACGGCAAGCTCATCGCCTGCCGTCACGATCTGGTGCCAGTCAGTTTTCATATGGAGCGCGCCGGCACGAACGCCGTGGTGCATGGGGGCTCTCGAAAGCAGCGAGTCAAGGCGCGAAGGCTGTGGGGGCTCCGTTAATTCGCCCTCGTCCTCGTCGGGCTCTTCATCGACCAGATCAAATGAGTCAAGCGATGCCGGCTCGCGACGATCGATTAGCTCCTCATCCTCATCATCAAAGTAATTGAACTGATCGAGCATGTCCTCTTCGATTGCACGCTCGCTCGCGTCGTCCATATAGACGCTCCCTTCCTACCGACTAACCCCCATCCTAGGCAGCAACGGCTAAAGGAAACATAAAAGAGACGGCTGTCATGCGAGCCATGTGCTCAACAGCCGTTGGGCAGTCGTTTAAGAACGTCCCCAATGACTACATCGATGTTCTAAGTGTCAACCAAGTCAACGCCGCAGGTAGAGGACGGACAGCAAGCGACGTCCAGGGCGAACAAGTTGGCATGAAAAAGGCAAGGCATAGACCTTCTGGTCATGCCTTACCTTTTGAATGACAAATTGTCGCCCTGGGCGGCGCGCAGCGTCAACTGGTTACGCGGGTTGGTAAACCCGCGTAACCACCTAGGTCGCGCCCTTGAAGTTGAACGTCAGATTGTCCAAATGCGGCCCGCGCAGCGTCGAGCCGTTACGCGGTTCGTAGAACCGCGTAACTCTTAATACATCTTTGCGCCGGCGGGGATGGAGGCGTCGAGCTGGATCAGGTTGAGGCGCTCCTCACCATCCTCCTCGTGGATGGCACTGATGAGCATGCCGCAGCTGGGGATGCCCATCATCTTGCGCGGAGGCAGGTTGGTGATGGCGAGCAAGGTCTTGCCGACCAGGTCCTCGGGCTCGTAATAAGCGTGAATACCGGAGAGGATGGTGCGGTCGGTACCGGTACCGTCGTCGAGCGTAAAGTTCAGCAGCTTCTTGGACTTCTTGACGGCCTCGCATGCCTTGACCTTCACAGCGCGGAAATCGCTCTTGGAGAAGGTATCAAAGTCGACGAACTCCTCAAACAGCGGCTCAACGGCGATCTTGGAGTAATCGAGCGTGGGCTTAAGCGACTTAACGAATGGGCTCGCGGCGTTGCCGGCCTCTGCAGCCTTGGCGGCAGCGGCACCGGACTGGAAACCCTTCTCGGGCTTCATGTGCGGGAACAGCAGGACGTCGCGGATAGAAGCCTGGTTAGTAAGCAGCATGACCACGCGGTCGATACCAATGCCAATGCCGCCCGCGGGAGGCATACCGTACTCGAGGGCGCGCACGTAGTCCTCGTCATACTCCATAGCCTCATCGTCGCCGCCGGCCTTCTCGGCCATCTGGGCAGCAAAGCGCTCAGCCTGGTCGACCGGGTCGTTGAGCTCGGAGAATGCGTTGGCGTACTCGTGGCCGGCGATGACCAGCTCAAAGCGGTGAGTCAAACGCGGGTCGTCCTCAAAACGCTTAGCGAGCGGGCTGACCTCGATGGGGTAATCGCACACGAAGGTCGGGTTGACGATGGTGTCCTCGCCCAGCTCATCGTAAATCTCGGCGATGATCTTGCCGGCAGTCCACTCGGGCTTGATCTCCAGGCCCTTCTCGCGCGCGGCGGCAGCAAGCTCCTCGACCGGCGTGTCGATGGTGACCTGCTTGCCGAGCACGTCGGAGACGATGTCGGTCATGGGACGGCTGGCCCACTCACCAGAAAGGTCGATGGTCTGGCCCTGGTACTCGATGACCTCGGGGTTGCCGATGGCCTTGTTAGCCGCCTTAATGACACCCTGGGCGAGCGCCTTCATGCCCTCGAGGTCTGAGAAGGCACGGTAGGCCTCCATCGTGGTGAACTCGGGGTTGTGGGTAAGGTCCATGCCCTCGTTACGGAAGATGCGGCCGATCTCGAACACGCGCTCAAAACCACCGACGATGCAGCGCTTGAGATGGAGCTCGGTGGCAATACGCAGGTAGCACTCCTGATCGAGCGCGTTGAAGTGCGTGATGAACGGCTTAGCCGTAGCGCCGCCCTGGATGGTCTGCAGGATGGGGGTCTCGACCTCCATGTAGCCGTCGGACTCCATAAAGCGACGGAAGGTGGAGAGAATCTGCGAACGCTTACGGAAGGTCTCACGAACGTCGTCGTTGGCGATCAGATCGACATAGCGCTGGCGATAGCGGGTCTCCTTGTCGGAAAGACCGTGGAACTTCTCGGGCAGCGGACGAACGGCCTTGGAAAGCAGGGTCGCGCTCTTAGGGGCAACGGAAAGCTGGCCGCGCTGGGTGCGCACGACCACGCCGGTCACGCCCAGGATGTCGCCCAGGTCGAGGGCCTTGAGCGTATTCCAGGCGGCCTCGTCCATGTCGTTGATGCGGCAGAACAGCTGAATCTCGGCAGTCGCATCGCGCACGACGATGAACATGATCTTGCCCTGACCGCGCTTGGCGACCACACGGCCGGCGATCTTCACGACATCCTCGGTGTCCTCACCATCGGCAAGATCGGCGTACTTAGTCTCGATATCGGCGACGTAGTCCTCAAGCTCAGAGTGCTCGGGATAGGGGTTCTGGCCCGCCTCGAACAGGGCGGCGCGCTTGGCCAGGCGGGTGGCGCGCTCGTCGTTGAGCGTCGATGCCTGATCGGCGGCGTTCTGGTTCTCTGCCATAAGTTAGCTCCTCAAACTAAAACGCTCCCCAGGATTCGGTCCCAGGGAGCGAAAACATACCTTTACGCGGGACCGTGGTCTAGCGTGCGATCTTGGCGATGGTGTAGACGCGAGTCTTGCCGGAAGGCGTAACGACCTCGACGGAGTCGCCCTCGCCGTGACCAATGATGGCGTGACCGACCGGAGACTCGTTGGAAATCTTGTGCTCGAGCGAGTTGGTCTCGGTGGTACCGACGAGCGTGACTTCCATGACCTCGCCGTTGGGATCAATCAGCGAAACGGTGGAACCGATGGAGACGGTCAGGTCGCCCGTGGTGGCAGCAACCTGAGCGTTGGCGAGGATGGCCTGGATCTCGGCAATACGAGCGGCGTTCTGGGCCTGCTTGTCCTTAGCGGCGTCGTACTCGGAGTTCTCCGAAAGGTCGCCGAACGCGCGGGCTTCCTTGATGTCCTCGACGATCTCCTTGGCGTAATCGCCCTCACGCCAAGCGAGCTCCTCGACGAGCTTCTGGCGGCCCTCAGCGGTCAGTACGATCTGGCTTGCGTCCATACGGATATCTCCCCAACTCTGATCAAACAATCAACTGTCAACAAAACGAAAAAGACCGGCTAGCCTGCGGGCAAGCCGGTCAGGTGCTCACCCCAAAGGGATGGGACTACTCTGCGTCCGCGTCGCTGTCCTCTGCCTGCTTCTTCTTGGCAGCAGCGAGCTTGGCCTCGAGCTCAGCGATCTCCTTGTCCTCCTCGGACTGCTCGACCACGACCTCCTCGGCCTGCTTGGTCTCGGCCTTATCGTCGCCCTCCATACCCTCGCGGATATTCTTGACGGTAGAGCCGAGGGACTTGCCGAGCTTCGGCAGGTTCTTGGGCCCGAAGATAATCAGGACAACGACGAGAATAATGATGAGCTCAGGAGCCCTCAGTCCAAACATGTAGACCTCCACAATACAGCGAGACAAGCTCGAATGAGTATACCGCGGGTATCGCGGTATCACAACACTAGCTAAAAAAAGGGACCGCAAGAAGCGGTCCCTCCTCATGCTCTGGTCGGGTTGACTGGATTTGAACCAGCGACCCCTGCGTCCCGAACGCAGTGCTCTACCAAACTGAGCCACAACCCGTTAGCTCGACTATAGTAACAAAGATTTTCGCCGCGTGCTAGAGAAATTTTTATTTCTTTGGCGCGTCGATTTGAACCGTGTTGGGAATAAGCTCAGTCGCGCAGGCCCACCAGCCATTTTGCTGGGCAGCATCGGCAAGCCTTTCGGCCGTGGCAGCGGTGTCGCAAATGGCAAACGAGCAGGCACCCGATCCGCACACATCTACAGCAACGGTTCCGTCCTGTTTACGCAGCCAGTCGAGAACCGTTTGAATCTGCGACTCCATCTGTGCGGAAATGACACCAAGGTTGTTATGGATGAGTGCATATGCCGTCTCGGCATCACCAGCACGCAAGGCAGAAGCTATCGCGCCGGGCTTGTCCGCAGGCACCGAGGCCTCGTCAAAACGTCGATAGGCTTCAATTGTCGAAACACTTGCCTCGCGCGGCTTGACCAGCACGACGGGCGTCGCGGGCAGCGCGGGGTACTCAGTTGCCAGCACGTCCCCCCCACCTACGTAGAACGCAGGACTCGCGTGCAAAAAGAACGGGACGTCAGCACCAATGCCTCGCGCAATATCGTCGAGCGCTGGGTCGGTGCGATCAATGCCCCAGAGCTCCGCCAAGGCGACAATGACCGCGGCCGCATCCGTCGAGGGGCCGCCCAAGCCGGCGCACAATGGAATGCGCTTCTCAATCGTCACGCAGATGTTTGCCTCGCGACCATAATGCTCGGCCATAGCAACCGCAGCCCGATACGCCGTATTCTTTTGCATGGGAAAATCTGATGCCGGAACCGTCTGGACGGTCAGCGCCTGCGCCGGCGTGACCGTCACGGTATCGGAAAGACCGACGGCCGCCATCAGGGAATCGACCCTGTGGTAGCCGCGGTCATCGCGCTCGGTATGAACCCCCAGGTAGAGGTTAATCTTTGCCGGCGCGGAAAGAGTCAGGGACCAATCGGTCACCGTTAATGCTCCTCGAGCTGATTGCCGAGCGGGGTAAAGATATGCTCGCCGCTCTCGGGGTCGAACAGCTCGACCTGACCGGTGAGGACATCGATGTACTGGTAGGACTGACGCGACTTGCGACCGCGACGCTCGTCGACCTCGACGATAAAGACGGCGGGGTGGACGCTCTTGATGGTGCCCATGCGCTCGACAACGCGGGTGCGGCCCATGTTGGCCTTCACCTTGACGCGATCGCCCACCATATCGGTCAGCTTCTCGTGGATGTCGTCGACGTGATTGACTTCCATCTCTTCCATGAACAGGGCCTCCAGAAGGTGCAATTCAAAAAGGGGATAATACCCCTAAGATAGACAAAACTCTAATACTATAGCACCCTGTTGTGGCCATACGCAAGTAGCTAAATAAGCCCCGTCCCAAATACGTACCAGACGACAACCTCGCATGACCAGTTGTTACGCGGTTTGGTAAAACCGCGTAACCTAAAGGTTGTCGGTGTCCAAGACGATGGTGAATGGGCCGTCGTTGACCAGGTCGACCTTCATGTCGGCGCCAAAGATACCGTGCGCCACATGCTCAACGTCCTCGTGCACAAGCGTCAGGAAGTACTCGTAGAGCTCGTTGGCAACATCGGGTGCGCCGGCATCCGTAAACGACGGACGGCGACCGTGGCGGCAGTCGGCGAACAGCGTGAACTGCGACACCACGAGCACCTCGCCGTCGACATCGGCAAGTGCCAGATTGGTCTTGCCGTTCTCGTCCTCGTTGATACGCAGCCCGCGGAGCTTGCCCCACAGCTTGTCGGCCTCGGCACGCGTATCGCCATGGCCCACACCCAGCAGCACCAGGTAGCCGCGTCCAATGCGGCCCACGCACTCGCCGTCGACCGTCACGCCGGCGTTGAGCACGCGCTGCACCACCGCACGCATGGCCTACTCCTCGCCCGTCAGCTTGGCGGACAGATGCTCGAGCGCGTGGAAACGATGGCTGATGGCGTTCTTCTCGTCAGCCGTCAGCTCGGCCATGGTCTTGCCCGGCGTGTCGACCGGCAGGAACAGCGGGTCATAGCCAAAACCATGGTCGCCGCGGCCCTCGTGCGCGATAACGCCCTCGCAGGCGCCCTCGCCATAGGTGACCAAACCGTCCGTGTCGATGAGCGCGACGACGCTCATAAAGCGCGCAGTGCGGTCCTCGTCGGCCACGCCCTCCAGGTTAACGAGAAGCTTGGCGTTGTTGGCGGCATCGTCGCCGTGCACGCCCGCATAGCGCGCGCTATACACACCGGGCTCACCGTCCAGCGCGTCGACGACCAAGCCCGAATCGTCGGCAATGGCCATAAGGCCCGTCTCCTCAACCGCGGCTTGGGCCTTGATGATGGCGTTCTCCAAAAACGTCGTGCCGTTTTCCTCGGGATCCTCAAAATCACCCAGCTGGCCGAGCGCCACAAAGCGCACCTCGGGCATGACCTTGCCCAAAATGGCCTCGATCTCGGTGAGCTTATGGGCGTTGCCCGTTGCCACGACGATGGTCGCCGCCGGGTCGAGGGTGTCGATGTCAATCTTCTCAAGTGCCATGACTGGCCTCCTTGTCTCTATAGCAAGCCGCGTGAGGGGCGTTTGGGCACTTGACCTCTCCCCTCTCAGGCGATCGGACCTTTCAACGCAGCATTTCAGCAGATAAAACCTACCAAAATAAACCTGTCCCTTTTGGCAGGTTAGGCGATGGCTTGGCGCTGAAGCTCGATGAGCTCGGCGATACCCTTGTCGCCCAGGTCGAGCAGGGCGTTGAGGCGTTTGCGGTCAAAGGGCGCCTGCTCGCCGGTGCCCTGGAGCTCGATCATCTCACCGGTATCGGTGGTGACGAGGTTCATGTCGACCTCGGCATGACTGTCCTCGGAATAATCGAGGTCAAGCAGCGTATTGCCGTCGACAACGCCCATAGAGATGGCAGCCACCTGGCCGGTAAGCGGGATGCGCTCGATCTTGCCCGCCTCGACCCACATGGCAAGGGCGTCGTGCAGCGCCACCCAGGCGCCGGTGATGCTCGCTGTACGCGTGCCGCCATCGGCCTGAATCACATCGCAGTCGACGGTGACGGTGTACTCGCCGAGCGCCTTCATGTTGACGACGGTACGCAGGCTGCGGCCAATGAGGCGCTCGATCTCCATGGAGCGACCCTTGCGGTTGGCGTGTTCGCGCTTGCAGCGCTTGCCGGTCGACGCCGGCAGCATGGCGTATTCCGCGGTCACCCAGCCGGCCTTAGCTCCCTTTCGCCAGCCCGGCACGCCCTCCTCGATAGTGGCGGCGCACAGCACGCGCGTGTCACCGAACTCGGCCAAACACGAGCCGTGGGCGTGCTTCATGACGCCACGGGTGAGCTTAACGGGGCGCAACTCGTTGGCGGCGCGACCGTTGGCGCGGTTGACCTGCATGTACTCCATAGAAATTTCCTTTCGGCAAAAGATGTGGCGAAGGCTTTGGCGGCTGCCTTACATCTATTTCAGCTCATCGATATCGATATGTTCGATGCTCTTGAGCGGCTGACCAAAGATAAAGCTGCCCGCCACCGCAAACTCGGCAATGTTATCGGCCGTCGTGGCAAAACGATGCTGCGGCTCGGCGGCGTCGCCCGCCAGCTGCTCGCGGCGCGTGAGGATATCGGTCAGCTCGCGTGTGGTCTCCTCGGCGGAACTCACGACGCGCACCCCAGGCCCCAGCGCATGCCGGATAGGTCCCACCAACAGCGGGAAATGCGTACAGCCGAGCACCACGGTATCGATACCGTGGTCGCGCAGCGGCTCAACCGTGGCACCCACCAGCGCACGCACGGCAGGCGTATCGAAGATGTCCTCGTTCTCAAGCCACTGTTCCTGCAGACGTGCACCCGAGGCGAGCTCGTGTTCGACAACCTCGACAAAGCTCGAGGCAGGACAGCCGTATACATCGACGCCGGCATCCAGATCCTGAATGGCGCGCGTGTAGGCGCCCGAGCGAATAGTGAGGTTGGTAGCGAGCACGCCCACGCGACGCGTACGCGTGCTGTTGATTGCCGCACGGGCACCCGGCGCGATCACGCCGATCACGGGAACGTCGAGCACCTGCTGGGCCAAACGCAAGGCCGCAGCGGTCGCCGTGTTGCAGGCGATGACCATAATCTTGACGTCGTGCTTCGAAAGCCAACGACCCGCCTGCAGCGCAAACGAGCGCACTTCATCCTCGGTGCGCGTGCCGTAGGGGCAGCGCTTGGTGTCGCCAAAGTAGTAGACGGACTCGTGCGGCAGCGCCGTCGCAATCGCGCGCGCAACCGTCAGACCGCCCAAACCAGAATCGAACACGCCAATCGGGCGCGTGTCGCCTGCCGGATTCTCGATATCGGACATTACCTCACCAGTCTCTCTCGAAAAGACATGTCCAAGTGCAGCGACGCCGCGCTACGAACGCGCCGCGACCAGCAGCTCTGCCGTCGCCGCCCAACCGTCGACAATTTTGCCGCGCGTAACGAAAGCGTTCTCGCAGGCAGCCAGGAACTCGGGCGCGCCGGCGCTCGTCAGGCCATTCTCGACCAGGCAGAACGTGCCCACGTGATCGGCCATGTAGAAGTCGGACTCGGAATCGCCGAGCGCGAGCGTCTCCTCGCGCTCGATCCCCAGGTGCTCGCAGAAGCGCGCGATGGCAACGCCCTTGTTGAGACCCGCGGGGTTGATGTTGAATGCGCGACCGTCCTCGACGCGATCGAGCTCGAGCGTCGTCGGCTTGGACAGGTGAGTCAGATGGCCGTTGCAAGCCCAGATCAGACCGCAGCCGGCCTCGTCCAGGATGGCCTGAACCTCATCGTCGGGCACATCGCCGCGCATGCCGACGGTGACCTCACGGTATTTGTAGCCGGTCGACATGTCGTTGTGATACTCGATCTTGTGCGGCCAGCGGGCGAGGATCTTCTCGCACACGCCGGTCTGCTCGATCACCTGGTGAGGCGTGAGGCCGCAAGAGGAGTCGTAGGGCATGTCGCCGGTCAGATACTCCCAATCGTTGGCTTTGAGGTCGTACATGACCAGGCCGCCCATCTCGCCGATGTAGGAGTTGAGACCGAGCACGCGCGCGTCCTCGTGGATCATGGTACGGTTGCGGCCCGAGGTGGGAACCACCTGAATACCAGCGCGAGCGAGCGCCACGACGGCCTCGACGAGTTTGGTCGAGGGGTTGCCGTCGTTGTCGCGTAGCACGCACGAGCCGGGTGCGAGCATCGTGGCATCCAGGTCGGTAAAGACGTACTTGACCTTGGCCAAGCGCTCGCGCATCTCGCCCGAAAGCTCGGCAACGGTCGGCAGGGTGTTGTGGGACATGGTTACTCCGTTTACGTAGAAGGGTTTGGACTTGGACGGCATGTTTTGATTGAGGGAACACGCTTATGGCGACAGCGCACTCAGGGCGCCGCCGCCATCATGGTTCATTAGTCAAACTGGATAACATCGATCAGGCGATTGGCCAACGAAAGGTCGCTCTCGATGGGCACGAACTCGTCGCCCACGTGCATGAGCTCTTCGTCACCCTTTGCCAGCAGCAAGACAATGGTGGGAGCATCGGGGTTGACGTACTCCTCGCGCGCCGCCTTGAACGCCGCATGCACAGCGGCTTCGCGGTCGAGGATGATCTTGTTCGGCGTATCGTCGGGAACATGCTCGGCAAGCTCGCGACAGACCTTCATCGGGTCCTCGTGAGCTGGATCCTCGTTGGCAAAGATCATCAGGTCGGAATACGGTGCGGCCTCGCGCGGAAGCTGCTCGCGGCGCTCCTGCGCCTTGCCGCCGGCAGCGCCAAACAGCGCAATGACGGGGCTAGCGGGAAACGCGCGCTTCACCGACGAGAAAAGCGAACGGAACGAAAGCTGGTTGTGCGCATAGTCGACGACGCAGATCACGCGGCCGTCCTTCGACTCCACGACCTCCATACGGCCCGGCACACGCAGTTTGGAGAGGCCCTTCTTGATAGCCTCGATACCGATGCCGATCTCGCGCGCAGCGGCGATAGCGACCAGCGCGTTTTCCACGTTAAAGTCGCCCGCGATGCCCAGCAGGACCTTCTCCCCCGTCTCGGACTCGTCGGCACACAGGCCATGCAAGTTGAACTCGATGCTAAAGCCGACCATGCGTACGTCGCTTGCCCACAGGCTCGCCTCGGGATGCTCGACCCCAACGGTCACCAAGCGATCGGCCGTCGACGCTGCCTCTAGCACACGGTCAACCTCTTCGGTGCCTAGATTCACCACGGCGGTCTTTGCCTGGTCAAAGATCCTGAGTTTGCTCTCAAAATAATCCTCAAACGTGGGGTGTTCGATCGGCGAGATGTGGTCGCGGCCGATGTTGAGGAAGCACGCCACGTCAAACGGCAGATTCTCGACGCGTTGGTACTTGAGCGCCTGGCTCGAAACCTCCATGACCATGGACTGGCGACCGGACGTGCGGCAGTTGGCGATATGGCGCCAGACCTCGGGGGCCTCGGGCGTGGTGTTGGTGCTCTCGTAGCACTCGATACCATCGTCGGTACTCACCGAGCCGATCATGCCGCAGGACTCGCCCGCCGCCTTGATGATGGACTGGAGCATAAAAGCGGCCGTGGTCTTTCCCTTGGTGCCGGTGATGCCCACGATCTTGACGTCGTGGTCAGGACGGTCGTAGACCTCCGGCGGCAACAGGGCCATGGCCGTGCGAACACTATCAACAACCAGCATCGCAGCACCGCTCTCCTGCGCCAGCGGCTCCAGAGACTCGACCAGCGACTCCTCGCACACAAATGCGACGGCGCCCGCATCGAGCGCCATGCTCAAAAACGCGGGCTTAAAGGCAGCACCTTTGCAAAAGAATACGTCACCTGCCGAGACCGCGCGCGAATCAAACGAGCAGCCGGTCACGGCACGCTCGTCAACCTGCTCCGATGCGCGCAGCTCGCCGCACACACCGAGAAGCTTGGCAAGCGTATCGACCGTGGTCACGGTCGCGGAATCCGAATGGTGCATCTTTCACCTTTCTCAGCCATTTGGCAGGGACGGTTTTCATAGTAACTGAAACGTGCTCGCGCAAAAACGGCTCCCGGAGGAGCCGTTACGCGCAGGCATTCGTAAGCCGAGACTAGGCAGCCTGAACAGAAGGCTGGCCCTCGTCGATAAAGAAGCGCTTGTACCACACTAGGAACACGAGCGGCGTATAGATCTTGCGCTGGAAATCGCCCTTGCCCGCAAAGTGCAGATCGAGCAGGTGCATGAGCTCGTCGGTATTGAAGAACTCGCTTGCCCACGGCGCGGTGAAGTACTCCTTGACATAGTCGTACCACTTTTGCTCGCGCAGCCAGTAGACAATCGGCACCGGGAAGCCCACCTTGGGACGGGTGGCCCACTCATCGGGCAGCGACTTGTTGGCAGCGTGGCGGAGTACCTGTTTGTTGCCGTTCTCGTTGATGCGGTAGCGGTCGGGAATGTGCTCGGCGAACTCCATGACTTTGCGGTCCAGGAAGGGCACGCGCAGCTCCAGTGAGTGTGCCATGCACATCTTGTCGGCCTTGAGCAGAATGTCGCCCGGGAGCCACATGTTCATGTCCAGGTACTGCTTCTTGACCAGCTCGGGCTGACCCTTCACGCGCGCATAGATGGGAGCGGCAAGCTCGAAGGCGCCGTCGCCGGTGTTGTACTCGGGCTTGAGCACGCCGTCGACCTCGCGCTCCGGCCATACCAGAGCCTGTCCCAGGAACGACTTCTCGGGGATCTCGGCACCCTTGACCAGGAAGTTATGTCCCTTGAAGTACGGCATATGCAGCGCCAGGTTACCGAGCGCGCGACGGACGGGCAGCGGCACCATCTTTTTGTACTTGCGCACCGGGACCGTATCCTCGTAGTAGGCGTAGCCGCCAAAGAGTTCGTCGGCGCCTTCGCCCGAAAGCACCACGGTGACGTCCTTGCGGGCCATCTCGGCCAAGAACCACAGCGGCACGGAAGACAGGTTGGACTGCGGCTCGTCCATGTGATACTGGATGTCCTCGAGCGCACCGAAGAACTCGTCGGCGGTAATCATCTTGCGAACGTTTTCGACGCCGAGCTTATCGGAAAGCTCCTTGGCGTAGTTGGTCTCGTTGAAGTTCTTGTAGTCAAAGCCCACCGAGAAGGTCTTGTCGGGCATGAGGCAAGCGGCAATGTAGCTGGAGTCGACGCCACCGGAGAGGAACGACGCGACCTTGACGTCGGCGATGCGATGGGCCTCGACGCTCTCGTGCACGACCTCGTCCAGCTCATCGACATACTCTTCGAACGGCTTCTCGACGGCAGAGTAATCGCAATCCCAGTAACGCTCGATGTTCATCTTGCCGGTCGGGATATCGACGGTAAAGTAGTGCGCCGGCGGCAGCTTGTAGACACCCTCGAAGAAGGTCTCCTCGGTTGCCGAATACTGCAGCGTCATGTACGGACGCAGGGCCTTTTTGTTGACCGCCTTGTGGAAGTGCGGGTAGTCCAAGAAGCTCTTGATCTCGGAGCCAAAGAGCACGCCCGGAGCGCCGTCGCCCGCATCGGCCATGGGATAGTAGTAAAGCGGCTTGATGCCAAAGATGTCACGGGCGCCAAAAAGCTTGTTCTTCTTTTTGTCCCAGATGACGAAGGCGTACATACCGCGCAGGCGATCGAGGACGGCCTCGCCCCACTCCTCGTAGCCGTGCAGGAGGCTCTCGGTGTCGGCGCCGCAATGGAACTTGTAGCCCTTGGCTTCGAGCTCGGAACGGAGTTCTTGGAAGTTGTAGATTTCACCGTTGAAGACAATGACGACGCTGCCGTCCTCATTGGCCATGGGCTGAGCGCCGGCCTCGGTCAGGTCGAGGATCGACAGGCGGCGGAAGCCGAGGGCAACGCGGCCGTCGATAAACTGACCGCCCATGTCGGGACCGCGATGGACGATGCGGTCCATCATCTTGGTGAGCACCTCGGATTGGTTATCCGTCCCACCGACAAAACCGACAAAACCGCACATATACTATCCCCTCTGCTGTTGCTGGGCATCAAATCGAATCAGTAGCTTTTGAGTATACCCGAGGGCGTAAAGAGGGGCGGAATGTTCAGGCAATCTCAACTGAATCAGCTCCGCTGTGACACGCGCGAGTTACCTTTAATGGATATGAGGTGAATGGGGCGATTGTTTTGCTATACTCTCTCCGCACGGGCGATTGGCGCAACGGTTAGCGCAGGTGCTTTACACGCACAAGGCTGGGGGTTCGAATCCCTCATCGCCCACCACTGATTTGATAGGCTCCCAGCAATGGGAGCCTTTCTTTTTTTGGGCCCATCGCAGAGGGATTCGAACCCGCCAGGGTGCGGAGCTGAGGAAACGCGAAGCGTTTTCCAGCGCAGCACGCGAGGAGCGAAGCGACGAAGCGAAAGCGGGCGGCGTCAGCCGCACGCGACATCCCTCATCGCCCACCACCGAATTGGAAATGGTCCTCGCAAGGGGACCGTTTTTGTTTGTGCCCATCGCAGAGGGATTCGAGCCCGCCAGCACGTCTGTCACAAAGGCCGTGGCCAAATAATGGCAAAAATGAGTACTGCTGCTTTGTTTGCAACATATAAAAAGATAGTATTTGCTTAAGTTACGCAACATATGTCCATTATAAGGACTAACAGTCAGATCAAAATCATGCTTTCATCGCCATTTCGACTTGCTATCTGGCCTTATTAGTCCAAAATTGCTGCTACCAAATCGGTAACAGTACTCATATTTGATGTTTTTTGACCAGCAGGTCTCCCTGCCTTAGCAAATCTAAGGCAAAACGGGCTCCAGACCGCTGAATCATGCCGCATAGGGCACGTCCACAGTCCGGAACTCGGTCCAAATTGAGTTATTGCGCCGCGTTAGCCCAAAACACCCGACAGGATCTCGATCAGACTGTCCACGTCGGCTTCCTCGCAGACGAGTGGCGGCAGGAAACGCAGCGTATGCGCACCCGTAGCGTTGATCACGGCACCGGCGGCCAGCGCGCGGGCAACAACACCATGCGCGTCGCCCGCGGCATCATCCAAATCACAGCCGAGCATCAAGCCGCGACCACGTACCTCGGTCACGTGCGGCAGCTTGGCGAGCTTTGCCTCCATATAGGCACCCACCTTGGCAGCATGGTCGGCATAATCGCCGCGCACAAGCGCGGAGAGCGTCGCGGCGCACGCCGCGACGGCCAAGCAGCTACCGCCAAAGGTCGAGCCGTGGTCGCCCGGCTTAAACACGTCGGCAATCTCCTTCTTTGCCACGACGGCACCCATGGGCACGCCATCGGCAATGCCCTTGGCTAGGCTCATGATGTCGGGCTCCACGCCATAGGTTTGGAATGCAAACGGCTTGCCGGAGCGGAAGATGCCGCACTGGACCTCGTCGGCGATAAGCACGGCGCCCACTTCGTGTGCCAGGTCGCGCGCTGCCGCCATAAACTCCTCGGTCATGGGGTGCACGCCACTCTCACCCTGGATCGGCTCGAGCATCACGGCACAAATCTCGCTCCCCAGCTGCTTAAAGATCGCACGCAGCTCGTCCACATCGTTGGGCGTGCAGGCCACAAAGCCACCCGGCAGCGGGCGGAAGCTGTCCTGCAGCCAATCCTGCATGGTAGCGGCAATGGTCTCGAGCGTACGGCCGTGGAAGCCGCCGCGCATGCACACGATGGTGTTGCCGCCATTACCGGCACGCTTGGCGTACAGGCGCGCGAGCTTCATCGAGCCCTCGTTGGCCTCGGCGCCAGAGTTGGCAAAGAAGGTCTCCCAAACCTGCTCATCCGCAGCCGGGGCACCAAGAGCAGCTGCCGTGGTCTCATCGCCGGCGACAATGGCATCGGCAAGCACGCGCGCACCATCTACGTCGTCGTTAGCAAGCTTGGACAGCAGCGCCGCGACCTGTCCGCGCTGCTCGATGTAGAAGTAATTGGAGACATGCATGAGCTTTTTGGTCTGTGCCTCGAGCGCCGAGAGCACGGCCGGGTCGCCATGACCTAGGCTGCACACGCCGATGCCGGCAAGAAAGTCGAGGTACTCACGGCCATCGTCGCCGGTGAGCTTCATGCCGTGACCCTCGACAAACTCGACCGGAGAGCGGCCAAAGGTATGCATAACGTAATGGGATTCAAGCGATTGCTGAGCTGCAAGTGACATGAGATGCCTTTCGTTGGGCGCCAGACGGCGCGGGGCTATGGGTGCAGGAATGGGGCGGCTGCGGGTCAGCTAGACCGTCTGAAGCTTCTCGACCTCGTCAAGGTTCTCGGTCAGACGCGCAGCAAACGTCGAAAGCGGATGCGGATGCGTATCGAACTCGTAAGCCGTCTCGGTGGAATGAATCACGGTGCCGACGCCGGCATCGGTCAGCAGCTCCAGGAGCAGCGAATGCGGCGTAGTACCGTTAATGATGTGGGCACGAAATACGCCGCCGGTAAGCGCATCGACGGCCGCACGCAGCTTGGGAATCATGCCCTTATCGACCTCGCCGCCGTAGAGCATTTCGTTAACCTCGTCGAGCGTTAGGTTGGAGATAAGCGAGTCCTTGTCGCTAAAGTCCTTGTACAGACCATCGACATCGGTCAAAAAGATCGCCTTATGCGCGTGGAGCGCCGCGGCAACGGCACCGGCGGCGGTATCGGCGTTGATGTTGAAGAAACCGCCGTCCTCCCCCGCCGCGACGGTAGCGATGACGGGGATGTACTCGCTATCGAGTAAGCGCTCGATATAGTCGGTGTTGACGTGCGTCACTTTGCCCACGCGACCGAGCTCGGGGTCGAGCGGCTCGGCGATGAGCGTGCCGGCATCGCTGCCCGACACGCCCACGGCCAGGTTGCCGTGGTGGTTGATGGCAGCAACCAGCTCCTGGTTAACCTTGCCGCCCAGCACCTCGCGCACGATATCCATAGTCGCCGGCGTGGTCACGCGTTGGCCGTTCTTAAACTCGACGGGAATATCGTAATGGCTCAGCGCCTCGTTGATAGCCTTGCCGCCGCCGTGCACGATGACGGGGCGCATACCGATGATCTTGAGCAAAACGATGTCGCTCATCACGTCGCGGCGCAGCTGCTCATCAACCATGGCGGCTCCGCCATATTTGATAACAACCGTCTTGCCGGTCAGGTTCTTAATCCACGGCAGCGCTTCAAACAGCAGCTGCGCGGTTGCTTCGTTGGATTCGCTCGAACGACAATTGCGTGCGAATTTCATAATCTGCCTCGTCTTTCGTATCGTTATCGCGCCGTGCTCCGCTGTCCGCAATCGCGGCAAGATGCGCAGCGTGCCTGGAATCTAGGAACGGTAGTCGCCGTTGATGGAGATATACTCATGCGTGAGGTCGCAGGTCCACACGGTCGTTGCCGCGTCGCCTGCGCCCAGGTCGACCGAGATCACGATCTCGGGCGCCTCGAAACGTCGTAGAGCCTCGTCCTCGTCAAAGGGAACAGTCAGACCGTCGCGACAGACGGGCATGCCCATCATGTCGATAGAAACGTCTTCCTGATTAAACTTCACGCCGCACTTACCAAGCGCCATAGCAACGCGGCCCCAGTTGCAGTCGTGGCCGGCGATGCAGGTCTTAACGAGCGGCGAGTTGGCAACGGCGCGGGCGGCGATATCGGCCTCCTCGTCGTTCACGGCGCCGGTAACGTTGACCGTAACAAGTTTGGATGCGCCCTCGCCGTCGGCGGCGATGTTGCGCGCCAGGCTCTCGCACACCTCGTGCACGGCAAATGCCAACTCGTCAAAGGCATCGGAACCCTCGACGATAGGCTCGGCATCTGCGGCAGCGGCGCCGGAGGCAAGCATGATGCAGGTGTCGTTGGTCGAGGTGTCGGAATCGACCGTTACCTTGTTAAAGGTCTGCTTGACGGTGGAGAGCAACAGGGCGTGGAGCGCCGCCGGCTCGACGGGGGCATCGGTAGTGATGACCGCGATCATGGTGGCCATGTTGGGCATGATCATGCCCGAGCCCTTGCACATACCGCCCACCGTATAGGCATTGCCTGTGTGTCCCGCAGCCTCGCTGACGTAGGACACGGCGTACTCCTTGGAGTGCGTGTCGGTCGTCATGATGGCACGAGCGGCATCGGCGCCACCGTGGGCGGAGAGCGCCTCGTAGGCAGCAGGAATGGCTGTCTCAAACGTGTCGATCGGCAGAATCTGGCCAATCACACCCGTGGAGGCAACCAGGATCTGCTGGGGTTCGCAGCCGATAACCTGCGATGCGATGTTGCAGGTCTCGCGCGCGCAGGCAAGGCCGGTCTCGCCCGTGGCGGCGTTCGCGTTGCCGGAGTTGATTGAAACACCGGCGATGATACCGTAGCCCTTGTCCGCACCGCCCAGGTTGGCACGGCTCACCTGCACGGGCGCCGCGCAAAAGCGGTTGGTCGTAAACACGCCGGCGCCGGGACAGGGTTTATCGGGCATGACGAGCGCATAGTCTAAGCGCTCGGGATTCTTCCGGAATCCCGCATGGATGCCTGCGGCCTTAAAGCCGGCCGCTGCCGTAACGCCACCCTCGACGGCGCGAATCTTGATATCAATCAGGTCGGTATTCATCGTCTTTATGACTCCTTATGTCAAACAAAAAACGGACATCGGTTGGTGCGCCATGCCAGTCGCAATCATGAGACCAGCTTAAAAGTGGCGCCCCACTCGATGCCCGACTACCAAATCGTTAACAATCGAATGTGCTACACCGGGCACGCCACTGTGGGCAAGCCTCGTCGCTCGTCAAAGCCAAAGACGATATTGGCGCACTGGACTGCTTGGCCCGCAGCGCCCTTGCACAAATTGTCGATGGCGCCCGTCGCCACCAGCACGCCCGCGCGCTTGTTGAACGCAAGGCCAATCTGGGCGGCGTTGGTGCCGACGACCGAAGCCGTCTTGGGCTGCTGGCCGGCATCGAGCACGCGCACAAAGGTGCGTCCAGCGTAGAACTGCTTGTAATAGTCGACAACGTCCTCAAGGATCAAGGTATCGATAGCCTGCGGCGCAAGCGGCATCGTTACCGTAGAGAGCAGACCACGCTTGAGGGGTGCCAGGTGCGGGGTAAAGACGACGCGATCTGTTAGACCAAGGATTTGCTCGATTTCGGGCGTGTGACGATGCTTGCCCACGCCGTAGGCCTCCAAATTCTCGTCGGCGCTGCAAAAATGCGTACGAGCGTTGCAGGACTTGCCGGCACCCGTCACACCGCTGATGGCATCGACAATCACGGGACCGTTCTCGGCCACCCAGCCCGCACGCACGGCAGGAGCGGCAGCAAGGCTCGTTGCGGTGGGATAGCAGCCGGCGCAGGCGACCAACACGGGCCTGCCAGCAGCATGGCTGGAAGCAGCGGTCTCCAAGTCCTGGCAGAACAGCTCGGGCAGGCCGAAGGCACGTGTCTTGAGTAGCTCGGGGCTCGTGTGCTCGGCGGCATACCATGCCTCAAACACGGCCGGATCGCTCAGGCGGTAATCGGCCGAAAGATCAAAGCAGGAAACGTCTGCGGCAAGCAGGGCGGGCACCTGCGCCATGGCGGCGGTGTGCGGCACGGCCAAAAATACCGCGTCGCAGTTCTTGAGCTCGGGGGCATCATGCGTCGTGAAGACAAGATCGCTTACGCCGGTGAAGCTCGGGTACACCGCAGACAACGGCTGGCCGGCATCGGCGTTGGACGTAATGGCGACAAGTTCAAACTCGGGATGACCGAGCACGAGGCGAATGAGCTCGGCTCCGGCATATCCAGCCGCGCCGACGATTCCAACCTTCAAAGACATATCAGACTCCTTGTCTGCGATTTATGCACCGATGCGCATTTCGCAGCGGTCGTTATGAAGTGGGTTGAAACTTTAGCACCAAAAGATGCATGAATACGTAAATGGCTTGCATATTCATGCATTGAAACATTCCCGACACATTCGCTTGAAGGAATTGACAAATGGAGCGGGCCCCATATTACCCAGTGCACCTTACGGTGACGTTGCAATGTGGGGCCCGCTATATGCGAGAATTTGAATTGTCGAAGCTTGCTGAGAGACTCGTTTAGAGCTCGACCGGCACCCATTCGTCGTGATTGCAGATAAAGGCCTCGGGTTCCTCCACGCTAAAGAAGACGAGCGTGGGGTCGTTAGGCCCCTCATAGTGCTCGCTCAAGCGCTCAAGATGTTTCCATCCAGCCTCGCGCATATCGGGAGCGGCCTGGTCATCCAGACCCGCATGCCCGCGCAAGATGAGCCAGCCATGGCCCGGCCACCAACTCGTGGCCTCAAAGCGCTGATTTTGCAGCAGCTCTTGCCACACGTCTTTGGTGCGCGCCGTCACAAACCACAGCTTACCGTCCTGAATCTGTGCAAACGAGAACGGACGTACATGTGGCTGCCCGTCCACGCTCGTCGCCAAGTACCACGCCGGCACCGACGTCAGATACTCCAAAACCGTATTCAATCCGTCCACGTTTCCTCCTGTACTAGCCAGTTTGAGAGCCTGGTTTGTGTGAGCTAGAGCTCCAGGCGCTCCTCGCTGCCGTCGATATCACAGAAGCGGGCGACGATATTGCGGACCGAGAAAAACGCAAGGCGGCCGTCGTTGGCACTATCGTGTTGCTCGCCAATGCCCACCATGTGCTTAAAACCCGCTTGACGCACCTTGTCGCTCGCAGCTGCGTCGTCCTCAAGTGCGGCTTCGCCGGTCAATACGATCCAACATTCCCCCGGCTTCCAGCTCGATACCTCAAACTTGGGATTCGCACTCAGCTCCGCCCACACGTCCTTGTCGCGCGACGTGCAAAACCACAACTTACCGTCATCGACCATGGCAAACGAAAACGGCCTCACGCGAGGCTGATGCCCGTCACTTGCATCGGTCGTGGCCAGATACCACGCCGGAATGCGCCTGAGATACGAACAGGCGCGCTCAAGCTGAGCCGTGCGGTCGTTGTCGGTCATAGGGACCCCTTTCTTGCGCCCGAATCGCGCCTAAACAAGTTGAAGATTGATGACGATGACGCAGATGAGCAGCAACGCCGTCACCGCCGCCGCCAACGCATCGCCGCGGCCAAATGCAAGCGCATGCAGGCGCGTGCGGCCCTGCTCGCCGTGATAGCAGCGTGCATCCATGGCGGCAGACAGCGTCTCGGCACGGCGGAACACGCCCGTGAACAGCGGAATCGCCACACTGCCGAGCATACGCACGCCGCCGAGCGGACCGCCCGTCACGCGCGCGCCGCGGCTTGCCTGTGCATCGGCCGTCTGCTTCATCTCGGTGGCGAACTGCGGCATAAAGCGTAGCGCGATACCCATGATCATGCCGAGCTCGTGCGCAGGAAGTCCCACACGCGCAAACGGCGCGAGCAGGCGCTCAAAGCCCGCGGTGAGGTCGAGCGTCGGCGTGGTGAGTGTAATGGCGCTCATGCCGGCCATCATCAACGTCAGGCGGCACGCCATAAAGGCGGCAGAACGCAGTGAGCCCTCGCTTATCTGCAGAAAGCCGAGCTGCCACAGGATGCGCCCACTCTGATCGGTAAACAAGTTGAGCACCGCGACCACGACGACGATTGCCAGCAGCGGCGCCATCGACGACAGAACGCGACGAACCGGCACCCGAGACACGGCATAGATCAGCACGACGAAAATTGCGACAGGGGCCAGTCCGCGGAAGCTGCTGACTGTGAGCGTCGTGATCAGAAACACAAAGCCCAAGAGCAACTTAGTTCGCGGGTCCAGGCGGTGGATCGCACTATCGCCGGGATAGTAGCTGCCAAACGAAAACGCCTCCATCAGCAGCCCTCCTCTCGCGAGACCGTCTTGGATTTAGCAATGTCCGCGACGTTAGAAGGACCGTCCGAGCGACCGATCAGCAAATCTGCCAACTCGTCGGCCAACGACTCAACCGTATAGAGCCCGCCGCGACGCAGCGGCACGCCCGCCTCCGTAAGCGCCAGCGCCATACGCTGGGCGGCGGGAACGCCCAAGCCGATCGACTTGAGCTCATCGGCATGCGCAAACACCTGAGCGGGCGTGCCCTCGGCAAACACCGCGCCCTCGTTCATCACGACAATACGGTCGCAGCAATTGGCCAGGTCATCCATGCTGTGCGAAACCATGACAACGGTCAGGCCATCGCGGTGAAGTCGGTCGATGAGCCCTAGGAAATCCCTGCGCGCAGCCGGATCGAGCCCCGCCATGGGTTCATCGAGCACCAGGACTTCGGGCTCCATGGCGAGTACGCCGGCGAATGCCACACGCCGTTGCTGACCGCCCGAAAGCTCAAAGGGACTCTTGTCGCCGACCGTGGAAAGGTCGAGGCCCACGCGCGAGAGCGATGTCTCAACGCGGCGGGCAACCTCGGCCTGCGACAAGCCAAGGTTGTGCGGACCAAACGCCACGTCCTGCGCCACGGTTTCGGCAAACAGCTGACGCTCGGGATATTGAAACACCACGCCGACCTTGGCCTTAACCGCGGCGGCGTCTTTCTTGTTTGACAGATCGAGCCCCAGCGCGCGAACGGATCCCTCCTGAGGGCGAATCAAACCGTTGAGATGCTGGACCAGCGTCGACTTACCCGAACCGGTATGACCTGCCAAGCCCAGGAACTCGCCGCGACGCACCGTCAGCGATACATCGCGCAGCGCCCACGGGCTGCTGGGGTCGTTTCCCCAGAGAGCCTGTTTGCTCGATTTGCCCGCAGTGGCCGAGCGCTTATGCCAGCGGCGGCGCTCGCGCGGACTGAGCGAATAACTGTACGAAACATGGGATAGCTCGATGACGGGCTCCGACGCGTTCCCCTCGTTGCCAACCGGAACAGTGCCGTCAGCGATTTCCCACTGGGATACGGAAGACTGCCCCGCGATGTCTGCTCCACTTCGCTCGGTATAGACCTGCGCAACCTCGGTAACCATATCCGCCTCGCGCACCTGCGCGTGAACGGGCACACCCTTCGCACGAAGTGCCCTACCTAGACAGCACGACGCCGGCATATCCAAGTTGAGCTGCGCAAGTTCGTCCGCTCGCGTCAAGATTTCCTCGGGCGTACCGAGCATGGCAACGCGCCCCGCCCGAAACACCGCGACACGATCGGCCTCGGCGGCCTCTTCCATAAAGTGCGTAATCATCACGATGGTCATGCCGCGATCGTGCAACGCGCGGCAAGCCTTCATGAGGCCCTTGCGCCCACGCGGATCAAGCATCGAGGAAGCCTCATCCAAAATGAGAACGCGCGGCTCCATGGCGAGCACGCCGGCAAGCGCCACGCGCTGCTTTTGGCCACCCGAAAGCGCGTGGGTCTCGTGGCGCTCAAAGCCCACCAGGCCCACACCCTTCAGCGCCTCGCGTACGCGCTGCGCAATTTGCGCCGATGGCACGCCAAGGTTTTCGGGACCGAACGCAACGTCATCTTCGACAAGCGTCGCCACAAGCTGGTCGTCGGGATTCTGGAACACCATGCCAGCAGTCGAGCGGATGTCGTAGACCAGCTCGGGATCGGACGCGTCCATGCCGTTGATGCGTACCGTGCCCGCATCGGGCTGCAACAGTGCATTCAGATGCTTGGCAAACGTCGACTTGCCCGACCCATTGCCACCGAGGATGCAGAAAAACTCGCCGTCCTCGATATTCAGATCGACGCCGTCGAGCGCCGGTGCGGCACCGTCATAACTAAAGGAAACGCCCCGACACTCAATCATGCGCGGCCTTTGACCTGGTCCTTTTTAGGCGTGATGAGGTTGGAGACTGCTTTATACACCGCCAGCGTCAACACCGAGTTAAGCACGGTCTTGATAAGGTTAAACGGCAGTACGGCAGGAATCATGAGCGGGGCGATCACATCGACCGAGCCATACCAGAACCATACGCCAATGGTAAGGTTTGCGACCATAGACAGCGCTGTAGCGGCAATGACGCCGAGCACCAGGCCAATCACGGCACCCTTATAGGTGTGCATCTTCTGGTAAACGATAGCCGCGGGCAGAATGTAACCCAGCGTGGCAACCAGGTTCATAAGCGCGCCGACCCAGTCACCCGTGGTGAGCGCATGGATAACGATTGCCATAGCGGCAACAGCGGTACCGGCGCCGGGACCATACGCAAACCCGCACACCATCGCCGGCACCAGCGACGGGTCATACGTCAAAAACGGCGCCGAAGGAAGGATGGGCAGCTGCACGTACATAAACAGGGCGCCCAAGGCGCACATCAGCGCCATGGTAACGAGCTGTTTGGTGCTCCACCTATTCGTGTTCTCAAAATGGATATGCTGCGACTGTTCAGACATAAGATCACCTGCCTCTTTCATCCGGACTCTAACCGTTGGTACTGGGGTTTCACCAGTTCAGCCGGCATGCGAACCAACACACGCACGGGTCGCGGACTCATCGGCTCGACGCAGGTCCTCGCCTGCGCCACGGCACCCCTTTGGCACCGCCCAATTTACCGCCAGTGGGGAATTCCACCCCGCCCTGAAACAGCAATTGCAAGTGTAGCACGAGAGGGTATTCGTGCAAGTATGCCAAGGGTAATTTGTGGCGGAGATCAGTTGCAAAAACAACCACGTTCCCCACCCATCCCAAAGTAGCGCGCCTTTCGCGCAAAGCGCGAAACAGCGAAGGGGACACGTATCCCTATCGACCACATCCTTCTCCGCCCGCCGACCTCAAGGCCGTAAACGCAGGGAATCCGGGGGCGTGACGGGGACTTCTCTCCGGAATATTCCGCAGGACGCAAAGAGGCTCCGCAGCGCGAAGCGC
>NZ_JBDMGT010000002.1:94711-127994 GCF_039752775.1 Collinsella aerofaciens | reverse complement strand
CCCGGCAAGATCTGCGTCTACGCCCGCAACACCGTCACCAACGACGTGCTGTACAAGGAGGGCCTGGACCTTCTCGTCGTGCCCTCCGCCGAGCTCTCCCGCGGCCGCGGCGGCCCGCGCTGCATGAGCATGCCCTTCTGGCGCGAGGACCTCTAAGTCTTTCCGTTTCCGGTGCGGTCCCCCTACAACCGCACCGGCTTCGCCCGTTAAACGGGCACCACTAATACTTACGTAATTCATTTCTTCGAAAGGAATCAAACCATGGGTGTTAACCTTTCCGGCCGTAGCTTCCTCAAGCTTCTCGACCTCACCACCGAGGAGATCGAGTACCTGCTCAAGCTCTCCAAGAACTTCAAGGATATGAAGCGCGCTGGCGTTCCGCACCGCTATCTCGAGGGCAAGAACATCGTTCTGCTCTTCCAGAAGACCTCTACTCGTACCCGCTGCGCCTTCGAGGTCGGCGGCATGGATCTGGGCATGGGCGTCACCTACCTCGATCCGGGTTCGTCGCAGATGGGCAAGAAGGAGTCCATCGAGGACACTGCCCGCGTTCTCGGCCGCATGTATGACGGCATCGAGTTCCGTGGCTTTGCCCAGGACGATGTCGAGGAGCTCGCTGCTAAGTCCGGCGTGCCCGTGTGGAACGGCCTGACCACTGAGTGGCATCCCACCCAGATGCTCGCCGACATCCTGACCGTCCAGGAGAACTTCAACTACGACATCAAGGGCAAGACCCTCGTCTTCATGGGCGACTGCAAGAACAACGTTGCTCGCTCCCTCATGGTTGTCTGCTCCAAGCTTGGCATGAACTTCGTGGCCTGCGGCCCCGAGGAGTGCATGCCCGCTGACGACGTCATCGAGGCCTGCAAGCCCATCGCCGAGGCCAACGGCTGCACCATCAAGCTGACCACCGACGTCAAGGACGGCGTCACCGGTGCCGACGTTATCTACACCGACGTGTGGGTCTCCATGGGCGAGCCTGACGAGGTCTGGGCCGAGCGCATCGCTCAGCTCACCCCGTATCGTGTCACCTCCGAGGTCATGGCTATGGCCAACCCGGGTGCCATCTTCCTGCACTGCCTGCCCAGCTTCCACGACACCAACACCACGATTGGCGCCGAGAAGTGCGAGCAGTTCGGCATCACCGAGCAGGAGGTCACCGACGAGGTCTTCGAGAGCCCCGCTTCCAAGGTCTTCGACGAGGCCGAGAACCGCATGCACACCATCAAGGCCGTCATGTACGCCACGCTCAAGTAAGTGCATCTAGCATCTCGCTCGGGGTGTATTGTTGAACACCCCGAGCGGCTTTATCTGGTAAAAATCTCGCATCGAGCGGCAGGCACGGCACGGAAGAGCCGCTTCGGGCGAGATCAGTAAATGATTTATGAAGGGGGGATGAGAACTATGACTGAGACCGCTAAGAAAAAGCGCGGTATGCCTTCATCGTTCACCATTCTTCTTGCTCTGCTGGCAATTGTTGCAGTGATTACCGTTATCGTCTCCGGCACGTCCGGCGGCGCGGTTACTGCCGCCCGTCTGAGCGATTTCTGCACCGCCCCGATTAAGGGCTTCGCTGACGCTCTGCCCGTCTGCCTCTTCGTTATGATCCTGGGCGGCTTCCTCGGCATGATGACCGAGACCGGCGCCCTGGACAACGGCATCGCCGTCCTGGTGCAGAAGCTTAAGGGCAACGAGATCATGCTCATTCCCGTGCTGATGCTCATCTTCTCCCTCGGTGGTACCACCTATGGTATGTGCGAGGAGACCGTTCCCTTCTACGCCCTGCTTGCCGCTACCATGATGGCCGCTGGCTTCGACCCGATGGTCGGTGCCGCCACCGTCCTGCTCGGCGCTGGCTGCGGCTGCCTGGGCTCCACGGTTAACCCGTTCGCCGTCGGCGCTGCCGTCGACGCTCTGACCGGCGTTGGCATTGAGGTCAACCAGTCCATCATCATCGGCCTCGGTGCCGTCCTGTGGATTGTTACCACTGCCATGTCCATCTTCTTCGTCATGAGCTATGCCAAGAAGGTCAAGGCTGACAAGGGTTCCACCATCCTGTCGATGCAGGAGCTCAAGGACGCTGAAGAGGCTCACGGCAAGGCTGCTTCCGAGGTTCACAATGAGGTCAAGCTCACCGGTCGTCAGAAGGGTGTTCTGATCGCCTTTGCCTTCACCTTCGTCGTCATGATCGTCGGCTTCATTCCGCTGGCCGACCTCAACGAGGGCGTCGCCAACTTCTTCGACGCTGGCGCTGTCTACGACGCCGACGGTAACGCCGTCGTCCAGGGCTGGTCTGCCCTGATCACCGGCCTGCCCATTGGTCAGTGGTACTTCGACGAGGCTTCCACCTGGTTCTTCCTCATGGCCGTCCTGATCGGTATCATCGGTGGCCTGTCCGAGAAGCAGATCGTTAACACCTTCATCACCGGCGCTGCCGACATGATGTCCGTTGTTCTCGTCATCGCCCTCGCCCGTGGTATCTCCGTCCTCATGGCTAACACCGGCCTCGACGTCTACGTCCTCGACGCTGCCGCCAATGCTCTGGCTGGCCTGTCCGGCGTGATCTTCGCTCCCATGAGCTTCCTGGTCTACTTCGGCCTGTCCTTCCTGATCCCCTCGACCTCTGGTATGGCTACCGTCTCCATGCCTATCATGGGACCGCTGGCTGTTAAGCTCGGCTTCTCGCCCGAGGTCATGGTCATGATCTTCTCCTCTGCCATCGGCGTTGTGAACCTGTTCACCCCGACCTCCGGCGCCATCATGGGCGGTCTCGCCCTGGCCAAGATCGAGTGGACGACCTGGCTCAAGTTTGCCCTTAAGCTCATCGTCGCTCTCTCCGTCGTCTGCGCCATCATCCTGACCGTCGCTTGCGTGATGCTCTAAGTACCCAACGGGTACCCCACGGAAACCTTGACGATCCTGTAAAGGATCACCTGGTCATCGTCTGTCCGGTGGGGTCAACCCACCGGTAGACTCCTACCTTTAGCCCCCTCCCGTTCCGTGCGCGGGAGGGGGCGCTCTCATGTTGCGCGGTTCTACGAACCGCGCAACCAGTCGACGCTGCGCACCGCCCAGAACGACAATTTGTCATTCAAAAGGCAAGGCATGACCAGAAGGTCTATGCCTTGCCTTTTTCATGCCAACTTGTACGTTCTGGACGTCGCTCGCTGACTTATGCTCAACCTGCGACGTTCCCCTTGTTGGTGCAGGGGGAAGCTTGCTCGCTCTGGTGCCCGTTCGCTGGCTTCAGCTCTGCCTGCGACGTTTTTGTTGTTGGTGCTGAGTGACTTGTTCCCCGTTCTAAACGAGCTGCCCCGGGTCCCCGGTGGTTGTGGTGAGCGTGTTTGGTTGGTGCCTGTTGATGGTCTGGGTATCGGGGAGGGCGGGCTCCGTTATAATCGCCTAGGACATTAAATGGAAACGGGACGGGAGCCACACATGCGCCAGGGTTTCGACAACGCGAAGTACATCGAGCTGCAGGCTGCTCACATTAAGGAGCGCATCTCGCAGTTTGGTGGCAAGCTCTATTTGGAGTTTGGCGGTAAGCTGTTCGATGACTATCATGCGAGCCGCGTGCTGCCGGGTTTTGAACCGGACAGCAAGTTCCGCATGCTCAAGAGCATCGCCGACGATGTCGAGGTTATCATCGCGATCAACGCGAACCACATCGAGAAAAACAAGGCTCGTGGTGACCTTGGCATTACCTATGACGAGGATGTGCTGCGCCTGGTTGACCTGTTCCGCGGCAACGGCTTTGCCGTCGCGGCTGTGGTCATCACCCAGTACGCCGGCCAGCCCGCTGCCGATGTATTCCGCAACCGCCTGAACGCGCTCGGTATCCCCGCCAAGCTGCACTATCCCATCGAGGGGTATCCGCACGACGTCGACCTGATCGTGTCCGACGACGGCTATGGCAAGAATGAGTTTGTCGAGACCACTCGTCCGCTCGTCGTGGTCACCGCTCCCGGCCCCGGCTCAGGCAAGCTCGCCACTTGCCTCTCGCAGCTCTATCACGAGCACAAGCACGGCACCGCCGCCGGCTACGCCAAGTTCGAGACTTTCCCGGTCTGGAATCTGCCCCTCACGCATCCGGTCAACATCGCCTATGAGGCAGCAACGGCCGATCTCGACGATGCCAATATCATCGACTCCTTCCACTTGGAGGCCTACAACAAGACCACGGTCAACTACAACCGCGACGTCGAGGCCTTCCCGGTGGTCCGTGCTCTGATGGAAAAGATCCTGGGCAAGAGCCCCTATCAGAGTCCTACGGACATGGGCGTCAATATGGTCGGCTTTGCCATCACCGATGACGATGCCTGCCGCGACGCTTCCAAGATGGAGATCGTCCGCCGCTACTTTACCGCGGTCGAAAATGTGCGCCGTACCGGCATGGGCGATGAGCAAGTCGACCGTCTCAAGATTATTATGAAGAAAGCCGGCATCGATAAGAACTACTCACCGGCGCGCTCGGCGGCCCTCACCAGGGAGCAGCTGACGGGTGGTCCCGTGGGTGCCATGGTCATGCCCGATGGCTCCGTGGTGACCGGTAAGACCTCCACGCGCCTGGGCGCCGCAAGTTCGCTCATTATGAACGCCCTCAAGCATGTCTCGGGCGTCGACCTTGAGCTCGAGGTCATTAGCGATGAGGCGATCGAGCCCATCAGCAAGCTCAAGACGCATTTCCTGGGCAGCAAAAACCCTCGCCTCCACACCGACGAGACGCTTATGGCGCTGTCGATCACCTCGGCCACGAGTGAGACGGCCACTCGCGTCCTTTCGGGCCTGGAGCAGCTGCGCGGTTGCGATGCCTTCTTTAGCGTGATTATCTCGCCGACGGACGAGACGGTACTGCGCAAACTGGGTATCAACGTGTGCTGCGAGCCCAAGTTTGAGCGCCGCGGTTTCTTCCACCGCTAAGTTTGAAGCACCGCGGTAATTGCATTGCATTTTGGCCGTATCGGGTTGGCGCCCGGTACGGCTTTTTGATCAATAAAGCGCCTATTTCGGCGAAAAATAGCCGTTTACCTGCCTAGAAACAATTTGAGCGGTATACAATAACCGTAACTGTTTCATCCTTAGCGGGATGCCGCATGATGGATATTACCTGCCATCGTGAGGTGTGTCGGTCGCGCACGGCGCGTTAGATGCTCGTGCTCGGTTTGAGGAGGCTGCTATGGCGGGCAAGGGTCGTGCGAGTGTCAACGATATGAAGCGTGTCGAGGTGCTGGTGTTGATGGAAATCGACCAGCAAACCGAAGACAATGGCGGGCCGTATGGTTTCTCGCGCAAAACGCTTGCCGAGCGCGTGGGGGTTTCGCCGTATCGTGCCCGCGCCGCAATCGATCGCTTGGATTCCGAAGGCATGATTGATGTCGTCTCGCGTTATAGCGACGACGGCGGTCAGCTTGCAAATGGCATTTGCCTCACCGAACGTGGCGAGTGGTATCTTGAGGGCGTCCGTACCGGCATGCTCGTTCAAGAAATGCTTGAGGACGAGGTTGCTGATCGATAGCAGCATGTAACCCTTGCCATAGCGACGCCGCCTGGGAAACCGGGCGGCGTTTTGTTTCAAGATTGAGAAATGCAATCGCACGCGAGAAAAATTGCGAACGGTCCGCGGCGCGAGTATTACAATGAAGACCCGTAAGATGTGGATAAACAACTTCTACGGGAAGCGCAGGTAACTCAATATGACCAAGCATGTGTTCGTAACCGGTGGCGTGGTTTCGTCCCTGGGCAAGGGTATCACCGCGGCCTCGCTGGGCCGTCTGCTCAAGTCGCGTGGCTACAAAGTAACGATGCAGAAGGCCGACCCGTATCTGAACGTCGACCCCGGTACCATGAGCCCGTTCCAGCATGGTGAGGTCTTCGTTACCGAGGATGGTTACGAGTCCGACCTGGACCTGGGTCATTACGAGCGCTTTATTGATGAGAACCTGACCCGCGATTCCAACTTTACGACCGGTGCCATCTACAAAAGCCTAATCGCCCGCGAGCGTCGCGGCGACTTTTTGGGCGGTACCGTGCAGGTGATTCCCCACGTCACCAATGCCATTAAGGACAAGTTCCGCCGCATCGAGGAGCAGACCGGCTCCGATGTAGTCATCACCGAGCTGGGCGGCACGATTGGCGACATCGAGTCCCAGCCGTTTGTCGAGGCCATCCGTCAGTACCGCAAGGAGGCCGGCCCCGAGAACGTCTGCTACATCCACGTGTCGCTCGTTCCCTATATCGCCGCCGCCCACGAGGTCAAGACCAAGCCCACACAGCATTCCGTCAAGGAGCTCCGCAGCTTTGGCATCCAGCCCGATATTATCGTGCTGCGCTCCGACCACCATATCGATGACGCTATCCGCGGAAAGATCGCAAGCTTCTGCGACGTCGACACCGATTGCGTCTTTACCAACGAGGACTGCGCGAGCATTTACGATGTTCCGCAGCTGCTTGCCGAGCAGGACTTTGACCTGCGCATTTGCGAGCGCCTGGGTCTGGACCCGCGTGAGCGCGACATGAGCGAGTGGAACGAGTTCCTGCGCAAACAGAATCACGCCAACCATCACGCCGACAAGGTGAAGATCGCCGTCGTGGGCAAGTACACGCAGCTGCCCGATGCGTACCTGTCGGTTATCGAGGCCCTGCACCATGCGGGCGTCTTCTACGATCGCCATGTGGACGTCCAGCTGGTCGACGGCGAGAGCCTCGACGAGCAGAATGTCTCCGAGGTTCTGGGCGACGCCTCGGGCATCCTGGTCCCCGGCGGCTTTGGCAAGCGCGCCCTGGAGGGCAAGATCCTCGCGGCCGAGTTTGCCCGTGAGCACAAGATTCCGTATCTGGGCATTTGCCTGGGTATGCAGGTGGCCGTGTGCGAATTTGCGCGCAATGTCGTCGGCCTTGCCGGCGCCAGCTCCTCTGAGTTCGATCCGGATGGCCCGTTTAGCGTCATCGATCTGATGAGCTCGCAGGAGGACGTGACCGAGAAGGGCGGCACCATGCGCCTGGGCGCCTATCCGTGCAAGCTCGCCGCCGATACCCTTGCTCGCGAGGCATATGGCGAGGAACTCGTCTACGAGCGTCACCGTCACCGCTTTGAGTTCAACAACGCCTTCCGCGACCAGCTCGAGGACGCCGGTTTGGTTATCTCGGGTCTGTCGCCTGACGAGCGCCTGGTCGAGATGGTCGAGCTGCCGCGCGACGTGCATCCGTGGTATGTGGCAACCCAGGCTCATCCCGAGTTCAAGAGCCGCCCGACCAACCCGCAGCCGCTGTTCCGCGAGTTCGTGCGCGCTTCGATCGGCCAGCACGAGGGTGTCGACCGTCTGCAGGTGACGCCCATGAACCTCGCTACGGACTAAGGGTGCCGGCGAATAAGGAACATACCGAAGCTACTCCCTCGTCGCTCGCCGTGGCGGCGGGGGAGTATCTCGATTACCTTGCGGTCGAGCGGGGTTTGGCGCGCAACACGATTGCGGCCTATCGTCGTGACCTGACGACGTACTGCGCCTATCTGGAGCGGGCGGGTATTGTGTCTTTTGAAGAGGTGACCCGTCAGGTCGTGGAGGGCTTTGTCGCCGACCGTCGCGATGGGGGCTATTCCGATGCCTCGGTGGAGCGTGCGCTTGCGGCCGTGAAGGGCCTGCATGCCTTTTTGGTGCGCGATGGGGCTGTGGCCCAAAATCCAACGGCGGCGTTGCGCCTGCCTAAAAAGGCTGAGCGTTTGCCGGAGTATCTATCGGTGGAGGATGTCTCGGCGCTGCTCGATCAAGACTTCCCCGAGGGCGAGATGGGCTTGCGCGACCATGCCATCTTGGAAGTGCTTTACGGATGCGGTTTGCGTGTGAGCGAGTTGGTGGGACTCGATGTGGGCGATATCCATATCGACGATGGCTTTGTGCTCGTTCGCGGTAAGGGCTCGAAGGAACGCCTGTCCCCGCTGGTGGGAAGCGCGGCGCGAGCTCTGACGCTTTATGTAACTGAGGGGCGTTCTCGCTTGGCGGCCCATGCCCGCGGAACCGAGACCTCGGCGGTCTTTTTAAATAAGAACGGCCGCCGTCTGTCGCGCCAGGGCATCCATGCCATCTGTGAGCGCTACGGGCGCCAGGTGGGACTGGTGGGGCTCCATCCCCATACGCTGCGTCACTCCTTTGCCACCCATATGCTTGCGGGCGGCGCAGACCTCCGTGTGCTACAGGAGATCTTGGGACATGCCGATATATCGACCACGCAGGTCTACACGCATGTCGATCGTACGCAACTGACCGAGGTCTATTTGGCGGCGCACCCGCTGGCACATCGTTAACACATCGCTGACCTGCATATTTATAGGTATTTGGGGACGGGCTCCAGATTGCCGCGGCGTGCTTTTGCGCGCGCATGGGCAATCTGGGGCCCGTCCCATTTTTCGCCACTTGGCGTCGCGGTGGTGGGCCGCACGGGCCTTGGGTGGGGGAGTTTGGGGGCGATGTGAACGGCATGTAAAGGGACGTAAAAATCGCCTCAAGGTCAACTTGAAGGTTGAGGTTCGCGGGTGTGGTTCTACAGGTGGCATCCCGCCGTTGCTGCAAACACAACATATTGTGTTTTCGAACATATGCTTGGGGGTGTTTTGCAATATATGGTGAGTGGAGTGGTGGGGCGGGGTGGGGGAAGGGGTGGGGAAAGGTGTTGAAAAATGGGGCGGTTCCCCATATTATTGATGACGTCGACAGGCGGGGTGGTTCCCCGCGTACGTGCCATCTGAGTAACCGAGGGGAGGGCGCACATGGGAATGACTGGTGCATACGAGCGCAATCTCGATGCAAAAGGTCGTCTGTCCCTGCCTGCACCCCTTCGCGAGGAGCTTGGAGAGCACGTTCGCGTGTTCAAAGCCCTGGATGTCGATGCTCTGTACGTGTTCTCTGCCGAGGCCTTCGATAAGTGGGTCGAAGGACTCTTCGCGGGTCGTGAGGGCCACGAGGGTTTTAACCCGCGTGACATTAATGACCAGAAGCTCATGAGGGCGATCAACAAGCGCACCACGTCGATGGACGTGGACAGCGCCGGTCGTATCGGTCTTTCCGAGTCTCTCCGCAAGCAGGCGAACCTCGACCGCGAGGTCACGGTTGTGGGCAACTACGACCACCTTGAGGTTTGGGATCGCGCCGCGGCCGATGAGGACGATGACGATGAGGCCCTGCTGGACCTCTTCTTCTCGTAAGGGCAAGGCACGGGTAACGGATGGAGCGTGGGATCTTGACACAAGAATATCGGCATGAACCTGTCATGCTCGGCGAAGTGCTTGAGTCGCTGCGGCTAAAGAGCGGCTCCGTTGTCTGCGATTGCACCCTTGGCGGTGCCGGCCATTCGGTAAAGATGGCCGCGCAGGTGGGGGAGACGGGCCTTTTGCTCGGCGTCGATCAGGACGACATGGCCCTCGAGGCCGCTGGCGCCCGTCTGGACCGCGAGGTTCCCGGCGTTCCGCACCGGCTGCTGAAGGGCAACTTCGGCGACTTGGACGAGCTGCTTTGCTCGGCCGAGGTGCCCGGGGTCGATGGCTTCCTGTTCGATTTGGGCGTTTCGTCGCCGCAACTCGATATCCCTGGCAGGGGCTTTTCGTATAACGAGGACGCCCCATTGGACATGCGGATGGATCCGGGTAATAACACCTTAAACGCAGCTGAGGTCATCAACACCTATAACGAACACGACCTCGCCCGGATTCTACGCGTCTACGGCGAAGAGAAGTTCGCCTCGCAGATCGCGCGCGAGATCGTGCGCCGCCGCGAGCAAGAACCGATCGAAACCACCGGCCAATTTGTCGAGATCATCAAGGCGGGTATCCCGGCTGCCGCTCGTCGGCATGGTGGACACCCGGCCAAGAAAAGTTTCCAGGCCATTCGCATCGAGGTCAATCACGAGCTCGATGTGCTCGAACGAGGGCTTGATGCCGCCACCAGGTGGCTCAACCCGGGCGGACGTATCTGCGTCATCTCGTATCACTCGCTCGAGGACCGTATCGTAAAGAACCACTTTAAGGAGATGAGCCAGGGGTGCACGTGTCCGCCGGAGATTCCGGTGTGCGTGTGCGGCAACGTGCCGATACTCAAGGTCATCACCCGCAAACCCCTGGTTGCCCAGCCTGATGAGGTTGAGCGCAACCCTCGGGCGAGATCAGCCAAAATCCGCGTGGCGCAGCGTCTGTAGGCGCGACCGCGCGATATTGGACCTCCCGCTCGCACCATAAACGAAGCTTAAACACACTACCAACGTACTCGGGATGGGAGGCGGCATATCATGGGCTACAACACTTCAAGCGCAGCACTCGCCTATGATATGAACGCCATGCCCGCCTATCGTGAGACGCCGCAGGCCCCCGTTGCTCCCCGTGAGCAGCGCACGCCGCGCTTTGATGTCTACACGGGCGCGGGCCGTCAGGCAAACCAGGCGGTAAGCCCGGTTTTCATGAGCGTTCTTAAAACGTTTTGCATCATTGCGGCTATCTTCATGACGATCGGCGTCGCCCGCGTGGCGCTCGCCGGCGTTACGGCCCAGGTGCTCAACAGCAACGCCGAGCTTACCAACACGCTCGAAAAGGCGACCGATGAGAGCTCCGACCTGGAGGTCATGCATTCGGTCTATGGCGCCGACACGCGCATTCGCGACCTTGCGGGCGCTTATGGCATGGTGGAGCCCAGCGAGAGCGTTACACTTGACTTTTCGCAGGATGCAGCCGCGGGCGCCAACGCGACCGCGACCGCTCAGTAGCAAGACGGTAGCTGAGTATGACAAATGACTATCGCCGCGGTTCCGATAGGGGCCGCGGTTCTGGACGTCCCTCGTCGCGGGGACGTTCTGGTTATCAAGGAACGGGTCGGCAATCTTACAACGCCGGGCGGTCCCGTGGCAACGACCCGGCGTCGCGACTTCGCGGCTCGGGCGGCCCTCAAGTGCATAACACCAGGTCGCGCAAGAGTTCGCCGACCGAATGGCTCACAGGCACGCCTCTGCCTCGCCGCAAAGCCGTCATGGGATTCATTGGGCTTGGCTTGGGCTTGGGCGTCTTTCGCCTTGCCGACTATCAGGTTGTCGAAGCCGATAAACTGCGCGAGCGTGCCGATGCGCGCCGCCTGCTTGCGCAGACCCTCTATGCCAAACGCGGCACCATCTACGACCGCAACGGCAACGTGTTGGCGTCGTCGGTCGAATGTCGCAACATCGCCGTGAACCCGCAGCTTGTCGAGGACGTTGACAAGACGGTGTCGGCGCTGGTCAAGGCAACTGGAATCGATAAAAAGACCTGCCGCAAGCTCGTTGAGTCCGATGGAACCTGGGTGTATATCAAGCGCCAGGTGGACGAAGACGATGCTGCGACGCTGGAGAAGAAGAACCTGCCCGGTGTGCTTTTTGAGCAGGCCATGAAGCGCGTATATCCATACGGCAATCTGGCATCGCAGGTGCTGGGTGTAGTGAATGTGGACAACGATGGCTTGACGGGTCTCGAAAAGCAATACAACAAGCTTCTGACCGGCACGAACGGTTCTCTCGTACGCGAGCGCGCGAGGGACGGCAGCTATATCGCGGGCGGTGCCTATAAAAAGGTGGCTGCGGTCGACGGCGTTGATATCGTGACGACGCTCGACGTCAATATCCAGCGTGCGGCCGAGGATGCCCTGGCAGAGGCAGTTGAGAAGACTAAGGCCAAGAACGGCTCGGCGCTGGTCACCGATCCTACGACAGGCGAGATTTTGGCAGCCTGCTCGTACCCGACCTACGACCAGACCGATCTGGAGAATGCCAAGACCGAGGATATGAATCTGCGCCTGGTCACCGACGCCTACGAGCCCGGCTCGGTCTTTAAGACGCTCGTGGCGGGCGCCGGCTTCGACTTGGGCGTCGTGCGATCGAGTACGTCGTTTGAGGTGCCGGCGAGCATCAAGGTGGGCGACGATACCGTCACCGATGCCGACAAGCGCGACTATGCCATGACCATGGATGTGCGCGAGATGATGCGCCGTTCGTCCAACGTGGGCTTTGTCCTGGTGGGGCGCAAGATCGGTGCCGACGACTTTGCCACCTATGTGGACAAGTGGGGCATCGGTCACAGCTCGGGTGTCGATTTTCCGGGAGAGAGCCTGGGTATCGTCAAGGAGCGTGACCAGTATGACGGCGCCACGCTGGGCTCGATGAGCTTTGGACAGGCACTGTCCGTCTCGCCGATTGAGATCGCACGTGCCGTGGGCGGCATCGCCAACGGCGGCGTGATGATGACACCGCACTTCTATAAGTCCAGCAAAGGCGACGAGAAGGACTGGGGTGAAGGCGAGCGCGCGATTTCGGAGGACGCCGCATCCCAGGTGACATCGTGCATGCAGACGGTCGTGTCCGAGGGAACGGGCGTTGGCGGCGCGGTTGACGGCTATGACGTGGCGGGTAAGACCGGTACGGCCGAACGTGCCGACGAGAACGGCGGCTACCTCAAGGAGAACTACATGTCGTCCTTTATGGGCTTTGCACCGGCACAATCGCCCAAGGTGCTGTGCTATATCACGCTCGACGGAACGCCGAGCGGCTCAGATGCCGCTGCGGTGCCGTTCCAGTCCATTATGGCCAACGCGCTCGACGTGCTGGGTATCCCGCACACGAAGTAGGGGGTTACAATCTTTGGGGCGTTGTTTGTTGTCCCATATGAGGGTGTTCACATGCCCTGCACCACGCATGTGCGGCGCTGGGATACAATACGCCGATAGCATTATTAGGTTTACAGGGGAGCTGCAATGATAGAGATCGCCGTCAACAACCTCGCGGCCGCAACAGGGGCCCGAACCGTGACGGGAGAAGCCGATCGGGTATGCCGCGGGTGCGTTATCGACTCGCGCCAGGTCGAGGAAGGGACGATTTTCGTCGCCTTTCCCGGTGAAAACGTCGACGGCAATGATTTTGCTTCCCGTGCCGTCCAGTCGGGTGCCGGCGCCGTCGTGATGACGCGTGAGCCCGAGGCTGAGCTGGTCTCGCTGGCGCAGGACAAGGGGTGCGCCATCCTGCTGACCGATGATCCCGAGGAGTTTCTGCTGCGTTTGGCGCACACGTATCGCCTGGAGCTTGGCTGCCTGGTCGTTGGCATTACCGGTTCCATCGGCAAGACGACGACCAAGGACGTGCTCGCCGCCGTGCTCGCCAAGCGCTATCGTGTCTGGGCCACCAAGGGCAATTTCAATAACCTGATCGGCATGCCGCTCACGGTGCTTTCCGCTCCGGCCGATACCGAGGTCCTGGTGCTCGAGATGGGCATGAACCATTTCCACGAGATTGAGCGCCTGTCCCAGTCCGCCAATCCCAACCTTGCCATCGTAAGCAAGATCGGCACCTCTCACATCGGCATTTTGGGCAGCCGCGAGAACATCGCCCGCGCTAAGGCCGAGATTGTCCAGGGTATGTGCGCCGCCGGCGACTTCTTGCCGCTGCTGGTTTTGGGCGGTGAGGACGACTTTACGCCGTTCATTCGCGATACGTTCGCCCAGCCTGCTGGTATCGATGTGATGCTGGCCGGCGTCTCGGACGATGATGAGGTCCGTGCCCGCGACGTTCGAGTTGATGACGAGGGCCGTCCGGTCTTTACGCTCGATTTTGGTCAGGGCGAGACAATCGATACCATGCTTGCCATCCCCGGCGTGCAGTCCGTCCCAAATGCCGTTAAGGCCGCCGCGGTTGCCTATCGCCTGGGCGTGACGCCCGAGCAGATCGATGCTGCCTTTAGGGGCCTCACGATTACCGGTCATCGCCAGGAGATCAAGCGCGCCAAGAGCGGTGCCCGCGTCATCGACGATTCCTATAACGCCAGCGCCGAATCCATGGCTGCTGGCCTCGATCTACTGTGCTCGCTTTCGTGCACGGGGTCTCGCATGGCGATCTTGGGCGAGATGGGCGAGATGGGCGATGAGGCCCCTCGCATGCATGAACTCGTGGGCGCCTATGCCGCCGCCAAGAAGCTCGACATGCTGGCGTGCGTGGGTGGTGAGCTGGCCCAGCTTATGGCCGATGCCGCGCGCATGATGGGCATGGACGAGGACCGCATCCAGGTGTTCTCCGATTATCAGCAGGTGCTCGACCGCATGGGCGGCGCGCTTGAAAAACATGATGTTGTACTGGTCAAGGGTTCCCGCTTTGTTGAGCTCGACCGCTTTGTGGAAGGTGTGTGCTAGCCCATGTTCGGCAATCCCTCGTATCCTACGTATCAGGCCTTTTTGGGACTTGGCATCGCTGCCGCCATTGCGCTGCTGCTTATGCCGTGGTGGATCAAGCTGCTGAAGGTCGAGGGTATCGGCCAACAGGTCCGAGCCGACGGCCCCAAGCGTCATTTGATTAAGCAGGGTACGCCGACCATGGGCGGCGTCATCATCCTTGTCGCGATATCGCTGACCTGCCTGCTGATGGGCAAGCTCACCACCGAGCTCGTGCTCGTGCTGCTTGCCACGCTGGCCACCGGCGTTCTGGGTCTCATCGACGACCTGACCTCCGTCACGCATGGTCGCTCGCTCGGCCTGACGCCTCACGCCAAGATGATCGGTCTGACCATCATCTGCGTCACTTTTACCGTGCTCGCCGTCAATTGGTGCGGCGTCGCCCCCGAGATTCGTTTTCCCGGCGGCCTGACGATTGACCTCGGTGTTCTTTCGACCACCATCTGCGGCCTTTCGTTCCCGTGGCTCTACATTGTATTTTGCTGGCTGATGATCGCCGGTCTTTCCAATGCCGTGAACCTGACCGATGGTCTGGACGGCCTTGCCGGTGGCACTTCCATGATCGCCATGCTCGCCATGGCCGCCATGGCGTTTTTGCACGGTGACGTGAACCTGTCCATCTTCTGCACGGCGTGCGCCGGTGCCTGCCTGGGCTTTTTGTGGTTCAATTGCTACCCGGCGAGCATCTTTATGGGCGATACCGGCTCGCTTGCCCTGGGTGCCGCTTTTGCCTGCACCTCCATCATGACCAACACCGAAGTCGTTTCCCTCATCATCGGCGGTCTGTTTATCGTCGAGACTCTGTCGGTCATGATCCAGGTTGTCTATTTCCACTTTACGCACAAGCGCGTCTTCCTTATGGCGCCCATTCATCATCATTTCGAAAAGAAGGGCTGGGCCGAGACCAAGGTCGTTATCCGTTTTTGGATTATCGCCGCGGCCTTTGGCGCCGTTGGCCTCGCCCTGTTCTTCCAGTTGGGATAGTGGTCTTTCATGCCTCTTGCTGATGTCTTTAGCCTGCTTGTTTTGGGGCAGGGTAAATCCGGTCTCGATGTCGCCCGTTGGGCGTTGGCTCACCCCGAGCGCGTGAGCGCCACGACCGTGTATGGCGGCGGTAGCTCCGAGCCCAATGAAGCCACGCGTGCGCTCGAGGCGCAGGGCGCGTCGTTTGTCTACGGCACCGAGCAGGTCGAGGGTGCCTATGACGTGTGCGTGACATGCCCGGGTATCTCGGAGTTCTCGGCCTTCTTTAAGGCTGGGCGTGAGCATGCCGCTCAGATTATGGGCGAGCCCGAGTTTGCCTATCGCCTGTCTCCCCAAAATTGGATCGCCATCACGGGCACCAACGGCAAGACAACTACCACGTCGCTGACCGATTATCTGCTCAAGGCCGCAGGTGAAGCCAGCGTGGCCGTCGGCAATATCGGCGAGCCGCCGGTGAACGAGATCGACGGCCGCGCACACAATGAGTGGTTTGTGGCCGAGCTGTCGAGTTATCAGATTGCTACGACAGCCGAGCTTCATCCTCGCGTGGCGGTGCTGCTCAACATCACGCCCGACCACCTGGGCTGGCACAAGAGCCACAAGAACTATGCGCTTGCCAAGATCAAGTTGTTCGAGAATATGGTCGACGACGACCTCGTGGTTATCGACGTCGAGGATGCCGGCATCCATGAGTTCGATGAGTACATCTACACACCGGGTCGCCGTATCTGCAAGGTCGCTTTTGACGAGCCCGAGGGTGCAGACGCCGCCTTTGTGCGCGACGGTAAGATGGTCGTGCGCCTGAGGGGTGTCGAGACTCAGCTTGTCGCCACGTCCGAGCTCAAGATCTCGGGCCATCACAATGTCATCAATGCCCTATGTGCCGCCACGGCTGCTCTGGCCGTCGGTGCCGATCCCGAGGGCATTTGCCGCGGTTTGACATCGTTCCAGCCACTCGAACACCGCGTGGAACCCTGTGGCGAGATCGATGGCGTGCGCTACGTCAACGATTCCAAGGCAACGAACACCGATGCAGTCGAAAAGGCCCTGACGGCGTTTCCCGACGACGATGTGATTTTGCTGCTCGGCGGCCACGATAAGGGTACGCCGCTTGCGGACTTTGCCCGCGTCGTTATGGACAACGTGCGCTCGGTCGTTTGCTTTGGCGATGCGCGCGAGCGCTTTACCGCCGCTATGGACGAGGCCGATGTCGATGGTGACGTGGATATCGCCCAGGCCGATGATCTGCGCGATGCCGTTGACGTTGCCCGCTCACTCTCGAGCCGCGGCGACGTGATCCTGCTTTCGCCCGCCTGCTCTTCGTTTGACGAGTTCTCGGGCTACGAGGAGCGCGGTCGCGTGTTTAAGGACTACGTTGTCCAGCTTGCCGCAGCAGCGAAATCGCAAACGGAATAGGGGTTGCCGGTGAGAGAGGAGAGCCCCCGAAGTGATATGAGGAGGCCCGACTCGGACCGTGCTTCCTCGCTGCGTAGCACGCCGCGTTCCGGACGCGGCGGGCAGACGTTCAGTGAGCGCTATATTGCCGGCGTCCCCGCCCGCATCATGCGCCCCCGTTTGATATTTATGGCTTGCCTGTTTAGCTTGGTTTGCTTTGGCTTGCTGATGGTGTACTCGGCATCTTCGGTCGAGGCACTGCACGAGAATGGTTCGGCGACGTTTTTCCTGTTTCGACAAGCCGCGTTTGCCGGAGTTGGCGTGCTGGCTATGGTTGCCATCGTGCGCATCTTGCCGGACAGTTGGTTTGGGGAAGACGTGCTCAGGATCTTCCTCATGGGCATGATAGGGCTACTGGTTCTGGTGTTCTTTATGGGTAGCGGCAGTCGTGGCGCCACGCGCTGGCTCAACATCGCCGGTATTCAGTTCCAGCCGTCTGAGTTTTTAAAGCCGTTCGCCATCGCGTATTCGGCCATCATGCTCGACCGCATCTTTTCGCCCGGCGGCAACATCAACGAGTTTCTTCGCAAGATGGGTGTCTACCTGGGCATTTCGCTCTTTCTGATTTTTGTTCAGCCCGATTTTGGCACCGTTCTGATCATCTTGCTGACCCTCATGTGCATGGCGTTGTTTGCGGGATTGGACCCCAAATATATCGTTTGGACGGTCGTTGCCGGCATCGCCGTCATTGCGATCGCCCTTATCGCCGAGCCGTATCGTATGACGCGTGTCGAGGTTGCTTGGAATCCTTGGGCAGACGAATATGGTGATGGCTATCAGGCCACGCTTGCCATTATGGCGTTTGCCTCGGGCGGCCTGTTCGGTCGCGGTATCGGTAACTCCACCATGAAGTACTCGTATTTGCCCGAGGCGCATAACGACTACATCTTGGCTATTATCGGCGAGGAAGTTGGCTTTATCGGAACCGTGCTGTTCTTCTTGGTGTTCGCGATGCTGATCTACTCGGCGTTTCGTATTGCCGAGCAGGCGACCGACCGTCGCGGAGCACTTATGGCATCGGGTTCCGCGGTCATCCTTGCGGTGCAGTTTTTGATCAACGCGCTGGGCATTCTCAATGTGTTTCCCATGACGGGCAAGCCGCTGCCGTTTATTAGCTACGGCGGCTCGTCGATTATTGTGTCGCTTATGCTCGCCGGTCTGATCCTGCGCGTTTCGTATGAGAGCGCCCGTCGCGATGAATACGACCGTCGCCGCGAGAGCTTTGCCGTTATGGATGAGAGTACCGCCGGCGTGCCCCACGTGCGCGGCGAGCGATCTTCGCGTAACGGCTTTACCGTCCTGGATGGCTCTGCGACCGAGCCGGCAGCCCGTCCGCGTCAGCGAATGGCGCCGCAAGGTCGTCCGCAGCGCCCCACTCCTCGTAATGCGGGCGGTGGATATAATCGAATCGATTTGAATTCGGACCCGTCGGCGCGTTTGCGCACCGATGACCAGGGGCCGCGTGTACGAAGGGATTACCATGACCGATAAGATGACCGTTGCTATTGCAGCTGGCGGCACGGCAGGACATATCAACCCCGCGCTCGCCTTGGCCGAGGAGCTGCGTGACCGCGGTCATCACGTTGTGTTCGTGGGCCAATCGCGCAAGCTCGAGGGCCGTCTGGTTCCCGAGGCCGGATTCGATTTTGTGCCCATCACGGTCACGGGCTTCGATCGCTCCCGTCCCTGGACGGCGTTGACCTCGCTGTGGCGCGTCAACAAGGCGAAGCGTGCGCTTGCCCGTCACTTCTCGAAGGTCGGTAAGCCCGATGCCGCTATCGGCTTTGGTGCTTACGTTGAGGTCCCGCTGCTGGGTTGGTGCAAGGACGCCGGCGTTCCGTATCTGCTGCACGAGCAGAACTCTGTTCCGGGTCTGGCCAATAAGATGATGAACTCACATGCCGCCCGCGTGTGCATTTCGGTACCTGCGGCCCGCGCGGTCTTTGAGCGCGAGGGCGACCCCGACCATGTGCTCATGACGGGCAATCCCGTGCGCCGTTCGGTGATCGAGGGCGATCGCGCCCGCGGTCGCAAGACGCTCGGTGTGCCCGAGGACGCGACGCTTCTGCTCGTCTTTGGTGGTTCACTCGGTGCCCAACATCTCAACGAGCGCGTTGCCTCGCTCAAGAGTGAGCTGCTGACCCGCGAGAATCTCTACATTTTGCATTCGACGGGTGCCGACGGCTTTGAGGAGACCGAGCGCGCTTTGGCGCTGACGCCCGAGGAGGCGAAGCGCTATCGAGTCCAGCCCTACATCGACAACATGGGCGATATGCTGGCTGCGGCCGATTTGGTGCTCTCGCGTTCCGGTGCCTCGAGCGTGGCCGAGATCGCCGCGCTTGCCGTGCCCTCGGTACTCGTGCCGTATCCGCACGCCACGGCCGACCACCAGACCACGAATGCGCGCTACCTGGTCGATGCCGGTGCCGGCGTGCTTTGCGCCGATGCCGATATCGATGCCCCTGCCTTTGCCGACGAGCTTCTGCACCTGATCGATGACGCTGCGGCGCGTGATGCCATGCGTCAGGCGGCGCGTGGCTTGGCCCAGGACCGTGCCGCCGCACTTTTGGCCGACGCGGTAGAGGGATTGCGTTAGTTAGACGGGATATCGCCGGTCGCCCTCGCGCGGATGCGGTAGGTGCGGTACAGTTAATGGGTTACAGGCAGTGTTTACGCAAGGAGTACACGAGCACATGGCTGATTCCCAGACTGCAACCTCCGCGCCCGAGTTCAAGAGCGCCCACTTTATCGGTATCGGCGGCGCCGGCATGAGCGGCATCGCTCTCGTCCTGCACGAGCGCGGTTATACCGTTACCGGTTCTGACCTTAAGACGTCGCGCTATATTCGCCAGCTTACCCGCGCCGGCGTGAAGGTCCATGTGGGCCACGAGGCTGCGACGATCGACGAGGTCAAGCCCGACGTGGTTGTGGTCTCCACCGCTATTCCCGAGTCCAACCCCGAGCTCGTGCGTGCCCGCGAGCTCGGTATTCCCGTGTGGCCCCGTGCCAAGATGCTTTCGGCCCTGGGCCACGGCTACACCACCGTCGCCGTCGCCGGTACTCACGGCAAGACCACGACCTCTTCGATGTGCGCCACCATGCTCGACCGCATGGGTCTGGACCCCAGCTTTTTAATCGGTGGCATTGTCGAGGGCTACGACACCAACGGCAAGAACGGCTCGGGCGACTATTTTGTCGCCGAGGCCGACGAGTCCGACAGCTCGTTCCTGTTCCTGAACCCCAACGTGGTCATCGTGACCAACGTCGAGGCCGACCATCTCGATCATTACTCGGGCATCGAGGAGATCGAGGCCACCTTTGCCAAGTTTATGGGCCTGGTTGGAGAGAGCGGTACCGTCATCGTTTGTGGCGAGGACCCGCATCTGGTCGAGCTCGCCAAGTCGACGGGCCGTCATGTGCTTTCCTATGGCTTTGCCGAGAACAACGACATCGTCTGCGTGCATCCGGATGTCAAGGGCATCCAGAGCGACTTTATCGTTCGCTTTGAGGACGGCACCGAGCACGCTGTCGAGATTAAGAGCAACCCCGGTCGTCACAACATGCTCAACGCCACGGCGGTGCTCACCGTCGCCCATGTCCTGGGCCTTGACATCGACGCCGCCGCCAAGGCGCTCTCGAGCTTTGAGGGCGTCCGCCGTCGCTTTACCCACGTGGGCGATATCGATGGCATCACCGTGGTCGATGATTACGGCCATCACCCCACCGAGATCAAGGCGACGCTTGCTGCTGCTTCGTCGCTGGGCTACAAGCACGTCGACGTCGTGTTCCAGCCGCACCGCTATTCGCGCCTGCAGGCCCTGTGCGACGACTTTGCCGATGCATTTGCCAATGCCGATAAACTGCTGCTGATTGATGTGTTCTCGGCTGGCGAGATGCCCATTCCGGGTGTCACCTCTAAGATGCTCGCCGATACCGTGCGCGCCAAGCATCCTGGCAAGGAGGTCGTGTACTGCTCCAGCCGTCTTGAGCTCAATCAGGAGCTCGAGCAGATGGTGGGCGAGGGCGATCTGCTGCTCACTATGGGTGCCGGTGACGTTACGACCGTCGGCCCCGAGTTCATTGAGTATCTGACTGCCAAGAAAGACGCTTAAGTCTAATGGGTCTGTTTAACGCCGTCATGGCGCTCTCGGGCATGATCGACACGGATGTGATCGAGGACGAGCGCCTTGCGCGTCATACGAGCTATCGTATCGGCGGCAAGGCCGACCTCTTTGTGACGTGCCATAGCTATCATGCCCTCCGCCGCGCCGTGGCGGTGCTCGATCGCGAGCAGGTGCCGTGGGTCATCATCGGTAAGGGCTCCAATCTGCTGGTTGCCGATGGCGGTTATCGCGGTGCCGTCATTTCGCTCGGACGTGAGTTTCAGCGCACGGTTGTTGCCGATGACGGTTGTACGCTGACGGTCGGTGCGGGCGTGATGTTTGCGCGCCTGGTCAACGATGCCCTGTCGCGTAGCCTCTCGGGCCTTGAGTTTGCCGTCGGCATCCCTGGTTCGGTCGGCGGTGCGATATCTATGAATGCCGGCACACGGACCGAGTGGATTGGCTCGCTGGTTGAGGATGTCGTAACGTTTGACCCGGCATCCGGTATCAAGCATTATGCGGGGTCCGAGATCACTTGGGGCTACCGCGAATGTAGCCTTCCCCGCAATGAGATCATCCTCGAGTGCGTGCTCAAGCTTAAACCGGCGCCCAAGGCCGACATTCGCGAGCGCATGGAACGGTACCTGACGAGGCGCAAGCGTACGCAGCCCATGGGTCGCGCATCCTGCGGGTCGGTCTTTCGTAACCCGCCCGATGCGAGTGTGGGCAAGCTTATCGAGGATTGTGGATTAAAGGGTTTTTCGATTGGCGGCGCGGAAGTTTCGCCCGTTCACGCTAATTTTATCGTTAATAACGGAACTGCCTCGGCCGATGACGTTGCCGCGGTTATCAGACATGTGCACGGAAAGGTGAGGGAGGCGTATGGCATCGAGCTCAGACCGGAAGTTAAATTCCTCGGCTTCTAGAGCATCGAAACCCACCTTCCGCCGCGCCGGAGGGCGTTCCGGCGCGCCTGCCAAACCTCAACGCAATACCGTCGCGCACTCTAAGTCTGTCGGGCATGCTCGACAGACCAGTCGTCCGGTTGTCGGCTCGCAGCTCGGTAATCGTCCGGCCGCAAAAAAGTCCTCGCGTCCCTCGGTGACGTCAAAGCCTGTTATGGGCGCCAAGCCTGCCCGTCCTATGGCAACTCCTAAGCCCTCGACAGGAACTAAGGCGGCGCGTCCGAGTCGCACGCTGGGCGCATCGAAACCGCGCTCGCTGACATCGGTGCCGGCTACCGCCAAGAAGCCTTCGGGTAAAAAAGGCGTCAACCCGTTGTCTTCACTTAGGGCGATGACAAATAAAACATCAGACGCCGCTTCTGTCGTTACAGGCAAAGGCAAAATCGTGGGCGGCGTTTTGGCCGTCTTGGCCGTGCTCGTCGTCGTTGCTATCGTGGTGATTAACTCTGGATTGTTTACCGCCACTGATATTCAGATTCAAGGCAGCGAGCATGTGACGAAGCACGATGCTATCCAGCTGATCGATTTGCCCGAGGGAACGTCGCTTTTTAACGTCGATCCCGACCAGATTACCGAGGACCTCAAGCAGAACCCGTGGGTCTCGGGCGTGGATGTCCAGCGTCAGTTCCCACATACGCTCATCATTACGCCGATGGAGCGCAAGGTCATTGCAATTGCCTATATCAGCTCCGATGACCTTGCCTGGGCCATCGGGGATGATGACACCTGGATCGCCCCGCTGTCGACGTCGGTCGAAGTGGATGACCAGGGCAACGTCATCACGACGGGGCAGGGCTCAAATACCCTGACCGGCATTGATGCCGCGCTGGCGCTCGCTAAGCACTATGGCGCGGTGTTGTTGACTGATGTCTCGGCGGATGTCGCTCCGGTTTCCGGCCAGGCGGTGAGCTCCAAGGCCGTTAAGGCTGGCTTGGATTATGTGCGTGGTTTTTCGAGCGAGTTCTTGGGACAAGTCAAGGATATTTCCACGCCTTCGGTCGAAGCCATCTCGGCAAACCTCAATAACGGCATTGAGGTGTCGCTGGGCGATTCGAACGATATCGTCAAGAAGGAGCGCGTAGTCACCAAGCTGCTTTCGCAGGTAGAGGGCGTAACGTATATCAATGTGCGCTCTCCGGGTAACTATACATTTAGGAACGCTCCGACCTCGTAGCGCTGGTTGATGCTTTGTTGAGGGGCCATACCACGCCGTTTATCTGGTTTGTTTGGTTTTCACGGTCAATTATTTGACTGATACGTTCATAATGTGCAAACATAATACGGTTTACCTTTGCATTTACTTTCAACCTGAAGGTTAATGTGCGCAGGGGTCGACCCATGCTATGGCTATAACCTTTGTTCGGAGGACCGACATGCACGAGACAGAGATCAACAACTACCTTGCCGTCATTAAGGTGGTCGGCGTCGGCGGCGGTGGTACCAACGCGGTCAATCGAATGATCGAAGAGGGCATCCGCGGCGTCGAGTTTGTTGCCATCAACACCGATGCTCAGGCACTCGCGATCTCTGATGCCGATATCAAGGTGCACATCGGCACCGACCTTACCCGCGGCCTGGGCGCCGGCGCCAACCCCGAGGTTGGCCGCAAGGCTGCCGATGAGTCCCGCGACGACATTGCCGAGGCGCTCGCTGGCGCCGACATGGTGTTCATCACCTGCGGCGAGGGCGGTGGCACCGGTACCGGCGCTGCTCCCATCGTTGCCGATATCGCGATGAACGAGGTCGGTGCGCTGACCGTCGCCGTCGTGACCAAGCCCTTCACCTTCGAGGGCCGCAAGCGCAAGAAGAGCGCCGAGGAGGGCATTAAGACCCTCTCCGATTGCGTTGACACCATGATTGTCATCCCTAACGATAAGCTGCTCGACATCGCCGAGAAGAAGACCACCATGCTCGAGGCCTTCGCGATTGCCGATGGCGTCCTTTCCCAGGGCACCCAGGGCATCACCGACCTCATCACCGTCCCCGGTATCATCAACCTGGACTTCGCCGATGTTAAGACCATCATGAAGCAGGCCGGTACCGCCATGATGGGTATCGGTACCTCTTCTGGGGATACCCGTGCCGTCGACGCTGCCCAGCAGGCCATCTCCAGCCCGCTGCTCGAGAGCTCCATCGATGGCGCCACGCGCGTGCTGCTCTCCATCGCCGGTTCCAAGGACCTGGGCATCCAGGAGATCAGCGACGCCGCCGACGTTGTTGCCAACGCCGTCGACCCCGAGGCCAACATCATCTTCGGTACCGTTGTCGACGAGTCCCTGGGCGATCAGGTGCGTATCACCGTCATCGCTACGGGCTTCTCCGACTCCAACGTCAACCGTCAGGACGAGCTCTTTGCTGCTCAGCAGTCTCAGAGCAAGGCCGCTGCCTCCGCTGAGCCGCAGCGCACCGCTCCTGCCACGAGCCCGGCTCAGGCCGCTCCGACCCGCAACGTCGGTGGCACCGAGCTTCCTAACTTCGGCAACGATCAGTTCGAGCTTCCCGACTTCCTGAAGCGCGGTAGCTTCTAAGTCGTTCTTTGCATTGTTGTGCACAGGGGCGTGTCCGTATGGACGCGCCCTTTTTATTTCGACTTTGTAAACTAGAACCTCCAATCTCTTTACGTTCCCTTTACGATTGCCTCCAGCGTAGCAGGTATCCTTTTAGAGAAGTATGACAGCCGTATAAACGCGGGCTGTAGCGGCGATGCCGCGGTACTTGTGTTATTAGGAGGCTTTAGTATGGCAGCACGTGCGGACAAAGTTTCGCGTGTCGACCATGATGGAGTTACGTTGGTGGAGGGCGCGACATCCGATGTTCGCTTTGCCTTCACCGAGCGCGCCGGTGGCGTTTCCGAAGATGCGTACTCCTCACTCAACTTGGGCTCGCATGTTGGCGATGATCCCTTTGCTGTTCAAGAAAATCGTCGCCGCGCACTCGAGGCTATGGGTGCCGCGGAGTGCGAGCACAACCTGCTCGTTCCCAATCAGGTCCATGGTGACCATATCTTTGCGGTGACCTCGAATGGCGCCGATGACCTTGAGGACGTCCGCGAGCAGATTGCCGCGGGCTGCGATGCCATCGTCTGTACGGCGCATAACGTGCCCGTGCTGCTCTGCTTTGCCGACTGCGTTCCCGTGGTGCTGGTGGCCCCTGGCGGATTTGCCGTGGTGCACTCCGGTTGGAAGGGCACGATTGCACGTATTTCTGCCAAGGCGTGCCAGGCGCTTTGCGATGCTGCCGGCTGCGATGCGGGCGACGTTTCCGCCTATATCGGCCCCCATATCTTGGGTGACGAATATGAGGTATCCCAGGAACTCATGGATCGCTTTGCCGCCGAGTTCTCTTGCATCGATGCGAGTACCTCTCGCATGCTCGATCTTTCCGCTGCCATTCGCGAGGCGCTGGTAGATGTCGGTGTCGACGCGGATGATATCGTGGATACCCAGCTTTCGACCGTGCGTCAGAACGACCGCTTTTATTCCTACCGTAACGAGGACGGCACCTGTGGGCGCCATGCTGCGATCGGCGTGATGCTATGAGAAAGATCGTATCGGTCCTGAGCGCCGCTGTGCTTACACTTACGCTGTGTGCCTGTTCTTCGGGATCTTCTACCTCTTCCATTACCGTCGCTGGCTCCACGACCTGCCTTCCTATCGCCGAGATTGCGGCCGAGGGCTTTAAGGAGGAGACCGGCATCGACGTGCTCGTTTCCGGTTTGGGTTCTTCCGCTGGCATCGAGGCCGTCAGCGCCGGAACGGCCGATATCGCCAGCTCCTCCCGTGGGCTCAATGCCGACGAACAGGATCTGGGCCTGACCCCCATCGTAATTGCCCACGACGGTATCGCGGTCATCGTGAACGACGATAACCCGGTCGATAACCTCTCGACCGAGCAGCTCCGCGATATCTACGCCGGCAAGATTACCAATTGGAAAGAGGTCGGTGGCGAGGACCTGAGGATTCAGGTCATCAACCGAGACGAGGCGTCCGGTACGCGCGAGGCCTTCCGTACCATCGTGATGGATGGCACGCCGTTCGATCGCCGCTCGGCTGTTCTTTCGGGTACGGGCCAGGTGCGCGACGTGGTATCTCGTTCGCGTGGGGCCATCGGCTACATTTCGCTGGGCTTCGTCGATAGCCTCAACGCCAAGACCTCGGTCAAGGCCGTCTCGGTCAATCATGTTGAGGCGTCCGAGAAGACGGTCGCGAGTGGCGGCTATCCCATCTCGCGCGACCTTTACTTCTTTGTGAAGGGTGCGCCTTCGCAGCAGGCGCAGGATTACATCGACTATGTGACGTCCGAAAAGATGGACAAGCAGATTCGCGAGGCGGGCTTTATTCCCGTCACCAACGACGAGAAGGGGAGTGAGTAGCATGGAAGCACAGGAAAACTCCCAGACTGAGCAGAATGTTCAGACGCCCAAGAAGCGCGAGCTGGCGCTCGTATCGCGCAGTACCTATATCAAGGAGAAGGCGCTGCAGTGGATCTTCTTTGCCTGCGCGTTCTTGGCGGTCGTTACCGTCATCCTGATTTTTGTCTTTACCACGTACTCGGCGCTGCCCGTCTTTACTGACATCGGTCTGGCGGACTTCTTTAGCTTTACGTGGGCGCCTTCCGAGGGCCACTACGGCATCTTGTCGCTGCTTGCCGGCTCGGGTCTGGTGACCGTCGGTGCGCTCGCCATGGGCGTGCCGCTGGGCGTGGGTACGGCCGTTTACCTGGTCGAGATTGCCAGCAAGCGCGTGCGCAAGCTCATCAGCCCCGCCGTTGACCTGCTGGCGGGCATACCCTCCATCATCTACGGCTTCTTTGGCATGATCATCATCCGCCCGTTTATCGCACAACTGACCGGTGGTCTTGGTTTTGGTGCGCTGACAGCGTGGTTCGTGCTCGCCATCATGATCGTCCCTACCATCACGACGCTTACCATCGATGCCCTCAATTCCATTCCCATGGGCATTCGCGAGGCATCGTATGCCATGGGTGCTACTAAGTGGCAGACCATCTATAAGGTCGTGCTACCTGCCGCCAAACTGGGTATCGTTGATGCCATCGTGCTGGGTATGGGCCGTGCCATCGGTGAGACCATGGCCGTGCTCATGGTCGTGGGTAACGCTCCGGTTATTCCCGACAGCATTGCGAGCCCCATCTCGACGCTCACGAGCCAGATCGCGCTCGACATGAGCTATTCCTCGGGCCTGCACCGCTCGGCTCTGTTCGGCATGGGCGTGGTCCTGTTTATCATCTCCGCCATGCTGGTGGGCATCGTCCGTCTGATTTCCAAGAAGAAGAGGGGGTAGGCTATGTCCGATTCCGTTGACACGACGGTCGATACGACCTCGTCGCGCGAGCGCATCAAGCGTGCCCTTTCCCACGGTAAGAAGGGCCGTATCAACAAGGACCTGTCAAACAAGATCATGCTCGGCGTGTTCCGCGCCGCGGCCTACATCACCACGCTTGTGCTGGTCGCTATCATCGCCTACGTGGTTGTTAATGGCTTACCGCATATTTCGCTCGACTTTATCTTCGGTTGGCCCCAGGGTGTCAACGCCGAGGGCGGCATTTGGCCTACGATTGTCTCGACCATCTACGTGACGGCGCTCGCCATGCTCATCTGTACGCCGGTCGCCGTGCTAGCGGCCGTCTATCTGGCCGAGTACGCCAAACAGGGCAAGGTCGTCGAGCTCATCCGTTATGCTGCCGATGCTTTGGCCTCGGTGCCCTCCATCGTTATGGGTCTCTTTGGCTACGCCTTGTTTGTCGAGGCCATGGGCCTGGGCCTTTCGATGGTCTCGGCTGCCCTGGCGCTGGCGCTTCTGATGCTGCCTATCGTCATGCGCACCACCGAGGAGGCTATTCGCGCCGTGCCGCGCTATATCCGTTGGGGCGCATATGGCTTGGGCGCCACTAAGTGGCAGGTCGTTTCCAAGATCGTGCTTCCTTCCGCCTTTGGCCGCATCGCCACCGGCATCGTCCTTGCCATCGGCCGTGCCATCGGCGAGACCGCGGTTGTACTTTACACCATGGGCCAGGCCATCAATCTACCTATTTCGCCGCTCGATTCCGGCCGCCCCATGACGGTCCATCTGTACCTGCTTGCCAACGACGGCATCAACATGAACGCAGCCTACGGCACCGCGCTCTTGCTGATGGTGATCATTTTGGCCTTCAACCTGTTTGCGCGCTTCCTGTCGCGCAAGCGTCGCTAGTTAAGGAGTCCCATGTCCGTTTATCAGTCCGCTCCCACGTTGGAGCAAGCGGCCATTACGGCCAAGGATTTCAACTTTTGGTACGGTGACTTTCATGCGCTGACGGGGCTTGACCTCAACATTGCCAAAAACGCCATCACCTCCTTCATTGGCCCTTCGGGCTGCGGCAAATCGACGTTTCTGCGCTGCATCAACCGCATGAATGACCTGATCGAGGGTACGCGCGTCGAGGGCACCATGACGCTCGACGGCAATGATATCTATGCCGAGGGCGTCGACCCGGTCGATCTCCGTCGCCGCGTGGGCATGATCTTTCAGCAGCCCAATCCGTTTCCCAAATCCATCTACGAGAATGTCGCTTTTGGCCCTCGTCTGCAGGGCGTGACTAGCAAAAGTGACCTCGATGACATCGTGGAAGAATCGCTCAAGCGCGCCAACCTCTGGAAAGAGGTATCCAATCAGCTCAACAAGGATGGTTTGGCGCTCTCGGGCGGTCAGCAGCAGCGTCTGTGCATCGCGCGCGTGCTTGCGGTGCAACCCGATGTCCTCCTGATGGACGAGCCCTGCTCCGCCATCGACCCCACGTCTGTCTCTAAGGTCGAGGATCTGATGGCCGAGCTGGCGCCCGAGATGACGATCATCATCGTCACGCATTCAATGCAGCAGGCAGCTCGTATTAGCGACTACACCGCATTTTTCTTGCAGGAAGTTGCCGGCGAGCCCGCCACGCTCATCGAGTATGGTCAAACCGACGCGATCTTCACCAGTCCGGTGGACTCGCGGACGGAAGACTATATCACCGGCCGCTTTGGCTGATCGGTGCGACTAGTCCCAAGCCGATCGGATCTGGTCCGGTGCGTATTCACTGTGCGGGCGGCATGACCGCACCCAACTGATTGGAGTGAACCATGCGTAAACTGTTTTCCCGTCAGCTCATCGAGGCCCGCCACGAGATGCTGAGCATCTACGAGGCCGTCGATCTGGCCCTCCACGATGCCGTTAAGGCCTATGTGACCGACGACCGCAAGCTCGCCACCAAGACCAAGAAGCGCACGCTTTCGATTGACGCGCGCTGCGCTAACTTGGAGGCCGTGTGCTACAACCTGATCGCCACGCAGTCACCGGTCGCCTCCGACTTCCGCCTGCTTCAGACGATCATCTACGTCGACTTTAACCTGCAGCGCATGACCGATAAGGTCCGTCAGATCTGCCGCGCCACGCGTCATATGATCAAGGCCGACATCTCGCTGCCCAAGGAGCTTGTCGGCACGGTCGAGGCCGAGGCTGAGGCCGTCTACCAGGTGCTGGGCTCTTCGCTTTCCGCGCTCGTCACGAATGATATGTCCATCATCTGCAACTTGGCCGTCGAGGACGAGCCAGTGCACGCCGCCTACGAGAAGTTTTTCCGCACCTTTAACCGTATGGATACGGGCGACTTTATGGACGACGACAGCAACTATGACGACCTGCGCCGCGCCATCATGGTATCGCGCTATCTCGATCGCATCGCCTCGATTTCCATCGATGCCGCCTGCCGTCTGACCTTCCTGTTGACCGGACAGCGTATGACTGCCGGTGATATCGCCTGCACTGATGAGGATGAGCTCGAGAGCATGCGTGTGCCTTCGGGCGAGGGTGTTATCATGAGGCCCGCCGTCGACGCGCGCTACGTTGCCAAGGTGCCCGTTAGCGAGGTCAGCGAGGGTCTTCGCTACCTGCTCGATCATCTTGAGGACGAGGACGATGGCGAGGACGACGAGGAGTAAGTAACCCCGTTCGTCGAAAGATTGTAAATACCTAAGTGAGCGCGGCCTTGCACATGCGGGGCCGCGCTCTTGCGTTAGCATGGGACTACTTGTTTGGCTGTCAGCGGAGGCGATTGGCAATGGATAACTATTTGGACTTGATGCGCGCTCGCCGCGAGCAGATTCTGGAACGTTTTTATGCGGCGCTCGATCGCGCAGGCCGTCCCCACGACGCCGCGCGCCTCATTGCCGTGTCCAAGACCGTTGGTGTCGATGAGACCGTTGCCGCCATCCAGGCGGGGTATCGCCATTTTGCCGAGAACCGCCCGCAGGAGCTGGTTCGCAAGCTCACGGGTCTGGCGGAGCATCCGGAGCTGCCCGAGGTGCGCTTCGATATGATCGGCAACCTGCAGACCAATAAGATCAATGCGGTGCTGGGCTCAGCCGAGCTGATTCACTCGGTGGGTTCGCTGCATCTGGCGCAGGCGATCTCGAGCCGTGCTGTCCGCAAGATTGAGGCAGGCGAGCTCGCCGGCCCCCAGCGTGTGCTCATCGAGGTCAATGTGAGTGGTGAGGAGTCGAAGGGAGGCTTTTCGCCCGATGAGATTCGCGCCGCCGCGGGTGAGCTTGCGGAACTTGAGGGAATTTGCGTGCAGGGGCTTATGACTATGGCGCCCCGGGGGAATAAGGATGTGGCACGCCGCACCTTTGCGGGGCTTCGTGAGCTGAGGGATGAGCTGGAGGCGGCGCATCCCGATTTGAACCTGCCTGAGCTTTCCTGCGGCATGAGCGAGGACTTTGAGTCTGCCCTTGAGGAGGGCTCTACGCTCGTTCGCCTGGGCAGGGTAGTATTTAGCCCGGAGTTTGCAGTAAAATAAGGCTCTGAAGTGCGCACTGATTATCGGGGCGCCTGCACTAAACCGCGAGAGGACACAACCATGGGCTTCCTTGACGAGATTAAAAATAAGATGCACCTGGGCGGCCAGCAGGGTTACGACCAGGGTTATGGCCAGGACGACGACTACGGCTACGATGACGGCTATGACGATAGTTATCAGGGCAACGGCTACAGCGGTGCTTCGGGCGAGGGCTTCTACACCCAAGACGAGCCGAGCAACGGCCTGCTTGGTCAGACGCGCCGCGGTGAAGCTGAGTCGGTTGCCGTGTATACGCGCTCCGGTCAGCTGGTCGGCGATGACTCCCGCCATGCCACGACGTATAATCCGCCTTCGCGCTCGCAGGACAGTGTTGCGAGCGGTTATCGTCCTGGTGCCTATGACACGCCGTCGAGCTACGCCGAGAACACCCGCGCCCGTGCCGCCGCTGCGCCCGCGCCTGCACCGAGCGATGCCTCGGCCTATGCGAGCAATATCATCAACGCCACACCGCAGCTGCCGGCCTATGTCCTGCGCCCCGAGAGCTATGACGACGTGGAGACCGTGGTGCGCCGCGTTCGCACCAAGCAGCCTGTCGCACTGATTTTTGTGGGCGTACGCACCGAAGTTGCCAAGCGCGTCTTGGACTTCTCTTACGGCTTTGCCTGCGGTCTGGGTGCCACGGTCAAGGAGGTGGGCGACCGCGTGTTCATGGTGCTGCCCGCCGGTTGCGAGGTCAAAGATTCCGATCTCAAGAAGCTTCGTGCCGACGGCTACCTCAAGTAAAGACAAGACGAGGAGATTCCCATCAACATCTACACTATCGTCCAGCTGGTCAACACGCTGTTCAACTTCTATTCCACGCTCATTATCGTCTACTGCTTTATGACGTGGATTCCCATGAAGCAGGGTGGTTTGCTTCAGGATATTGCCGCGGTGCTTGATAGCGTGTGCGGTCCGTGGCTTAACCTGTTCCGTCGTTTCATCCCGCCGATGGGCGGTATCGATTTTTCGCCGGTCGTTGCGATTATTGCGTTGCAGTTGGTGCAGAGGCTGGTTCTGCAGCTTCTTATAGGTATACTCGTGTAGAACTGACTTAGTAACTTACGTCGGGCGTGTAGCGCCGAGGCGATGAAAAAGGAGACTTGTTATGGCTATTACCCCTGCAGACATCCAGGCTCAGACTTTCTCTGAGGCCAAGCGTGGCTACGATCCTGCTGAGGTCGACGTCTTCTTGGAGACGCTGTCCTCCGAGGTTGACGCTATGCTCGCTAAGATCGTCGACCTTAAGGGTCGTCTGACTGCTACCGAGCAGCAGCTTGCCGATGCGCAGGCTCAGCTTGCCCAGGCTCAGGATGCCACCGCCCAGGCCGCTCCTGCCGCCCCCGTGGCTGCTCCCGCCCCTGACTTCTCCGCTCAGGAGCGCCAGATTTCCGCTGCCTTGATCGCTGCCCAGCAGACCGCTGAGACCATCGTCAACGATGCCAACGAGAACGCTGAGCGTATCCGCAACGAGGCTGACGCCAAGGCCCGCGAGGTTATCCGCCAGGCTCTGACTGAGAAGCAGGCCGAGCTCGAGGAGATCGATCGTCTCAAGGCTTCCCGTGAGGAGTTCAAGGCCGAGTATCTCAAGCTCATCCAGCACTTCATGGACGATGCCCAGAACTCCTTCCCGGCCGATCTCATGGCCTCCACACCGGTCGGTTCTGCCGCTTCTCCTGCGGTGACTGTTCCCGCCGAGCCGCTGCCCGTCGCTGACCCGGTTGTCCCCGTGGCCGATCCCTTCGCCCCGATCGACAACTTCGCTGCCGACGACCTGGACTAACATTCGGCCTACAATTTAGTGCCTAGAAAGGACCCGCAGCTTGCGGGTCCTTTTTTATGACTGTACCGGGGCGCGCAACATAAAAAACCGAGCCCTGCACATGGTGGCGCAGAACTCGGCGAACCGGTGAGCGGTCAAGGATAGGTTTTAGGGCATGTCCCAAAATCTACTTGAGGAGGAAGTCGGAGAGGGGAATGGTACGGGCCTCGCGATGCTCGGGATCGGCGATGTGGTCGGCAGGATATCCACAGACGAGCATGTGATAGGGATAGACGCCCTTGGGCAGATTGAACTGCTCCTGTGCCACCCCAGGCTTAAAATGGCATACCCAGCACGTTCCCAGGCCCTGCTCGGTGGCCTCCATCATCATCTGATCGCAGACGATCGAAGTATCGATGGCACTCGAGTTCATCTGATCATACGGGCGCACCCAGGCATCATCGGTAACGCTGCAAATAAGGAAGATAAGCGGAGCGCCAAAGATAGACCCATCACGAGCAAACCGAGGCTGACAAGCAGCAGCCTTCTCCAGAAGCTCAGGCGTATCCAACACCATCACACGGGTTGGATGGTTATTACAAGCAGAAGGAGCAATACGCCCAGCCTCAACAATGGCATCCACAACAGCTTGCTCAACAGAACGATCCTGAAATTCACGACAAGAATACCGACCCCGAGCCAGATCCAAATAAGACATACAAGCCCTCCAACAATTAAAAATCAAACAAACCCAAAGTAACCCAAACAGTACCCAAAGCAGCAATCAGCCAAACGCTCATCGAGGGCCAAAGTGTCCGAACGGATACCAAAGGTCCCTTCAGCCAAACCCCCATTGCGCTATAACTATCAGCCAAAGTTCCCAATGGTGGTACGTAAGGGAGCGGGCCCGGCCACTAATAACCTTTT
>NZ_JBDMGT010000002.1:0-94633 GCF_039752775.1 Collinsella aerofaciens | reverse complement strand
CTAATAACCTTTTTCACTCCGGCTGCAAGCAGAGTCGTTCAAAAGGTTATTAGTGGCCGGGCCCGCGACCGCCGGGACACGTACCCCCAATTAACTGTTCTTCATGACAATCGAATCCACAACATCGGCCACATTCTCGCAGCAGTCGGCGCAGTACTCCAGGAAGGCGTAGACGTCACGCCAAGCGATGACCTCGAGCGGATCCTTGCCGTTAACGTGCAGGTTGCGCATGGCGTTGATGTAGAGCTCGTCGGCCTCGGACTCGATGGTGTTGATCTGGATGACCAGCTCGCGCAGCGTTTTGGACTTGCGGTAGTTGGGAAGCTCGACCATCAGGTCTTTCATGGCGCGGCAGGCGTCAGTCACCTTGTGGGCGATGACGATGGCGTCGGGATGGATGCTCTGAATGTTGGTGAAGTAGACGCGCTGCACGACGCCCTCAATACGGTCGAGCACGGTGTCGAGCGCGCAGCTCATCAGATCCAGATCCTCGCGCTCGAGCGGGGTGATAAAGGCGGTGAGCAGGGCGTCTTCGAGCTCGTGGTGCTTCTTGTCTGCCGCATGCTCAATCGCATGCATCTTATTGAGCATGTCGTGAATCTGCGCGGGATCGAAGTTCTCAAAAATCTTGGTGAGCAGCTCTGCGGCCTGGACGGCGAGGTCGGCGCAAGCGACGTAGTTGTCAAAGTAGAACGAATCGGGTTTCTTTGCCATGGGTGGGTCCTTTCGAGGCGAAGACGGGTGGGCGAAGTGTTGCGGTCCGGATGGACGTTCGGTTTGATTAGAGGAACATCATGAACAGCTTGGCCATGACAAAGCTGATGAGTCCGCAGGCGGGGAAGGTGAAGAACCAGGTGAACATCATGTCCTTGACGACTCCGAAGTTGATGGCCGAGAGGCGCTTGACGGCACCGACGCCCATGATGGCGCAGGTCTTGATGTGTGTGGAGGACACGGGGATGCCGGTAAGGGTGGCAAGCAGCAGGTTCGCGGCGCCCGCGAGGTCGGCGGAGAAGCCCTGATACTTCTCGAGCTTAACCATGCTCTGGCCGACGGACTTGATGATGCGCTCACCGCCCACGCTGGTACCGATACCCATAGTGGCCGAGCACAGCAGCATAATCCAGATGGGGATGCCGGCATCGCCGACGCTGGTCTGGCCGTTTGCGAAGGCCACGCCTAAAAAGAGCACGCCGATGAACTTCTGTCCATCCTGCGCGCCGTGCATAAAGCTCATGGCCGCAGCGCTCGCGATCTGAGCGTATTTAAAGAAGACATTGGCACGTCGCCTGTTGGCGGCGGCGAAAAGAATCGAGACGAGTTTGCACAGGACCCAGCCCATGACAAAGCCCAGGCCGATGGAGAGCGCCAGGCCGTAGATGACCTTCATCCACTCGTGGACGTTGACGCTGCTCGCGCCGCCGAGGGCGATAGCGGCACCGGTCAGGCCGGCGATAAGGCTGTGGCTTTGCGAGGTGGGGATGCCAAAACGCGACGCTGTGGCGCCGTAGACGACGATGGAGAACAGGGCCGCGCACAGGCAGGCGAGCGCCATGGTGCTGTTTCCGCCAAAGTCGACGATATGCGAGATGGTATTGGCGACGCTCGCATTAAAGTGCGTCATGATGAGCACACCGAGGAAGTTGAATGCGGCGCTCATGAGAATGGCGGCGCGGGCGGGCATGCAACGCGTAGTGACGCAGGTCGCGATGGCGTTGGGCGCGTCGGTCCATCCATTGACGAAGATGGCGCCGAGCGCGAGGATCACGGTGACGGCAAGGACTGGGTTCGACACAATTTGGCCGAGGAAGGTTGAGAACGTTACGTCCATATATGGGCTTTCTCGAAGTTTGCAGGCACGTTACAAAAACATGATAAATCGTATCACCTCCTGCGGGTTTCTTTACCGAGTTCTGATGGGAGAAGTGAATTTTTTGGCACTAATATTGAATATTAGCCCTGTTGACCGCGGGTGTTCTTTTTGCTAACACACCATGAGGACACGTGTGCGTGCCCCAACATCCCAAAACCACAGTCTGTTCGCTTTACAATATGCAAACATGCGTTCGATAATAGGAGGCATGGAATATCGACAGACAGATGGCAAAACTCGGCGCGTGCACAAGCAGTATGTGGACGTCGTGGCTCGCATCCTCGCGGGCGGACAGGTCGTGCCGGTCACCGTCTGCTGGGTCGACGGTCGTTGCTTTACGATTGACGAAATTATCTCGACCACCGGGTTTGGCCTGATGGTCCACGGCATCCGTACGGCAACCTATAAGGTGCGTTTTGGCGGGCACGCGACCGAGTTGTATCTGGAGGACCAGACGCGCGAGCGGGCGGACGGCTCGCAGGCACACGTGATGCGTTGGTGGGTCTGGGCCTTTGATCGCACGCTCGAGGGCGAGCGCCGTAGGTAAGGACGTACGGCATTCGGGTACAATGACAGGAATCTTGTCAGCTACTGCGCTGTCGCGGCGCTTTTGAAAGGACGAAATTATGAACGATATTCAGGGCTATCAGAACGGCCCCATCGAAACCGGCGCAAGCCGTGCCAAGGAGATGTCGCCGCGTGCGTATAATCTTGCCATGTCTGCCCTCATCTTCTTGGGCTTTTGTGCCATGGGCGTCGGTGCTTACTTTACGAGCACCATGTCGTTTGCGCGCATGATGATGAGCGGGGCTGCCCTACCGCTGGTTTTTGGCTCGTTTATTTTGACCATCGTCGGCATGGTCATGATGTCGGCCGCCGCCAGCAAGCAGTCCGTGGGCCTGTCCCTTGTGGGCTACGTAATCTTTGCGAGCACCTTTGGCCTGACCGCGTCGTTTGGCCTTGCCAACTACGACCTGCCCACCATCAACACTGCCTTTATCGCCACGGCCGCCATCACCTTTGTCTTTGGCGCCTTGGGCGTGACGTTCCCCAAGTTTTTCCAGCGCGTATATGGCATCGGTTTTGGCATTCTGCTCGCTACTATTCTGGTTGAGATCGTGCTGATGTTCATGGGCGTCTCACAGACCATCACCGATCTGATCGTGATCGTGGTGTTCGCCGGCTTTATTGGCTACGACACCTATGTTGCCACGACGGTGCCGCCTACGCTGCCCAACGCCGTGCTCATGGCGTCCAATCTGTTCGTGGATATTATCAACGTGTTCCTGCGCATTCTGAACATCCTCGGCCGTCGCGACTAGTGGCGAATTGCGGCGGTGCTTGCCGTACGTGCAAATCGATGCGAAAGGCGGTCCTTCGGGGCCGTCTTTTTTGTACGCGGCGGGGTATCATGGATGGGAAAAGCCGATAGCGGCAGAGACCGAGAAAGGTGACCACTTATGGCAGACGTCGACAACAGGAACCGTAACCGCAGGTCCAACCGAGCGGGTCAGCCCAATCCCAAGCGCGAGGCCCGTGCCAAGGCCGCCGAGCGTCACGTGGCAACTGTGTCCGAAGCGTGCGCCAAGGATATCGAGCGTTCGCTTGCCGGCGTGTGCGAGTTCGATGGTATGCCTGCCGGTTTTGTCGCGGCGATGAAGGCCAAGGTTCAGAGTGCTGTGGCCGCCGAAGAACAGGTTGCCGAGGACGTCGAGGGCGCGGAGGCTGCCGAGACCGAGACGGCGCCCGAGACCGAGGCAGCGCCTGAGCCTGCCGAGGAAATCGCCGAAGCTGAGTCCGCGCCTGCCGCCGAAAAGCCCGCTCCGGTCCTGCCCGAGGTCACCGTGCTCGACGCCTCTGCCACGCAGGCCATTCTGGATAACGGCCGAGGCTACGCGCAGTTCTGCGACATGGCCGTGCTCGCCTTTGCCTCGTTCACCAACCCGGGCGGTGGCTACATCCAGGGCTATCTGGGCCAGGAGGCCACGCTCTGTGCCGATTCGTACCTGTACAACGTGCTCGATAAGCAGCGCAAATGGTACGGCGAGAACCGTCGCCGCAACATCAACTGCGAGCTTTACCGCAATCGTGCGCTGGTGGTGCCTGCGGTGCGCTTCGACCGCAACCACGTACATGCATATGCCGACGTAATCGTCGCCGCCGCACCCAACGCCAAGCGCGCTCGCCAGGAGTATCGCGTGGGCGACGATGCCTTGCTGGATGCCCTGCGCGATCGCATCCGCTTTGTGCTTGCTATCTGCGACGAGTTGGGTCGCGAGAAGCTCGTGCTGGGCGCTTGGGGCTGCGACAACAACGGCTTTGACGCCGAGGCCGTGGCTGAGCTCTTCCGCAAGGAGCTCGCATCGGGCGACTTTAAGGTCAAGCAGGTCTTCTTTGCCGTGCCTTCTACGCGTTGGGACGAGGATTTTGCCAAGTTCGAGCACGTGCTGGCAAACTTCCCCGAGCGCAACGAGGAGTCCTATGCCCAGGTTGCCGCTCGTGCTGCGGCCGCTCACGCCGCCGAGCAAGCCCAGGCTGCTGCCGAGGACGATGAGGACGATGACGATTGGCGCAAGTACCTGTAATCGGTACGTGCCGACAGATGGGTCGGGCCGGCGGGAGAGACTGCTCCCGTCGGCTTTTTACTAAAGGAAGGGCTTACGATGAAAAACGTTCTGTGCTTTGGCGATAGCAATACCTACGGCTACGATCCGGCGGGTATGCGCGACGGCACCGCGGTGCGCTATGCGCACGATGTGCGCTGGTGCGGTGTGGCCCAGCGCGACCTGGGCGAGGGCTGGCACGTGATTGAGGAAGGCCTAAATGGTCGCACGACGGTGCGCGACGATATGTGTCATCTGGACACCAACCTCAACGGCATTCGCGCGCTGCCGATGCTGCTCGAGACCCATAAGCCGCTGGACGCGATCGTGATTATGCTGGGCACCAACGACTGCAAGACGGTCTTTAGCGTGGGTGCTGCCGATATCGCTGACGGTGCCATGGCGCTGATTCGCACCGTCCGCGCGTTTCCCTGGACCGAAGCCGCGCCCTGCCCGCGTATTCTGCTGATGGCGCCTATCAAGATTAAACCGCAGATCGCCGATGTGTACATGACCGACTTTGACGAGCGCTCCGTCGAGGCCTCGGAGCATTTTGCCGAATACTATGCGTATGCTGCCAAACAGTTTGGCTGCGACTTTTTGAATGCCGCTGATTTTGCCGAGCCGGGCGATATCGATTATCTGCACATGATGCCCGAAAGTCACGAGAGCTTGGGCCACGCCGTGGCAGCCAAGCTCAAAGAGATGCTCGGAGCGTAGCGCGACCCCAAGCAGTGTAAAAATTCCCCTTTCGGTGGCTTGATTCGTTTGTTTGTCTTGATCCGTAACAGTTGTAAGGCCGAAAACGGGCTAGATGTTACAGATTGAGATTATTTAGGTCGATATCGGTCATTTGTCTCGATCTGTAACATCTAGGGTCGATTTTGCCGAGTTACTGTTACAGATCGAGATTATCTTCTCAGCTAAATTTGAATGTCTCGATCTGTAACAGGCGGGCCGAAAAATGGATTCTAACTGTTACAGATCGAGATGTTTGTGGGAACCACCGCAAAGGTGCCTGTCCCCTTTGCGGTGGTTTTGGGCTGCGAATCTTAATACTGCCACATATGGTTAACGGGGCCGGAGCCTTTGCCCATGTCAAAGCCGGCGGCGAGAGCGCCCGTTAGGTAGGCCTTGCCGGCGTTGACGGCATCGGCAAGATCCATACCCTGGGCCAGCGCGCAGGCGATGGCTGACGAGAGCGTGCAGCCGGTGCCGTGCGTGTTGTCGGTCTCGATACGCTTGTGGCGGAACCACGTGGTGAGCGGATCGCCCAGATGGTTGCCCTCGTCATCGAGCGGCGCGGGCTCTGCTAGCACATCGTTGGCCTCGTTGACAAAATGCCCGCCCTTAACGAGGGACGCGCAGCCAAAGCGGCGGGTGAGGAGCATGGCGGCATTTTGTTGCGTGCGCTCGGAATCGACCTCGTAATCGAGCAGCGCCATGGCCTCGGGAATATTGGGCGTGATGACGGTCGCCAGTGGGAACAGGCGGCGTGTAAGCGCTTCGGCGGCGTCCTCTGCGATCAGGCGAGCGCCCGAGGTGGCGACCATGACGGGGTCGACGACGATATTTTGTGCGTCCCAGGCGCTCAAGCGGTCGGCGATAACCTCGATAATCTCGACAGAGGAAACCATGCCGATCTTGACGGCACTGGGGCGGATATCGTCAAAAACGGCATCGATTTGCGCCGCGACAATATCCGGGGAGATGTTTTGCACAACGGTGACACCGAGCGTGTTTTGTGCGGTTATGGCCGTGATGGCCGTCTCGGCATACAGGCGGTGCGCCGTGATGGTCTTGATGTCGGCCTGAATGCCGGCACCACCGCTGGAATCTGATCCTGCGATGGATAGAACGGCGGGTACCTTACTGCGATCCGTGTTCGCTCCCTTGTTCGGTCGGATTCAAATGGGTCTTCTGCCTGCATTATAAAGTTGCCCGGGCCAGCTGTATGCCGATCCCGGGCGGGCGGTGCAATCTTTACGTAAATGTAAGAAAATGTTCACATGTCAACAATTGACGAACACCTTGTGGCCGTTTGTGTCTCCGGTGACGAGTTAGTCCTCCATGCCAAGATCGATCGTCGTGCCCTCGAACACCTTGTTGACGGTGCGGACGGCGCACATCTTGCCGCACATGGTGCAGGTGCCCTCGGTGGCGGCAGGGGACTCCTCGTAGCGCTTTTTGCCCGTAACTGGGTCGAGAGCACACTTCCACATGGCATCCCAGTCGAGCTTGCGGCGTGCCTGGCCCATCTTGTCGTCCATGTCGCGGGCGTGCGGCACCTTCTTGGCGATATCGGCGGCATGTGCGGCGATCTTAGTGGCCATGAGGCCGTCGAGCACATCCTGGGCGTTAGGCAGGCATAGGTGCTCTGCCGGCGTCACGTAGCACAGGAAGTCGGCGCCGGAGCTCGCGGAGATGGCGCCACCGATGGCGGCGGTGATGTGGTCGTAGCCCACACCGATATCGGTCACCAGCGGCCCGAGCACATAGAACGGGGCGTTGTGGCACAGGCGCTTCTGCAGCTTCATATTGGCGGCGATCTCGTCGAGCGCCATGTGGCCCGGTCCCTCGACCATAACCTGGACGCCCGCGGCCCAAGCGCGCTTGCACAGCTTGCCCAGCTCGATCATCTCGGCGGTCTCGGTGGCGTCGTTGGAGTCGTAGAGGCAGCCCGGGCGGCAGGAGTCGCCGAGCGAAATCGTCACGTCGTACTCGTGGCAAATCTCGAGCAACTCGTCGTAGAACTCATAGAATGGGTTCTCGTTACCGGTGACCTCCATCCAGCCAAACAGCAGTGAGCCGCCACGGCTCACGATGTTCATCAGGCGGCCGGTCTCCTTAAAGGTCTTGGTGACCGACTTGTTTATGCCGCAGTGGATGGTCATAAAGTCCACGCCGTCCTCGGCATGCGCGCGCACGACTTCGAACAGGTCGTCCTTGGTGAGCTTGACCAGCGGCTTTTCCATGTAGCCGATGGCGTCGTACATGGGGACGGTGCCTACCATGAGCGGCGTCTCGTCGATGAGCTGCTGGCGGAACTGACGTGTCTTGCCCGAGTTGGAGAGGTCCATGATGGCGTCGGCACCGTAGTCCTCGGCGATCTTGACCTTCTTCCATTCCTCGGCGGCATCGGCCTTGTCGCCCGAGATGCCCAGGTTCACATTGACCTTGGTGGACAGGCCCTCACCGACGCCAAAGGCGCGCATGCCCTTTTTGATGTGCACGATGTTGGCGGGGATGGCGATGCGGCCGTCGGCCACGCGCTCGCGGATGTACTCGGGGTCGCGATGCTCACGCTCGGCGACTTCCTTCATCTGCGGTGTGATCTGCCCAGCGCGGGCGAAGTCGATTTGCGTGACGAGCTTGGGCTCGGTCTGTGTGCTCATTGGCACGGCTCCCTTCGTTGGCATTACCCATATCAGGTTTGCGGGTCAGGGCGGGCGCGCCCAGTCTCAGCCTGCCGTCTTGTCCTGCAAGCTCCCCGTTTATGTAATGGGCTCAAGTATAGCCTGAATGGGTACGATTGGGCCAACAAGCGTGCCTGTGGGGAGGCGAACATGGAAGACAAGCATCTATATCGAGAGACACAATGGGATGTATCGGCCGAGGAAAGCCGTGCGCACCATGGCCTTGTCGCGATTGGTTTTGCGGTGCTTGCCGTGTTGGTGATTGCCTTTTGTATTTGGACGTTCGGCGGTCGTGGCGGCGTCACCTGGGGGTTTGAAGCCGACGATGCCCTGCCGATTATGACCATGAAAGTTTCTGGTGGCAACACGGTTGCCGCACCGGGCGACTATTGGTATCCGCGCGACGAGTTTGTGCAGCTGCAGTTGAGCGGCGGGTCTATTCCGGGCGAAGAAATCGAACGCGTGACGTTTGATGAGGCACTCAAAACACTCATGGTGAAGCTCAAAGATCAGGGCGATGTGCCCACGACCATGGATATCGCTCTGACGGAGTGGCGTCTGGAACCTCCGTCGGGCGTTACGGTATCCGACGTAGAGCACGTTAAGATTACCTACCAAGATGGCTCGACGAGCGAGATTGCAAAGGCCGATGGCTTGGCGGAGTAACGGGGTGTTTGGAAACGGCGGGCCTATAGTGCCTGCGCGTTCATGAAAACCAGGGTGTTTTTGTCTGAAAGCTCGGGGATGTGCCGATAGCCGATATTGAATGCGGTAAGTTCGCTTGCATCCTCGAGCTTGTTTTCTGCCATCCACCGCACCATGGAGCCGCGTGCCTTTTTGCTGGCGGTCGACTGTTGGATGGGCTTCCCGTTGCGGATGCCCTCGCCAAAGAGGCATGTGACGGCTGTGGCGTCGCCCGCGAGGTGGGGCAGAACGGCTTTGGCATACTCTACGCTGGCGAGGTTGACGATCGTGGTGTTTGAGCCTGCCGGGGCGATAGCCCGCGCGAGCTTATCGCTCCAAAATGCGTAGAGGTCTCGGGCACCGTCGACGACAAGCTTCGCGCCCATCTCCAGCCGATACGGTTCGACGGCATGAAAGGGACGAACGCACCCGTAGAGGCCGGAGAGGATCCACAGATGGTCTTGCAGCCATGCGAGCTGTGCGGAATCCATCACCTCGGGTGCCATGCTCTGGTATTGAATGCCGTGATAGGACATGACGGCAGGGGAGAGGTGACGGGCGAGTGCGGGATTGTCGAGATCGCCGCTTTTCAGGATGGGCCCGAACTCATGCAGTGTGTTGAGGCAAGGTCCCAGCAGTTTGTCACTCACGTTCCACAGCGCCTGCAGGCCGCCGCTGCCTTCATTCCGCTCGATATCTAGCAGTGCGCGGTGGAGGCGAGCCGTCTCGCGCACAAAGGGTGGGATGCCCAGGACTTCAAAAGCATCTTGTGCCGCGCGCATTTGCTTGGCGGGCGAAATGATGACCTGCAGCATGGACTCTCCTCTGCCAAAAAAAGAAGTTGCGGTGGAATACGGTCTGTTTGGTCTATTGAAAGACCAAATCAATCCGTATTCCACCGCAAGTTATGGGTGGGGTGGATTAGGCGCGCTCGAGGAAGGCTTTGTAGCCGCGGTAGGCCTCGTAGATATCGGCCTTGTTGGCGACCTCCCACAGGGCGTGCATGGACAGGACGGCAACACCGGAGTCGATGACGTTCATGCCGTACTTGGCCATGATGTAGGCGATGGTGCCGCCGCCGCCACCGTTGACGCGGCCGAGCTCGCAGGTCTGGAAGTCCACGCCTGCCTCGTCCATAATGTCGCGGATGAGGGCCACATATTCGGCGTCGGCGTCGTTAGAGCCGCCCTTGCCGCGGCTGCCCGTGTACTTGTTAAAGCACAGGCCACGACCCATGAAGGCGGCGTTTTTGGTCTCGAACTTGCCGGCGTAGCCCGGGTCGAAGCCGGCGGACACGTCAGAGGAGAGCATGCGGCTGTGGGCGAGTGCACGGCGCAGGGCCAGCGGGCTATCCTCGCCGGCGAGCGTCATGATCTCGGCGACGGTGTTCTCGAAGAAGCGGCTCGTCATACCGGTGGCACCCACGGAGCCGATCTCCTCCTTATCGACGATGAGCGTGATGCTCGTGCGCTCGACATTGGCCACATTGATCTGGGCGAGCATGGAGGGGTAGGCGCAGACGCGGTCGTCGTGACCATAGCCCAAAATCATGGAGCGGTCGAGGCCCATGTCGCGGGCGGGGCCGGCGGGCACGACCTCGATCTCGGCGGAGAGGAAGTCCTCCTCCTCGACGTCGTACTGCTCCTTGAGGATGTCCAGGAACATCTGCTTGACGGGCTCCTTGGGGGCGTCCTTGTCGTCCTCGTCAAACTTGACGGGACGGCCGCCCACGATCACGTCGAGAATCTCGGCGTCGACGGCGTCCTTGGCGGGCTTGGACATCTGCTCGCTCGAGAGGTGGATCAGCAGGTCGGAGATGGTAAAGACCGGGTCGTCCGCCTTGTCGCCGATGTTGATGTCGACGGTGGTGCCGTCCTTTTTGCAGATGACGCCTACAAGTGCAAGCGGGGAGGCCACCCAGTGGTAGCTCTTGACGCCGCCGTAGTAGTGCGTGTCGAGGTAGGCCATGTCGCCGGCCTCGAAGGCGGGATTTTGCTTGAGGTCCAGGCGCGGCGAGTCCACGTGGGCGCCCAGGATGTTAAAGCCCTGCTCGAGCGGGGTGGTGCCCAGGTTGACGAGCATAAGGTCCTTGCCGTGGTTGGCGGCGTACACCTTGTCGCCGGTCTTGAGCGCGCGGCCCTCGGCGATCACGGTCTCCAGATTGACGTAGCCCGCCTCCTCGGCCATCTTGATACCGGTCTTGACGCACAGGCGCTCGGTCTTGTTTTCGCTCAAAAACTGCTTATAGCCGCGGCAAAGCTCCTCGAGCTCCTCGACTTGCTGTGGCGTGTACTTTTTCCATGCGCAGGGACGCTCCATGACGCAGGCTCCTTTCGGATCGATCGTGCTGGTTGATGTACCGTGAGCCATCGTATCACGCGCGGGCTCACGGTGGCAGGGGAGCTTGATGTGTGGTGGCCGCGGGGCAGGGAGCGTGTAAACTGGTGTGAGCAAACCGTGCCCAGCCCAAAGCGAGGTATTCAATATGTCTGACAAGCGCCGCACCTTTGCCGTTATTGACGGCAACTCGCTCATGCACCGCGCCTTCCACGCCGTGCCGCCGACCATGAACGCGCCGGACGGTCGCCCCACCAACGCGATCTTTGGCTTTCTGAACATGTTTCTCAAGATGATCGACGCCTTTAACCCCGACGGTGTGGTTGTGGCGTTCGATAAGGGCAAGCCGCTAGTGCGCATGGAGATGCTACCGCAGTATAAGGCGCAGCGTCCGCCCATGGATCCCGATCTGCACGCGCAGTTTCCGATGATCAAGGAGCTGCTCACGGCGCTCAACGTGCCGATTCTGCAGTCCGAGGGCTGGGAAGGCGACGATATCCTGGGAACCATGGCGCGCCTGGGTGAGGAGGCAGGCTGCGACATGCTGCTGGTGACCGGCGACCGCGACATGTATCAGCTTGTGACCGAGCACGTCAACGTGGTCTCGACCCGCAAGGGCCTGTCCGACGTAGCGATTATGACGCCCGAGAGCGTGGATGACCTGTATCACGGCATTACGCCGGCGCTCGTGCCCGATTTTTACGGCCTGAAGGGCGATACGTCGGACAACATTCCCGGCGTACCGGGCATCGGCCCCAAAAAGGCGAGCGCGCTCATTGCGCAGTACGGCAGCTTGGACGAGGTCATCGCGCATGCTGACGAGGTCAAGGGCAAGATGGGCGAGAACCTTCGTGCGCACATCGACGACGCGCTGCTGAGCCGCAAGGTTGCGACCATTCGCACCGATGCGCCTGTCGAGCTCGACTTTGAGGCGACGTCCTTTCCGGCGTTTTCTTCCGACGAGGTCTCCGCGGCGCTGGGTACGCTTGGTATCACCGCCATGCAGAACCGTTTCTTGGCGCTGATTGGCGGCGAAGGCGGGGCTGCGGCCACCGCCAGCGCGTTCGAGATGCCCGCGGTTTCGCGCGCTGCCGCCGGCGATGCCGAGGCGCTCGCTGCCGCTGCCGCCGAGATCGCTCGCACGATCGAGGCAGGCGAGTGGATTGCCGCCGTGGTGGACGATGACAAGGAGGAGGGCGCGCTTTTTGGCCTGACGCGCACGCTGTGGCTGGCGACGTCCAAGGGGCTGCTTGCGCTTGAGGAGGGCGAAGGCGGTACCACTGCCGCGGTCGATGGCTTCAACTTCGCCCACGGCGTGATCGCCGGCGTGCTTGCGCGCCTGTTTATGGAGGGCCGCGTGGCGAGCCCGGATATGAAAGCACTGCTGCATGAGCTTTCGCCCATCGACTCTTCCGAGCTTGAGCTCATGGATCCGCTGGCAGTCGATTCCACGCGCATCTTCGATACCGTGGTTGCCGCCTACCTGTTGGATTCCGACCGCTCCGAGTTTGACGAGGCGTATCTGGCCGATACCTATCTGCAGATGGCGCTGCCTGCGGTGCGCGGTGCGGAGGGTGCTGGCGAGGATGCTCCTGCGCCCGCCGCTCGCACGGCGGCCTTGACGCTGGCACTGGTCGCACCGCTGCGCGACCGCATGGCCCGCGAGAACGCCGCCAACGTGTTCGACGGCATCGAGATGCCGCTCGTGCCGGTGCTTGCCAAGATGGAGCGCGCGGGCATGCTCGTGGATCCCGATCGGCTGCACAACCTGTCCGAGGGCCTGGCGACCCAGATCACCGAGGTCGAGCGCAGCATTCGCGACCTGGCGGGTGATGAGACGTTTAACATTGGTAGCCCTATGCAGCTCTCGCACGTGCTGTTTGACGTTATGGGGCTTCCGACCAAGGGCCTCAAAAAGACCAAGCGCGGCTACTATTCGACCAACGCCAAGGTGCTGAGCGATCTTGCCCGTGACCACGAAATCGTGCGTCTGATCTTGGACTGGCGTGAGAAGTCCAAGATCAAGTCTACCTATCTGGACACGCTGGGTCCGCTGCGCCGCGGTGACGGTCGCGTGCACACCACGTACAACCAGACCATCACGGCAACGGGTCGTCTGTCCTCGAGCGACCCGAACCTGCAGAACATCCCGACGCGCTCGGAGCTGGGGCGTACCGTCAAGACGGCGTTCTCGGCGGGCGAGGGCAGCGTCTTTTTGGCGGTGGATTACTCGCAGATCGAGCTGCGCCTGCTTGCGCATCTTTCGGGTGACGAGCACCTGGTGCGAGCCTTTAACGAGGGCGAGGACTTCCATGCAGAGACGGCCGCGCGCGTATTTGGCGTGCCGGTGTCCGAGGTAACGCCCGACCTACGCAGCCGCGCCAAGGCCGTGAACTTTGGCATCGTGTACGGCCAGCAGGCCTTCGGCCTGTCGCAATCGCTGCATATCTCGATGGCCGAGGCGCGCGACATGATCGACCGCTACTACGAGGCCTACCCGGGCGTGCGCACGTTCCTCGACAACGTGGTGGCGCGTGCCAAGCAGACAGGTTACGCCGAGACCATGTACGGCCGCCGTCGCCACATACCGGAGCTCAAGGCCAAAAATCCGCAACTCCGCGGCTTTGGCGAGCGCACGGCCATGAACCACCCCATGCAGGGCACCGCCGCCGACATCATCAAGATCGCGATGGCCCGCGTAAGCCGCCGTCTGGAAGAAGAGGGCTTTGCCGCCCACATGATCCTGCAGGTACACGACGAACTGGACTTTGAGTGCCCGGTCGAAGAAGTCGAACGCCTGACCGCCATGGTTCAAGACGTCATGGAGCACGTAGTAGACCTCCGCGTACCGTTGATCGCCGAAGCCAGCACCGGTATAACCTGGGCCGACGCCAAGTAAGGGCACGCCCACAATTCCAAAGTAACCAAAACCAGAAGGACGCCCCTCATCAACAAGGAGCGTCCTTCGTTCAATAAAAATCAGTCAAAGTATCTAGGCGCCAAGACGCCATCCAGGCGGCAAGCAAGTCACCGCAGGACCTGGCCGGGCGAGGCGGGTAAGTTTTTCGTAGATTCCGCACGAGCCGAAGAGCACTAAATGTGCTCTTCGAGCGAGCCCAGGACCTGACCGAACGAAAAACTTACCCGCCTCGCCCGGCCAGGTCCGACGAGCAACGTTAACGAGCCGCCAAGATGGCGTCGATGAGCGTCAGTACGCCCCCGTCGTTGTTGCTCGGAATGCGCCATTTGGCATGCGCGTTCATATGCTCCTCGGCATTGTCCACGATAAAGCTGTGACCGACGCGCTCGAGCATGGGGATGTCGTTGTAGGTATCGCCCACGGCGGCGGCGTCGGCAATATCGATGTCCAGGTGCTCGCATAGGTGCGCGACGCCGGCGCCCTTGTCGACGCCCAAGTTCATGAAGTCGATCCACTCGCGGCCCGCATTGGTGACATAGAGTTGGTCCGAGAATGCCGGGCTATAGGTCTCGCGGAATGCGGGCTCGGCATCGTAGGCGGGGAAGAAGATCGAGATCTTGTTGGACTCGATATCAATGCCCTCAAAGCTGTCGACGTAGTTGATTGTGTTGTAGTAGACGCTGATCTCGTCGTGGTATTGATGGTCGCGGGCAAGTACGTAGAACTCGTCAAAGCAGCACAGGACGGGGACAGCGCGCGGATCCTCCGAGGCGCGGCTCAAGACCTGCTGATACAGCGCCACATCGATAGCGCTCTTATAGATGTAGTTGCCGCGATATATCACGCACGCACCGTTATCGGGACAAAAGGCGAGGCGGTTCTTGATGCCCTCGAACATCTCTTCGAGCTTGGGGGCGGGACGTCCGCTGGCGGGGCAGAATACGATGCCGGCTTCGGCGAGCTTGTCCAGGCGTTCGTCAAGGCCTTGCGGCAGCACGCGCTCGTCGGTCAGCAGCGTCTTGTCCATGTCGACGGCGATGAGCTTAATGTTTCCGATATTGGCGTCCGATTCGTAAGTTTGCATAAAAGCGAGCCTTTCGTTTCGAAATTGTTTCAGACGTTATAACCATCAACTCGTAGTCAGGCGTATTTTCGCAGGATTGGCGCGCGTTTGCATCTTCATTCACAAAGTAATGAAAAAACTTTTCAGAAATATGAATTTGTCGCTTGTACAGCAGGCACTTTAGCGTAATATAGCGACCATCGAAAACGGAGACGGAAAAACAACCGCTTACCGAGGAAAAGGTACCGTTTACGATATAAGAATTGCGCCCGGCGATAGGTGAAAGGAGAGGCAGATGCAGTTCGTAAAGATCATCACTACTGCAGACAATGCCATCCGACGCCAGCGCGCAATTTCCCGACGAAGATAACAATCGTCTCTGTCCGCATGGGGCGAATTGCCTCAACAGAGTCATTTTGAGGTCGTTGGGTTTTAGCACGACATTGCTGCATGTTTCTAGGGCATGTATGTGCTGATTTTTGCTATTTAACCTGATATTGCACGGTATATGACCTTGAAATGACTTGCAACTGACCGATGTTCTAACTAGCTACCAAGGGCGAAAGGAAACAGCCATGAGCAAGGAAAAAGTCGTTCTCGCATATTCCGGTGGTCTTGATACATCCGTATGTGTCAAGTGGCTCCAGGACGAGAAGAATCTCGATGTCGTTTGCGTCTGCGGCAACGTGGGCCAGGAGGAGACCGGCCTGAATGCCAAGAAGCAGAAGGCGCTCGACCTGGGCGTTCTCGATTGCCAGGTGCTCGACCTGCGTGACGAGTTCTCCGATGAGTTCCTGACTAAGGCCATCGCCGCAAACTCCATGTACGAGAACAAGTACCCGCTGCTCTCCGCTCTGTCTCGCCCGCTGCTCGCCAAGAAGCTTGTCGAGGTCGCTCACGAGTTTGGCGCGACCTACGTCGCCCACGGCTGCACCGGCAAGGGTAACGACCAGGTTCGTTTTGAGGCTGCCGTCAAGGCCCTCGACCCCGAGCTTAAGGTTATCGCTCCGGTTCGCGAGTGGGATCTGAAGTGCCGTCCCGACGAGGTCGCCTACGCTCACGCCCATAACGTGCCGGTTCCCGAGGGTGCCAACGACAACCCCTATTCCATCGACGACAACCTGTGGGGTCGTGCCATTGAGTGCGGCCACCTGGAGGATCCCTGGAACGAGCCGCTCGACGACGCTTGGGTTATGACCAAGAATCCGGAGGACACGCCGGACACCCCGACGTATACCGAGATTGAGTTTGAGGCCGGCAAGCCCGTCGCCGTCGACGGCAAGAAGATGAAACTCTCCGAGATCGTCATCGCCCTCAACAAGATTTCGGGCGACAACGGCTTTGGCCGTCTCGACCTGGTTGAGGATCGTCTGGTGGGCCTCAAGAGCCGCGAGTGCTATGAGGTTCCCGGCGCCCTGACGCTCATTACCGCCCATAAGGCACTCGAGGACATTTGCGTTGAGGGCGACCTGCTCAAGACTAAGATTAAGCTCGAGCAGGATTGGGCCACCGCCGTGTACAACGGCCAGTGGTACAGCCCACTCAAAAACGCGCTCGACGCCTTTATGGCCGACACCCAGAAGTTCGTGACCGGCACCGTCCGTCTGAAGTTCTTTAAGGGCAACTGCCATGTCGTCGGCCGCAAGAGCCCCTTCAGCCTCTACGACTACGGTCTGGCCACCTACGACCGCGACACCACGTTTGACGAGAAGGCTAGCGCTGGCTTTATCGAGATCGATACGCTGTCGCTCAAGACGTGGGCTAAGATCCAGGGTCCCAGCTCTGCTGCCGCCCAGGCTTAAGCCTCCCTTTCCTTGGTATTCGCGCGGCCCATCTGCGTGATACATAACGGGCGCACGGGGTCCCTACCTTTCGTTATGCTTGCTGACACTTCTTAACATCGGTGGCCCCTACGTTCCGCCCGCGTATTTGATGCCGCGTCTGCGGCTGAGTCCGAGCCCCGCCGGGGTTATCCGGCGGGGCTCCTTCTATCAATTTGGCGGCTCTGCGCCTATATATATGAGGAGTATCCATTATGTTCCATGCTATCGCGCATGCTTTACTTGCCCTCGTGCCCGAGTTCGATGCTGCAAAGGTCGAGGACGTCCCTATGAGCCTGAAGGCCTGAATCGATGATTCGCAGGGCAACATCCGGAGGGAGACGTTGGGCGCCAAGTGCATGGTGCGTCACTTCTTTGCAAATTAGCTACATGGCCCCGCGCACGGCAGGGAGTGTGTAAAACTAGCGGTTGAAAAATCGCTTTAGCGACAGGGCGCATTGCTTTGGGCGCTTGTTTTGGTATTTGATGAAAGGGGACGGTTCCATGGCTCTTTGGGGCGGTCGTTTTGAGGCGGGCGTGGCCGAGGTCACGCAGGAGTTTGGCGCGTCGCTGCCGGTCGACAAACATTTCTATAAGCAGGATATCGCCGGATCTAAGGCACATGCCAAGATGCTGGCGGCCCAGGGCATTATCAGCGCCGAGGACGAGCAGGCGATTGCCGAGGGTCTGACCGCAATCGAACAGGATATCGATGCCGGCAACTTCACCTTCGATATCAACGACGAGGACATTCATATGTCCATCGAGAGCGAGCTGACGCGTCGCATCGGCGAGGCTGGTAAGCGCCTGCATACCGGGCGTTCGCGCAACGACCAAGTTGCGACCGATACGCGCCTGGGCGTCAAGGCGCTGGCCAAGGAGCTCATGGAGGCCAATCTTGAACTGCGTCATGTGCTGGTGGATGCGGCTAAAAAGTACGACAAGGTGATTCTGCCGGGTTACACGCACATGCAGCATGCTCAGCCCGTGCTGCTGTCGCACCATCTGCTGGCGTATTCCTGGATGTTCGTGCGCGACTTTACACGCCTGAAGGCCGCCTTTGATGCCGCCGACAACTGCCCGCTGGGTGCTGCCGCGCTTGCCGGTACGAGCTATCCGCTCGATCGTCAGATGACGGCTGCCGAACTTGGCTTTGCGGGCGTGATCCCCAACTCGCTCGATGCGGTTTCCGACCGTGATTTCCTGCTCGATCTGCATTACGCCGGCTCCGTCATGGCGATGCACCTGTCGCGTCTTTCCGAGGAGATTGTGCTGTGGTCGAGCTCCGAATTTGGCTTTATCACGCTTTCCGACTCCTACTCCACTGGCTCGTCCATCATGCCGCAGAAGAAGAACCCCGATTTTGCCGAGCTTATCCGCGGCAAGAGCGGCCGAGTCTATGGCAACCTGGTGCAGCTGCTCGTGACCATGAAGGGCCTGCCGCTTGCTTATAACAAGGACTTGCAGGAGGACAAGGAGGGCGCCCTCGATACCGCCCATACGCTCATGCAGTGCCTGTCCGTTATGGCCGGTATGATTTCGACCTGGACCGTCAACGAGGATGCCATGGCGCGCGAGTGCGGTGTGGGGCACCTTGCCGCCACCGATGTTGCCGATTACCTGGCCAAGCGTGGCCTGCCGTTCCGCGAGGCACATGCCGTGGTGGGCCATTTGGTCCTGATGTGTGAGAAGCGCGGCTGCAACCTTGAGGACCTGCCGTTTGAGGTGTTCCAGGAGGCGAGTCCGCTCTTTGAGCACGACATTACCGAGGCGCTCGACATCCCGTCGATTGTCGCCGCGCGCACGACCGAGGGCGGCACCGCCCCTGCCGCCGTTGCCGTGCAGCTGCAGCGTGCCGAGGCACAGCTTGAGGCCGACAAAGGCGTGTTTGGATCGCTGACCAAGGTCGTCGAAATGGGCCACGGGGTAAAGTAGGGGTTTGGCTGAAGCTGTTTTGGCCATTATTTATTGATAAATCGTTGTTGCTTTACGGACGTCTGCTGATGTGGGCGTCCGTATTTTGTTGCTATGGGGGAGGGGCTTGTCGAGAACTTCTGTAGGACCTTTGGGCAGGTTGTGAAGGGGGTACGTTCACGGGCGGCAACCGACCGTCCGCTCGGTTCGATGCGGTTGATGTGCGGTCGGATGGTACTCTAATCGGGCCTCGAAACAGAAGTGACACAAATGGAACGTTTTAATAAATTGTAACGTTTCAAAAAACAGCTTTTTGTTAACTGCAGCTAAAACTCTGTTACGATGCAGTCCGGGCGGGTGCCGGAATGGGACTTGGGCACGCGCGAACCTACTTGAAAGGCTACCTTATGGCTATCGAGAAGACCTTCATCATGATTAAGCCCGACGCTGTGCGCGATCGTAAGATCGGCGAGATCGTCGCTCGCATTGAGCGTAGCGGCCTTGTCATCGAGCGCATGGAGATGACCACGCTCGAGCGCGCTACCGTCGAGGAGCACTACGCCCATCTGGCCGACAAGCCCTTCTTTGGTGGTCTCTGTGACTTTATGACGAGCGGCCCGGTCGTTAAGATGGTCGTTTCCGGTCTCTCCGCTGTCTCCAAGATGCGCACCCTTATGGGTGCTACCAACCCGCTTGATGCTGCCCCCGGCACCATCCGCGGCGACTTCGCTGTCGATGTCAACGCCAACGTGATCCACGGCTCCGACTGCCTGGAGAACGCCGAGATCGAGATCAAGCGCTTCTTTGGCTAAACCAGCTTTGACTCCTTAAAGCTGTTAGCGTGTGGCTTGGGCGCCGCGGAACTCCATCCGTGGCGCCCTTTATATTCCAAGATCTATGAAGGGGCCCGCTCGGACGTGTGTTCCGAGCGGGCCCCTGCTGTTAGCTTGTGGCGCTGAGTAGTTTAGGCCTCGTCGACGACCTTGAGGCCGCGCGTGTGGTCGATCTCGTTGAGGAGATTGACGCGACGCTCGTGGCGGCCGCCCTCAAACTCGGCGTCGAGCCACTCATCGACAATCATCTTGGCGAGCTCGGAGCCCACGACGCGAGCACCAAAGGCGAGCACGTTGGTGTTGTTGTGCATGCGCGATAGCTTGGCGCTGAAGGGCTCGGAGCACACGACGGCGCGTACGCCCTCGACCTTGTTGGCAGCCAGGCTAATCCCGACACCGGTGCCACAGATCAGGATGCCTAGGTCGACATCGCCGTTGGCAACGGCCTTACCCACCTTGTAGCCGGCGATGGGGTAGTCGAAGCTCTCGGAGGTGTCGGTGCCAAAGTTCACGACCTCGCAGCCGCGCTCCTTCAGGTGCTCGGAGATGATGTTCTTGAGCTCGACGGCGGCGTGATCGTTACCGATACCGATCTTCATAGATGGTTCCTCTCTGTTCTGTGCGGCGCAAATGCTAAAGGTGTTTACCGCTTTCAACTGCATGATAGCGCGACTTTTGCGTAAACGCTCGGGCGTTTTTTGTTCAAATGCTTTAGCATGCAACAAGACCGGCTTCTCATGAACGAATGCCGCCAGTTTGCGCCTGAACGCCGTCTACCGGAACCTGGGTTGCGGTTTTTGATGCATTGTTATCAAATAAAAGAGCTAACTATTAATGAGAGCCCAGCCCGTTATATAAGTAGGAGATACCTATGCCTACCGATTCCATCCGTGATGCCGCGTTTTGCGATGTTTTGAACCGCGAGCTTGTCTGTGCACTCGGCTGCACCGAGCCCATTGCCGTTGCCTATGCAGCGGCGCTGGCGAGTCAGACGCTCGGTTGCGAACCCGATCATATGGATGTTGCATGCTCGGGCAACATCATCAAGAACGTTAAGAGCGTGACCGTGCCCAACTCGGGCGGTATGCACGGTATTGAGGCCGCGGCCGTGCTGGGTGCCGTGGGCGGCGACGCTAAGAGCGCTCTCGAGGTGCTCGAGAGCGTTGACGACGAAGATCGTGCTCGCGTGACCGAGCTCCTCGCCGACGCCGGCTACTGCGATGTGTCGCTTGTCGAGGGTGTGCCCAACCTCTACATCAAGGTGACTGCGACGGCCGGGGGCCATACCGCGGTCGTCGAGATTACCGACCACCACACCAATGTCACGTGCCATACCCTCGACGGTATTCCGGTGTGCGGCAAGTCGGCGGGGGAGTGTGCCGCCTGCGCCGAGCGCGTCGTGGCCGAGCGGGCGGCAGATAACGCCGATACGCCCATGTCGATTGAGACCATCATCGACTTTATCGAGGACGGTGACATTGAGGAAGGCCGCGCTGCCGTTGAGCGTCAGATTGAGCTGAATGGCGCAATCAGTGCCGAGGGCCTTGCGCACGCTTGGGGCGCCGAGGTGGGTCGTACGCTGCTAGGTGCTCGTGCCGATGACGTCGCCTGCCGTGCCCGTGCCCGTGCGGCCGCCGGGTCCGACGCCCGCATGAACGGCTGCGCGCTGCCGGTCGCCATTGTGTGCGGCTCGGGCAATCAGGGCATTACTTGCGCATTGCCCGTCATGGAGTATGCCGAGTACCTGCGCTGCGACCACGAGCGCCTGGTGCGCGCCGTGATGCTGTCCGATCTTATCGCCGTGCATATCAAGAGCTATATTGGTGCGCTCTCAGCGTTTTGCGGTGCTATTTGCGCCGCGTGCGGCGCCGGCGCCGCGATTACCTGGCTGTGCGGTGGCACGCGCGAGCAGATTGGCGCGACGGTCTCGAATACGCTCGGTAACGTGGGCGGCATCGTGTGCGACGGCGCCAAGGCGAGCTGTGCCGCCAAGATCTCGGCTGCCGTCGATGCGGCGATTCTGGGCCATGATATGGCCATGCAGGGTCGCGGCTTCCGCGCCGGCGAGGGCCTGATCCAAGATACCGTTGAGCAGACGATCGCCAGCATGGGCTACGTAGGCCGCGTGGGCATGAAGGACACCGACATCGAGATCCTCAACATCATGATCGGTAAAACCCAGGTGTGCTAGTTACGCGGTTTTACCAAACCGCGTAACCAGTCGACGCTGCAAACGCCCCTAAGCGGCAATTTGCCTTTCAATCGTCGGGCATGGCCAGAAGGCCTATGCCCTCCTCTTTCAAGGCACATTGCTCGCTTAGGGGCGTTTTCGCTGACTTATGCTCAACCTGCGGCGCTATTTTGTTTGGTGGGAGGGGTCCTATGACAGTTCGTCGGCTACTTGGTGTTCGTAGAAGGCTTCGATTACGGCGTCGAAGTCGCGGGCGAAGTCTTCCATGGTTCCGCGCCAGGTGGCTCGGCTGGGCTTGCCCTGGCCCACAAAGGCGGTTTGGATGCCGCAATCGGGGGACGGGAAGTCACGCTTGGGGTCGTTGCCCACCATAAGGACCTCGTGCGGCTCGAGTCCCATCACCTGAAGCTGCTCGAGATAGTAGGTGGCATCGGGCTTGCAGCGGGTGGTGTTTCCCATGTGCGTGACGAGCTCAAAGGGGGCGTCGGCCAGGTCGCCCCAACCCATGCGGCACTCGATGGCCCCCTGCGGAAAGCTGGGGTTGGTAAAGAGCGCGCAGCGCAGCCCTGCGTCCTGTACGGCCTGAAGCGCGGCGTGTGCGCCCGGCATGGCGTGGGCGTTGATGACATCGTCATTCTTGTGTGGAAGCACTTCGCGGTCATAGTAGGTAAACGCCTCGTAGATGAGGGGATCGGAGAGGCAGATGCCGCATCGGCGCTCGACCTCGGTGCGGTAAAACTCAAGATTGGTGCGGTTGTCCGTGCCGCTGCGGCGATTGGCATTGAGGTCGACCAGGATGGTGCCGAGGCGTGCCATCGTGCCACCGCGGCTGCGGCGTCCGATATCCGCGAGCATCGACGAGACATCCTTAAAATAGCGAAGGATGAACGCGTTGAGGTTGATGCTAAGAAGCGTCTCGTCCATATCGAAAACGACTGCTTTGAGCACGCGGGCACCTTTCTCGAAAAATCGTTCCAGAATCGTTGGCTCCGGATACTTTACCGCAAAGCCGTATGCCTAACTGCCTATCGTCAACTTATGGAGACGGTCGTCCACAAGATTGCGAAAAAGTCTCCATACGAGTAAAAAATCGCAGTTCACGCTTGAAATCGAAATGATTTCCCCGTAACCTATACGAACGTGATTGCATAAGCGTCACATTAGTATCTGTCGGCTCCCGAGTGTTCCTAAACGTTGTGTGCTTGTCGCACCCTTCTGTAGGTCCTAGCAATCGGGGCCCCGTAGTTCGAAAGGGGTCCACCTTTGAGTGAGATTCAGAACTCGTCCATTTTCTCTCTTGACGATGTCAACGAGGAGGAGATGAACAACCTCATCGACGGTACGATTACCGACTTTGATGAGGGCGATCTCGTTAACGGCACTGTCGTTAAGATCGAGCATGACGAGGTGCTCGTTGACATCGGATTCAAGTCCGAGGGCGTTATCCCGGTCCGCGAGCTGTCCATCCGCAAGGACGCTAACCCTGCAGACATCGTTGCACTCGGTGATCCCATCGAGGCTCTGGTTCTCCAGAAGGAGGACAAGGACGGTCGTCTGGTCCTGTCCAAGAAGCGTGCCGAGTACGAGCGTGCTTGGAACCGCATCGAGGAGAAGTTCAACTCCGGCGAGAACGTCGAGGGCGAGGTTATCGAGGTTGTCAAGGGCGGCCTGATCCTCGACATCGGTCTGCGTGGCTTCCTGCCCGCTTCCCTCGTCGACCTCCGTCGTGTCAAGGACCTCACCTCCTACATGGGCACCCGCATCGAGGCCCGCGTCATCGAGATGGACCGCAACCGCAACAATGTCGTCCTCTCCCGTCGCGTCGTGCTCGAGGAGTCCCGTAAGGCCGAGCGCTCCGAGATCCTGTCCAAGCTCAAGTCTGGCATGCGTCTCCAGGGCACCGTTTCCTCCATCGTCGACTTCGGCGCCTTCGTCGACCTCGGCGGTATCGACGGCCTCATCCACATCTCCGAGCTCTCCTGGAACCACGTCAACCATCCTTCCGAGGTTGTCAAGGTCGGCCAGGAGGTCGAGGTCGAGGTTCTCGACGTCGATCTCAACCGCGAGCGCATCTCTCTGGGTCTCAAGCAGACCACCGAGGATCCGTGGCGCGCACTGGTCAAGAAGTACCCCGTCGGCGCTATCGTCGAAGGCACTGTGACCAAGCTTGTCCCGTTCGGCGCTTTCGTCGACCTGGGCGAGGGCATCGAGGGTCTGGTGCACATCTCCGAGATGGCCAACAAGCACGTCGATCAGCCTTCTCAGGTCACCCACGTGGGCGACAAGGTTCAGGTCAAGGTCATGGAGATCGACCTCGACCGTCGTCGCATCTCCCTGTCCATGAAGTCTGCTGCTGAGACTCTGGGCGTCGAGATCGAGGTTACCCCGCTGCCTTCCGAGAAGAAGGACGAGGAGACCGACGCCGAGTAAATCGGTTTGACGATCACTTGTTTTAAGGGATCCGTCCGCAATGGACGGGTCCCTTTTTGCATTTGGCGCCGAGATGCGCGATGCTGCCCGGGCTATTCACAGGCTATTGGGTTGTCGATGCATGAAAAATGCCGACATCCCGCCTCGGGGAGGAGGCGGGAACACACCGAGTAGACGGAGGGGTGTGGAGCGCGGTCGCGTCTCGACTGACGACGTTGCCCATCGACAACCCTATTGTACTGCATGGCGTGGTTCTTGGTTTATCGTGTCGAACGCTTGTGTTGTGCCATTGCCTGCGGCAACGGTGTGCTACACTCTTGCACTGCTGAGTGGGCCAGACGGTCGCGCGATGTGCTGCTTGCAGCACGCGTGAGGAAAGTCCGGGCTCCAGAGGGCGGGATGCCGGCTAACGGCCGGGCGGAGTGATCCGACGGAAAGCGCCGCAGAAAAGAAGACTCCCACCTGCGCCGCAAGGCGTAAAGGGAAAAGCTGAAACGGTGGTGTAAGAGACCACCAGCGTCGTGGCAACACGGCGGCTTGGCAAGCCCCATCCGGAGCAAGCGCGAATAGGAACGCTATGGGCCGGCCCGGTCCGCGTTCGGGTAGCGTGCGTGGAGCTGCACGGTAACGTGCAGACAAGATAAATGACCGTTCACGACAGAACCCGGCTTATAGGCCCACTTGGCATTTTTGTTACCCTGACAATCGGTACGGCCTTTGCCGTATTATTGAGGCTGTTTGTTGCTTTGCTTGTTGTTGAGGGGCTTTGTTGGACAGCTATTTTACTCTGCAATCGAATATTGAGGTTTCGGGCGAGTTTGTGGACCGCAAGAGCCGGTTTATTGCCCAGCTGGTCCATATTGAGTCCGAGGATGAGGCGAATGCCTTTATCGAGACAGTTCGCAAGCGCCATTACGACGCTCGACACAATGTTCCCGCGTGGATTTTGGTCGATGGACGCGAACGCCAAAGCGATGATGGTGAGCCGAGCCGCACGAGCGGTATGCCGACGCTCGAGGTGTTGCGCGGTGCGGGGCTCAAAAATGTTTGCTGCGTAGTGACGCGCTATTTTGGTGGCACGCTGTTGGGTCCTGGTGGCTTGGTGCGTGCCTATACTGCGGCGACGCAGGCGGCGGTGGCGGCTGCTCGGGAGGCCGGGCGGATCGTCGAGATGACGAGTGTCGTGCCTGTTGACGTGCATGTGGCCTATCCGCAGTATGAGCAGGTGCTTCGTTTGGCGCAGGATTCGGGTGCCAAGGTTTCGGATACCGATTACGCGGATGCCGTGACACTTCATTTGGTGTTTAAAGCGGGGGAGCAGGGGCCGTTTTGCGCTAAGATGCGCGAGCTTATGGCGGGGCGCGAGGAGATCGAGGTCGGCGATCCCGAATTTGCCGAGTTCTAACGACGACGGCCGGCGTGCTTTTGGATGAATCCCAAGCGCGCCGGCCGTGGTTTTATGTTACTGCCGTTTACTCGGCAAGCTGCTTTAGCACATCACAGGCGATCTCGATGGCATCGTCGATGCAACCAGGGCAGCTGCGGAGCGGACCCTTATCCGATCCGATGCCCTTGAGCGTGCCGCAGACGGTCGTCGTGTTCTTCTCGCCAAAACGCTTGGCGATTTCGCGCGACAGCTTGTAGGTCTGGCCCTTGGTCTTGGGGTTTTCCATGCCGTCGCTCATTACAAAGCCCATGATGGCCACGGCTCCCGAGATGGCGCCGCAGGTTTCGGTCATGCCGCCCATGCCGGCACCAAAGCCCTCGGTGAGGGTAAAGGCGATCTGGGGGTCGAGCCCGACGGCGGGCGCGAGCGTGCAGGCGACGGCCTGGGCGCAGTTAAAGCCACGGGCGTGGTACTCGGCAGCCTGAGCCTGACTGGCGGTGATGTCGAGCTGGGCCGTATCGATTTGCTTCATCGTTGTCTCCTTGGTCACGGTGTACCCGCCTATGGTACCCGTGACGGTGCGTGTAATCATCGAGAGCTTCATGGATGCCTCATTTTATCTATCGAGCAAATGCCCAAGGCTTGAGATAAATACCCCTGATCAATTAGTCACATAACCTACCTTGGGGATGGGTTGAGAGGGGTGCGGGGTAGCGGTATCGTGGACCGAATAAAACTAAAACCCAGGCAAGGGAGCTAGATATGAGCAAGCAGACCATCGGTACGACGTGTGTTCAGGGCGGCTATCACCCGGGAGATGCCGAGCCGCGTCAGGTGCCCATCTACCAGTCCACCACGTGGAAGTACGACACGTCCGAGCACATGGGCAAGCTGTTTGACCTGGAGGAGTCGGGCTACTTCTATAGCCGTCTGCAGAACCCCACGTGCGATCTGGTTGCCGCCAAGATCTGCGAGATGGAGGGCGGCACTGCCGCGATGCTCACGAGCTCGGGCATGGCCGCGAATTTCCTTGCGATCTTTAACGTGGCCGGTGCCGGCGATCACGTAGTCGCGAGCTCTGCCATCTATGGCGGCACGTACAACTTGCTCGCCCACACCATGGGCCGTATGGGGCTGACCTGCACGTTCGTTGCCCCCGACTGCACCGATGAGGAGTTGGAGGCAGCCTTCCAACCCAACACCAAGCTCGTCTTTGGCGAGACCATCGCCAACCCCGCCCTTGCCGTGCTCGATATTGAGCGCTTTGCCAAGGCCGCGCATGACCACGGCGTGCCGCTGATGGTCGACAACACCTTCCCGACGCCCGTGATGTGCCGTCCCTTTGAGTGGGGCGCCGACATCGTTACGCACTCCACCACTAAGTACATGGATGGCCATGCGGCCTATCTGGGTGGCGTGATCGTCGACCACGGCCAGTTTGACTGGATGGCCCATGCGGACAAGTTCCCGGGTCTCACCACGCCTGACGAGAGCTACCACGGCGTGACGTATGCCGAGAAGTTCGGTCGCGAGGGCGCCTTCATTACCAAGGCCACCGCGCAGCTCATGCGCGACCTCGGCCCCATGCAGAACCCGCAGGCGGCCTTTTTCCTGAATAGCTCGCTCGAGAGCCTCCATGTGCGCATGCCGCGTCATTGCGAGAACGGCCTGGCCGTTGCCAAGTTCCTGCAGAGCCATCCCAAGGTGCGCTTCGTGAGCTATCCGGGCCTGGAGGGCGACAAGTACTATGACATGGCTCAGAAGTACATGCCCAACGGTACCTGCGGCGTTGTGAGCTTTGGCTTTAACGGTGGTCGCGCGGCGGCCGAGACCTTTATGAAGAGCCTCAAGCTCGCCCAGATCGCCACGCACGTGGCCGACGCCCGCACTTGCTGCCTGCATCCTGCTAACGCTACGCATCGCCAGATGAACGATGAAGAGCTCATCGCCTGTGGCATCTCTGCCGACATGGTGCGCCTGTCGTGCGGCCTCGAGGACACGGCCGATCTGATTGCCGACCTTGAGCAGGCGCTCGAGCAGTGCTAGGCTAGCGTGCGTGCGAGGCGTGGGACGGCTTTTCGGCTGACGACGTCCTCATAGTTCCGATTCCGTAGGCGGGACCCCGATCGTGTCCGTTTGTAGGCGATTGGGGTCCCGTTTTTGCGTTGCACGATAGAAAGGATATACATGGAGAAAACTGCCGAGCAGCTGCGCCGCGAACACATTGCCCTAGAGGGCGACACCCACGGTAAGAATAAATGGGCGATTCTGTTCACCGTGCTCGTCATGACCTTTATGGTGTGTTTGGATTCGACCGTCGTGACCGTGGCGCTGCCCGTGATGCAAAAGGAGCTGGGCGTGGGCCTCGATCGCATTCAGCTGGTGAGCTCGGTGTACCTGCTTGCGACATGCGTGGCTATGTTGCCGTTTGGCCGTCTGGGTGACGTGCGCGGCAAGGTGAATGTGTTCCAGCTGGGTGTCATCGTCTTTTCGGTCGGTTCGCTGCTGTGCGGCCTTTCGGCCTCGCTCGAGGTTCTTATCCTGGCACGCATTGTTCAGGGCGTCGGTTGCGCGGCGGCCATGGCTAACAACATGGGTATCATCACCGAGTCGTTTCCGGCGCGCGAACGAGGCCGTGCTATGGGTATTCTCGCGACCTTTGTGGCCCTCGGCATGATGTGTGGCCCCGTGCTCGGCGGCATGCTGGTGGCAAGCTTTCCTTGGGAGAGCATCTTCCTCATCAACCTGCCCATTGGCGTCATCTCGTTTATCGTGGGGCTCTACACGCTGCCGCATGTAAAGCCGGAGGCCGGCGAGCGCCCCATGTCGCTGGCGGAGGCCGCGCGTCGCTGCTTTGCAAATTCGGCCTTCACCATCAACCTTGCCTGCATGCTCATCGTGTTCGTTGGTATTGGCGCATCCGAGTTTATCCTGCCGTTCTATTTTCAGGACGCCCACGGCTTTGGTTCCGACATTTCCGGATTGCTGTTTTTGGCGCTGCCGATGGTGAATGCCTTTATCGGCCCGCTTTCGGGTGCGGTTTCGGACCGTGTTGGCTGCGAGGGTCCCACGGCGGTCGGCCTGGGCGTGTACGTGTGCGGGCTCTTTGCGGTAAGTACGCTCGACGAGCACTCTTCCATCCCTGTGATTGTGTGCTGTGCCGCGTTTATGTCGTGCGGTACGTCGATTTTCCAGAGCCCCAACAACTCGCTGTATATGGGCTCGGCTCCGCGCGAAGCGCTCGGCTTTGCGGGCAGCCTGGGTAGTTTGGCACGCTACGCCGGCATGGCGCTCGGCATTACGGCGGCGTCGCATATCCTGTATGGGCAGATGAGCGTGGCAATGGGCGAGGCCGTGACCAGTTTTGTTACAGGTCGTCCGGACGTATTCCTATTCGGCTTTCGCTCGGTGTTCTACGTACTCATGGCTGTGGCCGCCGTGGGCTTTGCGCTTGCCATGGTGCGTTTGGTGAAGATGCGCGCCCGCCATTAGCATGTTGGGAGGCTGTCTGCCACGATTCGCGCCGTCCCAAAAAGACTGGTTTGTGGTGCGATGTGGCTTGTGGGGCGGGCGGGGGTCGGTCCGTGGTAGACTATCGAACAACGTTTATTAATCGCGCGGTATCGTTGCCGCGAGAAGGGGTTGCGCCATGCAGGAGCTTGAGGATCGTATTCGCCATGACGGCATCGTAAAGGCCGGTAACGTCCTTAAGGTTGATGCCTTCCTCAACCACCAGTGCGACGTTGAGCTGTTCGACCACATGGGCGCCGAATGGGCCCGTCTGTTCGAGGGTGTCGAGATCAACAAGATCCTGACGATTGAGGCTTCGGGTATTGGTATGGCCTGCATCGCAGCTCAGCATTTTGGCGGCGTGCCGGTGGTCTTTGCAAAGAAGGCCCAGTCCATCAACCTTGACGGCGAGCAGTATGCCACGACCATCTACTCCTTTACCAAGCAGAAGGAGTACCCGGTCATTGTCGGCAAGCGCTTTCTGTCCGAGGGCGATAAGGTCCTGATTATCGACGACTTCCTGGCCAACGGCTGCGCGCTTGAGGGCCTTATTAAGATCTGCGAGGCTGCGGGCGCCGAAGTTGCCGGCATTGGCATTGCCGTTGAGAAGGGCTTCCAGGGCGGCGGCGATAAGCTCCGTAAGCGCGGCTTCCGCGTTGAGAGCTTGGCCCGTATCGCCGATATGGACTGCGAGAACGGCGAGATCACCTTCGCCTAAGCGCGCAACATAAGCGATTGGTATGCGATGTGACAAAGGGACTGTCCCTTTGTCACATTTTTTGTATGAGGGGAGGTGTTGATATGGACGAGAACAAGATGGGCTGGCGCGAGTATGCGCGCTTTGCCGAGATGTCGGTTGAGGAGCTGGCGCGCGATTGCGAGGTACAGGTGTTTCGCGCGACGGGTCCGGGTGGGCAGGGCGTGAACACGACGGACTCTGCGGTGCGCATGAAACATGGGCCCACGGGGATTGTCGTGACGGCGCGTGAGAGCCGCAGCCAGTTTCAGAATCGCGCGAGCTGCCTGCGTAAGCTGCGCGCTGAGCTTGAGCGTCGCGGGCGTCCACCGCGTCGACGCGTAAAGACCAAGGTGCCTCAGCGCTCTCGCCAGCGCAGGCTTAATGACAAGCACTTCAACGCCATTAAAAAGGCCAACCGTCGCAAGCCGGGCGGGGAGGAATAGCCTCCTCGTAAGTTGCGGTGAAATAGGGACTGTTTATGCAGCTAAAGCCGTAAGACAGTCCCTATTTCACCGCAACTTAGGTGGGGTTAGCGGGTGGGGTGCCAGACCTCGAGGGCGCCGGCGAGGATGTCGACCTCGATGCGTGAGGCGACAACGGGCTCGCCGTCGGCCTGGATGGGGTAGTCGGGCTCCTCCAAGGTGAGCGCGGCATGGCGGCATCGGCGCATGCGAACCGGTGGCAACTTGGTATGGTGGCCGTCCTTAGCCGAAAGAAACATAGGCAGGGCAACCGCGCGAGGGACGGGGCCGCAGGCGTAGCAGACGTCGAGCATGCCGTCGCAGGGGTCGGCATCGGGGCAGATACGATAGCCCGAGCCATACGTGGGGCCCAGCTGAATCGCCATGATGATCGCCCTCACGCGCTCGGCGGGCGCGTCGTCAAAGCTGGCTGTCATGGGGTAATTGCGATAGCGTAGGCCAAACTGCTCAAGTCCCGAGAGAGTGTAGAGCGGAGTGCCGGCGAGACCCGTCTTTTTGCGCAGCTCGGTGGTGCCCAGGCCGATGGCGGCATCGATGCCGATCGAAAGCGTCTGGTCGTAGTACTCAACGGAAGCCTCGCCGCTACCGCTTGCGGGGTTCCATGAGCGAATGCGCCCGATGTCCTGACGCTGCAGCTCGCAGGAGAGCAGCGCGCCAAAATCCTTACCGGAGAAATCGTCGATGCCGAGTGTTTGGGCAAAATCGTTGCCGGAGCCCACGGGTAGGATGGCGAGAGCGGGGCGGACCGCCTCATCCTGCGTCATAAGCCCGTTGACGACCTCGTGAATCACGCCGTCGCCGCCAAGGGCGATAACGGTGCGATAGCCCTGAGCCTGTGCGGCAAGCTCCTTGGCGTGTCCCATGCGCTCGGTTAGCACCAGGTCAAACTGGGATGCGCGTGCAGTCATGTCCATAAAGCGTTGCAGGCGCTCGGCAACTTCGCGCGCCGCACCCAACTGGGCGGCTGGGTTGGCGATGATGAGCGTGAGGCCAAAATCAGTTGCGTGCATGGGGCGACTCCCGGCGTATGACGTGACGGTGCGGTCGCGCTCAGGTCGAATTGCCCCCGATTGTGGCTGCACGTCGAATACTTACGTCTACTCTATCAGGTCGTTGTGGCGCTCGATAGCATCCGCTACCGTACCGCCCTCATCTACAATAAGCGAACGGCGCTTGGGCGAGATAATGCGCTGGGCGGGGTACACGCCGCGGTGTCCGGCGGTTAGGTAGCTGATAAAGGCCACGATGACAAAGAACCCGGCAGCCGTGCCGTGGAACAGGTCGATGGCCATCATACAGGTGGTGATAGGCACGTTAAGGCCGGCGCAGAACACGCCGAGCATGCCCAGCGCTGCCAGAAAGCTGGGATCGATTCCGACGAGGCAACCTATCCAGCCGCCGAGCGCCGCACCGATGCCAAACAGGGGCGTGACCTCGCCGCCTTGGAAGCCCGCGCCCAGGGTAAGCGCTGTGACGACCAACTTGATGGCTGCGTCCGCCAGGGTGGTGTTGCCGGCAAATCCGGCGCCGGAAAGCCACGTGGAAAGGCCGGCGTAGTTCCAGGCGTCGAGGAGGGCATAGGCGGCCAAAACCACGAGTGCGCCGATGAGTGCGCGAACGAGGTAATTGGTGATAAAGCGACCGTAGAGGCTCTTGACGGTTCGAACCGACCAGGCAAAGAGGCGTGCCGTCAGACCGAAGATAATTGCGCTGATAACAACGATGACGACCGTTTTGGGCGTCATAGCGGGAACGCTGGCGATAACATTCGCCTCGTACTCGGTTCCCAAGGCAAGCGACGAAAAGTAGCCGGTAAACGAGGCGACCAGGCAGTAGATGCCCGCGGTGTAGTCGATTTTGCCGATAAAGCACATCTCCATGCCAAAGAAAGCTCCGGCAAGGGGCGAGCCGAATACGGCGCCAAAGGCCGACGAGATGCCGGCGAGCATGAGGTCGTGGTGGTCATGCTTTTTGAGGTGGGCGAGGCTCGAGATGTTGCTGGCGATGGTGCCGCCAATCTGCACCGCAGCCCCCTCGCGACCGGCCGATCCGCCGGTGAGGTGCGTGAGCGTGGAGCAGACGAAGGTGAGAACGGCCATGCGCATATGGATAAGGCGTGTGCCCAGGGCGGAGTCGATGACCAGATTGTTACCTCGTTTGGCGGCAAGGCCGTGGTTTTTGTACACCCATGCGGTGGCAACGCCCGCAACGGGAAGCAACGCGTAAATCCACACGTGGTGCTCGCGATAATCGGTCGCGATATTCAGCGAGGCCAAAAATGCCCAAGCGGCAACACCCATGGCGAGCGAGACGATGACGACGAGTGCGAGCAACTTGGCGCTCGCGAGTAGGTTGCGGACGTTGCGGCGCGTGTCGGCAGCCAAGAGATGCTCGGAGCGGGTGAGCTGATGCCTGCCTGCCATGATGACGTCGTTCAGGGAGAAAAAACCGCCATCGTCGAGCGGCTGGGGATGATCCTGCGCTTCGTTTGCGCTTTCGGGTTTGTCGTTATGAGCCATACGTTCCTCTTTTAGGTTGCAACGCAAGCATTATAAAACGCGGTAAACGCGACGAGCCGGTGGGTTGGTTTCCATTCTGTTTCGCGGCCTGCAACCGACAGGTGTATTTGCGGGTTCAGGCCGAGTCGCGGCCATGCGTCGGGGGATTATACTGAGGCAAGCATAAAGAATCGGCGTCCTTGTTGTGCGCCGTGGCATTAAGAGGTGCATATGGCAGAGAAACTCATTCCGCTGGAGGACGCGCAGTCGATTGTCCTGTCGCACGTTGCTCCGACCGATCTCGTCGAGATTCCCGTGTGGCAGGCGGCTGGTTTTCCCTTGGCCGAGGATGCGGTGGCCGATATCGACATTTCGCCGTTTGCCAACAGCGCTATGGACGGGTATGCCGTGCGCGCAGCCGATCTTGCTGCGGCCACCGGTGACACTCCGGTGACGCTCTCCGTCGTAGGACATGAGGCAGCGGGCCATGTCTTTGAGGGCGTGGTCGGCGCGGGCGAGACGGTCCGCATTATGACAGGCGCGCCAGTACCCGAAGGTGCCGATGCCGTGGTGAAGTACGAGATCGTCGACGTACTCGATGGCGATGGCAACGAGGGCTCGCACGTTCGCTTCTCGGCGCCTGCCAAGGTAGGGGAGAACGTTCGCTCGGCTGCCGAGGAGGCCCATGCCGGCGATGTTGTGATGCACGCCGGCGAGGTCGTGGCTCCGGCCGGCGCCGGCTTGCTGGCAAGCGCCGGATACGCGAGCGTGAAGGTGCACGCTGCCCCGCGCGTGGGCATCATTTCGCTGGGCACGGAACTGGTCGCACCGAGTAGGGTACCGGCACGCGGTCAGATTCGCGATTCCAACTCCTCGGCGCTGATGGCCGAGGCGCTCGATGTAGGAGCCGAGCCCGTGTTCTACGGCATCGCTCCCGATGATGAACAGGCGATTGCCGAGCTCGTACATCGTGCCGTGCAGGAGTGCGATTTTGTCATTACGAGCGGTGGCGCCTCGGCGGGCGATTACGACTATGTGACGGCGCTGGTCAAGCGCGAGGGCGAGGTTCTGTTCGATCGGATCTCGATGCGTCCCGGCAAGGCCATTACGTTTGGCTTGCTCGGGGGTAAGCCTTACCTGGGGCTTTCAGGCAATCCGGCCGCGGCGTATGTGGGCTTCGAGATGCTCGCCCGCCCGGCGATTCGTAAGATGCGCGGCTTTGCCGAGGGCGCGCGTCCCGTGCAGCAGGCGACGCTCACGCACGGTGTGAAAAAGCGCCAGGACCGACGCTTCTTCGATCGCGCCACGGTTTTGCGCGACCCCGAGACCGGTGAGCTGTTGGTGACCGAGGCCAAGACGCAGAATTCGGCGCTGCTCGGCACGATGCAGCGGGCCAACTGCCTGCTGCGTATTGACGAAGGACCGTGCGAGCTCAAGGCGGGAGATGTCGTGGACGTCGTGCGTGTCGACCTGCCTGAGGGAACGGTGCTATAGGAGGATCGCTATGGAGTTGAAGATTTCGATTGTGACGTGCTCGGATACGCGCGATCTTGCCCAGGACGAGGCTGGAGCCGCACTCGAGGAACTTATCGAGGCGCAGGGCTGGACGGTCGCCTCACATGTGGTCGTGCGCGATGACGTCAGCGAGATTGGTGATGCCATTGTGGAAGCCGCCGATGAGTGCCACGCCAATGTCGTGCTCACCTGCGGCGGCACGGGGCTTTCGATGCGCGATGTGACGCCCGAGGCGACGCGTGCCGTCTGCGACCGCGATGTGCCGGGTATTGCAGAGGCAATTCGTGCGTACTCGATGACCAAGACGCGCCGCGCTATGCTCTCGCGTGCTATTTGCATGCAACGAGGTCATACACTTGTCGTAAACTTTCCCGGTTCCACGAAGGCCGCCCGCGAAAGCTGGGAGGCCATAGCGGACCAGCTGGAGCACGCGGCTCAGATGACAGCGGGCGGCGGACATACCAACTAAGCTATTTACCTGCGGTGGGGCGACCTTATCGGTCGCTCCGCTTTTGTTTTCCGCCGAATCGACGCCGAGGTGTACGGTAACTCGAAACTATATTCTCTAGCGAGAATAATTTCTCACTACCATTATTCGCACGGAAGTATAATCTGATTGCAGATTAAAGCCTGCGGCGGGGTGCCCGGGCATAGCGTTCGAAAGGGTTGAACATGTTCGATATGGTTTCTCGCCGCGGATTCGTCTCGCTCTCTGCTGCCGTCGCTGCCGGCCTTGGTCTTGCCGGCTGCTCGGACAACAAGACGTCCGAGCCGGCCGGATCCGATGCCGGCTCCGCCAAGGCCTCTTCCAAGAAGGAAACCGTCGAACTGCAGGTCTTTGCCGCCAACTCCCTCGAGAAGGCCCTTCCCGAGGTCCAGGAGCTCTACACCGACCAGACCGGCACCACCTTCGCCGACACGCAGTTCAAAGCGTCCGGCGACCTTGTCGAGCAGATGCGCGCCGGTGCCGCCGTCGACGTGCTCATCACCGCTTCCAAGGGCACCATGGATGACGCTGAGACCGCCGAACTCGTCGACGCCGACACGCGTGAGGACATGTTCGTCAACGACCTCGTGATCATTCGCGCCGAGGGCTCCGACGCCAAGGTCGAGGCCATCGCCGACGTCGCGAACCTGGACGGCAAGATTGCCATTGGCGACGCCAAGACCGTTCCCGCCGGCAAGTATGCCAACCAGGCCCTGGCCTCCGTGGGCCTCTACACCGGCACCGAGGGCGACGATGGCGAGTATGCGCCCGAACTCGCCGACAAGGTGGCCCTGGCCGATAAGGTCGGCACCGCTGCCGCCTACGTCTCTACGGGCGACTGCGTGGCCGGTTTTGTCTACAGCTCCGATATCTTCCGCTACGACGGCATCGAGGAGGCCTTCGTGTGCCCCGAGGATTCGCACAAGCCCATCGTGTATCCGGGTGCCGTTGCCGAGAGCTCCGAGCATGCCGACGAGGCCAAGGCGTTCATCGACTTCTGTCTGACCAACAAGAAGGCTCAGAAGATTTGGGCTAAGTACGGCTTTGAGCTTTCCGCGTAGTGCGGCTTGGCGCGATAATTCCATCGTTTTGTGTTTCACTCCGTCCTTGTATTCGCTTGGAGCTTTTCGTGCTTAATAGATTCCGCATGCTTGTCACCTGTGCTTTGACCTTTGCGCTTTGCTGGGTGCCGGGATTTGCGTTTGCTGGGGATGCTGAGGACGGGGCCCAGGTTGCTGCGACCGCTCATGGGCTTTCCTATGGGATCGAGGGTTTTGAGCGGCTGGCCAAGGGGACCGCTCGTGCCATGGAGGGCCAGCCTGAGGGCTACCGGTTTCCCGTTGACGAGGACGTGGACCTTGTGGTGGCGCCTGCTGCCGATCGCGTTGTTGTGTGGATATCGCCCAAGGCGGTCGAGAAGTATGGATTTGATCCGCAGGACAACGAGTGCGTATCGGGTCTCAAAGCCCTCGTCTGTGAGCTCGACAGCGCAAACTGCATGGGAGGTGCGCAGCTAGGGGACGTGGATCTTCCTTGGTATGTCACGGCGGAAACAACGTTTGATGCCGGCGGGTATACCTATGGCTTTGACGAGCGCGGTGCGGATGGGGACCGTTATGTGGTGATTGCATCAGCCTCGGGTGATGCCAAGGGCGGCGCGCGTTGGCTTGATAGCGCTCAAATGGTAGAAGCGTCGTCTGTCGTGTTGCGGGATGAGCGGGGGCCCTTGACCTCTCTGGCCTCCTTATTGGGCGGCATCGACTACCGACCGTTTTGGGTGTCTATTAAAACGAGTGGCCTTGCCCTGCTGATCTCCTTTGCACTGGGCCTGTTCGCCGCGTGGAAGACTATGGGTACCTCGAGCCGCGTGAAGGGTTTGCTCGATTCGGTCTTTACGATTCCCATGGTGCTGCCGCCCACGGTCTGCGGCTTTCTGCTGCTTATGCTGTTTGGCCGCTTGACCGGGGTGGGCCAGTGGCTCATTGCGCACGGCATCTCGATTGTCTTTACGTGGCCCGCGGCGGTGATCTCTGCCGTGGTGGTGTCGTTCCCGCTCGTCTATCGTACGGCACTCGGAGCCTTCGAGAGTCTCGACACGCAGATGCTCGATGCGGCGCGCACGCTGGGCTGGTCCGAGCGTCGCATCTTCACCAAGCTTATGATGCCGCTTGGCTGGCCCTCGATTGCCGCCGGCACGGTGCTCGCCTTTGCCCGTGCGATGGGCGAGTTTGGCTGCACCCTGTTCTTTGCGGGCAACTACGCCGGCATTACCCAGACCATCCCCATCGCCATTTACTTTGAGTGGATGGGCGGCAACACCTCGGTGGCCCTCTTTTGGGTCGCCGTCGTGATCGTGTTTAGTTTCCTGGTCATCCTGTTCATCAACATGTACACGGCGCATTCGCAAAAGTATCGCGAACGGGGCCTTTCCCGTGCGGAGCGCAAGCAGGCCAAAGAGTTTGCCGGACAGGGCGATTCGCTCGATCCGGCGGGCGGCGATGCCTTGCGTATCGATCGCGAGGCGCTGGCCGAGCTCATGCGCGATGATGCTGCGCCGCAGGGAGGTCTATAGGTCATGTCACTCGTTCTGGATATCAAAAAGCGTTATCCCGGGTTTATGCTCGACATGCAGCTTGAGGCCGGCGAGGAGCGCGTGGCCTTGCTCGGTGCCTCCGGATGTGGCAAGAGCTGCACGCTGCGCTGCATTGCCGGCGTGGAGACGCCCGACGAGGGCAAGATCGTCGTCAACGGCGTGACCTTTTTTGACTCGGCGGCTGGCATCAACCTGTCACCCCAGGAGCGAAAATGCGCCCTGTTGTTCCAAAACTATCAGCTGTTTCCCAACATGACGGTGGCCGATAACGTATGCGCCGGTGTAAAGGATGCTGGCGACGCCGCCGCGCGCAAAAAGCTCGCCGAGCGCTATCTGGGCATTTTCGGTCTGGCCGATTTTGTCGATCGCTACCCCGCGCGACTCTCGGGCGGGCAGCAGCAACGCGTGGCGCTTGCCCGTATGGTGGCGGCGCATCCGGGCATTTTTATGTTCGACGAGCCCATGAGCGCACTCGATGCGTATCTCAAGAGCGCGCTTGAGCAAAACATGCTCGACCTGTTCGACGTCTGCAACCGTACCGTGCTCTACGTGAGCCACGACATCGACGAAGCGTGCCGCCTGTGTCAGCGCATCTGCGTGATGCACGACGGGCATGTGGAGGAGATCGGCTCCATCGAGGACGTGGTCCGTCGTCCGCAGACGCTGGCGGCACTGCGCCTGACGGGCTGCAAGAATACGAGCCGCGCGCGCAAGATCGGCGACGAAGAAGTTGAGGCCCTCGACTGGGGCATGACCTTTAATGTGGGCCGTGAGGTTCGAGATGACGTGGCGTACCTCGGTATTCGTGCGAGCTACTTCCATGTTGACAATCGCGCGGAGCGGGGCCGTAACAGCTACGATTTGCACGTGGCTCGTGTGAGCGATTCGCGCTTTGAGCGGCTGGTGCTGCTGGACGTGCCGCGCGTCGATGCGCCCACGCGTCTGCAGTGGAAGGTCAACAAGGTGGGCGTGCCTGTCGACGAGCTGCCGCAAGCAGGCGAGACGCTACGCATGCACTTCGATGCGAGTAAGATCCATTTGGTTTGTCGATAGCGCCGGGTAATGCCGTCGGGGATATAAGCCTCGGCGGCTTTGTCTTGCCGTTCGCCGAATGATGGATGACAAACTCTTATCAACACAGATAATAAATTATTAAACGACGGCACACGACGCTGTCGTACGCATGTCGGCGGTGTTCGTCTGGACGACAACCGTTGATATAGTTACCTTCGACGAGAAAAGGAGGGTGCGCCGGTGCTGCAGATGACATATTCGCGTCGCGTTGCCGCGCGCGCCCTGTATATGGCTCGGAGCCGCATATGAGCAGGTATGTTCACGGCTCCGGGAGAGACGACGCACAACTAAATAATCAGCTGCAAAGCGGGTTCCCCAAAATTCCGGGTTTGAGCGCGGCTGGGTTTTCGCCACCCACCGTGCAGGAATACCGTAGCTATTCATTTTTGGTTCGAGAGGGGAACCGTCATGGCTGAAGAATTTGATTTCCATCCGATGTGGGAGAGCCTCGGCATGAATCTTGCCGACCACGACATGCTGCTGGGCGCCGTGGGTCAGATGTACGGCGACATGTTCCTGACGCAGAACAATCGCCCCAAGTCCACGTCCTACCTGGATTTTGTCGCCACCAACATCCATAGCGGCCGTATTAAGGAGATGCTCGACAAGAAGGAGGCCGGCGAGGCCACCAAGATCGTCGGTTCGTTCTGTGTGTACGTGCCCGAGGAGATCGTGCTTGCCTGCGACGGCATCCCCGTGGGCCTGTGCTCGGGTGCCGATTGGGCAACCGATAAGGTCGAGGAGCACCTGCCGCGCAACACCTGCCCGCTTATCAAGAGCTTTGCCGGCTTTAAGCTGGGCGAGGTCTGCCCCTATATCGAGTCGAGCGACCTGGTGGTAGGCGAGAACACCTGCGATGGCAAGAAGAAAGCTTACGAGTTCTTTGCCACGCAAAAGAACATGTACGTCATGGATATTCCCAACGTACACGACGAGTCGACGCTCGTGACCTGGAAGGCCGAGGTTAAAAAGCTTGCCGCCAAGATCGAGGAAGAGTGTGACGTCAAGATTACGCCTGAGCGTCTGAAGACCGCCATCCGCGCCGTCAATGAGAAGCGTCGCGCCCTGCAGCGCCTCGCTGCCACGCGCGCTGCCGACCCGGCGCCCATCAGCGGTCTCGATAGCCTGCTGACCGTGCAGGCAGCCTTTATGGACGACACGCCGCGTCTGACCGGAGCCATTAACGATATGGCGGCTGAGTGCGAGCAGCGTGTTGAGACCGGCGAGGGCGTGGCGCCCAAGGGGACCAAGCGCATCCTGTACACCGGCACGCCCATGGCCGTGCCCAACTGGAAGCTGTTCAACCTCATCGAGAAGGCCGGCGGCGTTGTGGTAGGCGAGGAGTCCTGCACGGGCTCGCGCTACTACAAGGACCTGGTCGACGAGTCCGGCGAGACGGTCGACGAGATGCTCGACGCCATCGCCGAGCGCTACTTTAAGATCAACTGCGCTGTCTTTACGCCCAACGACCAGCGTATGAAGGACATTGTCCAGATGGCCAAGGACCTGCATGCAGACGGTATCGTCGACGTGGCCCTGCAGTTCTGCACGCTCTACGAGATGGAGTCGTTTGCCGTGGAGAAGGCTGCCGAGGAGGCCGGCATTCCGTTTATGCACATCACGACCGACTACGCCGGCGAGGATGCAGGCCAGCTACAAACCAGGATTGAGGCTTTCTTGGAAACCATTTAGGGCTATCCGTCCCGGCGGCTTTCCCGGACACCCGATCTTGCCGTTCAAACCGTCGCTTGCGTGTCAAAGTACGCGGCGCTCCTCTTTCACGGCAACCTCGGGCACCTGGGAAAGCCGTTTCCTTGGTTGGCTAAAAGGTTTGTTAAGGAGTTATATGTCGGAAAATATTGAGCAGCCATTGCCGTCCACGTTTGAGGAGTTCAACGAGCAGCGCAAGGCGGCGTTTATTCGCGTCAAGGATTACAAACAGGCCGGCAATCGCCTGGTCGGCTTTTTGTGCAGCTATACGCCGCTCGAGATTATCGACGCCGCGGGCGCTGCAAGTGTGGCCTTGTGCGGCACGTCCGATGAGGTGATTCCCGAGGCCGAGAAGGTGCTGCCGGCAAACCTCTGCCCGCTCATCAAGTCGACCTACGGCTTTGCCTACTCGCAAAAGTGTCCGTTTACGTACTTTAGCGACATGATCATCGGCGAGACCACCTGCGACGGCAAAAAGAAGATGTACGAGTTGCTCAACGAGCTCAAGCGCACGCACATTCTGCATCTTCCGCAGGGTCGCGATCGTGCCTACGAGCGTGAAAGCTGGTACGAGGAGTGCCGCCTGCTCAAGGAGGAGCTCGAGGGCTTCTACGGCATTACGATTACTGATGACGACCTGCGCGCCGCCGTCCGTCGCCGCAATCGCCTGCGTGCGGCGCAGCTCGATATGTTCGCGCTTCAGGCCAACCAGCCTGCGGCCATGAGTGGCGTTGACCTGATGAGCACTATGTTTGCCGGTACGTTCAGCTTTGATATCGAGGCCTATACGCAGCAGCTGGAGCAAAAGGTCGCCAAGCTGCGCGAGGCCTACGATGCGGGCGAGCGCCCGGTTGCGGCGGATGCCAAGCGCATTCTGATCACCGGTTGCCCGGTGGGCGGCGTGATCAACAAGATCGGCCGTACTATCGAGTCCAACGGCGGTGTGGTCGTGTGTATGGACGACTGCTCGGGCGAGCGCACGGCGGCCATGATGATCGACCCGGAGGCTCCCGATATCCTGCGCGCCATCGCCGACCGCTACCTGGACATCAACTGCTCGGTCATGACGCCCAACGTCGGTCGTATGGAAAATACGCTGGCCATGTGCGAGAAGTATCACGTTGATGGCGTGGTCGAAAACGTGCTCCAGGCCTGCCACACCTTTAACGTGGAGAGTGCTCGCATGCAGGAGGCTGTCGAGAGCGCGGGTATTGCGTATATGAAGATCGAGACCGACTACAGCAACGGCGACATGGGTCAGATCGAGACTCGCATCGCCGCCTTCATCGAAACCCTCTAGCTTTCTCAGGCACCGGATCTTGCCCCTCAAACCGTCGCTTGCGTACCCAAAGTACGCTGCGCTCCTCTTTCGGGGCAATCTCCGGCACCTGAGAAACCTAGAGCTAAGGCGCCTGAACGCGCCGCTACCTTTGATGTTTAGATTGGGAAAGAGCCATGATAGGGATCGGGATCGATATCGGGTCTACGGCGGCTAAGGCTGCTGTGGTCAATGGGGAGGGTTCGGTGGCGTGGACGTGCGTGCAGCCAACCGGGTTTTCCTCGGTCGATGCGGCCGAGCGCCTGCGCGGTGAGCTCGCTGCAGCCGGCTATGACGTGACGGCTGAAGATGCTCGCGTGGTCGCGACTGGCTACGGTCGTGTCGCCGTGCCCTATGCGCACAAGGTCGTGACCGAGATTACCTGCCACGGTACCGGTGCCGTGCTCCTGTTTGGTGACCACGGTACCGTGATCGACGTGGGCGGCCAGGACACCAAGGTCATTCAGCTTAAAGGCGGCCGCGTGGCCAAGTTTGCCATGAACGACAAGTGCGCCGCCGGCACGGGGCGCTTTCTGGAGATCATGGCCGACCGCCTGGGCATTACCCAGCAGCAGATGGCCGACCTTGCGCGTTCCGGTGAGCCCACCAAGATATCCAGCATGTGCACGGTCTTTGCCGAAAGCGAGGTCATCAGCCTGATCGGTCGCGGTGAGCCGCGCGAGAACATTGCGCGCGGCGTGATCGACAGCGTGGTCTCGCGCGTGGCCACTATGGCCGGGCAGGCAGCGGGCGCCCCGTACTATCTGACCGGTGGCCTGTGCGAGAACGCCTTCGTGGTGGAGCGGTTGGGCGAGCTACTGGGGTCGCCGGTGACCACCTCGCCCCAGGCTCGCTTTGCCGGAGCGATCGGCGCGGCCATTCGAGCCCAGGCGCTCATGTAAGGGGCGGTGTCATTCGCCGTCCGCTCTCGGCGCCGCCATGCGTATACTGGGAGGAACTGATTGACCTATGAGAGGAGGAATCGATGGCTGACGATGTTATTAAGCTCACGTCTATGACAGCCGCGAGCGGTTGAGCCGCTAAGTTGGCTCCCGGAGCCCTCGCCCAGGTCCTGGGCGATTTACCCAATGTGCATAACGACAACTTGCTCGTGGGATTCGATACCTCCGACGATGCGAGCGTCTTTCGCGTTGGCGATAACTTAGGCCTCGTGCAGTCCATCGACTTCTTCCCGCCGATGGTCGACGACCCGTTCCTGTTTGGCCAGATCGCCGCGGCCAACTCGCTGTCGGATATCTACGCTATGGGCGGACGGCCGAGCCATGCCATGAACCTGCTCTGCATCCCCAATTGCTTGGGTGTCGAGGTTGCCGGTCAGATTCTGGCGGGCGGCGCCGACAAGTGCGTCGAGGCGGGTTGCTCCATCGCGGGCGGCCACACCATCAACGACGACGAGCCCAAGTACGGCTTGTCCGTGAGCGGCTTTGTCGCGCTTGACCGTATGCTCGCCAACAGCGGCGCGCGCGTGGGCGATGCGTTACTACTGACCAAGGCGATCGGCTCGGGCATCATCACCACGGCCATTAAGGGCGAGCTCATCGAGCAGGACGAGGCCGCAGCCATGTTTGACTCGATGCGCACCCTCAACGAGGCCCCGATCCGTTTGGCCGAGGGGCTCGAACTTCATGGCTGCACCGACATTACGGGCTTTGGTCTGATCGGGCACGCGTGCGAGATGGCCGAGGGCTCGGGCGTGCAAATCGAGCTCGCGTCGGGGGCGGTGCCGCTCTTTGACCAGGTGCTCGACATGGCGCGTCTGGGCATTATCCCTGCGGGCTCCTACCGCAACCAGGACTTCTTTGGCCCGCGCGCGGCTGCCGACGAGGATCTGGAGTCGGGCATGCTGGATGCGCTGTACGATCCGCAGACGTCTGGTGGCCTACTCATCGCGGCGCCTGCTGCCGATGTGGATGAGCTTGCGCGTCGTTTACATGCCGAAGGGCGCGTTGCCGCCGTTGTCGGGCGCGTGTGCGAGCCGGTACCAGGCGGTCCTGCCATCCACGTTGTTCGCTAGCCCGCACGTTTATGTAACTGTTTACCGTTCTCTAGAACGGTTCTTTCGAAAGGAAAAGCTATGTCTACCAAAATTGAAGTCAATGCCATGGGCGATGCCTGCCCGCTGCCCGTCGTCAAGACGCTCAAAGCCCTGAAGCAGCTCGATGGCGAGGGTGCCGTGGTGACCTCGGTCGATAACGAGACCGCCGTCAAGAACATCTCCAAGATGGCACAGGAGAAGGGCTGCACGGCCTCGGTCGAGAAGGTTTCTGACGCCGAGTGGCACGTGACCGTGGCGACCTCTGGCGCCGTTGCCGTGGCCGATCCCGAACAGGATGGCGCTGCCTTCTGTGATGCCAGCGCCGGCAAGGGCAAACTCGTCATTTCCGTCTACACCGATTGCATGGGCCGTGGAGACGACGAGCTGGGCCACAAGCTCATGAAGGCGTTCATCTTTGCCGTGACGCAGCAGGAGGAGCTGCCCGCGACCATGCTGTTCTACAACGGCGGTGCCAAGCTCACCGTTGAGGGCTCGCCGGTGCTCGATGACCTGATGGGCCTGGCGGAGCAGGGTGTCGAGATTCTTACCTGTGGCACCTGCCTCGACCACTATGGCATTAAGGACCAGCTTGCCGTGGGCGAGGTCACCAACATGTACGTGATCGTGGAGAAGATGGAGCAGGCCGTACGCGTCGTGCGCCCGTAGCGTATTGGTTGGAGTTGCCATGAGGGAGAAGCACCCGGCGCTTGTCATCACGTTTCCCACCACGGCGGCCGCCATGGGCTGCGAGTCCCTGTGCATCGAGCGCGGCCTACCCGGGCGCACGATTCCCGTGCCCGGGGAGGTCGCTGCCGGCTGTGGCTTGGCGTGGAAGGCGTTGCCTGCCGATGAGGAGTTGCTGCGCGGTGAACTCGCCGCGGCGGGCGTTCCTACCGAGGGCTATACCGTGATTGATATGTGGGAGGTCGTGCGATGATCTACCTGGATAACGCGGCGACGACCATGCACAAGCCGCAGACGGTCATCGATGCCGTGACGCAGGCGATGCGCTCGCTCGGCAATGCCGGGCGCGGCGCTACGTCGGGTGCCCTCGATGCCGCTCGTACGATTCACGTTTGCCGTGCCAAGCTCGCACGCCTTTTGGGTTGCCCGAGGGCGGACCATGTGTGCTTTACGCCCAACTCCACGGCGGCGCTCAACACCGCCATCAACGGCGTGGTACGTCCCGGTGATCGCGTGGTCACGACGGTGCTCGAGCATAACTCCGTGCTGCGTCCGCTCAACCGCCTGGCAGCGGAGCGGGGTGTGACCGTTGAGCATGCGGGCTGTGACGTAAACGGTGTGCTCGACTACGACGAACTCGAGCGGTTGGTCACGCCGGGTACGCGTGCCGTGGTGGTGACGCATGCCTCCAACGTGACCGGCAACGCGGTCGACATTGCGCGCGTAGCGGCCATGGCCCATGCGGCAGGTGCGCTTGTGATCGTCGATGCCTCGCAGTCTGCCGGTACGGCGCGTGTCGATATGCAGGCCATGGGCCTCGACATAGTGTGCTTTACCGGCCATAAGGGGCTCATGGGTCCGCAGGGGACCGGCGGCCTGGTCGTGGCGGAGGGCATTGACGTGGCTCCGTGGGCCATGGGCGGCACGGGCGTGCACAGCTTCGATGCGCTGCAGCCACTTGAGTGGCCCACGCGCCTTGAGGCGGGCACGCTCAACGGCCACGGCATCGCGGGCCTTTCTGCCGGTCTCGACTTTATCGAGGCGCAAGGCGGGGTCGAGGCGATCGCGGCGCATGAGCGAGCGCTGGCTGATCGCTTTCTCGCTGGCGTGCGCGAGATTCCGGGGATTAAGCTCTACGGTGCGTTTGACCAGCCCGTGCGCTCGGCGATCGTCTCACTCAACGTGGGTGATATCGACTCTGCCGAGATCTCGGACGCGCTCATGCAAGGGTGGGGGATTGCGACGCGCCCCGGCGCCCATTGCGCTCCGCTCATGCACCGCGCGCTCGGGACCGAGCGCCAGGGTGTCGTTCGCTTCTCGTTTGGGTATTTCAACACGGACGAGGAAGTCGATACCGCGATTGACGCTTTGCGCGATTTAGCCTGCTAAAGCTGCTAGACCGTTTATACTTGCGGGATGGGTGTTTTTGCCCGTCCCGTTTTTGTTTCGACCCGAAAGGTGTGCCTATGGCCTCATCCGCACCGCGCGGTCTGCGCTCCGACCATGTCGTTACCGTCGGCATTGCGCTGTTCTCGATGCTCTTTGGCGCCGGTAACCTCATCATTCCGCCATTGCTGGCACTTCAGGCCGGCACGGCCACGCCGCTTGCCATGATCGGCTTTTTGATTGCCGCTATCGGTCTGCCTGTTATGGGATTTATCGCCGTCGCGCTCGCCGGCACGGCCCGCGAGCTGGCTGGGCGCGTGCATCCTAAGTTTGGCGAATTCTTCGTTGCGGCGGTGTATTTGGCCATCGGCCCGTGCCTGGCCATTCCGCGCACAAGCTCTACGGCCTTCGAGATGCTGGTGCCGCTACTGCCCGAGGGCGTTTCGCTCGGCACGGCTCGCCTGGTGTTTGCCGTTGGCTTCTTTGTCGTCGCGTTTGCGCTCACGCTGCGTCCGGGCGTTATCACGCGCGTGCTCGGGCGCATTACGGGCCCCGCGCTCATTGCGCTCATCGTGCTGGTCGTGGGTGCTGCCGTGATCTCGCCGCTGGGACCGGCTGCCGCGCCGCAGACTCCCTACAATGCCGGTGCTACCGTGCAGGGCTTTTTGACCGGTTATCAGACCATGGATCTGCTTGCGTCGCTCGCCTTCGGCATCATCATCGCCGAGACCATCCACGAGTTGGGTGTTACCGATGACAAGCGCGTGGCCTTTGAGATTTCGCGCTCCGGTGTGATCGCCGGCGTGCTCATGGCCGTCATCTACTGCGGTTTGGCCCTTGCCGGTATGCAGCTCGGCACCGTGATGTCCGACGCCACCAACGGCGCCGCCATTCTCGCCCGCTCGGCCTCCATGCACTTTGGGCTTGCCGGCACGGTCGTGGTCTTCGCCATCTTCTTCCTCGCCTGCATGAACGTGTGCATCGGCCTCATCAGCTGCTGCGCGCGTTACTTCTGCGAAACGTATGTGGTTAAAGGGGGAGCGGAGGCCTCCGAGGAGGCCATGCGCCGTCCCTTTGCGATTCTCGCCTTTGTGTTCGCAGCGTTTTCGTGCGTGCTCTCCAACGTGGGCCTCGACGTGATCCTCATGTTCTCGGTGCCCATGCTCAACGCCTTGTATCCCGTCGCCATCGTGCTGGTCCTCATGGGTTTGGTACACGGCTTTTGCGACGCTCATCCGCAGGTGTGGGTCTGGGTCGGCGGCGTGGTTGCCGTGCAGAGCGTGATCACCTCGGTCCGCGATGCGTTCTTTGCGGGCGCGTGGCTGCCGTTTGATGCGCTACCCCTGGCAGACATCGGTGCCGCGTGGGCGCCGGTTGCCGTGGTGGCGTTTGTGATCGGTCTGCTCCACAGCAAGTTTGTCGCACATTCGAGGAGCTAGGGTTTCTGCGCTTGCACAGGCGGGGAGTCTCCCCTATAATTTCCTTCGCTTTGGGACACGCAAGGTTTAGACCTTAGCTGCTCAACACCTTCGGGACGTGGCGCAGTTTGGTAGCGCGCCTGCTTTGGGAGCAGGATGTCGCAGGTTCAAATCCTGTCGTCCCGACCATATCTTGCGGGCGTAGTTCAATGGTAGAACCCCAGCCTTCCAAGCTGATGACGCGGGTTCGATTCCCGTCGCCCGCTCCATAGGATATCTTTAACGGCTTTGGCTCCTTTTGGTGCCAGAGCCGTTTTCATATACATGCCGGGGACCCCACATCCCCACCTAAGTTGCGGTGAAATAGTTCCCCGATTAGCCGCAAAAGCTGTTATCCAGGAACTATTTCACCGCAACTTATTGAGGCCGAGCGGGCTGGGTCGATGATGGGTTCTGTTGTCGAGAAGATGAGGGCAGCCGGTCAGGAGTCTGCGTAGGGTTTTGTGGTTGGTATACCGTAGCCGCGCATCATGGAGCCGAACGCTTTGACATCGTAGGTGTCTGAGAGCTTGAAATGAATGACGTTGTGGCCCATGGCACGCAGGTTCGCGTCGCGCATGAGGGCAGCTCGATAGGTTTTTGCCGCAGTATGTCCCGGATCATTTTGGGACTCGTCCTCAAACTTGCCTAGTCCATGCAGCTCAGCCAGCATCCAAGAGCCGTTTGGCATCTGCCAGCCGTAATCTGCCAAATAATAGCCGGCGTTTCCCGGTCGAGTGATTTCAACCTGTAGTTCGGGTGTGGCAACTCCCGCCAGAATCATTGCCGCCCGTGCCTCGGATTCTCCACCGTTATCCGATCTGCCATCCATATGTTCAAAAACGTCAAATGCGCGCGCGATGCCATGCAGTCCGCGGCAGTTCGCTTGTGCATATGCACGCAATTCTTCACGCTCGACACCGTACTCACGAGCCAACCCGTCGACATAGCCTAGTGCATATCGAAAAGCGCTCGTTCGGGCGATGTCGACCACCGTGCGATATGGATCCGTTAACGTAAACGGGCCGAGCTGCCATACGTCGCCCGGCCGCCAGCGTCGGTATTCAACGAATTCGTACATATCGCGTCTGGTGGAACGCGGCAGCAGCACTTGCACCTTGTCGAGAAGCGAATATGCAGAACCGATGCCATAGAGCAGTGCCGCCGTTGCTCCACAAAACACGGCATCCGGTTCAACGACCGCAATAGCGGATGCCAATTGAAAGATGCGATCTTCGACGCCGAGATCATTCCAATACGTGGGATCAGCGTAGACATGGTTGTAGAGTCGAATAATCATCTCTTTTTGCATGAGCGCGTAGGCACAGCGTTCATCCCATTTTTTGGTAGCTACAAACAGGTGCCCGCCATGATGGGCCTCGAATAACCGGAAGAACAGCTCTAATTGCGGTTTGGAACAGCGTTTATCATGACTCATTTTCGACCCCATGGTCTCGAGGGGGAGTGAATGACACTACGCTATCCCATATTTGGCCCGCCAGACCTTGCCATGAACTGACCAAAAGCTTGACGGGGCAGGTCAGAGTCATGAGTCGGAGCCAAACATATCGGCAAACGGTTGATTAGTGCCCCTCGGCGGCACTAAAAACCACCCTTACAGAAAGTTGCGGTGAAATAGTTCCTGAAAAGCTCGAATAAGCCTAAATCCAGGAACTATTTCACCGCAACTCAGATGGGGATGGGGTTAGCTGCGGGGGCGGTGGCGGAGCTTGTCGATGGTGGAGTCGGTGCTTCGGCTGCGGGCTTCGGCGGCGCGGTCGCGGGCGTCGGCAGCGGTTTGGCGCTTGCGGCGGTAATCGATCATGCCTTGGATGATGGGCTTGCCAAAGCTCACGACATCATCGTTGTAGATGGCGGTTCGGGCTGCGAGGAGGCAGTCGGTAAAGTCCATATGCGTTTTGCCGAACAGTTTGACGGCAAGGGCGACAACGGTGGGCTCGTCGACCATGACGTCATCGAGCAGCCTTTTCATGGCCGCAGCAATCTCAACGCGGGGAACCTTATAGACGTCGCGTAGCGTGACCACGACGCGCGTGATGATTTCGGGGTAGACGCGAGCGGTGCGCGTGGCGATGACCTTGGCGGCGCGCGGTGACAGGACTTCGTCGTCGTCAAGCAGGTAGCGTAGGATGACGGTCTCGTCGATGATGGTGCTACTCATGGATATCTACTTCCTCGGGACCCAAAACCGACTCGTCGCTTTCTGTGGCTAGGTATTCAATCCAGGCATTGCGCTCATCGGAGCGGCGATTGGGGTCCCCATATGCTTTGAGCAGTCCATAGGCGGCCGTGCCGTCCTTGGAGCGCACGGCGACCGGCTGAAAGGGGAGCTTGCGCATCAAAATACTCTGCGCGACAAATAGACGGACAGCCTCGGCGAGCGATGTGCCCATGGCGTCGTAGAGACGCTCGGCATGCTGCTTGTCTTCCTCGCGAATGCGCACCTGCAGGATGGCTCGTTTTTGAGTCGATGACATCACTGGCCTCCTTTAATGAGCGTGCAATATAGTCGGTCAAATGCGGCACGTGCCGATACTTGAGCATCTTATAACGATTGCTTTATTTCCCTCAAGTAAATAACCATTAACTTGAATACAAGCGTAGTACATCTAAAATGAGAGCGCGTAAAAATCTCTGAGGCGTACGCATGTAATACACTCACCTTTATAGCCTCTAGAGAATAATTCCAACCTGCCAAAACCCCTGCAATACACCCGTATTGCAGGGCCTATGCTCAAGTTTGCCCCCTGCAACTGCGTATATTTAACCTGTATATCGTTGGAGGAATTCTATCGAAGTGCCTGTTTCGCCGCATGCACTCGATACGTCGATGCCGGACCACGGGCGGTCCGGGGCAACGTCGACAGGGTCTCTCCGGCATGGGATTCAGGAGGGAGTGAACAACATGGGCAATAAACGAGTCGTGGCTGATTCTTCACGCTGCATTGGGTGCCAAACCTGTATGGCGGCGTGCATCGAGGCACACGATATTCCCGGCAACATCGCCGCGCCGCGCCTACGCGTGACGCGTACGTACGAGATCTCCGCACCGGTGGCATGTCACCACTGCGAGGATGCTCCGTGCGCGAAGGCCTGTCCTACGGGCGCCTTGTTCTTTGATCCAAAGAACCATCGCATCGGCGTCAACGAGGACAACTGCATCGGCTGCAAGAGCTGCGTCATGGCCTGCCCCTTTGGCGCCGTGAGCGTGGCGACCACGCAGGTCCCCGTCTTGATGGGCGACGTGCGTGTGGGTTCGCAGACCAAGAGCTTCGTGCTCAAGTGCGACCTGTGCGTGGACCGTCTCGGCGGTCCGGCGTGTGCCGAGGCGTGCCCGACCAAGGGCCTCACCCTGGTAGACGAGGAGCGCCTGGCAGAACTGACTGCCGAGCGTGCCCGCGCCACCATCGAAAACGAGGCGTAAGCGTCGGGGCGACAGGCCCAATGATTGTCAAATACGTACCGAGCATTCGGTAGCAGAGAAAGGAAGGAGGGTGTCATGGAGAAGCATAAAGTGATCTGCCCGTATTGCGGCGCCGGTTGCCAGTTTAACCTCTTGGTCCAAAACGGCCAGGTCGTGGGTACCGAACCGCTCAACGGCATCACCAACCAGAGCGAGCTGTGCCTTAAGGGCATGAGTGGCTACGACTTCATCAACGACACCAAGATCTTGACTCCTCGCGTACTGCACCCGATGATCCGTCGCACCAAGGGCGCGGATCTTGAGCGCGTAAGCTGGGACGAGGCACTGGATTTCACCGCATCTAAGATGCAGGCCATAATTGACGAATATGGTCCTAACGCTGTCATGACCACCGGCTCTTCGCGAGGCGGCGGCAATGAGGCGAACTACGTCATGCAGAAGTTTACGCGTGCGTGCATCGGCACCCACAGCGTGGACAACTGCGCCCGTACTTGACACGGCCCTACTGTCCTCGGTCTGATGGACACGGTTGGTTCAGGTTGCATGTCATGCTCCATCCCCGGTATGGAGGATGCGGGCTGCATTTTCCTCTTCGGCTATAACCCTGCCGATTCGCACCCCATCGTCGCAAGGCGTATCGTGCGAGCCAAAGAAAAGGGTTGCAAGATCATCGTCGCCGATCCGCGCCATATCGAAACCGCGCGTATCGCCGATCTCTACCTTCCGATCAAGAACGGTTGCAACGTCGCGTTCCTCAACGCCTTTGCCAACTGCTTGGTCAACGATGGCCTCTACGACAAGGAATTCGTCGCCGAGCACACGAACGGCTTTGACGAGTGGTGGGAGACCATCAAGAACTACACTCCCGAATCTGTACAGGACATCACGGGTGTCGAGCCCGCGCTGATCCACCAAGCTGCCGAGATGTACGCCACGGCGAAGCCCTCTGCCATCATTGGCTGGGGCATGGGCGTATGCCAGCAGAAGCAGAACCTGAAGACGGTGCACACCATCGCCTCCATCGCCTGCGTTGCCGGCCAGATCGGCAAACCCAATTCCGGCCTCGCGCCCGTGCGTGGCCAGAACAACGTCCAGGGCTCCTGCGATATGGGCATGCTGCCCAACCTGTACCCTGGCTACCAGAAGGTCACTGACCCCGCAGTGCGTGCCAAGTTTGCGAAGGCTTGGGGCGTGCCCGAGGAAAAGCTCCCGCTCGAGGAGGGCTACAAGCTCACCGACCTGGGCCACCTGGTCGACGAGGGCAAGGTGCACTGCTTCTACAACTACGGCGAGGACCCGGTGCAGACCGAGCCCGATTCGGCCGGTATGCGCAAGACGCTCTCCGAGCTGGATCTGTTCATTTGCCAGGACATCTTTATGACGCAGACGACCATGCTCGCCGACGTCATCCTGCCCGCTACCTCTTGGGGCGAGCACGAGGGTGTCTTTACTGCATCCGACCGTAGCTTCCAGCACTTTGACGCGGCCGTTCCGCCCAAGGGCGAGTGCCGCCACGACTGGGAGATCTTCGCGGACCTGTCCACGCGTATGGGTTATCCCATGCACTACGACAACACCGAGCAGATCTGGAACGAGTGCATTAGCCTGTGCCCCAACTTTGTGGGCGCGACCTACGAGAAGATGGCTCCCGAGGGCGGCTACGCCCAGTGGCCCGTCAAGAGCACCGATGTGAATGACCACGGTACGCCCGACATGTTCGCTGGTGGCAAGTTCACCACCAAGGACGGCCGCGCCAACCTGATGGCGCACGACTGGGAGGCGCCCTCCGAGCTTCCCGACGATGAGTACCCGCTCATCCTGTGCACCGTCCGCGAGGTCGGCCACTACAGCTGCCGCTCGATGACCGGCAACTGCAAGACGCTGGCGCTGCTTGCCGACGAGCCCGGCTTTGTCCGCATGAATCCCGCGGACGCCCAGGCGCGCGGCATCAAGAACGGCGACATCGTCTCGATTCACAGCCGCCGCGGCCAGGTATACAGCCGCGCCGACGTGAGCGATCGCATCAACAAGGGCACGGTCTATATGACCTACCAGTGGTGGATCGGCAAGTGCAACGAGCTGACCATGCACAAGGTCGACCCGGTCTCGCACACGCCCGAGGACAAGTTCTCCGCCTGCCAGGTCGACGCCATTGCCGACCAGGTTTGGGCAGAGGGCGAGGTGGAGCGTCAGTACACCGAGCTCAAGCAGGCTCTGGTCGACGCCGCCGCTCCCCAGGACGTTGAGCCTGGCGCCGCCAAGTTCGACGACGAGACGCACGTGAATCAAATCGTGTAGTCCCGTTCTCGTTGGCTTTTTTGGGCCGGGCGTCCCGTACGTTCGGGAGCCCGGCCCGTTATTTTGAAAGGAAGTGGGGATGAACCGCTTCATCGACATCAACCCGGAGAGGTGCATCGGCTGCGGAACATGCCAGTCCGCCTGTGCCGACGCCCACCGGATGCAGGGTCTTCAGGATACGCCGCGCCTGGCGCTCGTGAAGACCGGCGGTATTTCGGCCGCCCTTGCCTGCCACCATTGCGAGGGTGCCCCCTGCGCCGAGGTTTGCCCGGTGAATGCCATCGAGCACGATGGCGACCGCATCCACGTCAAGGAGCAGGAGTGCATCGGGTGCAGGCTGTGCGCCATCGCGTGCCCCTTCGGAGCCATCCATCCCGATGGCACGTCTATCGCCGGTGTCGCTGGCATGTGCGACCCGACGCCTTCGTATCCTAAGTCCCTGAGCAGCCTGCTTACGTGGGCTCCCGGCCAGTACACCTGCGCCGTCAAGTGCGACCTGTGCGCCTTCGATCCGGACGGCCCGCATTGTGTGGCGGCGTGCCCCACCAAGGCGCTGGCCGCCATGGGCGGCGCGGCCGATCGCGAGCTCGACGAGGCCAAGCGCCTGCGCTCGATCGAAAACGGTCCAGTCGTCGACGTTACCGCTGTGGCCCAGGGCCTCTCCGAGAAAGCAGAAGGGAGCGTAAACAATGGATAGCATGACGCTGTTTATCGCATCGCTTGCCGTCTCGTGCATCGGTGCGCTCGCCTCGGTTCTGCTGATCAAGGCCGATAACGCCGCCAAGACCGCCGGCTGCCTTATCGGCGCCGTCGCCGCGGTGCTTTCGTTTGTGGCCGGTATCCAGGCCGTGCTGGGCGATGTCACGTCGGTCGACACCATCGTGTTCTTCCCGTTTGCCCATTTCCAGCTGCTGCTCAATCAGCTGTCCGGCCTGTTTGTGGCGCTCATCTCGGTGCTCGCGTTTGCCGGTTCGATCTACGGTCTCAACTACTTTGATGAGTACCCGGGCAAAAAGGGCCGCGCCGGATTCTTCTTTAACACCTTCGTGGCGTCCATGATGCTCGTCATCACCGCCGACAACGTGTTTTGGTTCCTGGTCGCCTTTGAGCTTATGTCGCTGACCTCGTACTTCCTGGTCGTGATCGAGGAGAACGAGAACTCCATCCATGGCGGTTGGCTCTACTTTGTGATCGCGCACGTGGGCTTTGTGCTCATCATGGCGAGCTTCCTCACCATGACCAACTTCGCCGGCGGTTCGTTTGCCTTTGCGGATTTCCGCGCCACGCAGTTTAGCCCCGCGGTCGCATCCGTGTGCTTCGTGCTCGCCTTCTTTGGCTTTGGCGCCAAGGCCGGTATCATTCCGCTGCACGGCTGGCTGCCCAAGGCACATCCCGAGGCGCCGTCCAACGTGTCGGCCCTCATGTCCGGCGGCATGATCAAGATCGGTATCTTCGGCATCCTCAAGGTGGGTCTCGACCTGCTCTCCGCCTCGGGCGTTCAGGTCTGGTGGGGCCTTATGGTCATGGTCTTCGGTGCGATCTCGTCGGTCCTCGGCGTGGCCTTCGCCCTGCAGGAGCATGACATCAAGCGACTGTTGGCCTATCACTCCGTCGAGAACATCGGCATCATTCTGCTCGGCGTCGGCGCCTCCATGGCCGCCATGGCGCTCAACTCGGTCGGCATCGCCGTCCTGGCTCTGATGGCCGCCCTCTACCACACGTTTAACCACGCGATGTTTAAGGGCGAGCTGTTCTTGGGCGCGGGTGCGCTGCTGTACTCCACGGGTACGCGCAATATGGAGAAGATGGGCGGCCTGTTCCGTCGTATGCCGGCAACGGCCATCTGCTTCCTCGTTGGCGCGCTTGCCATCTCGGCCATCCCGCCCTTCAACGGCTTTGTGTCCGAGTGGTTTACCTACCAGTCGCTCTTTAACGCCGCCATGCAGGGCGACAAGGCCGTCATGATCGTGGCCGTGTTCGCTGCCGTCGCGCTTGCCATTACCGGCGCGCTGGCTGTCACGTGCTTCGTCAAGGCCTATGGTGTCTCCTTTGCCTCCGCGCCCCGCTCCGAGGCCGCGGCCAATGCCAAGGAGGTTCCCGCCCCCATGGTGTTTGCGCAGGGTCTGCTCGCGGCCATCTGTGTCGTGCTGGGCATTGGCGCTCCCGTGATCGCGCCCGTGCTGGTCGATGTCGCCGCGTCCGTACTGCATCCGTACGGTGGCGTGTTTGCCACCGAGGGCATGGAGCTCATGAACCAGTACTCCGGCGCTGCCACCTCCACGCCCGCGATCGCCATTGCGCTCGTGGTGCTCGTCGGCCTTGCCTGCGGCTATCGCAAGCTCAAGACCGTCGGCAAGGTGCAGAAGTCCCAGCCGTGGGCATGCGGCTATGCTCCCAACGAGCATATGCCCGTCGTGGCCACGACCTTTGCCTCCGAGGTGTCCTGGTTTATGCAGCCGCTCTACACGCTGCGCGACCGCTGCACGGCCGTCTGCTGGTCCATCGCGCACTTCTTCCAGAAGCTCACCGGTGTGGCCGAGGCTGTGGAGCCCGTACCTGACAAGGTTCTCGTCGATGCCCCGCATAAGGGTGTCGAGAAGCTCGCCGACCTCGCGACTAAGCTCGAGGGCGGCAACTACAGCATCTATATCTGCTACATCGTCGCGGCACTCGTGGTATTCCTCGTGCTCGCCGTGCAAATGGGTTAAGGAGGGGAGAGCATGAACAACATCGTACTTGCCGTTCTGCAGGGCGTGGTCGTTATGGCCGTCGCGCCGTTCTTCTCCGGTCTCGGTCGCGTGATCCGCGCCAAGATGCACAACCGTCGCGGCCCCAGCATCATGCAGGACTACCGCGACCTGGCCAAGCTCTTTGCGCGCCCCGAGTCCCAGAGCGAGGACGCGAGCTTTGCGCTGCGCATTATGCCGCCGCTGTTCTTCGCCGTCGCCTTTATGCTCGCGATGGGCCTGCCGCTCTTTACGGCGCAAAGCCCCATCCCGGTCTTTGGTGACGCTATCACCATCATGTACAGCCTGGCGCTCGCCCGCTTCTTCTTCGCCCTCTGCGGTGTGGATTCGTCCAACGCCTATGCCGGTATCGGCGGCGTTCGCGAGCTGCTCATGAGCGTGCTCATCGAGCCGTCCATGCTGCTGGCGCTGTTTGCCGCCGCCCTGGTGTGCGGCTCCACCGACATCGCCACCATGGGTCAGCACATCATGACGGGCGCCATCGACGCGCCGGTCGCCGTGATCCTCGCCGGCATCGCCTTTGCGATTGCCTGCTACATGGAACTCGGCAAGCTGCCGTTTGACCAGGCCGAGGCCGAGCAGGAGCTTCAGGAGGGTCCGCTCGCCGAGCTTTCCGGCCCGTCGCTTGCGATGGCCAAGCTCGCCATGTCCATGAAGCAGGTCCTGGTCGTCGCCTGGTTCTGCGCGATCTTCGTCCCCTGGGGCGAGCCCGCGACCGTGGGCGCCGCCGCCGTTCTGGGCGCAGTCATCTTCCTGGTGAAGTGCCTGATCGACTTTGTCGTGTGCGGCGTGATCGAGAACTCCTGCTCGCGTTCGCGTTTTAAGGTGCTTGGCAATCAGACCTGGGCCGTCGTGGGCATCGCCGTTCTGGCGTTTGTCTTCGTGGTCGTCGGCGTGTAGGAGAAGGGAGAAACAATGTCATTTGCAGTCAGTCTGTCCCTTCTCGGCTTGGTCGCTATCGCGGCCCCGATGGTGGCCTCGGTGCTCGTCGCCCTGTTCCCCCGTCCGTACGCCAAGTGGTTCAGCGTTTTGGGTGCCGCCGTCTCGACGGCCTGCACCATCGCCCTCGCCGCGAATTTCGCTGGCGCCGGCATGCCCGACACGCAGGTCCCCCTGATCTCGTTTGGGCAGACCCTCGTCATGGGATTCACCTTCGATCGCATGAGCACGCTGCTCGCGCCCGCCTTTGTGGGTATCGGCCTGCTTGTCGTGATCTATTCGATTCCCTATATGAGCGAGAATAACCGTGAGCATCCCGACGCGCCGCGTCGTCGCTTCTACGCGTACCTCGCGACCTTCATCGGCGCCATGGCCGGCCTCGTGTACAGCTCGACCCTTTTGGGCCAGCTCGTGTTCTTTGAGATCACGGGTGCCTGCTCTTGGGGCCTCATTAGCTACTACATGACGCCTACGGCCAAGAAGGCCGGCATGAAGGCCCTGATCATCACGCATATCGGTGCGCTCGGCCTGTATCTGGGCGCCGCCATCGTGTTTGCTCACACCGGCACCTTCGCCATTACCGCGATTGCCGGCCTCGACGCCAAGCTCAAGGCCATCGTCCTTTTGCTCGTGCTGTTTGCGGCCTGGGCCAAGTCCGCACAGGTTCCCATGTACATGTGGCTGCCTTCGGCCATGGAGGCGCCGACGCCTGTTTCGGCCTACCTGCATGGTGCCTCGATGGTCAAGGTCGGCGTGTGCGTGTTCGCGCGCGCACTCGTCTCTGCCGGCGAGATTCCCGAGATCGTGGGCTGGGTCGCCATTATCGACGCCATGGTCACCATGCTCTTTGGTTTCCTGATGTACCTGCCGCAAAAGGACATGAAGCGCCTGCTGGCCTTCTCCACGATCGCCCAGCTCTCCTATGTGTTCTTTGGTCTGGGCCTTTCGGTCTTTGGCAGCCAGCTGGCCTTTGATGGCGCCGTGTGCCACATCTTTAACCACGCCTTTGCCAAGACCCTGTTCTTCCTGATCGCCGGTTCGTTCTCCTTTACGCTCGGCACGCGTATGCTACCCAAGCTTCGCGGCATCGTAAAGAAGTACCCGATCTCGGGCGTGGGCTTTGGTGTCGCGGCGCTCGCCATTGCCGGCGTGCCGCCCATGAACACGTTCTTCTCGAAGTTCCAGATCATCGCCGGTGGCTTCTCCGTGGGTGCCGGCAACGTCGCGATCCTGGTGCTCGTGTGCATCATGGTCGCCGAGACCGTCGCCACCTTTGCCTGGTTCCTCAAGTGGATGGGCTATTGCCTGCCCGGCGAGCCGAACGAAGAGGTCGCTGCGGGTGCCCCGCTTCCCCGCGCGATGGCGTTCGTGTTCATCGTGCTCATCATCATGGTCATCGTCAGCGGCCCGCTTTCGGCCAGCTGGATCGGTTAGGAGGTGGAACGACATGGGTTATTCGATCGTCAACATCCTTGGCGGCCTTCTGATCGTCACGTCCACCATGGTGGTTGTCTCCAAGAACATCAAACATTCCATCCACTGGTATGCGGTGCAGTCGCTGGTGCTCGTGGGGCTTCTCGCCACGCTCGGTGTCACCACCGGTGCGCAGGAGCTGCTTATGTGGGCCGGATCTGCCTTTATCACTAAGGTCGTCCTGGTCCCTTACATCCTCAACCGCGCATACAAGAAGATGGGCGAGCCGAGCGACGCATCGCTCAAGGCCGGCCTTAAGCCCGCGTGGGCCATTTGCATCATCGCCGTCGAGGTCGCGATCTGCTTTGCCGTCGTGACGCAGATCAGCCTGCCCACGGCCGAGGTTGCAACGCCTGCGCTCGCTATTAGCTTCGCTCACTTCTTTGTGGGCCTCACCTGCATCATTTCGCAGCGCAACATCATGAAGCAGATCTTTGGATACTGCCTTATGGAAAACGGCAGCCACGTGACGCTTGCGCTTTTGGCCCCCACCGCTCCCGAGATTATCGAGATCGGTATCGCCACCGACGCCATCTTTGCCGTCATCATCATGTCCATCGTCGTGCGTCGCATTTGGGACGACTCCCACTCGCTCGATGCGCGCGACCTGTCCGAGCTGAGGGGGTAGTCCATGGAAACGTTGATTCTCGCCCTGCTCGCGACTCCTTTGGTGTTCTCGCTGGTCATGGCGTTTTTGCCCAAGAACACGTCCTATAACGTGTTTGCCGGTCTCAACCTGGTCTCCGTCGCAGCCGTCCTGGTGCTGTCGATTATGACGGCCGGTGACGTCCTTATGAGCGGCGAAACCGCGAGCGCTCTTGGCCTGTGGTTCCACCTCGATTCGCTGGGCGCCATCTTTGTGCTGCTCATCGGCTTTATCGGTTTTCTTACGGGGCTGTTCTCGCTGCCCTATGTAAAGGCCGATATCGAGGAGGGCTCCATGCCCGCCGAGCGCGCCAAGCAGTATTTTGCGCTGTTTAGCCTGTTTGTGTTCACCATGCTGCTCGCGTGCCTGTCCAACAACATGATCCTCACGTGGGCCGCCGTGGAGGCAACCACGCTTTCCACCGTGTTCCTCGTGGGTATCTACAAGAACAAGACGGCCCTCGAGGCTTCTTGGAAGTATGCGATGGTCTGCACCGCCGGCGTGGCCTTTGGCCTGTTCGGTACGCTGCTGATCTACGCCAACGCCGCCGACGTGATTCCCAATGCCCACGAGGCCGCGTTCCTGTCGTGCGTGCTGCCGTATGCCGACCAGTTCGACCCGACGCTCATGCGCCTTGCCTTTGCGTTTATCGTGATCGGCTTTGGCACCAAGGCCGGCCTGTTCCCCATGCACACTTGGCTGCCCGATGCCCACTCCCAGGCCCCGAGCCCTGTCTCGGCCCTGCTTTCGGGCGTGCTGCTTAAGTGCGCCATGCTTGTGATCATGCGCTTCTACGGCTTTACTATCCAGGCCGTGGGCGCCGAGTATCCGCAGCTTTTGCTGTTGATCGTCGGCACGCTGTCCATTTTGGTGGCGGCGCTTTCGATGTTCCGCCAGGACGACCTCAAGCGCCGCTTTGCGTACTCGTCTGTGGAGAACGTGGGCGTCATCGCCCTGTGCCTGGGTATCGGTGGCCCGCTGGGTATCGCCGCGGCCCTGCTGCACTGCGTGTTCCACGGCTTTACCAAGACGCTCGCCTTCTGCGTGTCCGGCAACATCCAGCACGCTTTTGGCACGCGTAGCCTGGCCAAGATCCAGGGCGTCGTCGAGGTTGCCCCCGCAACCGCCGCGCTCGCCGTCCTGGCGCTGCTCGGTCTTGGTGCCTTCCCGCCCTTCGGCATGTTTATCTCCGAGTTCCTGACTTTTGTCGCCGGTGTTACCGCCGGTCCCATGTGGCTGGTCGTCGTGGTCGCCCTCGGTCTTACCGTGGCCATCTCCGCGCTCACCCGCATCGCACTCAAGTCGGTATTCGGCCATGCGCCCCAGGCCATGGGCAAGCATGAGGCCCCGGCGCTCATGCTTATTCCCGAAATCATCCTGGCTGTCATGATCTTGTGGTTTGGCATCGCCACCCCGCTGCCTCTCGTGCACGGTGTGGAGACTGCGACCGGCATCGTGCTCGAGCAGAGCACCGAGGAGCTTCACGCGACGCCGATGTACCGCGCTGTGTTCGGTACCGAGACCGCTCAGAGCGAGGTGGAGTAACGAATGATTGAAACTGAGAACAAGGTGTATGCCCGTCGCTGCGAGAGCCATGTCGAGGCCCTGCGCCGCGCTGTTCCGGGCTGCATCGAGAAGGTCGAGTGGCAGTGCGAGGACCAGCTGACGATCACCGTCAAGCAGGACAAGCTGCCCGAGGCCGTCCACTACCTGTACTACGAGCGCTACGGCTGGATTCCCGTGATCATCGGCAACGATGAGCGCAGCCTGTGCGGCCGTTACGCCGTGTACTATGTCATCTCCATGGAGGGGGAGGATCCCGGTTGGGTGACCGTGCGCACCGAGGTCGATCCCGCCAAGATGACGTTCCCGTCCGTGACACCGTTCGTCCCCGCCTGTGTGTGGGGCGAGCGCGAGCTGCGCGACATGTTCGGCTTGATTCCCGAGGGTCTGCCCGATCGTCGCCGCCTGGTGCTGCCCGATGACTGGCCCAGCGGCCTGTACCCGCTGCGCAAGGACTCCATGGACTACCGCTTCCGTCCCGCTCCTGCGAGCGACATGGAAAACTACGAGTTCTTGGCCGATACCAAGGGCAAGGAGACGACGCTTGTCCCCATGGGCCCGTTGCACATTACCTCCGACGAGCCCGGCCACTTCCGCCTGTTCGTTGAGGGCGAGACGATCGTCGACGCCGACTACCGTCTGTTCTACGTGCACCGCGGCATGGAGAAGGTCGCCGAGACGCGCCTGAACTATGACGCCGTGACGTTCCTCGCCGACCGCATCTGCGGCATCTGCGGCTGCGCCCACTCGGTGGCCTATGCCGAGGCCGTCGAGCGCGCCCAGGGCATCCATGTTCCGCCGCGCGCCCAGTACATCCGCGCCATCATGCTCGAGGTCGAGCGTCTGCACTCGCATCTGCTCAACATTGGCCTGGCGTCGCACTACACGGGTTTCGACTCCGGCTTCCAGCAGTTCTTCCGCGTCCGCGAGAAGTCCATGGACCTGGCCGAGAAGCTCTCCGGTCACCGCAAGACCTACGGTCTCAACGTAATCGGCGGCGTGCGTCGCGACATTTTGGCCGAGCAGAAGCTCTCCACGCTCACGACCATCCACCAGCTGCGCTTCGAGGTTCAGGAGCTCGTCGACGTCTTGCTCTCCACGCCCAACTTTATTGAGCGTACGAGTGGCATCGGCATTCTGGACCGTAAGATCGCTCGCGACTTCTCGCCGGTCGGCCCGCTCATGCGTGGCTCGGGCTATGCCCGCGACGTGCGTTTTGACCATCCCTTCGACGGCTACGCCGATCCGGACGTCCAAAAGATGCATGCTGCCACGGCCGACACCTGCGATGCCTTCGGCCGTACCGCCGTTCGCATCCAGGAGGTCTACGATTCGATCGACATGATCGAGACCATGCTCGAGAACTGCCCGTCGGGCCCCATCCTCACCACGGATTGGGAGTACACCCCGCACAAGTACGCCATCGGCGCCACCGAGGCGCCGCGCGGCGAGGACGTGCACTGGGCCATGCTCGGCAATAACCAGAAGTGCTACCGCTGGCGCGCCAAGGCCGCCACGTACAGCAACTGGCCGGTCCTGCGCTACATGTTCCGCGGCAACACCGTGGGCGACGCGGCGCTGATCGTCGGCTCTCTCGACCCGTGCTACTCCTGCACCGACCGCGTGACGGTGACCGATGTCGCCGCCAAGCGCGACCATGTGCTCGACAAGGAACAGTTCGAGAACGTCTGGCGCGACAAGTCGCCGCTTGCGGGCGAGGGCACCATGGCCGCTCCGCTCGATGAGGAGGCGCTCTAATATGCTGAAGCTTTGGAAGGTCAACGCCAAGGCCGGCGACGCGACGGTCAAGTACCCGTTTGCGCCGTTCCCCACCAATAAGGACATGCGCGGCAAGCCCGAGCACAACGCCGAGCTCTGCATCGCCTGCGGTGCCTGCGGCGTGGCGTGCCCGGCCGATGCCATTCGCATGGACACCGACCTTGCGGCCGATACCATCACCTGGTCGATCGACTACGGCCGCTGCATCTTTTGCGGCCGCTGCGAGGAGGCTTGCCCCATGGAGGCCATCAAGCTCACCGAGGAGTTTGAGCTGGCCGTCATGAGCAAGGACGACCTCACCAGCAAGAGCGTCTATACGCTCGAGCACTGCTCGCGTTGCGGCAAGCCGTTTGCCCCGCACAAGGAGATCGACTACGCCAAGCGCCTGCTGCAAAAGGCCGGCGGCATGGAGGCCGAGCAGGCCGCCCGTACCGTCGGTATGTGCCAGGAGTGCAAGCGCGAGCTCGATGCCCTGCGCGCCGCTTCGGCCGTAAAGACCGGCAACGCGCGCGGCATGGCTGCCAACGAGACGCTTGCGTCCGGTGAGCCCCAGGGCCCCGGCATGGAGTATCTGGGCGGCCACGGCGTGAACCCGGAGTATGTCGACCGCGAGCTCAACCCCGATGCGCCCGAGATCCCCGCCGGTCCGGCGCCGGTCGAGGGCATCATCATGGATTTTGAAACGAAGGAGGAGTAACCATGGCCGAACCCACGCTTTTGCCCGAGCGGCTTCAGTACCGCCCGACCAAGATCGAGCTCGACGAGAGCATCGAGAAGGCCAAGGCGACTCTTCTTAAGAAGATCAAGCGCTCGGTGTACGTCTACCGTGTCGACTGCGGCGGCTGCAACGGCTGCGAGATCGAGATCTTCGGTTCCATCACGCCCGTCTTCGACGTCGAGCGCTTTGGCATCAAGGTCGTGCCTTCGCCCCGTCACGCCGATGTGCTGCTGTACACCGGCGCCGTGACGCGTGCCATGCGCATGCCGGCCCTGCGCGCCTTTGAGGCCGCACCCGATCCCAAGATCGTGGTGTCCTATGGCGCGTGCGGTTGCACCGGTGGTATCTTCTACGACAACTACTGCGTCTGGGGCGGCACGGACAAGATTCTGCCGGTCGATGTCTACATCCCCGGCTGCCCGCCCAGCCCCGCGCAGACCATCTACGGCTTTGCCATGGCGCTCGGTCTGCTGGGCCAAAAGCTCCATGCCGAGACCACGGTGGAGGCCGCCGGCGAGCAGGCCGATATCCTGCACCCCGGCGTGCCGTACAAGCTGCGCGTTGCCATCGAGCGCGAGGCTCGCGCCATGAGCGGCTACCGTTACGGCCGCGACCTGGCCAACGAGTTTATGGATACGCTCGAGGGCGCGCCCAAGGGCGATATCCGCGGTGCCATGGCGCTGCTCATCGATAAGCAGGACGATCCTCGCCGCGTTGAGGTCTACTCGGCGCTGCAGGATCTGGTGCTGGCCGGAGGTCGCTAGATGGAGCTCACGGACCGCTCTGGTTACTTTGCGGGTCCCGGTATGCTCGGCGGCTCCTTTGGCGATGCCTTGCGCGCAAGCGACGAGGCCGCCGAGGGCGTCGCCGACCCCTGCCTGGGCCATGCGCCCGACCAAGTGGTCTTTTACGAGCTCACGCGTAAGTTTGTGGAGACCGAGGAAGACGTTCCCCAGGAGGCCTGCGACGTGCTGTACTACACGCTCGCCGTGGGCCACCACACCGGCGTGCTCGACTGCTTTGAGCCGCGCCTGTCGGTGCCGGTGGATGTCTTCTATTCGCTCGTCGACGCGCTGCCGGAGGGGGAGGCCAAGACCAAGTTCGAGGCCATCCGCTCCTTTGGCGAGTGCCAGCTCGACAAGGCGGCGGTGCCGTCGCTGCTCGAGGCCTGCGATGCGCTGCTCGACGAGCGCGGTTTTCGCGGGTCGGCCAAGGCCGGCATCTCGGTGTTCGACGACGACTTTGGCCTGCATGCCCAGCAGGTCGCGTTTCTGATGAAGTTTCGCGATCTGGTTGAGCGCGTGCGCGATGTGTCGGGCGTGTATCTGACGGGAAGGTTGCAGTAATGGGTCGCGTTGTAGATGGACGTGTGAACGGAGCCCCGTTTGCGGGTATCGTGCTCACGGCGGGAAGCGTGCTGCGTGCCGACGATGCCGCCGGCCCCGTGCTCTCCAAAAAGATGGAGGACGCGCCCATCGCCGGTTGGTACACCATCGACGGCGGGCAAACGCCCGAGGACGACATCATCGAGGTCAAGCGCGAGCGTCCGCCGCGTTTGGTTTTGGTCGATGCCGCCGACATGGCGCTGCCCGTCGGGTCCATCCGCTTGCTCGACAAGCGCGATGTGGCCCGCAAGTCGATGTTCACCACGCATTCGCTTCCTTTGTCGATTCTGATCGAGGAAATCGAACAATCGTGTGATGATATCGTCTTCGTTGGGATTCAGCCGGGCGACACGGAGTTCTACAACCCCATGTCCCCGGAGGTCTTTGACGCCGTCGACGCCGTGTACGACGCCGTGGCCGCCAACGACTTTTCCCACTTTGTCCGCTTGGGGCAAGAGTAATAGGAGCGCTTGTCCCTGCTGATTAGGAAAGAAGTGATTGACATGGCAGATTCCAAGGCAGAATATCCCGCTCCCGATTGCCTGGCGCCCGCCGCGATCGAGGCCAAGACCGAGGTCGCCGGCGTGACCAAGGCCAACCTGCCGGTCGCAAAGGCCTTTCTGTTGGCAATGTTCGCCGGTGCGTTTATTGCCTTCGGCGGCCTGTTCTTTACCGTGTTCTTGAGCGATAGCACGCTGGGCTGGGGCGCTCAGCGCGTCGTGGGCGGCCTGTGCTTTTGCCTGGGCCTGGTGCTGGTGCTGGTGTGTGGCGCCGAGCTGTTTACCGGTAATTCGCTTATGGTCTGCGCGCTCAAGAGCAAAAAAATCACCCTGGTCCAGATGCTCAGGGCATGGCTCGTCGTGTGGCTTGGTAACTTTGTCGGTGCCCTGTTCATCGTCTTTTTGGTGTACATGGCCGGCATTTACAAGCTTAACGGCGAGGCGGTCGCCAATTCCATGGTGAGCGTCGCCGCCGGCAAGGTGACGGTCGACTGGGTGACGATCTTCTTCCGCGGCATCCTGTGCAACATCTTTGTGTGCCTGGCCGTGTGGATCGGTACCGCCGGCAAGACCGTGGTCGATAAGGTTGTGGGCATTCTGCTGCCCATCGCCGCCTTTGTGGCCTGCGGTTTTGAGCACTGCGTTGCCAATATGTACTTTTTGCCCATGGGTGCCGTGATGCACGCGTGCGGCTATGGCGCCGACGTCGCCGGCGCCGATGCGCTCAACGCCGCGGGCATTGCGTTTAACCTGTCCGCCGCCACGCTGGGCAACATCGTGGGCGGCGCGGTTCTGGTCGCGCTCGGCTACTGGTTTATCTACGCCAAGAAGTCCGAGGCGTAAGGTATCGCCTGTTTGACGTTGGGCCTCCCGCGGGGCGTTGCCGTGCGGGAGGCTTTTTTGGCCTGGGGCTCGTTCCCGGGCTGTCGGTCTGTTGTGTTTGGCTTGTGAAAGGGGTAATCGAGATGGCATCTGCTGTGAAGCGTGACGGTCGCGCCGTGGTGACCACATGCGGGGGATGCTATGCCGATTGCGCCTTTGCGGCACGCGTTGAGGGCGGTCGCGTGGTGGCTGAGTTGCCGGTGCCGGGGCATCCGTGCGCGGCGCGCGCCCTGTGCGCCCGCGGACGGCATCGCCTGGCAATGCCGTTTGACGAGCGCGACCGCATCGTGCACCCCATGCGACGCCGCCGGGATGGCTCGGGGTTTGATGCGATTACCTGGGACGAGGCGTTTGCTCAGATTGCCGAGCGTCTTTTGGGGATTGTTGACGAGTGCGGGCCTCGTGCGCTGGGCATGACGCTCGGCGTTCCCTCGTTCGACCGCTACTGGGCCTATCGCCTTATGCATGCGCTGGGTTCGCCCAACGTGTACGGTGCCGATGGCGCCTGCGAGGTAAGCCGTCTCACCGGTTGGGAGCACAGCCTGGGCTACAGCCCCGCCTCCGACCTGGCGCACACCGATTGCATCATGTACCTGGGGCGTTCCATCGTCGATTCGTCGACGATGGGGACCGTTGATGCGCTCAACGATGCCCGTCGCCGTGGGGCGAAGATTATCGTGGTCGACCCCCGGCGCAGTGGCTCGGCTGCGCTTGCCGACCGCTGGCTGCGCGTGCGCCCGGGCTGTGACCTGGCCTTGCTGCTGGGCATTGCGCATGTCTTGATTGCCGAGGGCCTGTATGACCACGAGTTCGTGACCCGCTATACCACGGGTTTTGGCGAGCTGGCGCAGGCGGCTGCTGTTTGGACGCCCGAGTGGGCCGAGTCGATGTGCGACGTGCCGGCCGCAGAGATTATCGCGACGGCGCGCGATCTGGCTGCCGCCGCGCCTGCCGCTGTGGTGGATGCGGGCTTTCATGGCGGCATCGGTATCGCGTATGCCAATAGCACCCAGACCGCGCGCGCGATTTGTCTGATCGATGTGCTGCTGGGCTGCATCGGACACGCGGGCGGTGCCCTCAACCCGCCCACGCCGCTTGCGTTGGGCGATTTGGACCCTGCGCGTTTTGCGACGCCGTCGATGCCACGTGAGCCCAAGTTGGGGTCCGAGCGCTATCCACTGGTCGATCCGGTGCGCGGACTGTGCACGACCATCGGTCAGTCGATTCTTGCCGGCGATTTGCGTGGGCTCATCGTCTATGCCAGTAACCCCGGTGCGGGCTATGGCAATGCGCAGGCTTGGTTGGGTATTTTGCAACAGCTCGACTTGCTCGTGACCGTTGATATTCGCTGGTCCGAGACAGCGCGCGCTTCTGACTTCGTGCTGCCCGACGTGACGTATCTGGAGGCCGACCGTGGCGTTGGAACGGTGATAGGCACCAACGATGCGCGCGTGTTCTACCGCAACGCCGTGCTGCCTGTGCAGCATGACGACACACGTCCCGGTCGGGAGATTTTTGCCGGTCTGGCGCAGGCGTGTGGCGTGGGCGAGTATTTCCAGTTTACGTCTGACGATCTGGCGGCTGCCCAGGTGGCGCCTTTTGGGATCGATCTGGACGAGCTCAAGGAGCGCGGCTGGGCCGATACGGGCGTGGCGCTGCCGTCGCGCACGGGTGAGCCGGTGATTCCGCTTGCCGGCGGCAAAATTGCGCTGGCAAGCGACGTATGGGAACGAGTCGGCATGGGTCGTGTGCCCAACTGGATTGCGCCCATGGTGGAGCCCGGCCCGGGGATGTTTCGCCTCATTAGTGGCAACCGTCCCTTTGAGTCGCACACCTCGCGCAGGCTTGCGGCTCAAGGTGCCGCCGAGGCTGGATCGGACCTGGATGCCGTGCAGATGAATGCCGATGCTGCTGCGCACATGGGCATCGCCGACGGCGAGATCGTCGAGCTCGTGAGCGATATGGGCCGCGACCGCGTGCGCGTGGAGACGACGCCGTATCTGCATCCGGCGTGCATCTTCACCTCGGCCGCCCCCGGTGGGCGTTCGTTTGGCGCCGATGCCGGCGGCGCTCAAGCCTTGGGCGTCGGCCCGCTCGACCATACACCGTTGCGTTGGGACCCGTTGACGGGCGCCGCGCTCACTCAGGAAAACGCCGTTCGCGTGGAAAAGATCGCGGCGCGCGAGGATAATAGCGATTGATTGACTCAGCCGATCGAATTGGCTGATAGTTTGACGTTCGAACGATTGATTCACCTTTGGTTTTGAAAGGCCGCACATGAGCGATAGCCAGAACATGTCCGATGAGGTACGCGCCCGCCTTCGCGCTATTCCTTCCGTCAACGAGCTGCTTGCCGAGTGGCCGGTGGTGAAGGCGGCGGGGGAGACCTGCGACGCGGTGGTCCATGCTGCCGTGACGGCCGAGCTCGACGAGGAGCGCGCCGCCATTCGCGCCGGTGCCGCCCCGCGCTCTAAGCGCGACCTGGCCTCGGCCATTGAATTTCGTGCGCACCGCTCCGCGCTGCCGAGCCTGCGTCCCGCAGTTAACGCCACGGGTGTGGTTATCCATACCAACTTGGGCCGCGCCCCGCTCGCGGAGTCGGTCGCCAAGGCCGTGGCCGAGGTTGCGCGCGGGTACAGCACGCTCGAGTACAGTGTGGACACCTGTTCGCGCGGATCGCGCAAAGAGCATGCCGCGCAGCTCATCCGCTCGCTCACCGGTGCCGAGGACGCGCTCGTGGTCAACAACAACGCCGCCGCGGTACTGCTGGTGCTGGCGACCCATGCCGCAGGCAAGGAGGTCATCGTCAGCCGCGGCGAGCTTGTCGAGATCGGCGGCAGCTTCCGCATCCCCGATGTCATGGCGGCTTCGGGCGCCAAACTCGTCGAGGTCGGCGCCACCAACCGCACGCATTTGGACGACTATGAGCGCGCCATCACGCCCGATACGGCGATGATCCTCAAGGTCCATCCTTCCAACTATCGCATCGAGGGCTTTCACGAGGAGGTGGGCTCTCGGGAGCTTGCCGCTCTGGCCCACAAGCATGGCCTGCTGTTCTACGAGGACCAGGGGTCGGGCGCGCTGTTGCCCGACGACATCTTGGTGCGCGGCGGCGAAGAAACCACGCCGGCTTCGGTTTCGGCGGGGCTCGATCTGGTGTCGTGCTCGGGCGATAAACTGCTCGGTGCCGCACAAGCGGGCATTATCATGGGCCGTCGCAATCTGGTCCAGGCCTGTGGGTCACATCCGCTTATGCGCGCCCTGCGCCCGGGCAAGCTCGCGCTGACGGCGCTCGAGGCCACGCTGCGTATCTACATGGACGGCGCCGATGTTGCCCATCGCGATATTCCGGTGCTCAGCATGCTTACGCTGCCGCAGGCCCATTTGGAGCGACGTGCCCGCAAGCTGCGCGATCGTATGGTCGCCGGGCTCGATAAGGCTGGCTACCCGTGTGCCGTTCAGGTGGAGATCGTCGAGGAATCGTCGACCCCTGGTGGCGGCTCGCTGCCTACCGTGGAGCTGCCCACCATGTGCGTTGCCGTGCGCCTCGTCGATGAGCGTCTTTCCGTTGACGCACTCAAGCGCTCGCTCGTCCAAGATTTCGACACGCCGGTCGTCACGCGCGCCTCGCACGATCGCGTCCTGTTTGACGTGCGCACACTCGTGGGTGACCGCGATATCGAGACGGCGGCATCGACGCTCGTCGCGTGCGTTAAGAAGGCGATTGCTCGATGAGTGAGGTTCAGGCGCTGGTGGAGTGTCCCGTTATCGTTGGCACGGCGGGCCACGTTGACCACGGCAAGTCGGCATTGATCGAGGCGCTGACCGGCAAGAATCCCGACCGTCTGGAGGTTGAGCGCCGTCGCGGTATGACCGTGGAGCTGGGCTTTGGCGAACTGGCACTGCCGAGTGGCAAGATCGTCGGCCTGGTCGACGTGCCGGGCCACGCGCATTACCTGCGCGCCATGGTGCAGGGTGCAACAGGCATCGACGTTGCCGTGCTGGTGGTCTCTGCCGTTGAGGGTGTAATGCCGCAGACGCGCGAGCACGTGCACGTGCTGGAGCTGCTGGGCGTCACGCATATGGTGGTGGCGCTGACGATGTGTGACCTGGCCGATGCCGAGATGACCGAGCTTGCCGAGCTCGATGTCGATGACTTTTTGTCGGGTACCGTGTTTGCGGGCGCGCCGATTGTGCCCGTGTCGTCTAAGACGGGCGAGGGGATCGACGGGCTGCTTGCGGTGCTCGACGAGCAGGTAAGTGCCTGCTGGGATGCTTGCCGTGCCCGTGCCGAGCGCACCGATGCCGCGCCGCGCCTGCCGATTGACCGCTGCTTTACGATTAAGGGCGTCGGCACTGTCGTAACGGGAACGCTGCACGATGCGCCGGTTGCGGTGGGCGACGAGCTGATGGCTTTGCCGTCGCGTACGGTCTGTCGCGTGCGCGGGATTCAGGTGCATGGCGATACGCCGCGCGCGCTGCCTGGTCAGCGTGTGGCGCTCAACCTAGTTGGTGACGGTGTCGCGGCGCTTGACCGTGGCGAGATGCTGGGCGTGGCGGACCGCTTTGGCCAGACGTTGCGCTTTATGATGACGTTCACCTACCTGGGCCGCGAGGGCACCAAGCCGCGCGTGCTCGAGTCGGGCGCGCGTGTGCATGTGATGGCCGGCACGGCCGAGGTCGTCGGCCGTATCATGCTTTTGGAGGGCGAGGCCCCCATGGCGGTGGGCGAGACCCGTACCGTGCAGGTGCGCTTGGAGGACCCGCTGCCGCTGTGTGCCGGAGACCATGCCGTGGTGCTGTCGTATTCGCCCGTTATGCTCATTGGCGGCGGGCGTGTGCTGCTTTCGCGCTGCCGTCGCTCGCGCGAGCTTTCGGCGGGGGAGCGCACGCTGCTTGCAGCGCTTGAGGCCGGCGATGCCGCGGGCGGTGTGGGCGCTTGGCTGGCGCTGCAGATGCTGCCAGTTACGGCGGTTGATGTTGCCGACGCTTTGGATCTTGGTGTCGGCGAGGTCGATGCCGCACTGCGCGGGTTGGTGTCGCAGGGCTCTGTTCGCAAGCTTGCTGTGGGTGATGCGGACTACTTGGCGGACGCCGTGGTGCTCGACGCCGCGATGGGTGCGCTAGCGGCGACCCTGTCAGCCATGCACGCGGCTGCCCCCAAGGAGACGGGCTTTACGCCCGGCGCCGTTGCCCATGCTGCTTGGCCTACCGCTGACGATACAGTTGCCGCGGCCCTGATTTCCGAGGGCTGCTCGCGTGGCGTGTGTGCCGCCGAGGGTGCCGAGGTATTCGACCCGCACTCCGTTGCCGCCGCGGCGCGTGTGGTACGCGAGGCCTGCGAACGTATCGTTGCCTTGCTGGACGAAGCCGGCCTCGATGCGCCGATATTGCCCGAGGTGGGCGAGCAGTTGCAGCTCGATCGCGACACCATGACGCGTGCCCTGCGCGAGCTTTCGCTCAATCGCTCGATCGTTAAGGTCGAGCGCGACGTTGCCCTGTCCGCTGCCGCCGAGGCCCATGCGCGCGAGCTTGTTGCCGCCGCCATTGAGGCAGCCGGCGGTGCTGCCACCACGAGCGTGCTGCGCGAGGCCCTTGGCGTGTCGCGCAAACGTGCCATCAGCATCTTGGAGCACCTGGATGCCGTGCGCTTTACGGTGCTCGACAAGGACGCCGGCGGCCTGCGCTCCCTGCGCTAGGCCGGTCACTCGCTCCCGCCTCCTCAGTTGCGGTGAAATAGTTCCTGTTTTTGGGGTCTTGCAGCCTAAACAAGAACTATTCCACCGCAACTTCTTGCTCGTCTTTTTGGGATGGAGCCGTTTCGGTTTGGTAAAATACCGCCGCACTTGGGAACGGATGGGCTCCGGTGGGCTCCGCGGTCCTCAAAACCGTTGCGAGGCGTGCAAAACGTCTTGGATGTGTTCGATTCACATACGTTCCCGCCATACACTACCAGCGCTTTTGTGCTCGCGGTCTTGCTGCGTGCCGCAAGGGCGCTGTTTTGTTTTTGTGCGGGTCCGCCGTGTCGTCTGCCTTGTCGCCTACGGTATTTGCCCCGTGCGCTGGGTTTAGAACGCGCCGATGGAGGTGTTTTGCCGTATGACTACCGTAAGACGTGCCGATCTTTCTTGTGTCGTCCAAGCGGGTGGGCTGTCCTCGCGCATGGGTTGCGATAAGGCGCGGATGTTGTTTTGCGGCGAGCCGCTCATCGAACGCGTACTGGGTCGGCTGGCGCAAGTTGCCGGCGAATTGGTCGTGACGACCTCGCGTCCCAGCGAGCTTGCCTATCTTGAGGAGCGCGCGTTTGGCGGTCTGGTGCCGCGTGTGGTGGCGGACCTTGAAGGCTCTGCGGGCGCCATGCGCGGCATCGCGAGCTCGTTGGCTGCGGCTCGGCTGCCTCTCGTGGCGATCGTTGCCTGCGATATGCCGTTTGTCTCGCCGGAACTCATCGGCGCGCTTGCCGGTCATGTTGAGGCCGAGGCGCTCGATGTGTGCGTGCCGCGTGAGGAGCGGGGGATTGAGCCGCTTTGCGCCGTCTGGCGCCGTGACGCGTGTGCGCCGGTTGCCCATGAGCTGCTTGCCTGCGACCGCCAGCGCATTCGCTGCCTGATCAATCGCGTTCAGGCCGGTTATATGGATGAGCCGCAGATCGTTAAGGCCGCGGGTTCGACGCTCTGCTTCGAGAACGTCAATACGCCCGAGGAGTTTGCGGCGGCCGAGTTGCTCGCCTAGACGATTGGAGTTGCCATGTCTCACGATATTTGTCCCGACACGGGAGAACCTTGCACTTGCGATGGGTCCGAGCCTTGCACCTGCGGCCGCGGCGGCTGTGGACATACGGCCGAGGAAGAGGCAGCGGCGGCTGCGTATCGCGATGCACACCGCGAAGGCCCGTCCGGTGATGCTCTCGACCATGAACGCAAGATCATCGTTTCGTTCGATAGCACCTTCGATGTGATGGAATGCGAGCAGCTGTGCCTTGCCGCCGGTGTGCCCGGGCGCATCATGCCGCTGCCCGGCTCCATCACCGCCGGCTGCGGGCTGTGCTGGGCCATGCCGTTCTCGGGCGATGCACTCGCCGCCTTCCGCGCTGCCACCGAAGGCCGCATAACCCCCGCCGACTATCATCAGCTCGTCCTCTAACCGTCAGCACCACCATAAAGGTGCCTGTCCCCAATGTGGTGGTTTGGAACACGTGGACGAAACAGGTTTGAAACACGGGTTTTGCATGTCAGGCACTCAAAAACGCTTCTACCTGCATCGTAATCAAAACGAAACATCCGCTCGTCGGCTTATGCGAAACTTTGCCGCAACAGTGCGATATTATCCATACACGATAAAGCTCGCGGCGCATGGGGTGCCGCGACCAACATTTTCGTTTCCCATCATTGGAGGAAGCATGAGCTACACGCAGAAAGTTCTCGAAGAGCTCAAGGCCCGCTATCCCGAGCAGCCTGAGTTCATCCAGGCCGCGACCGAGATCCTCGGCACCATCCAGCCGGCGCTCGACGCCCACCCCGAGTACGAGGAGGCCGCCCTGCTGGAGCGCCTCGTCGAGCCCGAGCGCATCGTCATGTTCCGTGTTCCCTGGGTCGACGACCAGGGCAAGGTTCAGGTCAACCGCGGTTACCGTGTCGAGTTCAACTCTGCCATTGGACCCTACAAGGGCGGCCTGCGCTTTAACCCGACGGTCACCCTGGGTATGCTCAAGTTCCTGGGTCTGGAGCAGATCCTCAAGAACAGCCTGACCACCCTTCCCATGGGCGGCGGCAAGGGCGGCTCCGACTTTGACCCCAAGGGCAAGTCCAACAACGAGATCATGCACTTCTGCCAGTCCTTCATGACCGAGCTCTATCGCCACATCGGCCCCAACACCGACGTTCCCGCCGGCGACCTGGGCGTTGGCGGCCGCGAGGTTGCCTACCTGTTCGGTCAGTACAAGCGCCTGACCAACGAGTGGACCGGCGTCCTTACCGGCAAGGGCCTCTCCTTTGGCGGCTCGCTTGCCCGTACCGAGGCCACCGGCTACGGCCTGGCCTACTTTGTGGACGAGTACCTCAAGAGCCGCGGCGACTCCTTCGAGGGCAAGAACGTCGTCGTTCACGGCTCCGGTAACGTCGCCATCTACGCCGTCCAGAAGGTCTCCCAGCTCGGCGGCAAGGTGCTGGCCTGCTCCGATACTCACGGCTGGGTCGAGGATCCCGACGGCATCGACTACACCGTGCTCGAGCACGTCTACAACAAGAAGCGCTCCGGCCACGACAAGGGCGTTACGCTCGCTATGTACGTTGACGAGAAGCCCAACGCCGTGTGGCACGAGGGCGACGGCCGTGGCGTTTGGCAGCTGCCCTGCGACATCGCGCTGCCCTGCGCTCGCGAGAACACGCTGCTGCTCGAGGACGCCCAGGCGCTCGTCGCCAACGGCTGCAAGGTGGTCGGCGAGGGCGCGAACATGCCCACGACCATCGAGGCCACGACCTACTTCCAGGAGAACGGCGTCGCCTTTATGCCCGGTAAGGCTGCTAACGCCGGTGGCGTGCTCGTGTCCGGCCTTGAGATGAGCCAGAACGCTGAGCACCTGTCCTGGACCTTCGAGGAGGTCGACGGCAAGCTCGAGCAGCTCATGCGTGGCATGTTCCACAACGTGGACGACACCGCCAAGGAGTATGGCCAGGAGGGCAACTTTGTCATGGGCGCCAACATCGCTGGCTTCCTGAAGGTCGCCGACGCCATGCTCGCCCAGGGCGTCTGCTAAATCTTCGCTCGATATAGCATGTGATGAGGCTCCCAGCCATTCCGGCTGGGAGCCTTTTCTATCCCGGAGGACTCCTCATAACTTGCGGTGATATACGGACTGTTAAGCGTCCCAGAACGGCTAATCAGTCCGTATATCACCGCAAGTTATGGATGGGTGGGTGGATTTTGTCCTAAAACGGTGTGCGGCCCCTCGTTTGGTACACTTAAAAGTACTGGACAAGTGGAGAGATGGGGGAGAACGTGCTCAAGTTCGGTACCTACGTCCGTGTTGGAAACGCGGCCGAAGCCTATGAGCTCTTGCAGAAGAACCGCAACAACAAGATTGTGGGCGGCGGCATCTGGATGCGCCTGGGCTCGCGTCGCGTGGCGACGGCGATTGACCTTTCGGCCTGCGGACTCGATCAGATCGAGGAGACCGAGACCGAGTTTCGCATCGGAGCCATGTGCACCCTGCGCCAGCTCGAGCGCCATGTCGAGCTCAACGCGCTTGTCAACAATGTCTTTGAGTTCGCCGTCCACGATATCGTGGGCGTGCAGCTGCGCAATACCGCCACGGTGGGCGGCAGCATCTACGGCCGCTTTGGCTTCTCGGACGTGCTCTCGGCTTTCCTGGCGCTCGATTCCTATGTTGAGCTGACGGGCGCCGGTCGCGTGCCGCTCGCCGAGTTTGTTGACATGGGTTACGTGCGCGACGTGATCGAGCACATCGTGGTCGTCAAGCACGATTACCGTGCGAGCTACGAGGCCGTGCGCAAGGCCGCGACCGACTTTCCCTCGCTGAACGTTACCGCTGCCTGGTGGAACAACAGCTGGCATGTCACCGTGGGCGCCCGTCCGCTGCGCGCGACCCTGCTGCAGGGCGAGGCATGTGGCCTTACCGCCGAGCAGCCTTCCGAGGATGAGCTGCGCGCCCTGGCCGCGTCCGTACGCGCGCTGAGCTACGGTACCAATCTGTGGGGCTCGGCCGACTACCGCCGTCGCATCTCGGCCCCGCTGGCGATTCAGGCCGTGCGCCGCGCCGCCGGCATCGAGCTTTCGGCCGCGCTTGCCCGCGAGCTCGAGACCGTGCAAGTGCCTAAGTTTGCCACGGACGAGTATTCCTGCCGCCGCGTGCCCGGCGTCGATTCTAGCGAGGTGCGCTAATGGCTGCCAAACTCATCGATCTTTCCTTTACGCTCAACGGCCGTAAGGTCAAGGTTCAGATTGCCCCCGACACCATGCTCTTTGCGCTGTTGCGCGAACAGGGTTGCTCGTCGGTGCGCTGCGCCTGCGAGACCACCAACTGTGGCCTGTGCACGGTGTGGCTCGACGGCGACCCGGTGCTGAGCTGCTCGGTTCCCGCCGCGCGTGTCGAGGGCCACACCATCACCACGCTCGAGGGCCTCAAGGCCGAGTCCGAGGCGCTCGCCCGCGCAATGGCTGCCGAAGGTGCCGAGCAGTGCGGTTTTTGCGCCCCCGGCCTCATCATGAACGTTCTGGCGCTTGCCCGCGCCGCCAAGGAGGACCCAAGCCTCGTCGCCACGCGCGAGGAGCTCTCGCGCCAGCTCGCCGGCAACCTCTGTCGTTGCAGCGGCTACGAGAGCCAGCTGCGCGCCATCGTGCGCTTTCTCAACGAGTCCGGCGTGCAGGTGGGCTTTGAGATGCCCGAGCTGCCGGTCAACGACACCAGCTGCGATGGCGTTTCGTACAAGCAGATCACCCACAAGCAGCCCAAGAAGGACTCGAAGGCGCTGCTCGAGGGCCGTCCCGTCTACACGGGCGACCTGGTGCCCGCCGGCGCGCTCATCGTCAAGCTCAAACGCAGCCCGTATGCCCGCGCCAAGATCCGCTCCATCGATACGTCGCGCGCCCTGAAGGTGCCCGGTGTGGTGGGCGTCTACACCTACGAGGACGTGCCCCAGCGTCGCTTTACCATTGCCGGTCAGAGCTATCCGCAGCCGAGTCCCTACGACCGCCTGATTCTCGAGAACCTCGTCCGTTACCAAAACGAGGAGGTGGCGATTGTCGCCGCCGAGACCGAGGAGGCCGCCGACAAGGCGCTCAAGCTCATCAAGGTCGACTACGAGGTGCTCGAGCCGCTGCTCGACTTTACCCAGGCACTCGATAACGACATCGTGGTCCACCCCGAGGGCGACGTGACCTTTATGTTCCCGCAGGGCGGCGATGTTTCGCGCAACCTGGTTTGCAGCGGTACCAGCGATTTTGGCGACTTGGACGAGGCCTTCGCCCAGAGTGACATCGTCTTCACCCGCACCTACACCAGCCAGGCCACGCAGACCGCGCCCATGGAGACCTTCCGCGCCTTCGCGACGACTGACGCGTTTGGGCGCATCTCGGTGACCACCTCTACACAGGTGCCCTTCCACGTGCGTCGCATGGTCGCGCAGTCGCTTGACATCCCGCAGTCGCAGGTGCAAGTCATTAAGCCGCGCATCGGCGGCGGCTTTGGCTCCAAGCAGACGGGCTGCTGTGAGATCTTCGTGGCGTTCGTCACCCAGCAGACCGGCCGTCCGAGCTACTGCTGCTACACCCGCGAGGAGACCATCACCGCGGGCAATTCGCGCCACCAGATGCAGATGACCGTTAAGCTGGGCGCCATGAACGACGGTACCATCACGGCCATCGACTTGCATACGCTGTCCAACGCCGGTGCGTATGGCGAGCATGCCACCACGACGATTGGTCTTTCGGGTCACAAGAGCCTGCCGATTTACAACCATGTGAAGGCGAGCCGCTTTAGCTGGGACGCCGTCTACACCAACACCAACCGCGGCGGCGCGTATCGCGGCTACGGTGCCACCCAGGGCCAGTTTGCCGTGGAGAGCGCCGTCAACGAGCTCGCCGACATGCTGCACATGGATCCCGCCGACCTGCGCCTTAAGAACATCGTGCGCGAGGGCGAGATCATGCCGCAGTACTACAACGAGAAGCTCAACGCCTGCGCGCTCGACCGCTGCCTGCTGCGTGCGATGGACATGATCGGCTGGCGCGACAAGCCGCTGGCCGTGGACCTGGGCGACCGCGTGCGCGCCCTGGGCTGCGCGCTTACCATGCAGGGCTCGGGCATCTCCAACGTGGACATCGCCGGCATCGACATGCGCCTGGAAGAGGACGGCTTCATTACCATCGGTACCGGCGCCACCGATAACGGCATGGGCGTCGACACGATCTTGGCGCAGATTGCCGCCGAGGAGCTGGGCGTGGAGAGTTCGATGATCGTGGTGCGCGGCGTGGACACCGATGTGTCACCGTTCGACGCCGGCTCGTACGCGAGCTCGGGTACGTACGTGACGGGCCTTGCCGCCAAGAACGCCGCGACCGAGCTGCGCGAGAAGATTTGCGCCAAGGCCGCCCAGATGTGGGACGTGGACGCCGCCGACGTGGTCTTCGATGGCCAGTACGTGCGTCTGTCCGACGAGCGTGCCGCGCGCGAGCAGAATCGCTACCTCACGCTGCGCGACTTTGCCAACCTGTGCGTCAAGAACATCGCGGGCGGCGACGCGCTCACCTCGCATGCCTCTGCCTGCCTGCCCGTTTCGCCTCCGCCGTTTATGGCCGGCATTGCCGAGGTCGAGGTCGACAAGGCCACCGGCAAGGTGACTGTGGTGGACTATGCGGCGGCTGTGGACTGCGGCACTGTGATCAACGAGGCACTCGCGCGCGTCCAGGCTGAGGGCGGCATTGCCCAGGGTATCGGTCATGCGCTCTACGAGATCGTCGAGCACGATGATCGCGGTCGCCTGCGCACCGGCAACTCTATGAGCTACAAGCTGCCCACGCGCCTGGATATCGGCAGCATTCGCGTGGCCTTTGAGCCGAGCTACGAGCCGACGGGCCCGTTTGGCGCCAAGTCGATCGGCGAGGTCGTCATCAACACGCCGCTCGCCGCCGTTGCCTCGGCCGTGGCACACGCCACCGGACACCAGGTTCGCTCGCTGCCGATCACGCCCGAGAAGGCCCTGCTGGGGGAGTAGACGAGGCGACGCATCCGCCGCTCTTTGCCTAGCCCGGGGAAACTGCAGCCCACTTTTCGACCGAATTGTGGGCTGCAGTTTCCGTTTGAGGCCCTCGGCGGAAAGTGCATCCCGGAATAGGGGCTCAAAACGGGTTGCAGTTTCCGGTTGATGGCTATAGCGGAAGCCGCATCCCATTCCGAGGCCCCAAGCTGGGACACGCTTTCCGGCGCATGGCCAGCACCGCCAGACTGCCGAGTCGCACCGAAGTTGCGGTGGAATAGTTCCTGTTTTGGAGGACTGGAGCCCCAAACAGGAACTATTTCACCGCAACTTATGAGATGGGATGCCTTGCGCTCGTGGTGAGGTCGTGAGCTAAAAACGTGTGCGTGCGCTTGCCGTTCGTATCTGCTATCATTCCTAGTCTGTGCGCTCATGCGGGCGTGGCGGAATTGGTAGACGCGCCAGATTTAGGTTCTGGTGGGATTCCCGTGAAGGTTCGAGTCCTTTCGCCCGCACCAACGCATCTGCGTCGGCCCTGGCCGTCGCGACACTTTGTTGCATAAAGGTACCAGCACCTCAGATAAGCTGGGCAGTATGAGGAGGAACGTGTTGAACATCACCGCTTCTGACGTCAAGGACGCCAAGCTCACCGCTACGGTCACCATCCCGGCCGCCGACGTCGACGCCGCGATCAAGAAGGCCTACAAGGACACCGCCAAGAAGTACCGCTTCCCGGGCTTCCGCGCCGGTAAGGCCCCCCGTCCGGTCATCGACTCCGCTCTTGGCGCCGAGGCTACCCTCGCTCAGGCCACCAACGACCTGATCGCCGCCAACGAGCCCGCCGTCCTCAACGAGCTGGACATCGTCCCCACCAAGAGCGGTGACTACAAGGAGCTCGACCTCGCCAAGGATCACGAGGACTACACCTACACCGTCGAGTTCTCCCTGCGTCCCGCCGCTGAGCTCTCCTCCTTCGACGCCGTCGAGATCGAGATGCCCCCTGCGGAGGTCACCGAGTCCGAGATCAACAACCAGGTCGAGATGCTCCTCAACTACCGTGCCACCTTCGAGGACGTCGAGGGTCGCGCCGTCGAGGCCGAGGACTACGTCACCGTCGACCTCAAGGCCGTCGAGAACGCCGACAACTTTGCCGCCGAGGGCCGTATGCTCATCGCCGGTAGCGACAGCAACCCCAAGGAGTTCAATGAGGCCCTGATCGGCGCTAACGTTGACGACGTCAAGACCGTCACCTGGACCGACGAGGTCGAGGAGGGCGAGGAGGCCGAGACCCACACCGTCGAGGTCACCGTCAAGGGCATCAAGGTCCGCAACACCCCCGAGCTCACCGACGAGCTCGTCAAGTCCGACTTTGGCTTCGACAGCATCGACGCTATGCGCGACGCCATCAAGATCGAGATCGAGCAGGACAAGGCTTCTCGCCTTCCGGCCGAGAAGGAGAACCGTTGCGTCTCCGCTCTCGCCGAGCGTCTGCAGCTCGACGAGATGGACGCCGACTACGAGCAGTCCGTCTTTGAGGAGCTTGGCCAGAACTTCCTGTCCAACCTCGCTGCCCGCGGCATGACCCTGGACACCTGGCTGCCCGCTTCCGGCCTGACCATGGAGCAGTTCATCGGCGACCTGCACAAGCAGGCCAACGACGTTGCCCGTGAGTCCCTGGCTCTTGACGCCCTCGCCCGTGAGCTCAAGATCGAGGTCACCGAGGACGACATCAACGCCGAGTTCGAGAAGGCCGGCGTCAAGGACGTCGAGGCTTCCAAGGCCGAGTTCATCGCCGATGGCCGCATGCCTGCCGTCCGCGAGTCCATCCGTCGCTCCAAGGCCGTCGACCACCTGGTCGAGAACGCCAAGGTGACCGAGGTCGACGAGACCGCCAAGGACGCCGAGTAATTCTCGCCACCTTGCCCGCGAGCGCATGCGTGCGCCCGTGATGGGGTAAAGTTATAAACCGGTTATCCGGTCGCTTCGTACGGTGCCAGCCAATGCATAGCATGCGGGCACCGTACGTTTGTCTAGAACCATTATTGGTCCGCAAGAGAGAAATGGAGATGCGTATGATCGCTAAGTTCGATTCCGCCCTCGTGCCATACGTTATCGAGCAGACGCCGCGCGGCGAGCGCAGCTACGATATCTATTCGCGCCTGCTCAACGACCGCATCATCTTCTTGGGCGAGGAGATCAACTCCGTCAGTGCCAACCTGGTCGTTGCCCAGCTGCTGCATCTTGAGAGCCAGGATGCCGAGAAGGATATCTCGCTCTACATCAATTCGCCCGGCGGCGAGGTTTACTCCGGCCTGGCGATTCTTGACACCATGAACTTTATCAAGCCGCAGGTCTCCACCATCTGCGTCGGTATGGCTGCGTCCATGGCCGCCGTGCTGCTTTCGGCCGGTGCTAAGGGCAAACGCTTCTGCCTGCCGCACTCCAAGGTCATGATTCACCAGCCCAGCGGCGGTGCCCAGGGCCAGCAGACCGAGATCGAGATCGTGGCCGAGGAGATCAAGAAGACTCGCCGCGAGCTCAATCAGATCCTGTCCGATGCCTCGGGCCAGCCCATTGAGAAGGTCCAGGCCGACACCGAGCGCGACAACTACCTGACCGCTGCCGAGGCCCTCGACTACGGCCTGATTGACCGTATTGTCACCTCGCGCGATCTCGCCGCGAAGGACGCCTAGGATGGCAGGTAACATGCAGGACAACTTTGACGAGAACGGCAACCCCATCCGCTGCTCCTTTTGCGGAAAAGAGCAGGGGCAGGTTCGCCGCCTTGTAAAGGGTCCGACCAACATCTTTATCTGCGACGAGTGCGTTGCCGCCTGCTCCGAGATTTTGGAGGAGTCGCTGGCTTCGGACTTTATGGACGCCGCCCGCAACGGCAAGCTGCCGGGCTTCCTCAACGACCACGGTCAGGCTGCATCCCAGTCCGCCGTGGACCCCGAGACCGAGGGCTTTGAGCTCGAGGACGACCGTCAGGTCATCACGCACGTGCCGACGCCGCACGAGATCTATGACGAGCTTTCGGCCTATGTAATGGGCCAGGAGGACGCCAAGCGCGCCATGTCGGTTGCCGTGTACAACCACTATCGCCGCGTGATCGAGGGCGGCGCTGCGGTGTCTGCCTTTGATGACGACATGGGCTCGCAGTTCGATGACGATATGGACGAGGTAGAGCTCGCCAAGTCCAACATCCTGCTGCTCGGTCCCACCGGTACCGGCAAGACCCTGTTGGCCCAGACGCTCGCGCGCATCCTCGAGGTGCCGTTTGCCATCGCCGATGCCACCGCGCTCACCGAGGCCGGCTATGTGGGCGAGGACGTGGAGAACATCCTGCTCAAGCTCATCAATGCTGCCGATGGCGACATTGAGCGCGCGCAGGTGGGCATTATCTACGTGGACGAGATCGACAAGATCGCCCGCAAGGCCGAGAACCTCTCCATTACCCGCGATGTTTCGGGCGAGGGCGTTCAGCAGGCGCTGCTTAAGATTCTTGAGGGCACGGTGGCCAGCGTTCCGCCCACCGGGGGCCGCAAGCATCCCCAGCAGGAGCTGCTGCAGATCGACACGACCAACATCCTGTTCATTTGCGGCGGTGCCTTTGTGGGTCTGGACAAGATCATCGCCGATCGCGTGGGCAACAAGGGCGTGGGCTTTAACTCCGAGATCGCCGGCCCCACTTCGGTCGACGAGAACGACCTGCTGCGTCAGGTGCTTCCGCAGGACCTCAACGCCTTTGGCATGATCCCCGAGTTTGTGGGACGTACGCCCGTCGTCACCCAGACGCAGGCGCTTGACGAGGACGACCTGGTGTCGATCCTGACCGAGCCCAAGAACGCCGTGGTGCGTCAATACCGTAAGATGTTCCAGCTCGAGGACGTTGAGCTTGAGTTTGAGGACGCCGCCCTGCACGAGATCGCCCGCATGGCGCTCGCCCGCAAGACCGGCGCCCGCGGCCTGCGCTCCATCTGCGAGGACGTTCTGCAGCAGACGATGTTCGACCTGCCCAGCGAGGAAGGCGTTTCCAAGGTCGTTGTGACCGAAGCCTCCGTAAAGGGCGAAGAGCAGCCCCAGCGCATCTACGGCTAAACCAGCCAAAAACGTGCTTGCAAATAGCCTCTGACCATCCGTGGTCGGAGGCTATTTTATATATACGCAATAACCCCAACTACCTGTGTTATTCTGTGTGTTTGTTTAAGCCTCAGCGAAGTCATATCAGACTGAAGTAATCGATACCTAAGGGGAGGAATGCAGGCCCTGGTGGGCCTACATTCCTCCCCGGCGGGACAGGGAGAGATATATGGAAGAGATGCCCAAGAACTACGATCCGTCGACCAGCGAGCCGGCGATCCTGCAGAAGTGGCTCGACGGCGGCTACTATAAGCGCCGCGAGGGCGTGGGCGACTGCACCGTCACCATTCCGCCTCCCAACGTGACCGGCAAGCTCCACATGGGCCACGCCACCGACGACTCCATCCAGGACGCCATCATCCGCATGGCCCGCATGCGCGGCAAGTCCACGCGCTGGGTGCTGGGCACCGATCACGCCGGTATCGCTACGCAGACCAAGGTCGACAAGAAACTCAAGAGCGAGGGCATTAGCCGCCTGGAGATCGGTCGCGACAAGTTTGTCGACGCTTGCTGGGATTGGACCCACGAGTACGGCGGCATCATCGTCGAGCAGATCAAGCGTATGGGCTGCTCCGTTGACTTCGATAACGAGCGCTTTACCATGGACGAGGACTACGCGCAGGCCGTGCGCAAGGTCTTCTGCGACTGGTACCACGACGGTCTGATCTACCGCGGCAAGCGCATCGTCAACTGGTGCCCCAACTGCACCACCGCCATCTCGGACGACGAGGCCGAGTACAAGGACGAGAAGGGCCATCTGTGGCACCTGCGCTACCCGCTGACCGAGCCGGTCAACGGCCAGGACTACATCGTCGTCGCCACCACGCGCCCCGAGACCATGCTCGGCGACACGGGCGTCGCCGTTTCCCCGAAGGATCCCGAGAAGGCCGCCTTCGTGGGTAAGACCGTCAAGCTCCCCATCGTCGATCGCGAGATTCCCATCTTTGAGGATTGGCATGTCGACGCCAACTTCGGTTCCGGCTTCGTTAAGGTTACTCCGGCCCACGACCCCAACGATTACGCCATGGGTCAGGCCCACGACCTTCCGCAGATCAATATCTTCGACGAGCACGCGGTGGTCGTCGAGGGCTATGGCGAGTTCACCGGCATGACCCGCGAGGAGTGCCGCGAGGCGGTCATCAAGTGGTTCGACGAGCACGGCCTACTCGATCACGTCGAGGAGCACGACCACTCCGTCATGCACTGCTACCGTTGCGACGCCGCGCTTGAGCCGTGGCTGTCCGAGCAGTGGTTCGTGGCCGTCGACAAGCTCAAGGGGCCGGCGCTCGACGCCGTCAACTCCGGTAAGGTCACCTTCCACCCCGCGCGCTGGACGCAGACCTACACCACTTGGATGGAGAATCTCAAGGACTGGTGTATTAGCCGCCAGCTGTGGTGGGGCCACCGCATTCCCGTGTTCTACTGCGAGGACTGCGCCTGGGAGGACGCCCTTACCGAGGACACCGATGTGTGCCCCAAGTGCGGCGGTCATCACGTGCATCAGGACGAGAACGTGCTGGACACCTGGTTCAGCTCGCAGCTGTGGACCTTCGCCACGCAGGGCTGGCCGCAAAAGCCGGAGCTGCTCGAGGGCCATCATCCCACGACGGCGCTCGTCACCGCGCGCGACATCATCGCGCTGTGGGTCGCCCGCATGGTCATGAGCTCGCTGTACTTCCTGGACGAGGTGCCGTTTAAGGACGTCGTCATCTACCCGACGATCCTTGCCAAGGACGGCAGCCGCATGTCCAAGTCCAAGGGCAACGGCGTTGACCCCATGGACCTCATCGGTATGTACGGCGCCGACGCCATGCGCTACAACCTTCTTACGCTGTGCACCAACAACCAGGATGTTAAGTTCGACGCGAACATCGACAAGAAGACCAAGAAGCTCATCGACAGCCCGCGTACCGACCAGGCCAAGAGCTTTGTGACTAAGATCTGGAACGCCAGCCGCTTCCTGCTCATGAACATGGAGGGCTACACGCCCGGCGAGCCCGTCGTGGAGACGCCGGCCGACGCCTGGATGTTCAGCCGCCTGGCCAAGGCCGTTAAGATGGTCACCGAGGGTATTGAGAACTACACCTTTGGCGATATGGCCCGCGGCGTGCAGCAGTTCTTCTGGAACGAGGTCTGCGACTGGTACGTCGAGGTCACCAAGGCCCGCTTGAAGGGCGAGGGCCGTCTGCAGGCTCAGCGCAACCTGATCTTTGTGCTGGATACCTCCATTCGCCTGATGCACCCGCTCATGCCGTTTGTCACCGAGGAGATTTGGGACAACATGCCGGCCAGCGTGCTCGACCTGGATGCCGAGGGCAACGTCGACCGCGCCGAGGCGCTCATGATTGCCAAGTGGCCCGAGCCCGCCGATTACGCCAAGTATGTCGACGAGGACGCCGAGCGCGCGTTTGAGCTGTGCCGCGCCGTCGTTTCCGCCGCCCGCGCCACGCGTTCGCGTTATCGCTTGAGCCCCAAGGCCGAGCTCGACGTGGTCGTGCGCGCCGGTGTCGAGGACATCGAGAAGCTCGAGAGCCTGCGTTCGACCATTGAGCCGCTGGCCAACACCGCTTCGCTGGTCATGGGTACCGACGTTGAGAAGCCGGCCGCGAGCATCGCCGTGGTCGACAGCGGCGTCGAGGTCTTTGTGGTGCTCGAGGGCAAGGTCGATCTTTCGGCCGAGAAGGCGCGTCTTGAGAAGGAGATCGCCGCGGCGCAGAAGGAGCTCGCCGGCTGCGAGAAGACGCTCGCCAACGAGGGCTTTGTGGCCAAGGCCGCGCCTGCGGTGGTCCAGAAGAAGAGGGACCGTGCAGCTGAGCTCAAGGAGATCCTGGCGGCGCTGACTGCTCAGGTTGCTGACTTCTCGTAAATTGCGCTGAGGGGCGCGTCCCGACGCTTTGCTCGCTACTGCGGACAGTCCTGCGCAAGACGGACAGCACATTAAGTGCTGTCCTTTGCGTGCGGAACTTGTATCGAGCAAAGCGTCGGGCCGCTCCTAGTTCGTTTACGTGGTTGTTTGCAACTGGCGTGTTAGGGCCACTTGGTTGTGGCCTTGATTCTGCTGCAAAGCGGTGTTTGGCTGACATTTTGAATGGGAGGGGCTCGTTGTTGATTCGGGCCTCTTTTTATGTTGAGGGGACTTTGGGTTATGGCTAAGCGTTCTGGGTCGTATTCTGTGCCGTTCTCGTTTGAGTTGCTTTCGTTTGATGAGGCTGTGGGGCTTGCTGCTGATACGGGGCGGATTTCTGGGGATGCTGGTCCTCTGCTTGAGACGGTTGTCGATATGCTCGATGAGCTGGGGCGTCCGGACGAGTATTTCGATTGCATCCAGGTTGCCGGTACCAATGGCAAGACTTCGACTACGCGTTTTTCGGCTGCCATTCTTCGTGGTGAGGGGCTCAAAACCGCGCTGTATACGTCGCCACAGCTGGTGCGCTATCCCGAGCGCATGGAGGTTGATGGGTGCGTCGTGAGCGACGAGGCCTTTGCCCATGGCGTTTCGGCAGCTGTCGAGGCGGGGCATCGCGTGAATGCGCGCCGTGTGGCGGCAGGGGAGCGCGCCTATACCATCACACCGTTTGACCTGCTGACGGCTGCTGCACTTGTAGTGTTTGCCGAGGCTTGCGTGGACGTAGCCGTGCTTGAGGTTGGCATGGGCGGGCGTTGGGACGCCACGAGTGCGACCGATCCCGTCGCCGTTGCCATTACGGGCATTGGGCTCGATCATACACGTATTTTGGGCAACACGCTCGAGGCCATTGCGGGGGAGAAGGCTGCGGTTATTAAGCCTGGGCGCTTTGTTGTTTTGGGCGAGGGTACGCATGAGGCGAGCGTTCAGCGCGTGATGGATGCCCGTTGCCGTGAGTGCGGTGTGGTGCCGCTCGTGGTGAACCATGCCACAACCAAGGTTCCGGCACACGTGGGCGACACGGTTGAGTTTAGCTGCACCACGCCGCGTGCGATCTATACGTCAAGCATGGTTAAGCCGGCCTACCAGCCGCAGAATGCTGCGTGCGCGATTATGCTGTGCGAGGGGTATTTGGGCCGCGAGCTCGACCACGATGCGCTGGATGCATCGCTTATGGGCTGCCCCACGCCGGGTCGTTTTGATGTGCTGGGGACCGATCCGCTCAAGCTGATCGACGCCTGCCATAACCCTCAGAGCTGCGAGAACTTTGTGAGCGCGCTGGACGAGATAGATCCGTGCGTCGAGAATCGCCCCACGCTGCTGTGCGCCGCACTGGCCGACAAGGATGTGGCCGGTATTGTCGATGTTCTGATTCCGGCCTTCCCGCGTGTGGTCGTAACCCAGACCGATTCCGATCGCGCCCTGCCGGCAGAGGAACTTGCTGCCCTGGTGGACGCCAACAAGCTTGCCGGTGTGTACCCTAGCGTGCCCGAGGCTCTCGCGGCTTTTGACGCCGTGGGCGAGTCCTTCGTTGCCGCCGGCACCATCACCCTAGCCGGCGAAGTAGCCGGCCTGCTGCGCTAGCCCATCCCCTCATCAGTTGCGGTGAAATAGTTCCTGTTTTTGGGTTCTAGCAGCCCATCCAGGAACTATTCCACCGCAACTTAGTTTGGGGGCTTGGGGACCAGGCTAGTCTAGGCGGAATGGGTCGTGAGGGTAGGCGTTGAGAATCTCGACGCCCTTCTCGGTCACCAGGGCCAAGTCCTCGATGCGGACGCCGGTGCGGCCGGGGAGGTAGATGCCCGGCTCGATGGAGAACGTCATGCCCGGCTCTACGACCTGCTCGTTGACGAGTGAAACGTCGCCCGGCTCGTGGTCCTGCAGGCCGATCGAGTGACCCAGGCGATGCGTAAAGTACCGCCCATAGCCCGCGTCTTCAATCACGTCGCGTGCGGCGCGGTCCAGGTCACACATGCGCACGCCCGGTGCGATGAGTGTTTCGGCGGCCTCGTTGGCACGGCGCACGATGTCGTAGATGCGCGCCGTCTCCTCGTCCGGCTCGCCCCAAAAGAACGTGCGCGTCATGTCCGAACAGTAGTTGCAGCGGCGTCCGCCAATGTCGAACAGCACCACGTCGCCACGCTTGAGCACGGTGTCGTCGGGTTCGTGGTGCGGGTCGCCGGCGTTGGCACCAAAGCTCACGATGGGCGAAAAACTAAAGCCCTCGCAGCCGTGCTTGCGATACAAGCCGAGCATCTGGTCGGCAATCTCGCGTTCCGTCACGCCTTCGTGGACGAGCTTGATGGCATCGGCCATCACGGCGTCGTTAGCGGTCGAGGACGCGCGCATGAGCTCCTGCTCGGTGGCATCCTTGTGGGTGCGCGCTGCGGTGACGGCAAAGTCACCCAGGAAAAACTCGCTCGTAGCATGGCGCTCCATGAGCGGCATCAAAAAGCCGGAGCGCATGACGGTGTCGATGCCGAGCGGTTTGGTCGGATCGATTTCGCGAGCGATGGCATCGGCCACGACGTCGGTATCGGTGTGGTAGGCAACGCGGGCATTGTCATACTCGGGCAGCTGATGCAGAGCGTTGACCAAGATCACTGGCTCGTTACCGCGTGCGAGCAGCACGCCGCAAAAACGCTCGAACATATCGGCATAAAAGCCGGTCAGGTAATAAATCGACCACGGGTCGTTTACGAGCAGCTGTGCGCCGGGGTGCTGAGCCTCGAGCGCATCGAGCACGCGCGCCACGCGCTGGTCATCGACATGTGCCATGAAACATCCTTTCGCTAGGTTGCCACCATGGTATCCCATGCCCGGCAGCTAGGGACGTTCCTTTTATGCCGGCACTTTGGGACACTCCATGGCGAGCCTGGCAAGCGCGCAGGAAAAAGTAGTCATAAGAGGCCCGTCCCAAATGGGCTGGCTTCAAAAGTATGGCGGATTACGGGGCTGGACCTGTATTACTTGACCATGGGAAAAATCACGAAATTAAAACCGCAGGTAGACGGCTTATCAAAAATCGAAAATTGCCGGTATGGATGGGGGTCTCCGAATCAGTCCCGTAATCCGGCATAGTTTTGAATTGGAACTAAAGTAGGCACAAGCTAAATACCAATTCCAAGGATAGTTGCGGTGGAATAGTTCCTGGATGCCGGGGTTTTGGCGGAAATCAGGAACTATTCCACCGCAACTGAGGAGGGCAGGGTGGATGGCAGGGTAGCTTAAAGAGCCCGTCCCTAATTAGTTACTTAGACTCGGTCGATATCCATGCTGGCGACGAGGTCGATGCTGGTGCCGAGAAGGTCTTCCAGCACGACGTCGCCAATGCGGATGGGGGCGTTGACGACTAGGCCTCGGATGAGGTTCATGGCTTGGGCGTGGAGTGCCAGCGGGATGGCCTCGGCGGTGCGCACGGGGAGCAAGGCCTCGTCGCCGCCGGAGACCGCTATGGTCGTCGTGAGCACGCGCATGGGGCAGATGAGTTCCTGATGTGCGAACTTATCACCGCGCGGGCAACTGTTGCCGGTTACGGAGCGCACTTCTACCACGGCGCCGTCTGCGTCACGCTCTACCTCTACGGTCAGAAGGCACTCGGATGGGCAGGTCGTGCAGTTGAACTGCAGCGTTTCGATCACGTTATCGCTCATAGTCTATGCCTCCTCGACGGGATCGACGGACAGGAAAATTTCGCTAGCACCTAAGTCGAGTGCGCGCTGAATCACCTTTGCCGGCAGTGGGAAGCTTTCCATAACGCTTGGCTTAAACGCGCGGACCTTGCCGGCGAACAGTTCCTCGCCGTCGGCCAAGATCCTCACGCAGGCGGCATCGACTGGCCGACGCACGCGGAAGTTGAGCTTGGTGAGCGCCACGGCCGTAATGCGCCCCGGCAGCGCGTATCCCGCAATGCCGGCAGGGGAGACGGTAAGCTCGCAGTCCGGAACGGCGCCCACGCCGGTCCCTAGCGCGTATGCCGCCGCGGCTGCACCGGCGCGCTCGGACTCGGTCGTCACGTTGTCGGCCAGGTCGTGCACGTGCAGCACGTTGCCACAGGCAAAGATGCCCGGCACGCCCGTTTGCAGGCTCTGGTCCACCACGGCGCCGCGCGTGCGCGGGTCAAGCTCTACGCCCGCGGCAACCGAAAGTTCGTTCTCGGGAATCAGACCCACCGAAAGCAGCAGCGTGTCGCACGGAACGATGCGCTCCGTCCCGGCAATGGGCGCCAGATGCTCGTCGACCTGACTCACCTCGACGGCCTCCACGCGGTCGTGCCCGATCACGCGTGTGACGGTGGTGGACAAGTGCAGCGGAATTCCAAAGTCGTCCAGGCAGTTCTTGACGTTGCGGCGCAGGCCGTTGGCGTACGGCATGAGCTCGTACACGCCCTCGACCGAGATGCCCTCGAGCGTGCAGCGGCGCGCCATGATCAGCCCGATGTCGCCCGAGCCCAAAATGACCGCGCGCGAGCCGGGTTTGAGGTTTTCGATATTGATGTATCGCTGCGCCAGGCCGGCCGTAAACACGCCAGCGGGACGGCTGCCGGGGATCTTGATCTCGCTGCGCGTGCGCTCGCGGCACCCCATGGCAAGGACGACCGCGCGTCCGGTGAGCTGCAGCATGCCGGCGGGGCTCATGAGCGTGACGGTATGGACTGCGGTTGCTCCCGGGGCCTCGTTCACGCCCGACGCGCTCACGGCTGCGCCCGCGCCCTCGCCCTCGCCCGAATCAATCCCAATCACCATGCTGTTCAGGAACAGCGCAATGTCGGTCGAGCGCACCTGGTCGATAAAGCGTTGGGCGTACTCGGGACCGGTGAGTTCCTGCTTAAAGTGCGAAAGGCCAAAACCGGGGTGGATGCACTGGCGCAGGATGCCGCCCAGATGCTGCTCGCGCTCCACGATGGCCACGCGCGCTCCGGCCTTATGAGCGGCCAGCGCGGCCGCCATGCCGGCGGGGCCTCCGCCGATAACGACCACGTCGAAGGCTTGCGTTTGTACGGCTTCTACGACGCTGCAATCAATCGCGCTCGATTTGAGTTCTGCCATCCTAGCGCACCCCCTTCAGCGGTCCCTCAACCAGCCAAGAACCGGCATCCTCCAACAGCACCTCGCTGGGGTCGCAGCCCAGCTCGCGGGTAAGAATCGCCACCACGCGGCTCTGGCAAAAGCCGCTTTGGCACCGACCCATGCCGGCGCGGCAGCGGCGTTTGACGCCCTCGACCGAAACCGCGCCCGGCTGGCGTCGGATCGCGGCCATAATCTCGGCCTCGGGCACCGTCTCGCAGCGGCAGACAATCTGTCCCCACGCGGGGTCGGACTCGATCAGTTCCTCCTTGCGCGCCAGCGGTGCGCGGTCAAAGTCGTCCGGTGCGTGGCGAATTGGGTTCCAGTCCGCCCGCTCGTGCAGCTCCACGCCCGCCTCACGCATCACAAGCTCCATGCGCTCGGCAATGGCCGGCGCGCTTGCCACACCTGGCGACTGAATGCCCGCCGCCTGGAAAAGCCCCGACACCACGGCCGACTGTCCAATAAAGAAGTCGTTCGTTCCTTGAATGACCGGACGCCCGCCGGCAAATGCGCGCACCACGCGGTGCGTATCCAGATCGGGCACCAGCTTGCGTGCACCGGTCAGCAGCGCGTTTACATCGCTCGCATAGGTCTGCGTGTCGCCCGGCTCGCGCACGGCAGCCGTGGCGGTGATCACGGTGTTGCCGTGCACGGTGCCCGTGACGATAACGCCCTTCGACACCGGCGTCGGCACGGGGTAGAGCGGCATGAGCGTGCGCGGCTCCTTGTCCAGCACCACGATGTTGCCCTGACGCCAGACCATCTGGAACTCCTCAGCGCCCGCCATATGCGAGATGTCGGCGGCGCCGTTGCCCGCTGCGTTGATCAGATAGCGGCAGCGCACGTTGCCAGCGGGGGTCGCCAGCGTAAAGCGCACGGCTCCGTCATCCGAGTCGGCGACCTCAATGGCCTCCACCGGTGAGGAGCGCATAAACGTCACGCCGTTGGCGACCGCGTTCTCCAGCGCGGCGATGGCCACTTCAAATGGGTCAACGTAACCGGTCGAAGGGCACCACAGCGCGCACGAGGCCTGGGCACTCGCGCGCGGTTCCAGCTCGTGGATGCGGTCGGGGCCGACGATCAACAGCTCGGGCACGCCGTTGGCCAGGCCATTCTGACTCAGCTTCTCCAGGTGCGCGCGGTCCTCGTCGCTAAAACCCAGCACCATCGAACCGGTGCGGCGGAACAAAAATCCGAGCTCCTTGGCCCAGGCGCCATACAGCTCGCAACCACGTGCGTTGACCTGCGCCTTTACCGTGCCCGGTGCCGGATCGTAACCGGCGTGCACCAGGCCGCCGTTGGCCTTCGACGCGCCCAGCGCAATATCGTTAGCCGCCTCGACCACGCAAATGGACAGGTCAAACCGCGCGAGCTGCCGCGCGATGGCGCATCCGGTGATGCCCGCGCCGACATCGCGATATCAAACGTTTCTGTCACAGTGCCTCCCAGACGAGTTGACAGGCTGTCAATAGGACTATCCTACGGTCTATACACCCCCAGCGCAGCGGCAATGCGGCGAACAGCCCCGCAACACCCGCCAACGGCAGGCGAGGGGAGACCCGGCAACGTCGACAGCCTCGTCTGCCGCTCCTGGTGTCAGAGGTTTGTCTCGTTCTGTAACGGTAAACAGAAGAACTGGGTTCCAGATGTTACAGATCGAGACGTTTGCTAGGCGGGTCCTCCGTTTGTCTCGATCTGTAACAGTTAGACCCGGAGTCCGCTCCCACCTGTTACAGATTGAGATGTTTGTGTCCGCGCCAGCCCCGCCCCTAGCCGTGGTCCCATATAAACAAACCCCGTGGTAAACTTGACCGAACTGTTAATATTCCGAAAGGTATCTGTAATGTCCAAGTACATCTCCGAGCTCATGTCGCCGCAGCTTATGGGCGTCGTCTATGCCTTCGTTGGCTTTATCATCGCCCTGTATGTGCTGTCGGTCGTCTATGTGTTCATCGACGCTCGCCGCCGCGGCGCCAGCGCCTACGTGGCATGGGGCATCATCGCCCTCATCCCGTTTGTAGGCCTCATCGCCTACCTGGTCCTGCGCCCGCACTCCTATGCGTCCGACCGCGAGGAGCAGGAGCTGGACATGGCCCTGCGCGAGCGCCAACTTGCCCAGTACGGCACCTGCCCGCAGTGCGGCGCGCCCATCGAGAAGGACTTCGTCGTCTGCCCGGTGTGCGATACCCAGGTTCGCAACGTATGCCCCAGCTGTCATCGCCCGCTCGATGCGCACTGGAAGGTCTGCCCCTACTGCCGAACTCGCATCCAGTAACGCATCCATCGCCGGGCCGGTCGCAAGCCACGGGCACACCGCAAGCCACGCGCGCCCCACAGCCCCGCCCTACACGATGAAGCATGCGTAGAAAATCGCCCGCCGTGCCATTAAGGTGCGGCGGGCGCTTGTATACCAAGGCAACCTGCCTATAATGATGCAAGTCAAAAACGCCGAGCGCATCGCACGCACTTGCATCAGGCATCCGAGAGGAGAAAACATACCCATGAAGGCACTCTACAATGACGGTTCGGTGGCCGAGCTCCCGCAGGACGAGGTCACGCACGTCATCCGTCACTCCGCCGCGCACATCATGGCGCAGGCCATCAAGCGCCTCTATCCCGAGGCCGACTTTGCCTACGGCCCCGCGACCGACAACGGCTTCTACTACGATGTCGACCTGCCCAAGGGCGTCAAGATCAGCGAGGACGACTTCCCCGCGATCGAGGCTGAGATGAAAAAGATCGTCAAGGAGAACCTCAAGTTCACCGTGTACGAGAAGCCCCGCGCCGAGGCCATCGCCCTTATGGAAGAGCGCGGCGAGAAGTACAAGGTCGAGCACATCGGTGACCTGGACGACGACGCCCGCATCACCTTCTACCAGCAGGGCGACTACATCGACATGTGCGTAGGCCCCCACATCTGCTACACCAAGGCCCTCAAGGCCTTTAAGCTCACCGGCGTCTCGGGCGCCTACTGGAAGGGCGACAAGGACAACAAGATGCTCACCCGCATCAACGGCGTCGCCTTTGCCACCAAGGAAGAGCTCGACGAGCACATGCACATGCTGGAGGAGGCCAAGAAGCGCGACCACCGCAAGATCGGCCGCGAGATGGACCTCTTTATGATGCGCGACGAGGCTCCCGGCTTCCCGTTCTTCCTGCCCAACGGCATGATCCTTAAGAACACGCTGCTGGACTACTGGCGCGAGATCCACCACAAAGCCGGCTACGTGGAGATCTCCACGCCGCTCATCATGAACAAGCAGCTGTGGAAGACCTCTGGCCACTGGGACCACTACAAGGACAACATGTACTCCACCGTCATCGACGACGAGGAGTACTGCATTAAGCCCATGAACTGCCCGGGCGGCGTGCTGGTGTACGCTTCCAAGCCGCACTCCTATCGCGAGCTGCCCATCCGCGCCGGCGAGATTGGCCTGGTCCACCGCCACGAGCTGCGCGGCGCCCTGCACGGCCTGTTCCGCGTGCGCTGCTTTAACCAGGACGACGCCCACCTGTTTGTGCGTCCCGATCAGCTGACCGACGAGATCGTGGGCGTGGTCAACCTCATCGACTCCGTGTACCAGAAGTTTGGCTTTAAGTACCACGTTGAGCTGTCCACCCGTCCCGAGGACTCCATGGGTTCGGACGAGGACTGGGCGCGCGCCGAGGAGGGCCTGCGCACCGCTCTGGAGCAGCTGCACATGGACTACGAGGTCAACGAGGGCGACGGCGCCTTCTACGGCCCCAAGATCGACTTCCACCTGGAGGACTCACTCGGCCGTACCTGGCAGTGCGGCACCGTCCAGCTCGATTTCCAGATGCCGCTCAACTTTGATTTGGAGTATGTGGACGCCGACGGCACCAAGAAGCGCCCCATCATGCTGCACCGCGTGTGCTTTGGCTCCATCGAGCGCTTCATCGGTATTCTGATTGAGCACTTTGCGGGCAAGTTCCCCACCTGGCTGGCCCCCGTGCAGGTCAAGGCACTTCCCGTCTCTGAGAAGAGCCGCGACTACGCCCACGAGGTGTGCGCCAAGCTGGAGGACGCCGGCATTCGCGTGGTCTGCGACGACCGCGACGAGAAGATCGGTTACAAGATCCGCGAGGCCCGCAGCATCGACCGCGTGCCCTACATGCTCATCCTGGGCGAGAAGGAGGTCGAGGCCGGCAACATCTCCGTCCGCGATCGTTCCAACGAGACCGTTCAGATGAGCGTTGACGAGTTCGTTGCCAAGGTGCTCGAGGAGATCAAGACTCGCGCCTAGCACAAACAATACAAGAATTAACAAAGGCGACCGTCCTATAGGGCGGTCGCCTTTTTTGTTGTCTATAGAAGAAAAGCCGCTGGTTAGAGCGGCTTTTTTTGTTACGGGCTTTAGCCTGTGCGGGGCGCGCAGCGCGCCGCATCAGAAACCACCCGCTATGCGGGTGGGGCCAAACGGCTTTAC
>NZ_JBDMGT010000001.1:0-182394 GCF_039752775.1 Collinsella aerofaciens | reverse complement strand
CATTGTGGCATCCCGAGCCCGCGGAAAGAAGCTGCGCCGCGGGGGAGGCGACCCAAATGGCTTTCTCATATCGTCTTCCATTCCTGGAACTTCCTCTCGTTCTCTGGGTCCTTGTAGAACTCGCGCATCATGGCGGCGCACCCGTCGCACATGGCGCGCTGTATCGGGGTCATTCGCCCGCGACGCCCGGCAGAAGCAGCGGGGCGTCCTCGTAGGCGACCTCACCGGTGTCCCTATCCACGAACATCACCTCCTGGTCGTCGTACACGTGGATGTTGAGCATCTGCCCCGTGAACTCCACCAGCTTGGGGATGGAATCGCGGAACTTCGGGTCCAGCTCAAACTGCAGCACGCACTTGCCGCTCTTCACGTTGAGGGCGGTGAACCCCCCCCGTACGGTCACCTCGTTCAGCATGGCCTACTCCTTCTCGTCGTACGCGGTGTCGCGCGCGATGGTCTTGAAGTCGGTGCTCCAGCCCTTGCCGTTCACGCTGAACTGCACGGAGCTGTAGACGTTGAACTGCATGCCGCCGAGCTCGAACCAGGTCGTGCTCGCCTCCAGAAGCTCGATGCCGCTCGTCTGGAAGCCCCACATGGCCGCGATGCGGCGCTTGAGGCTGACGTGCGTCTCCTCCATGCAGCCGTTCTCGGCCAGCTCGAAGTTGACGGCCACGCGCTTGCGGTCGTCGATGAGGTGGTCGAGCGTTTTGCCGATGATCTCGGCGGCGAACTCGGGCTGGTGGCTCTTGGTGGTCATGGTTTCTCTCCAATCTATAGGTTTAACTATCGTTGCTGCCGAAAAAAATATCAGCCACACGCACGCCGAAAAGCTTTGCCAGTTTTTTGGCGTCCTCGATAGTCACGCTATCGGGGTTGCTTTCCATCTTTGCGTACGTGGGCCGCGAGATGCCGAGAAGGCCAGCCACGGCCTCCTGTGAGTACCGTGCCTTCTTGCGCGCATCAACCAATTCCATCGAATCACCTCCTTGCTTGGTATGCCTAAGACTATAACCAAACATATAGTGACTGTAAAGAAGATTTGTCATATTCTGTAAAAAGATTTTAACGGTCGCAGCGGAAGGAGGACACGTGAGCATAGCCGAGAACATCCGAAGGATTAGGACGCAGCACGACATGACGCAGGAGGAGTTCGGCAAAGTTGCCGCCGTCTCCGCTATGGCCGTATCTCAGTGGGAAAACGGGCGAGCAGTGCCTCGCATGGGCGCAGTTCAGCGTATTGCGGATTATTTCAATATCAGTAAAGGCGAGGTTATTGACGAGGGAACAGATGGCGTTGTTTTGCCCGCCGGTGCCATGCCCGTGGTGGCCAGCAGCGCAACCGTGCCGCTGCTCACGCTCGGGCGCGTGCACGCCGGCGCGCTCGCCGACGAGGAGGAGATAGCGCACCGCGTTGAGGTGCCCGCCTCGGTGTGCGCCGGGCACCCGCGCGCGTTCGCCCTGGAGGTCGAGGGCGACTGCATGAACCGCGTCATACCCGAGGGCAGCCACGTGCTGGTCGACCCCGACCGCCAGCCCGCCAACGGGTCCATCGCCGTGGTGGAGACCGAGGACTACCGCGCGGTCATGCGCCGCTGGTACAAGGGCAGCACCAAGCTGATGCTGTCGGCGGACAGCTTCGAGGACTACGAGGACATGATTTTCGGCATGGACGACGGACCCGTGCGAGTGATCGGCACGGTGGTGTGGTTCCAGGCCGCCGACGAGATGGAGTAGCCGTGGGCGGGCGCGCGGCGATATACGCCCGCTTCTCGAGCCACAACCAGCGCGGCGAGTCCATAGAGATACAGGTGGAGAAGTCCCGCGCCTACTGCGCCGAGAACGACCTGCGCGTGGTGGCCACGTACTGCGACTTCGCGCAGACGGGCACCAACACCGACCGCGCCGAGTTCCAGCGCATGATGGCCGACGCCAAGCGAGGGCTGTTCGATTTCGTGGTCATATATAAAGTTACCCGAATCATGCGCAACCGCGACGAGATGGCCATGGCGCGCATCATGCTGCGCCGCTGCCGCGTCGAGATACTGTACGCGGGCGAGGACATTTCGGACGGCTCGGCGGGCGTGCTGCAGCTGGGCATGCTGGAGGTGCTGGCGGAGTACGAGAGCGCGCTCGACGGCGAGCGCATACGCGACGGCATACAGAAGAACGCCGAGCGGTGCATGGCCAACGGCTGCGTGCGCTACGGCTGGGACATAGTGGACGGGCGCTACGTGGTCAACGAGGAGGAGGCCGCCGCCATCCGCCTGGGCGTGCGCATGGTCTTGTCGGGCAAGTCGGTGGCCGACGTGGTGCGCGCCTGGGAGCCGTACCGCACCAAGCGCGGCGGCAAGTGGCGCTTCCAGACGGTGCGCCGCATACTGATGCGGCGGGAGAACGGCGGGGAGTACCGCTACGCGGGCGTGGTCGTGCCCGGCGGCATGCCCGCCATCGTTCCCATGGATGACGAGGAGAGGGTGATACGGATGCTTGAGGACTCGCACAGGCCCCGCGCCAAGACCGAAGCGTGGGACTTCCCGCTCACGGGCAAGCTCTACGACGGGCGCGACGGCGGGCTGATGACCGGCACCAGCGGCACGGGCAAGTCGGGCAGGCCCTATCACTACTACCGCTGCCGCAGCTGCGGGCGCACCGTGCGCCGCGATGCCGTGGAGAAGCGCGTGGCCGACGCCGTGCGCGAGGCCCTGGGCAGCGCCGACAGCCGCGAGCGCATCGCTCGCATGCTGGCCGACGCCGAGGAGGAGCGCGCCGACGAGAAGCCCTTGAGCGAGACCATAAAGGGCGAGCTGGTCAAGATCGAGACGGCGTTCTCCAACATATGGGCGGCCATCGAGTCGGGCATCGCGCCGCCGGGCGGCAAGGAGCGCATAGACGCGCTGAAGCAGCGGCAGGCGCTCCTCAAGGACGAGCTGCGCACGGCCGAGGCCCTTGAGGCCGCCCGCCTTGACTACGACCGCGCGCTGTTCTGGCTTGAGGGCATGGCCGCCGCCGAGGTGGACGACGCGCAGCTTCTGCGCACGTTCGTGGCGCGCGTGGTGCTGGGCGGCCCCGACGATGACGACGGCCTGCGCGTGGCGTTCACGTTTGACGATTCTGCCGGCTTGGGCGATAATCCGTCGCTGCCTGGCGCTATAGGTCCAGGTGGCGAGGTGTTCGACCGAATGAACGCCAGCTCCACCATAAGTAACAGGCAGGTAGAGAAGTGTCTCTACCTGCCTTTTTATTTCTAGTCCGCACCGCGGAGAATCGAACTCTATGCAGGGCGCGAGCGTTAAGCAAACGCGAAGCGTTTGTAGCGAGCGGGCGAGGCGCCGGCAGGCGGCCGAAGCCGGTGCGGATTTGCGAAGCAAATACGCGGATTCTCCGCGCAAAGTCGCGACCAGATATAGATGCGATGCCGATTAAGCTCCGGCTGCCCATGCCCCGCACCAACGCAAGCCCCAAACCGCGGAGAATCGAACTCTGAGCAGGGCGCGGGCGTAAAGAAAACGCCTTGGCAACGCAGACCGGGACACGCTTTCCCGATGGCAGCCCAGGCGGAAAGCACGTCCCGGAATCCGCGCTCAGACTGGGACGTAGTTTCCGGATGATGCCTCAAGCGGAAACTGCGACCCGGAATCGAGCCGTAGAGTGGGATATGCTTTCCCAATGGCAGCTCAAGCGGAAAGCGCATCCCGGAATCTAAGCTCGGAATGGGATTCATTTTCCAGATGGCGGGCTCAGCGGAAAATACGACCCGGAATTTGCTCTGAGAACGGGACACGCTTTCCCGCCGACCGCTCCGCCCTCCTCAACTCCAAAACCTGCGCGCCCTCCATCTCAAAACTGGGTAGAAGAAAGCCAAAACGCAATCGCAGGAGGTCAATATGACTGCAGAAGATAAGGCAAAGAACGCCGGCAAGGTCGCGCTGGTCCTGGAGGGCGGCAGTTTTCGCGGGCAATTTACCGCAGGCGTGCTCGACGTTCTCATGGAGGCCGGCGTTGAGATTCCGGCTGTCTACGGTGTATCGGCCGGCGCCCTCAACGGCGTGAACTACAAGTCGCACCAGATCGGCCGTGCCAACCGCATCAACCTGGCTTTCTGCAACGACAGCCGTTTCATGGGCGCCGCATCGTTTGCGTCCACGGGTTCCATTGTGGGTTACGACTTTATCTTCAATGATGTCCAGGACCGCCTGGATCCCTTTGACAACGAGACGTTCGATGCGAGCCCCATCGAGATGTACGCCGTCGCGACGGACATGCTCTTTGGAACCGCCACGTACCTGCCGGTCAAAAGCGCCGTGCTCGATCTCGATGCCGTGCGCGCATCGACCTCGTTGCCGCTGGTGACGCCGCCGGTCGAGATTGACGGGCACAAATACGTCGACGGCGGCGTGGCCGATTCGGTCCCCATCGAGCACGTGCTGGAGGAGGCGGGCTTCGATCGCGCGGTCGTCATTGTCACGCAGGACCGCTCGTACGAGAAAAAGCCCTACGAGTTTATGCCCGCCGCGCGCGCTCGCTATGCCGACTACCCTTATCTGCTCGAGGCTATCGAGACGCGCCACGACCGCTATAACATCCAGCGCATGCATCTGTGGAAGTATGAGCGCGAGGGCCGCGCACTGGTCGTTGCTCCGCAAAAGCCGGTCGAGGTCGGCCACGTTGAGCACGATCCGGCAAAGCTCCTCGACTTGTATATTCAGGGCCGCCAGGAGGCAAAGCGCTTGCTCGGAGATATCGAGGCGTTTGTCGAGCGCTAGCGTCGCGACGTCATGACCCATGGACGACATGTGCAGAAACTCTGGTCGGAGCCAAAATACCTGTTGACTCGGGCGGCGAGCGGGGTAATATGGACGGGTTACTTGCAGAGCCCCGTGAATCTCTGTAACAACACGTACTGTACATGGAGGAGTCTAAGTGATTTCGAAATCGACTCACTACGCCAAGCAGGGCGAGGTCCAGCGCAACTGGGTTCTCGTCGACGCCGATGGTGCTGTCCTGGGCCGTCTTGCCACCCAGATCGCAATGATCCTGCGCGGTAAGAACAAGCCCCAGTTCACGCCCAACAGCGACTGCGGCGACTTCGTTGTCGTCATCAACGCCGATAAGGTCCAGCTTACCGGTAACAAGGCCGACACGAAGACCTATTATCGCCACAGCGGCTACAACGGCGGCCTCAAGGCTGAGAGCTTCCGCCAGGCTATGGAGAAGCACCCGGAGAAGGTCATCGAGCGCGCCGTTCGCGGCATGCTGCCCAAGACCACCCTCGGCCGTGCCCAGATGACCAAGCTTAAGGTCTACGCTGGTGCCGAGCATCCGCATGCTGCCCAGAACCCCACGAAGATTGAGCTGGAGGCTTAAAGATGGCTGAGAACACCGTTGTCTACCAGGGTACCGGCCGTCGTAAGAACGCCGTCGCCCGCGTCCGTCTCGTCCCCGGCACCGGCAAGGTGACCATCAACAAGCGCGACGCCGAGCAGTATTTCGGCCGTCATCAGCTCGTTGAGAACGCCCTTGCTCCCTTCAAGGTGACCGACACCGCCGGTCAGTTCGACGTTATCGCTCTGTGCGATGGCGGCGGCATCTCCGGTCAGTCCGGCGCTCTGCGTCTGGGCATCGCTCGCGCTCTTCTGAACGCTGGCGACTACCGTGCTGACCTCAAGAAGGCCGGTTTCCTTACGCGCGATGCTCGCGTGGTCGAGCGCAAGAAGTACGGCCTCAAGAAGGCTCGCCGCGCTCCCCAGTTCTCCAAGCGCTAAGGTTTTATCTCCTTACGAGATACAATGTACAAGCGGGGCCTGCCGATTGCTCGGCGGGTCCCGCTTTTCTTTTTCGACTAGGGTGGGCGACTGCGTTTTGTCCACTTGGGAAGGAGCGATCCTATGCCCCAGAACATCTTCGGTACCGATGGCGTCCGTGGCGTCGCCAACGCCGACCTCTCGTGCGACCTCGCGTTTCGCCTTGGCCGTGCGGCGACCAAGTTCCTTGGTCCGGACATTTGCATCGGTCGCGACACGCGTCTTTCGGGCACCATGCTCGAGAGTGCTCTGACCGCCGGCATTATGGCCGAGGGCGGCCGTCCGCACTGCTGCGGCGTTATCCCTACGCCGGCCGTGGCGCTGCTCACCGTCCAAAACGAGCTCGACGGCGGCATCGTCATCTCCGCTTCGCACAATCCGCCGGAGTTCAACGGCATCAAGTTCTTTAGCCGCAAGGGCATGAAGCTTCCCGATGCTGTCGAGGAAGAGATCAGCGCCTGGGTCATGTCCGAGGAGGCCATGGCTGCCGATACGCTGCCGACCGGTGCCGGTGTGGGTCACATCATCAAGATGAAGGACGCTCGCAAGGCATATGTCGACCATGCTATTAGCACCCTCGACGGCCTTAAACTCGACGGTCTGGTTGTTGCCGTCGACTGCGGCCACGGCGCTTCCTGCCAGACTACACCCGCCGCGCTGCAGCGCCTGGGTGCTACGGTCCATGCCATCAACACCGATTACTGCGGCACCGACATTAACGTCGAGTGCGGCTCCACTCATCTTGAGCCCCTGCGTGAGCTCGTACTGCGTACCCACGCTGACATCGGCCTGGCCCACGATGGCGACGCCGATCGCGTGCTGTTCGTGGACAGCGAGGGCAACGAGATCGATGGCGACTATATCCTGGCCATCTGCGGCTCTGACCTGGCCGCTCGCGGCAAGCTCGCCAACTCCGAGATCGTCTCGACCGTTATGTGCAACCTGGGCTTCTCCATCGCCATGAAGGAGCAGGGCTTTGAGATGGTGCAGACCGCCGTGGGCGACCGCTACGTTTTGGAGCGCATGCTCGCGGACGGCGCTGTCATCGGCGGCGAGCAGTCCGGCCACATCATCTTCCTGGAGCACAACACCACCGGCGACGGCTTGGTGACGGCCCTGCAGCTTCTGGCCGTGCTTAAGCGCACCGGCCGCACCCTCACCGACCTTGCCGGCATCATGAAGAAGTACCCGCAGGTGCTTGTCAACGTGCATTCGGACAACAAGGCCGGCCTGGACGATTGTCAGCCCATTTGGGACGCCGTCGCTGTCGCCGAGAAGGAGCTCAATGGTCGCGGCCGTATCCTGGTGCGCCCGAGCGGTACCGAGCCGCTGGTTCGCGTTATGGCCGAGGCCGAGACACACGAGCTGACCCAGCGCGTTGTCGACGACATCGTCGAGGTTGTCAAGCGCGAACTTCCCTAATGGTCAATAACGGGTGCCAAGTGGTAAACTGTTAAGGCTATTTTGATTGATTGGTATGTCCGAGGGGGAGCATGTTCACTAAAGTCCTAAGGTCTTTTGGTATGCGTGGTCGAGTCCTTACGCTGGATGCTCCCATCTCGGGCGATGTCATTCCGCTTTCCGAGGTAAACGACCAGACGTTTGCCACTGGCCTTTTGGGTCAGGGCGTGGCGATTCAGCCCACGGGCACACGTGTGATCGCGCCGGCGGATGCTAAGGTCGAGGCGATTTTTCCCACGGGTCATGCCGTTGCGCTTAACACGGTCGATGGCTTGGACGTGCTTATTCACGTTGGTTTGGACACTGTTCAGCTCGAGGGCAAGCACTTTACCGTACATGCGCAAGTGGGTGACATCGTCCATAAGGGCGATGTACTCATCGAGTTCGATCGCGAGGCAATTGCTGCCGAGGGCTACGATGTGACGGTTCCCATCTTGGTGTGCAACTCCGTTGAGTTCTCGAGCATTAAGGGCTCCGTTGGAGAGCACGTCGAGGAGATGGACCAACTCATCGTCGCTCGCGAGCGCTAGTGAGCGCGCTCGGCCTTTAGCCTACAATTCAAACACGTTTACGGAGGGCGCCCTTGAAAGAGGGCGCCCTCCGTGGCAAGATGGGAAACGTCCGAGGCTAAACAGCTTTGGGTCACCGTGGACGGGCAGGGGCCTCGACGCGGCTAGACACGAGACACATACATTACGCGACCTCGCCCTGGTGGCCGCACACGTTGGTTGCGGCCGACGCGGGCCGCGGGCAAGTGCTTGTAAGGGGAGCCTTGCCTCTTTTGTACGAGAAAGGACGCGTAATGAAGATCATTAAAGCTAAAGACTACGAGGATATGAGCCGTAAGGCCGCCAATATCATCTCGGCCCAGGTTATCCTCAAGCCCGATTGCGTACTGGGTCTTGCCACCGGCTCCACCCCGATTGGCGCCTACAAGCAGCTCGCCGCTTGGTACGAGAAGGGCGACGTCGACTTTGCCGAGGTCAGCACCTACAACCTGGACGAGTATCGCGGTCTTTCGCACGACGATCCCCAGAGCTATCACTACTTTATGCGCGAGAACTTCTTCGATCACATCAATATTGATCTGAACAACACGCACGTGCCCGATGGCTCCAACCCCGACGCCGCTGCCGCCTGCTCTGAGTACGACAAGATTGTCGCCGACGCCGGTTACCCGGATCTGCAGCTGCTCGGCATCGGCAACAACGGCCACATCGGCTTCAACGAGCCCGATGACCACTTCTCCAAGGGCACGCACTGCGTCGACCTCACCGAGAGCACCATTCAGGCCAACAGCCGCCTGTTCGACAGCATCGACGATGTTCCCCGTCAGGCCTACACCATGGGTACCCAGACCATCATGTATGCCCGCATGATCCTGGTCGTCGCCAACGGTGAGGCCAAGGCTCAGGCTGTGCACGATATGTGCTATGGCCCGGTTACGCCCGAGTGCCCCGCTTCGATCCTGCAGCTCCACACCAATTGCGTCGTCGTTGCTGACGAGGCCGCTCTTTCGCTCTGCGAGTAACGCGACCAAGCGATCTTACATAGCTTTCCAAAAGGCCCTCGCTTTGCGGGGGCCTTTTTAGTGGATGCGGGCCGTAATGTGTGCATGACGGAAACCTTGCCACATGCTTGGCGAGTGGGCTCTAAATCATGAGATTCATTCCGTACCAGATTCTATGCACATTTGCCACTATAGAGTCGCAAGCGGTAGCGAGGAATAGGCGAGTTGCGCAACTCAAATAAAAACAGACGACTGCGCTACACTGCAAATTGGATGGGACATGCTGGCAAGCGCATTGACCTGCGCAAAGACCTATTGGTCGGGGGATAAATTACCATCGGGCCTCGCTGTACAAAAACTTGCCAAACACGTACCGGCAGACAACCAAAAACTCTAAGTCGCGCTATTCACGGGGTGGCTCATATGGTCCTGCAGCTACGGTGTCCATATGGTCGAGTTGAGGAGCAGGCATGGTAAACGATCTGGGCAATACGGACGACCTCGAGTTGATGCCGACGGGCGGCGGCTATATGGTGCGGCGCGATCGCTTGATGAACGAGCTCATCGTTAAAGGGCGCAAGGCAGGAATCGTTCTGCTTTACGCGCCCGACGGGTTTGGTAAGACGTCGGTATTGCTGCAATACGTGCAGGAAGTTAAATCGGATCCCACGCGAGGGCCGGTTCGGATAATCGAGGCCGACCGCGCGATTGGACGCGAGCTCTTTATGCAGCTCGAGGTTGTCGCCGATGAGCTTAAGGACAAACCGCATTCGCTCGTTGCGATCGACAACGTGCCCAATCTCGAGCAGCGCGAAACAGAGGACCTCATCGATCGAATCCGCAGCTTACGTGCTACGGGGACGGGGGTCTTTATTACTTGCCGCCCCTCCAACCGATTGCTTATCCACGGGTTGGGCGATTCTGTAAAAGTCAATGCGCAGATGCTCAAGGTGCACGCCTATGAGTATTCGTCATGGGCTACGGCGTTTTCGATCAGTACATCGCTCGATTTTTATCGGCTCACGCAGGGTGTGCCAGAGCTGGTATCTGCCCTGCAGACGGGAATGTATGGACAGGGCGATGTTGCCGGGTTGCTCGAGAACGAAATCGTCAACGTGTACGGTGCGGCGCTGGCAGATCTCGCATCGCTCGAGAACAACCTGTTGTTTACCGTTGCCTGCTTGATGGTGCTGATGGGCGAGGGTCGCATTGCGGAGCTAGAGGCGTGCGGTGTAAGGCTTTCGATGATCGACCAGTCCATCTTTGTGCGCGATTATCCGTTTTTTGGCGTGGATCCGTCTGATCGCACCTTTAGGTGTTTGGGCGCTAAGGACAACGCGCGCCTGAGGCTGCGAAAGCTCGTTGCCGAGATCCGTCCCGAACTTGTATCGCGGGCTGCTCGCATTTTGATTAAGGCGGGCCGATGCGATTTGGCTATGGACCTGGCCGATGCGTTCTTGGACCGCCATGTGGTGTTGGAACTTGCCGGGCAGTATGGGGCCGATCTTGCCCTGACCGGGCACGGAGGGGACATTTGCCGCGCGGCGACGGCGATGGTCAATGCGGAAAAGCAGGAGAAAGAGCCGGCACCCGCCGAGGCGCTCGGCGTGTATCTGGCGGCTGTCAGCGTGTGCAATACAAAGCTCGCAAGGTATATGGCGTCCGTTATCGAACGTGCGGGCGATCAGGCGGCGCGCGAGCTCGACCCCGCTACCTGGAAAATAGCACAGGCGCTCACTATCGCCTTTTACGGCGACAATGACCTGGGGCTTCCCGCCAACCCTGTTGTGCAAGAACAGACATCCTGCGAGGTGCTCGACATGCTGTCCGCGCATATCGAGGTCAAGCGCCACCTAACCGAGCGAGCGAAAGACGGCAATGTTCTCGCGAAGCTCAAGGCGCGCAAAGCCTATGATTGCGAGCTCGACATCGCGGGGATTCTCATACAGGCCGACCATATGCTGGTGGAGCTGTTCGACGGCTCGTTTGCTAAACCCGACGAGCGCGATGACAAGATGGCGCAGATACTCGAGGCGCTCGATATCCGCGGGCTTAAGGCGCCATCCATTTGGCTGCGTATGGTGCTGGCGGCGCGGCGCCTGCTCGCGGGCTTGCCCGTGACCGACGATGTGGCATTTGGCGAGCTCGACCGCTTTGCGGTGCGTGTTCGCGACAATCAAATTCAGCTGTTTGGGCTATTGCTGGAGGGCTGGCAATCGCTGGCGGAGGGGCGGCCAGTCAACGCAAAGTTCCGTGCGGTCCAGGTGCTCAAGCTCGCCGACGAATCGATTACGTACATGCGCGAAAACGCTTTGCTGCTGGAGCGCGTGGCGTATCTGCGCAATACGTCGCTGGTATCGGTTCGCGAAGAGGCGGAGCTGCTCGATATTAGCAAGACGCAGGTCGGTGGCTCAGAAGCCTGGGTCGTGGCGCTGCATTTGGCCTGTGCGGGCCGAGACAGCGACCTTGCGGCCTGGATGTCCATGAATCGTGCGGGGATTCTAGAGCCATCGTATCGGCTCTTTGCGCGCCTTGCCATGCATTGTCTGGGCGAGCCGGCGGGCAGGATACGCAAGAAGCTTCCCGTGCGCGAGCTGTCGCGGTACTCGCTGCGCGACGATTTGGAAGGGGAGGGCGAGCGTCTGTTCCAGGCTGGCGAGGTTGAAGCCGTTGATACCATCGACCATATCGAGATTCGCATGTTTGGTGCGTTTCGCGCCGAGCGCGACGGGTTTCCCATCACGGACAAAATGTGGCGCCGCAAGAAGGCGGCGACACTTGCCGAGCGGCTTGCGCTGGGCATGGATGCGCTCGTCGATCGTGAGACGCTGGCCATGGAGCTGTGGCCCCATGCCGAGTTCAATAGCGCCCGCAACAACCTGTACTCGACGATATCGCGCTTGCGGTCGGCCTTGGGGCCGACGCCAGACGGCAAGTCGTGCGTGCTCATCCAAAATGAATGCATCGGACTCAACGGCGACTACGTCAAGACCGATGTACGGCTGTTTGACCAGATAAGCCGCGAGGTTTTGGGAAATCGCACGGGTGCGCGCGGGCCCCATTTAGTTGAACTGTGCCTTAAGATTGAGCAGCTTTATGCCGGACCGCTGTATGTTCCCAATGGCTGTAATCCCACCTACTTTTTGCGTATGCGACGCATTATGCAGTCAAAGTACATCGATTGCATGATTAAGGGGGCCAATGCCGCTCTAGAAGAAAACGATCTGCAGTCGGCGATTTGGCTGGCGGAGTCGGGGCTTCGGCAGGAAACGGCGCGCGAGGATATGGTGCGCTGCGCCATGCGCGTCTACAGTGCGGCGGGGCGGCGGCGCGATATCGTCGAGCTATACAGCGGGCATATGCACCATCTGAGGGAGCAGGTCAATGGCGTGCCCGAGCCCGAGACGCGGCGTCTATACGAGCGCTTGGTGGAGGGGCGGCTCAATCGCGTGCTGGTCGAGCGATAAAAAACGGGCGCCCAAAGTACTTGGGCACCCGTAAGCTTGCTATGTGTTGGCTCGCCGGATCATTGGCTCTTAGACGAGCTTGATCTTCTCGATGTCCTTGCGTGAGGACTCGCGATACAGCGAGAACTTGCGGCCGATGACCTGGACGACCTCGGCGTGGCAGCGCTCAGCGAGCTCTTCGGCGGCCTCGCGGGCAGAAAGGCTGGAGCCGTCCAGCACGGAGCACTTAACGAGCTCGTGCTTCTCCAGGTAGGCAACCGTCTGCTCGACGGTGCCCTCGTTGACATCGGACTTACCGATGATGATGGCGGGGTTGAGGTGATGGGCCATGCTGCGAAGCTGCTTGACCTGGGCTCCTGTCAGTGCCATGGGTTCTCGCTTTCTATGTATGGGGCGCCCCGCAATGGGGCCTTAATCTACGTGAGCTGTCCCACGATAGCGCAGGAACGGCGCGGTGTGGAGCGCGTTTGCCCAGTTCGCAAAGAATGCGGATGCCGGGCGGGAAGACGATGCAAGCTTTAGATGGGCTACGGGCGGGGTATGGAGACCGGCTCCCATGCAATAAACGCCCAACGGACCTTGCGGACGTGGTCGAGCATGTAACGCCCCTGCGGTACGCCCTTGGACCCTGGCTCGCCGGCATGGGGATTCTCAATCATATGCTGAGCGACGTAGTCGCGTAGACGGTCAATCTTATCCTCGTTACCGTGCTCGAGCATGCGGGAGAAGTCCGCCACTCCCGCCTCAAGGCTATCGAAGGTATCGCGACGAGGCGATTCAAAGTACGTAACCTGCGGCAGGGCGCCCATCTGAATGAGGATATTGAAGGCATACACAAAGCCATTACTGCGGGTAACCGAGGCACCGATAGCGTTCATCAGGTGCAGGTCATAGCGCGGGCTGGAGTTGGCGACCATCGTGACAGCACAACGCCGACGAGCCGTACGATCAAGCTTGGCAAGCGCGCCTTTTAGGTTGGTCGTGGTGACAGAGCGACTGGCAAAGGCAACATCTACCGCTTTCGCGACCGGTCCAACCAAATTCCAGTCATCATCCCAAGCAAGCTCAAGCGGCGTAATAAGATCCTCGAGCCCGTAATACTCAATGCCGGCATCAAGCGTGCCCAGCATGGCGGGGGAGAAATCAGCCGCAATCACAGGATGCCCGTCTTGCGCAAGCGGAATAGCAATCGACCCAGCCCCACACCCCATATCAAGCACCGATTCACCAGGCTCAAGAGCCAGCAATTTCATAAAATCCCGGGCATACGGAGCAGTCTCAAGAGGTCGAAAATGTCGAGCCCGCTTATCCCATTCAAAAGAATCATCAGCCCGATGCCGAGCGGCCTGCAGACGCATCCACTCCTGATTCCAATCAGCAGAAAGAAGCTCAGAGCGAGCATCCCCATCAACCACGGGCTAACCTCCTAGCAACAAAAAAGCGACTCCCCCCCAAAAGAAGAGCCGCAACCAGCATATATCAGAAAGAACCGATCCAACGCCAAACCGTCGCACCAGCCTAGTGGTGCAGGAGCGAAGCAACTGCAACCGGGATAGAGCCCAACCGAGGTCCCGTTGTGCGGGAGCCCCGGGGAGGGCAAATATATAAGGTCGATCGCGAGTTCCGCACGAGCCGGAGAGCACTTAATGTGCTCTCCGTGCGAGTCAGGACTGTCCGAGCAGGCGACCTTATATATTTGCCCTCCCCGGGGCTCCTCGCCAGTCCCCCTCAGCTAGTTCTTCAGCGAGTTCAGCGGTGCCGGGAAGCGTCCACCACGGTGGGCAAGCACGGTGCCGGCGTTGGGGTTCACCGGCATGATGGGCGCACGGCCAAACAGGCCGCCGTACTCGACGCAGTCGCCCACGCCCTTGCCGATGGCGGGAATCACGCGCACGGCCGTGGTCTTATTGTTGATGACGCCGATGGCCATCTCGTCGGCGATGATGCCGGCGATGGTCTCGACCGGGGTGTCGCCGGGGATGGCGATCATGTCCAGGCCGACGGAGCACACGCAGGTCATGGCCTCGAGCTTCTCGAGCGAAAGCGCGCCGGCCTCGACGGCGGCGATCATGCCGGCGTCTTCGGACACGGGGATAAAGGCGCCCGAGAGGCCACCGACGCTGGAACTGGCCATGACGCCGCCCTTCTTGACGGCGTCGTTGAGCATGGCGAGCGCGCAGGTCGTGCCCGGGCCACCGCAGGTGCCCACGCCGATAATCTCGAGGATGCGAGCAACGGAGTCGCCAATGGCGGGCGTAGGCGCCAGCGACAGGTCGACGATGCCCTTCTCGACACCCAGTCGATGGGCGGCCTCGCGGCTCATGAGCTCGCCGGCACGGGTGATCTTAAAGGCGGTCTGCTTAATCTTCTCGGCGACTTCCATCATCGAGGCGGAGTCGGGCAGCTTCTCCAGGGCTGCCGCCATAACGCCGGGGCCCGAGACGCCAACGTTGATGACGGCGTCGGCCTCGCCACCGCCGTGGACGGCGCCCGCCATAAACGGGGAGTCCTCGACCATGTTGGCAAAGCAGACAAACTTGGAGGCGCCAACGGAATCCTCATCTGCCGTAAGCTTGGCGGCATCGATGATGGTCTGGGCGGCCATGAGCACGGCGTCCATGTTGATGCCGGCACGCAGGCTGGCGACGTTGACGCTGGAGCAGACGCGGCTGGTGGTAGCGAGCGCCTGGGGGATGGACTGGATGACGCGGCGGTCGGCGTCGCCGATGCCCTTCTGAACGAGCGCGGAGAAGCCGCCCAGGTAATCGATGCCGAGCGTCTCGGCCGCGCGGTCGAGGGCATGCGCGATGGGGGTGAGGTCCTCATCCTTGCAGCATGCGGCGATCTGCGCCACCGGGGTGACGGAAACGCGCTTGTTGACGATGGGGATACCGTACTCGCGCTCGAGGTTCTCGGCGGTCTCGACCAAGTGCTCAGCCGTGTGCGTCACGTGGTCGTAGATCTTCGTGCACATGCGGTCGAGGCTCTCGTCGCCGCAACCCATGAGCGAAACACCCATGGTGATGGTCCTGATGTCGAGGTTCTGCTCCTCAACCATGCCGCGGGTTTCCGCGATTTCTGCGGGCGTGATCGCCATCCTTGCACTCCTATCTGCCAAAACGAGCATAGCCTTATCTATTCTAACGTGCCGCACGTGCCAAGTGGCGCGTGCGGCACGTTTTGGTGCTCGGTTGTTTCCGTTGTGTTACTGCCCAAAGACCTCTTCGGCGATGCGCGCGCTTTCGGCGGCATCCTTGGCGTAGTAGTCCGCGCCGATCTGCTTGGCGTATTCGGGGGTGAGCACGGCGCCACCTACGATGATCTTGACGCCCGGAACCTCGGCATGGAGCAACTTGATGGTCTCCTCCATAGCGACGACCGTGGTGGTCATAAGCGCCGAGAGGCCGACGAGCTTAATGTCGCGCTCCCGTACGGTCTTGAGTACCTCTTGCGGGTCGACGTCGCGGCCTAGGTCAAAGACGGTGTAGCCGTAGTTATCGAGCAGCATCTTGACGATGTTCTTACCGATGTCGTGGATATCGCCTTTAACGGTGGCCACGCAGATCTTGCCCTTGTCGGCAATCTCGCCGGCGGGCATCAGGCGCTTGATGGTGTCAAAGCCCACACGCGCGGCCTCGGCCGAGGCCATAAGCTGCGGCAAGAAGAACTTGCCCTGGTCAAAGAGGACGCCAACCTCGTCGAGGGCGGGGATAAAGTGATTGTTGATGAGGTCCATGGCGTCATGGTCTGCCAGCAGACGCTCGGTCTCGGCCGCGATTTCGCCCTTGCGGCCCGAGACGACCATGCGACGAATCGGGTCGTCGTTGCCGTCGGTGCCGGTGGTGCCAGCAGCGGGCGCGGCGTCGGTCGATACCGCCTGAGCCGCCGCCGGATTCGCGGCGATCTTGTACGGATCGGTCCAGCCGGCGTAGCGCTCGATGTATCCGGTCGAGCCCTCGTCCTCAACGCTCAGCACGCGATAGCTGTAGACGGTATCCATAAAGCGCTTGGAGCCCGGGTTCATGATGGGGGCGTCCAGGCCCGCGCCAAAAGCGGCAGCCAAAAAGACCGAGCCCAGCAGCGGGCGGGCAGGCAGACCAAAGCTGATGTTCGACACGCCGAGCGCGCATTTGACGCCCAGACGCTCCTTGCACAGGGACATGGCGCGCAGGATCTGTTCGGCCTGGCGTTGATTGGTCGAGGCGGTCATGACCAGACAGTCGATGAGGATGCGGTCCGGGCCGATACCGTAGCGGGCGGCCTCGGCCACGATGCGCTCGGCGATGGCGAAGCGAGCTTCGGCGGTATCGGGGATGCCGCCTTCATCGAGCGTGAGGCCGACGACGTTGGTGCCGTAATGGGCGACCAGCGGAAAGATCTCATCCATGATTTGCTGTTTGCCATTGACCGAGTTGATGATGGGCTTGCCGGCGTAGCGGCGCACGGCTGCCTCGACGGCTGCGGGGTCGGTGGAGTCGATCTGCAGCGGCAGCAGCGTGGAGCCCTGGAGCTGCTCGGTCGCCTGCTGGATGATCTTGACCTCGTCGATCTCGGGCAGGCCCACGTTGACGTCCAGGATGTCGGCGCCCTGTTCCTGCTGGCTGATGCCCTGGCTCACGACGTAGTCCAGGTCGCCGTCGCGCAGGGCCTGTTGCAGGCGCTTTTTGCCGGTGGGATTGATGCGCTCGCCGATGACGGCGATTTTGTGGCCGTCACAGGGAAGGTCCACGACCGTCTGGGCGCTCGTGGCCGACATGCTGGGCTTGCGGCGGCGCGGGCTGGGCGTGTGGTTGTCGATAAGCGTGCGCAAGGCCGCCATATGCGCCGGCGTGGTTCCGCAGCAGCCGCCCACGACGCTCACGCCGTCCTCGATCATGCCGGCGACGGCCTCGGCGTATTCGGGGGCCTGGATATCAAAGACGGTATTGCCGTCGTCGTCCACGCGGGGCAGTCCCGCGTTAGCCTGCACCATAACGGGCTTGTCGGTAACGGTGAGCATACGTGCGGCGAGCCCTCGGAGCTCGGCCGGGCCCTGGCTGCAGTTGATACCCAAAACGTCGGCGCCGATGGCGTCGAGCGTGATGGCGGCGACCTCGGGGCTCGTTCCCAAGAAGGTGCGACCGTCTTCCTCAAAGGTCATGGTGGCAAAGACGGGCAGGTCGGAGTTCTCGCGGCAGGCGAGGACGGCCGCCTTGATCTCGGCAAGGTCGGTCATGGTCTCGATAATAAAGAGGTCCACGCCCGCGTCGACGCCGGCGCGCACCTCCTCGGCAAAGAGGTCATAGGCCTCGTCGAAGCTCAGGGTGCCCAAGGGGCGAAGCAGCGCGCCGATGGGGCCGATATCGCCGGCGACGTAGCGGGCGCCGGCCTCGCGGGCGCAGGCGACAGCGGCGGCAAAGACATCTGCCACGGTGGCGGCGCCGTCGAGCTTGTGGGCGTTGGCGCCAAAGGTGTTGGCGGTGATCACGTCGCAGCCGGCCTCGACATACTGACGCTGGATATCGGTGATAACCTCGGGCTCCTCAAAGTTGAGCAGCTCGGGCAGGGCGCCGGCCTTCATGCCGGCAGCCTGCAGCATGGTGCCCATGCCGCCGTCAAACAGCAGGTGCCCCGTGCCCTCGATGGCGGCGCGCAGGCGATCGTCCTTAATGCGCAGGTCGTCGATCGTGCGTGGCTTGTACACAGCGCCGTTGCAGCGTGCGGCATTGACGGGCGCCGCCAGCGCGGCACCATCCGAATTATGAGTAATAAGCGGGGTGAACATCGGGGGCTCCTAGTGGCTGGAATAGCAGGTGGTGTGGGCGGCGCGGAAGCGGCAGTGCTCGCGCATGCGGCAGATATTGCAGGTGGGGCGACTCTGGGCGTCGTGGACTTTGCCGTCGAACAGACCGATCACCGCGGTCACGCTCTTGGTGGGCATGAGCAGGCTGGTGGGCGTGACGGTAAGGCCGATGAGCCGCGTGGCGTTGAGCGCATCGACGATCGAGCGCTGGGCCGAGAGCGGGCAGTCGCCGTATCCGGGACTGAAGCGCCAGTTACCGGCGAGTCCGTGTGCGGCGGCCGCAGCCTTGACCTGCTGGTCCATCTGCTCGACGGCAGCTTCCACATAGGCAGAGCACGCGGCATCGAGCACAGCTCCCTCTAGGGGCTGCTGGGCTCCCGTGGTGCGCAGACGACGCTCGGCGTCCATGCCGAGGGTGCATGCCATGAGCGCGGCAAAGCGGGCGTCTTTGAGATGGCGATAGATGTCGCGACCGCGCAGCTCAACGTTGGTGCCGACCAGACGGATGCAGGGCTCTCCCTGCTCGTCCACGCCCGTGGCATCGACGGCAAACACGCGTCGCACGCCACGGGGCTCAATGTCCAGTTCCAAACGTTCAACGACAAGCTCAATACGCTGCGACAGCTCGGGCTCAATCTGCTGACCGCTGTAGCCCAGGTAGCGCAGCATCTCGGCACGATCGACGCGGGGATGGTGGGCATCATCGATACGATAAAGCGCCGGCGACGCAAGGTCGGCCGGCACTTCGCCAAAAGCTGTATCGATGTGCGGTTTTTCCATTACCCCAGGCGCTCCATAATGGTTGCGGCGATCGCAGGACGATTCATAGTGTACAGGTGCAGACCGTCGGCACCGTGCTCCTTAAGGTCGCAAAGCTGACGGGCGGCATAATCTACACCGGCTGCCTGCAAGCTCTCGGGGTCGTTCTCGTACTTGGCGAGAATCTTGATGACGGGGGAGGGCAGCGACGCGCCGCACATAAAGACCATGCGACTGATCTGCGACTTGCCCATAAACGGCATAATGCCCGCGGTAACGGGCACGGTGATACCGGCCTTGTCGGCAAGCTCGCGAAAACGGTAGAAGCACTCGTTATCAAAAAAGAGCTGCGTCACAAAGAAGCTCGCGCCGGCGTCCTGCTTTTGCTTGAGGTATTCGACCGAAGCGTTGAGATCCTCACAGGCAATGTGGCCCTCGGGGTAGGCTGCGGCGCCCACGCAAAAGCCGGCATCGACGAGCTCGGGGATAAGGTCGCGGGCGTAGGCGTAGTCCGAGGCGGGCTTGTCATCCTCGCTCGCGCCGGCGGGTAGGTCACCGCGCAGGGCCAGCACATTTTCTACACCGGCGGAGCGGTACTCGTCGATCTTGGCGGCAATATCGGCATGTGTGCGGCCAACGCAGGTGAGGTGTGCCACCGAGGGCGTATCGAATTCGCTCGTAATCATATGTGCGATGGGGGCGGTGGCGGCGCCGTTGCCCGAGCCGCCGGCCGAGCAGGTGACCGAGACAAAGCTCGGCGAAAGCTTGCACAGATTGCCTGCCACTTCGCGAGCCGTGTCGAGGGTCAGCTCGCCCTTGGGCGGGAACATCTCAAACGAAACGGGCGCGGTGCCTTGGGATGCTGCCTGCTTAAAAACCTCGTCGACGCGCATATCGTGCTCCTTTAGATGCCTGGGTGCGATGTTTTGTTGCAAGGATTCTACAGTACCACTGCGCTAAGGTGGAGTTTCTCTCACGATTTGGTGATACCAATCGAAAATGCTTCGCTATCGGCATTTCCTATAACAGAGCGGTCAATGTAGGATGGGGGGCTATATTGAATGGTATCTGATGCGAAATACCAGTTAATAGAGCCCCATTCCAAGTTGACTACCCTTAAACCATGGGGAGAGGTCTGCAATTTATACAGTTGATTGGCTGTTGAGGGTGGCAACGCCGCCTCGATAGGGTAACCTCATTGATTGGTTTCGCGACGGCAACATGACGGTAATGTCGCGGAAACACGGCGAGTCTAAGCTATGACTCGTTCGTTAGTAATCAACACCGCATCTCACGCGGTGCCGATACGAAGGGAGTTCCGTATGGCCGATCTTACTGACCGCTTCGGGACCATGGTGTTCTCTGAGGAAGTCATGAAGGACTACCTCCCCAAGGACATTTGGAAGCGCCTTGCTGCAACCCTCGAGGGCGGCGAGCCGCTCGACCTGGACGTGGCCAACGCCGTTGCCCATGCCATGAAGGTCTGGGCCATCTCCAAGGGCGCGACGCACTACGCGCACTGGTTCCAGCCGCTTTCGGGTATTACTTCCGAGAAGCACGACAGCTTCCTGGAGCCCAACCACGACGGCACCGCCATTACCAAGTTTACGGGCAAGAACCTCATCCAGGGCGAGCCGGACGCCTCCAGCTTCCCCAACGGCGGCCTGCGTGCCACCTTCGAGGCCCGTGGCTACACCGCTTGGGATCCCACCAGCCCCGCCTTTATCAAGGACGATGTCCTGTGCATCCCCACGGCTTTCTGCTCCTACACGGGCGAGGCCCTGGACAAGAAGACCCCGCTGCTGCGCTCCATGACCGCGCTCTCGCGTGAGTCCAAGCGCGTTTTGGCGCTATTTGGCAAGACCCCCAAGAAGGTCGTTCCTTCCGTGGGCGACGAGCAGGAGTACTTCCTGATCAAGAAGGACGCTTACCGCAAGCGCAAGGACCTGGTCATCACCGGCCGCACTCTCTTTGGTGCTGCTCCCTGCAAGGGCCAGGAGCTCGAGGAGCACTACTTTGGCGCTATCCGCCCCACCGTCTCGGCCTATATGAAGGATCTGGACGATGAACTGTGGGCGCTTGGCATTCCCGCCAAGACCAAGCACAACGAGGTCGCTCCCTGCCAGCATGAGCTCGCCCCCGTCTACGGCGAGGTCAACGAGGCCATCGACCAGAATCTGGTCATGATGGAGAAGATGAAGCTCATTGCCTCCCGCCACGACCTGGTCTGCCTGCTGCACGAGAAGCCTTTCGAGGGCATCAACGGTTCGGGCAAGCACAACAACTGGTCGCTTGGCACCGAGTCCGAGAATCTGCTCGATCCGGGCGACACCCCGCTCGACAACCTGCAGTTCATCGTCTTCCTCACCGCGGTGATCGAGGCCGTCGATAACTATCAGGAGCTCCTGCGTGCCTCCGTTGCCTCGGCCGGCAACGACCATCGTCTGGGCGCCAACGAGGCTCCTCCAGCGATTATGTCCATCTTCCTGGGCGACCAGCTTACCGAGGTCGTCGAGAAGATCATCGATGGCAAGGCTTCCGTCCATGCCACGCGCGGCGTGCTCGACCTGGGCGCCGATACCCTGCCCAAGCTGATGCAGGACAACACCGATCGCAACCGCACCTCCCCGTTTGCCTTCACCGGCAACAAGTTCGAGTTCCGTGCCTGCGGCTCCGAGCAGAACGTCTCCGACTCCAACTTGGTGCTCGATGCCGCCGTGGCCAAGTCGCTCAAGTCCTTCGCCGACGCGCTTGAGGGTACGCCCGAGGATAAGTTCCAGGACGCCGCGCTTGAGTACTGCAAGAAGGTGCTGACCGATCACCAGCGCATCCTGTTCTCCGGCGACGGTTACTCCGACGAGTGGCCCGTCGAGGCCGAGAAGCGCGGCCTTGCCAACAACAAGACCACGGCCGACGCCCTGCCCGCCTTTGTTTCCGATAAGGCCATCGCGCTCTTTGAGGAGACGGGTGTCCTGACCAAGGCCGAGGCCCAGTGCCGCTACGACTGCAAACTCGAGAAGTACAACAAGCTCATGAACATCGAGGCCACCACGATGGTTCGCGAGGCGCGTCGTACCTATCGCCCGGTCATTACCGCCTATGCCACCAAGGTCGCTAAGGGCCTTGAGACTATTCGTGCCGCCGGTGCCGAGGCCGCCATGCAGTGCGAGCAGAACACGCTCAACAAGCTCTGCAACGGTATCACCGCCATCAACGACTCCATCAAGGCGCTCGACGCCGTACATCAGAAGGCCGAAGCTCTCGATGGTCAGGAGCAGGCCAATGCGTATGCACACGAGGTCGTTCCCGCTATGGATACGCTACGCGCCGCCGTGGATGCAATGGAGGAGATCGTGGCCGCCGACTACTGGCCGGTTCCGACCTACGACGACATCCTGTTCTACGTGTAGAGCGTAACTGAAATATCGTCACGGTATTGAGCCGGGGTCCGCATCATGCGGGCCCCGGCTTTTTGATTGCGAAGGACGCTTTGAAGCCCGTTTTGCCGCCGATTTGCCTAGGTATAAGGGGCTGTGGGCAAAAAACGTCAAATATGAGTACTGTCATAAGTCCTGTAGCATTATTCATTTGCAAAATATACAGTGTTACGCAACATATTTCCAAGTACTTAGCCGATAAACGTCTGCAATTCCTCCGCCGTAGGACGCCTGACGTCTAAATCGCCTTCTGAAGGCGTGAAATCGCTGTTACTAAAATGGTAACAGTACTCATATTTGCTATTTTTTGCCCAAGGCCCCTTGGATGACAGTGTGATTTAATGCCCTCGGGGTTCGAATCCCGGCGTTGGAGAAGAAAAAAGCCCGTCACCACAGGGGTAACGGGCTTCTCGATCTAAATGGTGCCCCCAGCGGGATTCGAACCCGCGATATCCACCTTGAAAGGGTGGCGTCCTTGGCCGCTAGACGATGGGGACGGCGGGAAAGAGTATAGCAGACTTTTTTGCCGGCGCGTATATCGTTGGCAAACTGGAAAACCACCACAAAGGAGCTGGCCCTCTCCCCCCGATCTTCAAAAATCTCAATCTGTAACATCTGGGCGGGTAAATCGGCCCTATCTGTTACAGATTGAGACAAAATGCAGGCGTCGGGACGAACGTCTCAATCTGTAACAGTAAGACGACTTTTGGTGGTCTAGATGTTACAGATTGAGACAAACCGCTGGGACGGGTCAAAACCACCACAAAGGTACCTGTCCCCTTTGTGGTGGTAGGGCGCTAGGGGAGGAGCTTCATGGCTGCGTCGTGGGCGGCGTGCTCGTAGGTGTCGTCGAGGGGCTTGAGCGGCAGCAGAGCGTTGGCCTGTGCGTCGCCGCGGCGCTCGAGAGCGTGGGCAATCAGCCAGTCGGCGAGTTCGGGGTTCTTGGGCAGCGCTGGGCCATGCAGGTACGTGCCGATGACGCCCTTGTAGATGAGGCCCTCAAAGCCATCGTCGCCGTTGTTTCCGGTGCCCGTGACAACGGACGTTCCGAGCGGCGTGGCCTCTGCATCGAGCAGGGTGCGGCCGCCGTGGTTCTCGAATCCCACAAAGGGCTCGGGTGCCAGGTCGGTCTTGACGGCGACGTTGCCGATTAGGCGGTTGGAGCCGCGCACGGTCTCGGCGGCAATGACGCCCAGGCCCTCGATGCGATCCTCGCCCATGTAGTACGAACGACCGAGCAGCTGATAGCTGCCGCAGATGGCAAGCAGCGAGCCTCCATCCTCAACATATGCCGCGACCTTGTCTTTTTGGGTGAGCAGCTCGTGCGCCACGGCCAACTGGTCGCGATCAGAGCCGCCGCCCATCATGACGATATCGGCATCGGTAAGGTCGAGCATCTCGCCCATACGGACCTCGTCCACGCGCACGGGAATGCCGCGCCAGGCGCAGCGGCGCTCGAGCGCGATAACGTTGCCGCCGTCGCCGTAGAGATTGAGCGCATCGGGATACAGGTAGACGATACGCAACGGGCGCGAAAGCTCGACCGGCACGACGGCGGAAGGGATGGCGCTGCCATCGGCGCGGGCTACGGCGCGTCCGGCAACAGCGTCGGCGGTGGCGCCCTTCAGTCCGTCGAGCTCCTTGACCAGCGGCGGGAAGGCCGTGTAATTGGCGACGGCGTAGAAGGTGACATCGGCGGCCTCGTCCGCCACGGCGCCGATCGCCTGCTCGATATTCGAGATGATGGCGGCATTGATGCCGGCGTACTTGAGGCGCACCTGCATATCGTGTGCACGCGTGCCGCCGGCAAAGGCGACAAGCCCTGGGGTATCGGCGATGCGCTCGAAGTCGACGTCGTAGATCCAGGAGACATCGTGGCCGTCAGCGTCGTTGTCGTTAAGGAAGAAAGCGCAGAGTCTGCCGCCCGCCGTCTTAATGGACTGGATCTGTCGATCGAAGCCCACGGGATTCTTGGCCAGGTTTGCCTCGACAGTGCGACCGGCAATATCCCAGCGGCCCATGCGTCCGCCGGCGGGCACGTAGGCATCGAGCGTGGGCTGCAGGTGCGCCGTATCCACGCCCAACTCATGTGCGGCAAAGAATGCGGCGGCAACGTTATAGACCATATATAAGCCGTTGTAGCGCGTGGCGATGTGCGCGGCTGGCGCGCTGGAATCAGATCCAAACACCAGGTCAAAACCATAGCCATCGCGACTGAGCTCCACATTCGTTACGCGGCGGACCAGTGCGGGGCGTGTCCAACCGCACGAGGGGCAATGGTAGGCGCCGAGTTGACCATACTGTACGTAGTCGTACTCCAACGGGGCGTTGCACTGCGAGCAAAAACGCGAGTCGCTGATGCGGTCAGACTCGGTGTTGGTGGCGCCATCGATGCCAAAGGCAATACTCGCGTTGGGAACGCGCGCGGCAATCGAGGCGCACAGCGGGTCGTCGGCGTTGTAGATGAGCGTCGTTGCCGGCGAAAGCTCCAACGCGTGGGCGATGACCTCCTGGGTGTGATCGATCTCGCCATAGCGATCCAGCTGGTCACGGAACAGGTTGAGCAGCACGAAGTACGTCGGCTTGAGCTTGGGCAGGACGCGCACGGTGTAGAGCTCATCGCATTCAAAAACGCCCACGCGCTTGCCGCCGCCGGCTTGCTTGAGGCCGCTGCGCGCCTCGAGTAGTGCGCCCACCACGCCCGGCTCCATGTTGTTGCCGGCGCGGTTGCATACCACGGTGGCGCCGCTGGCGGCAACGGCGTCGGCGATCAGGTTCGAAGTGGTGGTCTTACCGTTGGTGCCGGTGATCACCACGCTGCGGTCGACAAGACTCGCGAGGTCGCTCAGCAGCTCGGGGTTGATCTTCATGGCGATGCGGCCGGGGAGTACGCCGCCCTGGCGCTTAAGGACGGAGCGCAGCCCCCAGCGGGCGATATCGCTCGAGGTGCAGGCAAGAGATGAGCGGAGGTTCATGAAACCGTTCCTAACGTAAACGACATGGTCGGGTCGAGTGCGTCACTAAAATCCGTAGCGGCGCGCAAATTCCTGGGCAAGCTGCGACACGTCTTCGCAGGCATTGGCCCAGGGGGCAAAGTCGGGAGTGTCCGAGATAATGCCGTCCGCTTCCCAAACGGCCTGGTGCGAAAGATCCCAGGGATCGCGTGGCTCGGGCCGGCAGGGAAGGTACGGCGTCTGGTACATGGGATTCAGCAAGAAGAACGCGCCGCCCTCGCAGCGGTTAGCAAACTCGCGCAGCGCGCGCACCGCCGGACGCATCTTGTTCGTTTTGAACAATAGGATTGTGCGGGCGAGCAGGTACCAAGGGGAGTTCTCGAGTGCATCGGCTCCCACCTGTTCCTCGAGCTGGTGAGCAAGGGCAAAAAAGCCGTCCTGGTCTTCCAGGCGTGCGAGGGCAAGCAGCACGGTGCCGGCGGCACGGGTGGGATAGCCTTCTGCCTTAAGGACGCGGCGGGCGTAGTTGGCGGCAGCGCGGTAGCGGGCGCTCGCCATGCACAGCTGCGAGATGGCCTCGAGCGTGTGAAGCCACCCGATAAGCGCCGGCTCGCTTACGGTGAGCTCTGCCGCCGTCACGCCGTCCGTCAAAACTTTGTTGGCCCAGTAGTGTGGGGCCTCCATATCGAACCCGGGCACGCTTTGCTGCAGGTAATCGGCCGTGGTTGCCTCGAGCTTCATCAGGTCGCCCAGGCAGGCGTCAACGGGCGTGTCGGCCAGGATGATGGCGAGCAGCTGCGCGTCGACGGCCAGTGCATCGACGCGGACAATCTTGAGCAGCTCATCGCGCATGTCGTCGAACAGGCGATTGCGCGTCTGCTCGAACTCCTCGTCACTGCCCATGTCCTCGATGCGATGGAGCTCGTCGAGCAGGTGGCGATGAACACCGGCATAGGACAGCAGCGCCTGGGCATGCTCGGACTGCGCATACTTTTGGGGATTCGTACTAATGTCGTTATGGACAAGCTCGCGTGCTGCATCGGTGAGCTCGGGGTGCGATGCCAGATAGGTGCGCTCCAAGTAGGCGGGGATGTAGACGCTCGGATCCATTAGAGGTCCCCTCCCTTAAATGGAAGCCCCTGCTCGGCTGCGCGCAGGATGCGCTCGTCGATCTGGGAACGCACGATGTCGTTGGTGGCGACCCAGGCGGCAAAGCTGGCGTTGTCGGGAGCGCCCAGGCCCTCCTGCAGTACCGGCGTCGCTTCGGACAGTGCAAGGACGAGCTCGTCGGTGGAGCCTGCACCCACGTTGACGCGGGCATAGACGCCATCGGGAAACTCGGTTTGGAAGTAGAGCGCCTCGGCTGCGTGCGGGCACGAGCGTGCAAGGATGCGCAAGTAGTGCTCGGCGCCCTCGTAGTCCAGCTCGCGCCAGGCAGCGCTCATCAGCGCGATGAGCGTCCACGGGTCCAAGTCGCGCTCCGCGTCCTTGGGACGACGGCGCAGTGGCGTGTTGGCGAGATAGGGTACGGAGTGGGCAGAGCGAAAGCGCTTGAGTTCCTCGGCGGGGTATTCGAGCTTTGCCATGGCGAGCATCGCGGTGTGGCGGACACCGGCCGGATCGTTGGGGGCAAAGTCCAGGCTGCGGTTTGCGGCTTCGAGTGACATACGGTAGCGGCCGCTAATGAGGGCGCGCGACGCAAGGGCGGCAAGCCAGCGCAGGTAGGGGCGGCGCATAAGGTCGCCCGCGGCCTCGCGCTCGTAGGGGTCCTGCGCCGAGGCGATCTTGAGCGCCAAGTCGTGCTCGACTTCATCGCGCTTGGATACCAAGTACTGTACGTATTCCTCGTTGGATTCGGCGGTGAGCGCCGTCAGCATGCGCTGGGCATCCCAGTTGGTCGGATCGAGTGCGGCCGCCTCGCGGAGCATGTTCTCGGCAGCTGTCTCTTCTTGCTCTGCCTGGGTATCGTCAGGGATAAAGGGAATGCGGTAGTCGACAGCCTCGACCACCTTGGCAATGAGGTGCCCGGCGCGGTCGCGGTCGTGCACGATGAGCGGTGCGGGGTTGCGGGTGAATTGTTCCATCAGACGCTCTACGGCGGCAGCGTCGGTGAGCGGGATATTGTCGCGGCGCAAGGCCTCAAGAACGAGGCGATGGCAATCCTCTTGAATGGGATCGAATGCCATGGGGCCTCCTTTGCTGCGGTTAGGGTTCAAATGTTTCTATATAAGGTTCTAGTTTACCCGCATGTGGCACACCGGGGGTGCCGCACTTGGACTTGCACCTTTGCACCACGAAGACGGATGTCGCACAAATGTCGGCACCTTGGACGACCGAGTGGTATCACGGTGCCGCAAACGGTCGATTTTTGGCGGCGAACGGTGCATATTTTGGAGGGGCACCGTCCTGCCCAGGATATGTAGTCAACCTTGATAAAACGTTTGCCCAGCTTGGGAGTATGAATGCCGCACAAGGGTCTTCAGGGATAGAAAAAACGTTTCATCATTGGCGGCTTTAGGTGAATAACTGACCAACCAGAACGGTAAAATAGTGTTTGTCTGAGCGTTGAGACGTTTAGACATCGCGCATTGTCATCGCCGGCAACGCGCAAACCGGTCCTAACGGAGCCAATTGGGTGCTCCGTTATATACGCAAGTCTAAGAGGGGCTTGTTTAGGAGGCACAGTATGGGACGTTTTACCAATCCTCGCGATCTGTACTTTGGTGAGGGCGCTCGCCACGAGGTGAAGAACCTCAAGGGCAAGAAGGCCATCATCGTTTCTGGCGGCAGCTCTATGCGTCGCGGCGGGTTCCTGCAGGACGTCGAGGCCGACCTCAAAGAGGGCGGCTTCGAGGTCAAGCTGTTCGAGGGCGTCGAGTCCGATCCGTCCATCGAGACGGTCATGAAGGGCGCCGAGGCCATGCGCGAGTTCGAGCCCGACTGGATTATCGCCATCGGCGGCGGCTCGCCCATCGATGCCGCTAAGGCCATGTGGGTCTTCTACGAGTATCCCGAGGAGTCCTTCGATAACATCATCCAGCCGTTCAGCTTCCCCGAGCTGCGTCAGAAGGCTCACTTCTGCGCCATCTCCTCTACCTCCGGTACCGCTACCGAGGTCACTGCCTTCTCCGTCATCACCGACTACGCCAAGGGCATCAAGTACCCGCTGGCCGACTTCAACATCACCCCTGATGTCGCCATCGTCGACCCCGAGCTCACCTACACCATGCCCGCCAAGCTGTGCGCTCACACCGGCATGGACGCTCTGACCCACTGCATGGAGGCCTACGTTTCCACCTGCGCCTCTATGTTCACCGATGCCAACGCTCTGCACGGCATCCGCGAGATCGTCGAGTGGCTGCCCAAGTCCTATGCTGGCGACCATGAGGCCCGTCAGCACATGCACGAGGCTCAGTGCATCGCCGGTATCGCCTTCTCCTCGGGCCTGCTCGGCATCGTTCACTCCATGGCTCACAAGACCGGTGCTGCCTTCGAGAACGGCCACATCATCCACGGTGCTGCTAACGCCATGTACCTGGGCAAGGTCATCCAGTGGAACTCCAAGGATCCCCGTGCTGCCGAGCGTTACGCTTACGTGGCCAAGGAGATCCTGCACCTTCCCGGCGAGACCAACGAGGAGCTCATCGCTGCACTCGTCCAGAAGATTCGCGACCTCAACGACCAGCTCAACATTCCGCAGTCCATCAAGGATTACGCGAATGGTGGCGTGAAGGTCGACGCCGAGAACCCGCAGATGGTTTCCGAGGAGGAGTTCCTCGCCAAGCTGCCCGAGATCGCCGCGAACGCCGAGCAGGACGCTTGCACGCCCGAGAACCCGCGTGAGACCAAGGCTGCCGACTTCGAGAAGATCCTCAAGGCCTGCTACTACGACACCGACATCGATTTCTAATCGACTCTTGTTATCGTAACGAGGGGCTCCGCACGTATCTGTACGGAGCCCCTTTCTTTTTTCTTTTAGAGAATGGGATAGTTATGGCTGCAATTTTCAATAGCCCCAGCAAGTACATCCAGGGTCCGGACGAGCTCGCCAAGCTCGGCTCCTATGTCGAGCCGCTCGGCGCTAAGGCCCTCGTCATCGTGACGCCTTCGGGCAAGAAGCGCGTCGGTGCCAAGATCGAGGGCGGCTTTGCCGAGGCCAAGGCCGAGCTGCTGTTTGAGGACTTTAACGGCGAGTGCTCCAAGGGCGAGGTCGATCGCCTGGTTGCGCTCGCTCGCGACAACGGTTGCGACATCATCGTCGGCGTCGGTGGCGGCAAGATCCTCGACACCGCGAAGGCCGTCGCCTATTACCTGGAGTCCCCGGTTATCATTTGCCCCACCATTGCCTCGACCGATGCACCGTGCTCGGCGCTTTCGGTGCTTTACACCGATGACGGCCAGTTCGATAAGTACCTCTTCCTTAAGGCAAACCCCAATATCGTCCTGATGGATACGACGGTTATCGCGGCGAGCCCGGTGCGCCTGACGGTTTCCGGTATGGGCGATGCGCTCGCAACCTACTTCGAGGCCCAGGCGACGCACGATGCCGACGGCGGCACCTGCGCTGGCGGCAAGGGCAGCATGGCTGGTCTGGCGCTCGCCAAGCTCTGCTACGAGACGCTTATGGCCGATGGCGTCAAGGCCAAGGTTGCGCTGGAGAAGGGTGCGCTCACGCCTGCCGTCGAGCACATCATCGAGGCCAATACGCTGCTTTCGGGCATTGGCTTTGAGAGCTCGGGCCTTGCTGCCGCTCATGCCATCCACAATGGCCTGACGATGCTGCCCGAGTGCCACAGCATGTATCACGGCGAGAAGGTCGCCTTCGGCACTATCGTCCAGCTGGTACTCGAGGATGCCCCGACCGAGAAGCTCGAGGAAGTCTTGGGCTTCTGCATTGAGCTGGGCCTGCCGGTCACGATGAAGGAACTTGGCGTTGCCGAGCTTACGCGCGAGCAGGCCATGATTGTTGCCGAGGCCGCGTGCGCGCCCGAGGACACCATGTGCAATATGCCGTTTGAGGTGACGCCCGAGATGGTCGCAAACGCCATCCTGGGTGCCGACGCACTGGGCCACTACTATCTCATGGATGAGTAAATCAAGCTAAGGAAGGGGCAAAGCCAACAGATGGCTTTGCCCCTTTTTGCTATGGTGCAAAGGGGTCAGGGTACTTTGCACCCATCGTTGTTTGATGAAGGGTGGATTCTCGTATGGCGCTTCCTATGGTTTATGGCGGCCCCGGTCGGTATGTTCAGGGACCGGGGGAGCTTTCGCGCCAGGGCAGGTATTTGTCATGGTTGGGCTGCGCTGCCTATGTCTTGTTTGACCAGGGCACCGAGGATCGGCTGTGCAGGCAGATCGTCGATGGATTTCTGGATGAAGATCTAAGCGAGCCGTTCTTTAAGATTTACAACGGTCCGTGTACGGAAGATGCCGTTGTCGAAATGGCCAAGGAAGCCCGGGCCGAGTATTGCGACATGGTGGTGGGCATTGGCGGCGGCAAGATGCTCGATATCGCCAAGGCCGTTGCGTTTTATGCCGAGTTGCCGTTGTGTGTATGTCCCACGGCGGCGTCGATGGACGGTCCGTGCAGCGCGATTTCGGTGCTGTATCACGAGGATGGGTCGTTCGACCGCTACCTGATGCTCGAGAAGAATCCAGACTTGGTCGTGGTCGATACCAACGTGGTCGCGGCGGCCCCGCTGCGTATGACGGTCGCTGGTATGGGCGATGCGCTGGCAACGTATTTCGAGGCGCGTTCGTGCGCCGCGGCGCACGGCGCCAACGAGCACGGTGGCGCGCCGGGACACTTGGCCTTGGTTGCGGCTCGTGCCTGCTATGACACACTCATGGAGTGCGGCGTCGCTGCCAAGCGCGATCTCAAAAAGGGCCGTACATCGCCAGCGGTTGAGCGCCTGATCGAGTGCAATATTCTGCTCTCGGGTGTTGGCTTTGAGAGTGGTGGCTTAGCGCTTGCCCATGCCATAGCCAACGGCCTGACGATTCTGCCCGAGTGCAAGGCCATGCATGGTGAGGCCGTGGCATTTGGCCTGGTGGTGCAGCTGCGCCTGGAGCGTGCGCCCGAGCTTGATCAGGTGCTCGAGTTTTGCCAGCGCGTTGGTCTACCGACGACGCTCGCGGAGCTGGGACTTGGCGAGATTTCCGATACCGACCTGATGAGCGTTGCGGATGCGGTCTTTAGAAACGAGCGCAATATGGCCAACGAGCAGGCCAAGGTGACCAGACAAAAGCTCGTGCAGCTCATGTGCGAGGCATAGCTTGGCACTTGATTGACCTTGTGCAATCGAGGCGGCGATAGGCCATGGGCTATTTGCCGCAAAGATGCTCCGCGTGTAATTTGCCCGAGGCGTGGGCCGATAGCGTATCATTATCTCTTGCTTGTTTGCACTGCTCAGGGAGGGGCCGCGCATGGCGCAGGAACACGATCTGTTTGATGACATTATCGAGATCAGCAAGGGTTTCGACTTTCTTAAAAACCCGCTTGGCGGCGTGACCGATGCACTCGATCCATCGGCGCCGCAGTGGAATCCTGCCGACTACAAGGAGCGCCCGCGCGGCAACACCATTCCGTGCTTGACCTGCAAAAACGAAAAGAGCGGCTGCACCGCGTGCATGGACGTGTGCCCGGTCAACGCTATCGAGGTCGAGGAAGACTCCATCGAGATCCTCGACTCCTGTCGCAAGTGCGGCCTGTGCGCCGCTACTTGCCCGACGGAGGCGATCATCTCTCCGCGCCTTGCACCCAAAAACGTCTACGACGACATTGTCTCGGCGGCTACGAGCCACGAGACCGCCTACGTTACCTGCACGCGTGCCCTTAAGCGCATGCCGCGCGAAAACGAAGTCGTCGTTGCCTGCGTGGGCGATATTACGGCGGAGACCTGGTTCTCGGTACTGGCCGACTATCCCAACGTGAGTGTGTACCTGCCGTTGGGCGTGTGCGATAAATGCCGCAACACCGGCGGTGAGGACATTCTTGGCGAGGCGATTGCGAAGGCCGAAGAGTGGTCTGGCACGGGTATGGGCCTAGAGGTCGACCCCAAGAGCCTCAAGTGCCATAAGCGCCGCGAGTACGAGCGCAAGGAGTACATGGAAAAGATTGCCCGCACCACGGGCCTAACGGTGACCAAGCTCAATCCGGCGACGGCGGCGCTGGCCTCGGTGACGCAAAAGCTCAAGGCTCATCGCCATCAGATTACCCAGCTCGAGCGTACGCTCAACACCATGTGCGGCACCACGACGACCAAGCGTCGCCGTTCGCTCACGCACGGGCGGCAGCTGGTGCTCTCGACGCTGCAGAACCACCCCGAGCTTGCCCAGAATATGCAGGTGAGCACACCGGAATGCGATTTTGACAAGTGCACGTCATGCGGCGAGTGCGTCAACGTGTGCCCCACGTTTGCCTGCGATTTGGTGGGAAGCGGTCGCTTTGCACTGGAGTCCACGTATTGCCTAGGTTGCGGAGCCTGCGTCAAGGTGTGCCCCGAGCATGCGCTCAAGCTGGTCGAGCACGATGCGTCCAATCTGGTCGTTGTCGACCCCGAGGCCGAGGAAAAGGCCGCTCAGAAGGCCAAGGCCCACGAAGAGGCCCAGAAGGTCAAGGCCGAGGCAAAGGCCAAGCTGGACAAGATGCTCGACCAGGTGGAGAAGCTCGCGGACTAGTCAGCGAGCTCTATCTCTGCTTCATTTGCGCCGCCGCGGTGTCCGGATTCGCCCGGATGCTGCGGCGGCGCTATACTTATACGGTTTGAAGTACCTGTACCAAAAGGAGCTGTCGTGTCCCTTTCCATCGGTATCGTGGGCCTGCCCAACGTGGGCAAGTCGACGCTGTTCACCGCGCTTACCAAAAAGACCGGCCTTGCCGCCAACTACCCGTTTGCCACGATCGACCCCAACGTGGGTATCGTCGACGTGCCCGATAGCCGCTTGCAAAAGCTTGCCGACATCGTTAACCCGGGTCGCATTGTGCCGGCGACGGTCGAGTTCGTCGACATCGCAGGTCTGGTGAAGGGCGCTAACGAGGGCGAGGGCCTGGGCAACCAGTTCCTGGCCAACATTCGCGAGACCGACGCCATCTGCGAGGTCGTGCGCTACTTTAAGGACCCCAACGTCATGCGTGAGGTGGGCCGCACGGGCGAGTTCGTCGATCCCGCCGGCGATGCCGACACCATCATGACCGAGCTCATCCTGGCCGACATGGGCACGCTCGAGAAGCAGCTGCCTAAGCTCGAGAAGGAGGCCAAGCGCGACAAGGAGCTCATGCCCAAGTTCGAGGTTGCCAAGCGCCTGCTTGCCTGGCTCAACGAGGGCAAGCGCGCCGCATCCATGGAGATGACCGACGAGGAGCGTGCCGCCGCCAAGGGGCTGTTCCTGCTCACCATGAAGCCCATCCTGTATGTGGCCAACGTGGACGAGGATATGCTCAACGACGATCTGGCGCCCATCGACGGCGTCAAGCCGCTGCCGATCTGCGCCAAGATCGAGGCCGAGCTTTCCGAGCTCGATCCCGAGGACGCCGCCGACTACCTGGAAAGCCTGGGCCTGGAACAGCCCGGTCTGGACGTGCTCGCGCAGGCGGCCTATAAGCTGCTCGGTCTGCAGTCGTTCTTTACGGCCGGCGAGATGGAGGTCAAGGCCTGGACGGTTCGTCAGGGCGCGACCGCTCCGCAGGCCGCCGGTGTTATCCATACCGACTTTGAGCGCGGCTTTATTAAGGCCGAGGTCATTGGCTACGACGACTACATCGAGCTCGGCGGCGAGCAGGGCGCCAAGGCCGCCGGCAAGCTGCGTATTGAGGGCAAGGACTATGTCATGGCCGATGGCGACGTCGTGCACTTCCGCTTTAACGTGTAAGGGCGACGCATATGTTTAAATACGGCAAAAAAGCTGGGTACATGGGTATTGCGCTGCTCGTACTTGCGGTGATCCCGCTGGTGGTTGCAGCGTGTGTTATCCCCAACATTGGCCCCGAGGTGGCAACGAAGTTTAACGCCGCCGGCGAGGTGACGCGCTGGGGCAAGAGCTACGAGCTGTTGGCGCTGCCGGTACTCAATCTGCTGCTGAGCGTGGCGACGTACTTTACGGCGGGACGCCAGGCAAAAAATAATGATGACTCCGCCGCCATGGCGCGCATCGTGTGCGAGCGCTACCTGCGCAACGGTTGCATCACGGGTGTGTTCCTCAACGTGATCAACGTTTACTTTATGTACTCGGCGATTACTGGAACGGGCTTTGGCTTTGGTTTCTAGCTTGTCCTTTTAGGCAACGAGCCTGCACGCATATTCAATGGCTGCTGCGAGGCCGCCGCTCGATCGTGGTTTAAAGACCATGTCGGCGGCGGCCTCGTTTTCGTATCCGGCGCCGCGAAGGGCGAGTGCGATACCGGCTTCCAGGAGAAGGGGCAGACCGCGTTGGCTGGTTGCGATCACGGCAGCCTGATTGAGCGAGCAGCTGTGCGCTTGGCATTGGATGGCAAGTTCACCTTGCGCCGGGCAAGGGACCAGAATGGCGGCGACGCGACTTGATAGCAATGCAAATGCCGTGCGCTCATCGGGCGAAAGGGCTTCTGCTTCAACGACGACGAGCTTGGGCGGTGCGCTGTTTGTGCGAAGCGTGGCTCGGTACATGCGGACCGAAGAACCCGACATAGAAAACTCCTGTGTATTCGGCAAAACGTAAACTATAGTTTACGTTTATGTTCGGCTCCATTTCAAACTCGGCTGCATGGACGAACGTGCGAAACAGATTCTTGGCAGGCGGGTCGAAGAGACACGCAGGGACCTTGGTATCTCCAAGGTTGATTTTTGTGTGGCGACAGGAATCAGCCGACCCTACCTCGACCGAATCGAAGATGGGACGGCAAATTTCACGCTCAAGGTTCTATTTAAGATCGCGCCCGCACTCGGCATGACGGTGTCAGAGCTTCTCGAGGGCATCGAATAGGGGATACCCGTCGACAACTGAATTACGCCATCGGGATACGGTCGTGGTTGACTTGGCTGTAGAACAGGCGCTGGATCTCGGCGGCATCGCGTGACTGGCCGAGCGCCCACATGGTTTTGGCCACGAGCGTCTCGGTGGTCATATCGTCGCCGCGCAAAATACCCGGATGATCGGCGTAAGCTCGGCCGACCTCATAAACACCCAGGTCAAGGCCCTCCTCGGGGACCTGCGTGGTCATAACGACGGTGCGACCCGAATCGACCCAGCGGAAAATTGCCTCTTGGAACGAATCGCCGGACTCGCCAAACTCGGGAATACCGCCAATGCCAAAGGTCTCAAGAATTACAGCATCGTAGCTATCGGCTAGGGCGTCCAGGATACCCGGGTTCACGCCGGGCGTCAGCTTAAGGACAAATACGCGCGGATTGATACTGTCGTAGAAACGCACCGGGCTCTCATTCTGATGAGTGCCGTGAAGCCCGTTGCGCACAATGCGGTCGTTGCGGATGTAGGCAATGGGCGGATAGTTGACGCTAATGAACGCGTTAAAGCTCATGGTGCGCTGCTTGCGGGCGCGCGTGCCAGCAATGGCGACGCCGCCAAACACGATCGAAACGTCGTGCGAATGCTCGTCGAGCGCATAGAGCAGGCTCTGGTACAGGTTGAGCTTGGCGTCGGTAAAGGGATTGCCCATGGGCTTTTGCGAGCCGGTGAGCACGATAGGCTTAGGGCTGTCCTGAATCAGATAGGAAAGCGCCGCCGCGGTGTAGCTCATGGTGTCGGTGCCGTGTAGAATCACGAATCCGTCGTGGTCGGCATAGCCCTTGACGATGACGTCGCGGATACACATCCAGTCGCTGGGGCGCATGTTGGTGCTGTCGATGTTCATGGGCTGCACGACGTCGAGCTCGCAGAGGCCCGAGATCTCGGGGACGCTCTGGGCGAGCTCCTCACCGGTCAGGGCGGGGGAGAGGCCGTTGCCGTCCTCGGTCGATGCGATGGTGCCGCCCGTGGCGATGAGAAGGATGCGCTTCATGCTGGTATTCCTATCGTATTTGCCGCCGCAGAGGCGGAGTCGTTCGGCAGTATTGTGGCACAGGGCGTCCAATGTTCAAACGTATTACATCATCTGTAACGTTTGAAAACACTTCAATTGCCGTCAAACAGGGGCCCAGGTCGTGCGTTTGCCGTGCGCTGATGGCTGCGAGGGGCGAGAAACCCCATATAACGTGTACACTATGAAGGCTATTTTCGTTCATTCACGCGGGTGGGCACCGGCTCCCCGCCAACAAGAGGGGGAACCATGGATCAAAAGGCTTCCGCAAAGGTCCTCGTACTCGACTTTGGTGCGCAGTATGGTCAGCTCATTGCCCGTCGCGTCCGCGACCTCAACGTGTATTCCGAGATTGTCCCCTGCGACATCTCGGCCGACGAGATTCGCGAGATGAACGCCTCTGCGCTCATCCTTTCCGGCGGTCCGGCTTCCGTGTATGCCGAGGACGCTCCGTCTATAGATCCCGCCATCTTTGACCTGGGCCTTCCCGTCCTGGGCTTCTGCTACGGCCATCAGATCACGGCCGTGACGCTCGGCGGCAAGGTCGGCCACTCCGAGGTGGGCGAGTACGGCCGCGCCACCATCACGCGCACGGCCGGCGCCAAGCTCTTTAACTCCACGCCCATGGAGCAGACCGTGTGGATGAGCCACCGCGACGCCGTTTCCGAGGTGCCCGAGGGCTTTACCGTTACCGCCAGCACTGACGTGTGCCCGGTTGCCGCCATGGAGTGCGTCGAGCGCAAGATTTTCACCACGCAGTTCCACCCCGAGGTCAAGCACTCCGAGTATGGTCAGCAGCTGCTGAGCAACTTCCTGTTTGAGATCTGCGGCCTGGAGCCCAACTGGAGCATGGACAACCTGGTCGAGACCATGACGGCCGAGTTCCGCGAGAAGGTCGGCGACGACCGCGTGATTCTGGCCCTGTCCGGTGGCGTCGACTCCTCCGTCGTGGCTGCGCTGGGTGCTCGCGCCGTGGGCAAGCAGATGACCTGCGTGTTCATCAACCACGGCCTGCTGCGCAAGGGCGAGCCTGAGCAGGTGGAGGAGGTCTTCACCAAGCAGTTTGACGTCGACTTTATCCACGTCCACGCCGAGGACCGTTATGCCGAGCTTCTGGCCGGTGTGACCGAGCCCGAGGAGAAGCGCCGCATCATCGGTACGCAGTTCTGGAAAGAGTTCTTCGCCGTGGCGCAGCAGCTCGAGACCGATGGCAAGCCGGTCAAGTACCTGGCTCAGGGCACCATCTACCCCGACATCATCGAGTCCGGCGCTCGCAAGACGGGCGGCAAGACGGCCACCATCAAGAGCCATCACAACCTGATCCCGTTCCCCGAGGGCGTGCACTTCGACCTCATCGAGCCGCTCGACCACTTCTTTAAGGACGAGGTCCGCGCGCTTGGTCTGGCACTGGGCCTGCCGGGTCACATCGTGTTCCGCCAGCCTTTCCCGGGCCCGGGTCTTGCCATCCGCATCATCGGTGCGGTCGACAAGGAGAAACTCGAGATCCTCAAGAACGCCGACGCTATCGTGCGCGAGGAGCTGGATGCCTACAACCAGCGCCTGTTTGAGCAGACCGGCGAGCGCAACTCCGAGCACAGCTGCTGGCAGTATTTCGCGGTTCTGCCCGACATTAAGTCCGTCGGCGTTATGGGCGACGAGCGCACCTACCAGCGTCCGATCATCCTGCGTGCCGTCGAGTCCAGCGATGCCATGACCGCCGACTGGGCCAAACTGCCTTACGACGTCCTGGCCCGCATCTCCGGCCGCATCGTTGCTGAGGTCCCCGGCGCCAACCGCGTGTGCTACGACATCACGTCTAAGCCGCCCGCGACGATCGAGTGGGAGTAGGCTGACAGGGTTCTGACCTGTATTTTTGAGTGCCGCACTGTGCTGCTGAGTTTCGTTTCGTACGAGAGTCATGGCAAAGCCGCCAGCGACGGCGGTGAGTAAATACGGTAATCTGGCCTCCGTTCCCGCGTTGGGACGGAGGCTTTTTCTTTGCCGTTTTACTCCCTTTCACCTGCGATTTCGCGATTTACTCCCCGTATTTCAAGACGACAAGGCACGGGGCGGTATTCGGAGGAACGGGAGTAAAGATTTATCCCGAATGAGTAGACGCGCGATTTTTGTCCCCGAGAACGAAACGAGGCCGTTTCGGGGCCCGTGAAACTCAAATCGAACTCAACGGGCGTTTTTACGGTCTCCGTACGGCGTTTCCCCAGGTGGTTAATGGGGAGTAAAGAATCTCGCCGCCTCAATGAAAACGGGAGTAACCAGGGGAAATGCCGCAGTGTACTGCCGTGTGCCGCCATGTAAGCCACCGCGTCATTTACTCCCCATTTACGCTTGAAATGCCTTTGCATGCAATGGGGAGTAAAAACTCAGCTTACGCAGGAGCGAGCGGAGCTCACCGCCTAGCCTGGCGCCCTGATTCGGTTGCGTTGATTGCGAAATGCGGGGAGCCGTTACAGCAAGGCTTTCCAGTCCTCGTACTCGTCGGCGTCGATCTCGCCGTTCTCGAGCCGTGCGCGCTTCTCTGCCCACAACTCGATCGCCATCGCGGCTTTGGGCGCGTGCGGCGCCTTGGGGTTCAGGGAGAGGCCCGAACCGTCGGCTGAGGGAACTATGCCGAAGGAGTCCTCGAGCCGCACGAGCAGCGACATGAGGTCGCCCGCGGTTTCGACGCCGTAATCCTTGAGGGCGTTGACGGATACGCCTAGTGCTGCGGCGATGGATTCGAGCAGCTCGGGCTTCACGGCGCGGATGCCGCTCTCGTAGTGGCGCACGGCCCCCTCGGTCAGGCCGACCGCCTCGGCAAGCTGCGCTTGCGTCATGCCGCGCGACTTGCGGTACCGCCTTATGTTCTCGCCTACGGACATGCGCCCTCCTCCTGGAATTACGTACCCGCACATCTTACCAGCGTACGCAAATGTACGCAATTCTATTGACAGTACAGATATGTACGTTTACTCTGAATCTGTAAACCGTACGTATCTGTACGCTAATGACAGGAGGAGCCATGGACGAGAAGGTGGCAAAGACGCCGAGACCGCACATGCTGGATGCGGACGAGGTTGCGGAGCTGCTGAGGATCAAGAAAGGCAGCGCCTACGAGGTGATCAGGAAGATAAACGCCGAGCAGGAGGCGCGCGGGCGCGTGGTTATCCGCGGACGCGTTCGAAGTGACGTCTTCGACGCCCTGTACTTCCCGGAGGTGGACTGACATGCCGGTGTACAAGGACGACAGCAACGGCACGTTCTTCGTGCAGTGCTACTACCGCGACGCCCGCGGCTCGAAGCGCCACAAGACAAAGCGCGGCTTCTCCTCCGAGGTGGAGGCGGCCGTATGGGAAAGCCAGTTCAAGAGCCTTAACGGCGGGGCCATGGACATGACGTTTTCCGAGTTCGTTGAGGTGTACGCCTCCGAGGTGAAGCCTCGCATACGCGAGCATACGTGGATCACCAAGGAGTACATCATCAACGACAAGCTCGTGCCGTTCTTTGGGGATATGCGCATGTGCGATGTGAGGCCGATCGACGTTATTAGGTGGCAGAACGAGCTTACTGAACACCGGGACGCCGACGGTAAGCCCTGGGCGCCGACGTACCTGCGCACGGTGAACAACCAACTCAACGCCATCTTCAACCACGCCGAGCGCTACTACGGGCTCACCGACAACCCGGTGCGAAGGGTCGACAAGATGGGCTCGAAGAAGGGCGGCGAGATGCAGTTCTGGACCAAGGACGAGTACCTGAGGTTCAGCGAGGCCGTCATGGACAAGCCGCTCTCGTTCCACGCCTTCGAGCTGCTCTACTGGACGGGCATCCGCTGCGGCGAGCTTCTGGCGCTCACTCCGTCCGACTTCATGCTGGAGAGTTCGCGTCTGCGCATCAACAAGTCGTACCAAAGCCTCCACGGCGTAGACACCGTGACCGATCCCAAGACGCCCAAGTCGGTGCGCACGATCGTCATGCCCGCCTTCCTGCGCGACGAGATGGCGGACTTCATCGAGCTACGAGACGACGTCGCCCCCGACGAGCGCCTGTTCGCCGTTACCAAGCACTTCCTGGCCCACGAGATGGAACGAGGGTGCAAGGCGTCTGGCGTGAAACGCATCCGCATACACGACATACGCCACAGCCACGTGAGCCTGCTGATCGAGATGGGCTTCTCCGCGCTGGCCATCGCCGAGCGCATGGGCCACGAGGCGGTGGACATCACCTACCGATACGCGCACCTGTTCCCCACGAAGCAGGACGAGATGGCCGCCGCCCTTGACGGGGCGAGGGGATAAGAAGGATGCCGTGCGAGAACAGCGCCCGCAAGCGCAGTAAGACGATGGCGTTCCGCTGCACGCCCGAGGAGCATAAGCTCATATGCGAGATGGCCGCCTGGAGCGGCATGAACAGGCAGGACTACATCATCGCCAAGCTCGCCGATACCCAGGTCGAGGTGAGACCCTCTGTGAGCGTGCAGAAGGCGCTGAAGGACTCGATGGCGGAGTTGGCCAAGGAAGTACGGCTGGCGGCCTCCTACAGCGAGCTGAGCGAGTCTCTGCAGCAGAGAGTCGAGCACGTGATGAGGTTCTTCCTGGCGCTCGGCGAGCCTATTGACTCGCGAGTGGACGACGCGTCTCAGGAAGAATCGTTCCCGGCGATGGCGACTGAGGTCGAAACTAACGACAACGCCGACAATGCAAGTATCTTTGGAATGGGTCGCGGCTAACGCTCATCTAAGCGCCGACCAGGAACTGCGATTCTTTAGGGTGTTGCCCGCAAAGCAAATAGTTAATCTTCCGCGAAAGGAAGCTAAACGGTCCGTTCCTCGACATAGAGGATCTCGTTTTGCGCCTCCAGGATTCGCGCGGCGTCGCCGATGCGCTCGGCGCACCTCTCGCTTATCGACCTCAGGGCCAGGACCCCCTCGACGTCGAGCAGGTCCAGCTGGTCGGCGTGCGCCAGGGACTCGAGCAGCTGGTCCAGGCCCCTCGCCAGCCTTCCTGCATCCGCCACCGCGTCAAGCAGCTCACGACGCTCGTCCTTCTCGTTGATATCCATCATTGGCTGTCCTCCTTCTTCCGACGGACGTGTTGCGCAGCACCGTAGCCGTTCCGCATGGAGAACCATCTCGCCACCGCGATCCCGTGCGCATATTGGCCGCAAGCGGCGCGGGGAATGCCGTCCCGATGCGGACCACGGCACCGCGACTCGGGAACGCGCCGTCGTTCCCGCCGCGGCGTCGTCTCCAATCCCACGGGAGCCCAGCAACCGCCGACAGATCGCATCCCATGCCTGGAAGCCTCGGCGCCCATGCCTGATTCCATGCCGCACGCCTGCGCCCTTCCGATCCGAAACCCGCCCCGGCGTTCCTTGGACGCGCAGGGTCGCACGCCGGCAGGCGGCCCGCAAGGGCCGCGACACTTTTTCGGGTTCTTTGCTCCATGCGCTGCGCGCGCGAACAACGCGAAAAACTGCCGTCGGAATACTTCTATTTCCACGCCCGACTTCGCTTCCTCCCTTGCCGGCACGCCCGCGCCGCATGCGACTCACGCGACGCAAGGCACGCCACAGGGGCGGGCCTCCGAGTCTAAGGAGCAAGACATGAACGACATGAAGGAAAAGGCGATGGGCGCGGTCAGGACCTTCCTCGAGCGTAAGGGCTACGAGATCGTCGATGAGGCCTGGCAGGGGCCCGAGGGCATCGGCGGAATCGACCTCGTGGCGGTGGACGAGGACGGGACCCTGGTCTTCGTCGACGCCACGGTCCGGATCGGAACGGACGGCTTCCCCGAGGCCCACAGGGCGCGCGGGCTGCGCGAGGCGCTGGCGGCGACGTGGCTCGCCGGCAACGGCGACGACTACGCCGACACGCCGGTCCGCTTCGACGAGGTGGCGATGATGGTCGTCAAGGAAAACCGAGCGCTCCTGCGCCACCACATCAACTGCTTCGGCGAGATGGAGCCGCTCTCCTAGGCGGCGCGCCCGGCCCCGGGCTCCCGGGGCCGGGTTTCCCCGAATCCACCCCTTGTACCACGAAAGCGTACATATCCGTACGTTTTCGTGGTACACTCCGCTTGTCGGACAAATCCGTACGGTTTTGTCCCGACGCTCCGAGACTCGGGGCGCGCCGGACCGGATGCGCCGAGGCGCGCCCCACGCTAGAGAGGACGCGACCCATGCGCACGATAGCCATTTCCAACTACAAGGGCGGCGTCGGCAAGACGACGACCGCCGTGAACCTGGCGGCGATCTTCGCCGCCCGGGGCCTTCGGACCCTGCTTGTCGACCTCGACCCGCAGGCGTCTGCCACAGACTTCTTCGGCCTCTACGACCGGGCCGTCTCCGAGCGGCGCACGTCGGTCGAGCTGCTCTACGGCGGCGCGCCCGTGGAGGAGGTCGCCTACGCTGCCGGGGAGAACCTCGACGTGGTGGCCTCGACCATCGACCTCGTCGACCAGAACGAGATGCTCCTGCGCGAGCAGCGACTCAAGTTCGCCCTCGACGACGCCTCGGGCTCCTACGACGTCTGCCTCATCGACTGCAGTCCCGTGATGCGCAGGCTCGCCTTCAACGCCTACCTCGCCGCGGCGGAGGGCGGCATGGTCGTCATCCCCGTGAAGCTCGACTCCACCGTGATGCGCGGCACGGCGCTCACCGTCGAGGCGACGCGCTCCATCGCCGACGCTCTGCGCATGCCCACGCCCCGCTGGAAGATACTGCGCACCTGCGTGCCCGGCCGCATGACCAGCGCCGAGGCCACGGGCGCGGCCGTGCTCGACGGGTTCTTCCCGGACGAGCAGTTCGAGACGGTCATCCACGCGAGCAGCAAGGTCTGCGAGGGCAGCTGGCAGTGGAAGCCGGTGGCCGCCTTCGAGCCGGGGAGCCGCCCCGCGCGCGACTACAAGGCGCTCGCAGACGAGGTGTGCCGTGAACTCGCCTAGGCAGGTGGCCGCGGGCTTCACCATCACGGGGCTTCTCGACGGCGCGTCGCGCACCCGCGGGCGCTACCCGGTGTCCGAGATCGCGGTGGCCGACATCGCCGACCACCCGGCGAACGCCGCGTACTCTATGGACCCTGCTGGGATAGCTGAGCTCGCCGAGTCCATACGCGAGGACGGCCTCACCGACCTGCCGCTCGTGCGAAAGGTCGGCGACGGCTCGTGGCAGATGGTCTCCGGGCATCGGCGCAAGGCCGCCTACGCGCTGCTCGCGAAGGACGACCCCGCTTACGAGAGGATGCCCTGCCGCGTGATAGAGGGCATCGACGACGAGCGGGCGGTGACGCTGCTCCACGCAGCGAACTACTTCACCCGCGCGCTCACCGTGACCGAGCGCGCCGCCGCGACCGAGGCGCTCAGGGGCGACGCCGTGCGCCTGCGCTCCGAGGACCCCTCGCTCTCCGGCATGCGCGTCGACGACGTGAAGGCCGCCATCATCGAGCGGCAGACGGGCCGCAAGGTCTCCGGCAAGACCATTGCGCGTGAGGAGAGGCTGGCCCGCCGGATTGCCGAGGACCTCTCGCCCGAGTGGGCCGCCGAGGCCGATCGCGGCAACCTCAGCGCCGAGGCGGTGCGCTCGCTCGCGGGCATGCCGAAGGAGCGCCAGGCGGAGATGCACGCCGCAATGGAGCCCTGGCGGCGCACCAAGCGGGAGCTCTCCGACTACGTGAGGAGCGAGAGCAAAACGCAGGCCGGCCCCGACGGGCGCATCTCCAAGGCAGCGAGGCTCGTCGCCGATTTCCTCGAGAGCCCGCCCGAGAGCCCGAGCGCGGCCGACCTCTCGCTGCTGCGTGAAATGGCGCTCATGACCGCGCCGTACGCGGAGGCGGGCACCGATGCCCGAAAGCGTCGCAGAAGGGCCTCAGGCCCGAAATCCAGCAAGTAGCCTATGGCGTCCGACATGGCGTCGGGCGTCCATAGCACTTGGGGACCGGGCGGCTTCGGACCCGTCATGCCGCGGGCCGTTTGGGAGCCCGCTTTCGCGAGGCCCGGTCCCAGAGGCGGCGCCCGAGCCGGGCCGCCGCCTGCGGGGGATCCCCCGCGCCCCTAGAGAGACGCGCCCGCCGCGCGGCGGGCCCGAGGAAAGGAATCCGCCATGGATGAGGAAACCGGCGCCGCCAAAGGCAAGGAGCGCCGCGTCACGTTCCGCATGGAGGGAGGCGACTACGACGCGCTCTGCGAGCGGTGCGAGCGCGCCGGCCTCAGCAAGTCGGAGTACCTGCGCTACCTCGTTCGCATACCGCTGTCGACGGAGGCCAACGCGGGAGACGAGCACCGCATACTCGTGGACCGCAGGGCCCTGTGGGCGATGTCGCGAGAGCTCACGAAGTGGGGCTACCACTACAACCAGGCCGTGCACGCGATGAACCTCATCAACTTCCACGCCCGCCACGGGCGCGTCGACCGCGACCTCGTCGCGGATAGCATCCCGACGATCGAGCGCGAGCTCGCCGACGTGAACGCCGCGGCCCGAGAGATGGCGGCGGAGCTCGGGCGCATCGGGGCCGACTCGCTCGTGGAGGGCTCGCCATGCCGATCCTGAAGCCGATAAGCGGCCACGGCTCGACGGGCGGCATCCGCCGCTACCTCGAGAAGGGAGGCCGCGCCCTGGCGCGCGACCTGTTCAACCTGAGCTACGACGAGCGCGACGCCGGCGCGCTGGGGGAAGACGCCAAGGAGGCCTGCGCCTGGGACGCCGAGATGGACGCCACGCGCGCCGCGTTCGGCACGGACGCACCCTGGAGGGGCAAGCCCGCGCGCACGTTCAAGCACTTCGTGCTCTCGCCGGACCCCGGCGACGATATCGACCTGGCTGCGCTGCGCGAGCTCGCGTGCTCGTGGGCGCTCAAGCACTTCGGCGACCATGAGATCGCCATCGTCTACCACGACGACAACGCCCGCGGCATACCGCACGCGCACATCGTCGTGAACAACGCCAACCTCCGCACCGGCTACCGCATGCAGACCCAGCACCCCGAGGACCTCAACCGGGACCTGCAGGACATGGCCCGCGAGCGCGGGCTGTCGGGGCTCTCCAACGACCGGGCGCCCGAATCGCCGTCGAAAGCGCGCGGGCGGACAGGCGCGGGCGGGCCCAGGAGCCGCAGGAGCGTCTACCTGGGCCGGGCCGAGAAGGAGATCATGTGCTCGGGCGGCTACTCGTGGGTCGGCGACATCCGCGCCCGCGTCGCGCTCGCCAAGACCACGGCGCGCGACGAGGCGGAGTTCCTCGGCATCCTCGACGCCCTGGGCGTGCACGTAGCCGACAACTCGGCCAAGGCGCGGCGGGACGACTGGGTGTTCAGCCTCACCGAGGAGCCGTCCAAGAAGGTCAGCGGCGAGCGCCTGGGGTTCGTCTACGGCAAGGAGATGCTCCGCCGCCGCTTCGAGCGCGAGGACGCCTACCGTCCCACGGACGCGAGCACCGCGCGCATTCGCGAGGCCGCCGAGCGCGCCCTCGAGCTCAACGACCTCTCGGAGCTGAGCAGGCTCTCCTCGGCGCTCGAGACCTGCGCGAAGTTCGACGTCGAGTCCATCGAGGAGTTCGGGCTCAGGATGGCGACGCTCGAGCGCCGCGGCCAGGCGGGCGGCGAGGGGTACCGCCGCCTCGAGGCTGCGCGCGCCTACATGGCCGAGAACGGTCTCATGCCCCTCAAGACCCGCTACGGGGACGATGGCGAGCGCGGTGCGGCCGAAGGAAGCTCGCGCGACGGGCGCCGCGAGGACGAGCGACAGCGCATCCTCGCCGCCGAGCGGCAGCGGACCCAGCAGGACCAGCGCAGGGAGAGGGGCCGGAGATGATGGTGAGGATAGAGTACGAGGGCGGCAGGACGACGCTGTTCGACACGCTCTCTTTCACGGAGGGGTCGCCGTTCTCCGGCGCGAACATGCTCACGGAGTTCGAGCTCGAGATGCGCGAGGAGCCCGAGAAGGGGCTCTGGCTCACGGCGAACTGGCACCAGGTGCGCGACGACTGGCGCGCCGACGCGCCCGCGGACGGCATCCCGGCCGCGCGCAGGTCCCGCGGCTGGCGCTTCATGCTGGCCTCGGAGGCCGAGCTCGGGCGCGCCCGCCGCGTCCTGCTCGACGGCGACGAGGCGTTCGCCCGGGTGCGGGGCTTCCTGTGCGACGCGGCCGCGATCGGCGCCTGCTACCGCGAGCACGTGGGCCCTCCCTCAAAACCGCTGAAATCGCAGATAAGGGACCTGCAGCGCGCTCTGGGGAGGGCAGAGGTCCCGGGCGTGCCCGACGAGCTGGCGAGGCTGCTCGCGCAAGAGAAGGAGGAGGGCGCCGACGAGGGCGCCCGCAAGGTCAAGGAAGATTGGGGTGACGTCGATGAAGAGGCTTGGTAGGTTCCTCATGGCGGCGCTTAAGGTCACGCTGGGCTTTTTCGTCTGGCTGTTCCGTGCCGTGTTCAAGTGGGTGATGTGAGAAGAGGCGGGCAATTGCCCGCCTCTTTCCGTTGTGCGATTTCGATTTCCCACGGCTAGTCCCGGTCGTCGTCGCCGGCTGCGCAGCAGGCGTAGGCCGTGAGCGTGAGGAGCCCCATGAGGAGCCCTATTCCGAAGGGCGCGAATCCCATCCTTCCACCTCCTTCGCGTAGACGACGGTGCGCGAGTTGCTCGTCTGGTAGCTGCACGTCACGAAGGCCCAGGCCTGCGCGACGTCCGAAGGCTCTTCCAGGACGACCTCGCACCGGGACAATTTGTCCCCGAGGTAGGCGGCGAGCTCCGCCGCGTCGGCGAAGTCGGTCCGCTTGCCCTCCGAGCTCGCGTCGACCACGTCGGCCGCGAAGACCTTGAGCTCGATCGCCTTCTCGCGGGTGTAGATCCGGATGGTGCGGTGCCCCTCGGCGAAGTCGCGCGACGAGTACTGCGCGAGCGGCGCGAACATGGTGCCGTCGGACATGTGGTGCCCGTAGACGATGACGAGCGGGCTCTCGGCACCCTGCGCGCACCCGGCATCTATGTAGGGAGCGCCCCACGCGGATCTTTCGCCGCCGGCGTCGTGCGTGAGGTAGAAGTCGGGCGATTCGGGCCGGCCCTGGACGATCGGGTAGTCGACGGTCGTGCCCGGCACGCGCACCCAAGCGACGACGGAGGCGGGAAGGGCGTCCCAGTCGATGCCGCCTCCCGTCTCTTGAGCCTCCATTGTCGCGCCCTCTTCCGCAGTAGGCACCTCGTGCACCTCGTAAGGGTTCCTCTCGGACAGCGGCAGGACGGCGAGCGCCCCCATCGCCAGCAACGCTGCGGCGACGGCGAGCGCCGTGGCGGCTTTCCCTTTGTTCATGTCCTCCCCCGTTCGCGGGGGAGGCCCCGGGCGAGCGCCCGGGGCCTCCGGTTCGGTATCGATGCGGCGCCGCTACTCTTCCGGCTCTTCGTCTGCCGCGTCCTTGCTTGCGCCGGCCGTCTTGCGCTTGCGGTACGCGAGCGCCCCGCCCGCACCCGCCGCAGCTGCCAGAGCGATGCCCGCGGCCACGGCGTAGCCGGTGCCGTCGGGGGCGTCGGCCCCGGTCTTGGCGTAGGGCTCCTCGGGGACCTCGGGCGTGCCGGGGTTGTCCACGACGACGCTCTGCTCGGCGGAGTCGATGTCCTCGTGGGCCGCCACGACGTTGCCGGCGGAGTCCAGGACCTTCTCGAAGACGACGAGCTCGTCTCCCTCGGCCAGGCCCTCGGTATCGAACTCGAAGGTCACCTCGACGGTGCCGGAGGGTGCCTCGGGCTCGAAGGGCGTGCGCGCGGTCACCTCGTTGCCGTCCTTGTCGAGGAACGGCTCTCCGGTGCCCTTGTCCATGAGCGTGCCCACGGCGATGTAGGTCTCGCCGGGGACGAGGCCCTTGTAGGCCACCGTGTCGATGACCTTGGCCTTGCCGGCCTCGATGACCTGGTCGCCGTCGGCGGCGTCGGCCGCCTGCGTGCCCACCTCGACGGCGACGTGGACTGTCTGGCCCTCGTCGGAGAGGTCCGCGTGCGACGCCACCTCGGCCTCGTCCTTGCGTAGGCTCTCGAACGCGACCAGGTCGCGGCCGCCGAGCAGGCTCGCGTCGAAGGCGATCTCGACGTCCTGGCTGCCGGTCGAGAGCGCGGGGGCGAACTCGGCCTTGGCCTCCACGGGCACGCCCGAGGCGTCGGCCACGGGCTCGCCGGTCGCCTTGTCGACGAGGGTGGCCGAGAGCTCGTACTCCTCGCCGGCCTTCAGGCCCTCGTAGGCGACGGTGTCGACGACCTTGGCCTCGGCGTCGGCCGAGACGTCCTTGTCGCCGTCCGCCCCGTCCTTTGCCGTGGTGGAGATGCGCGGGCCCTCCTGGTCGTCGAGGCCCATCCACACGGCCTTCGCGACCGTCGAGTCGCGATCGACCCAGAAGCTCCTCGTGATGAGCTCGAGGCCCTCGTTGGCATCGCAGCGCAGCTCGGTCATGGTGTAGGCGCCGTACGGCAGGGCCGCCAGCGAGTCGTCGACCGGCGCCGAGGAGCCGTCCTCGCCGAGCGAGAACCAGATGCCGGCCTTCGGGTCCATGTCGGCCGCCATGATCGGGCCCTCATGGCCGAGCAGGGCGTCGTTGGCGTTGGTGTCGCTCGAGTGCCTGTTCCAGCTGCTCGCGGTCGACGCATCGCCGTTGCGGTCCGTCACCAGCACGTGCGTCTCGCCGGTGGCCGCGTTCTCGATGGCGAACGGGACCATGAGGCCGGCGTTGTCGGACTCGCTCTTCTTGGAGAGCTCGAGGTCGTTGCGCACCACCTGGTCGCGGAACTCGAGCGCGGCGCCGTCCGCGGAGGCGCTCACGATCTCGCCGCCGGCGCGGACCTCGAAGGTGCGGGGCTCGCCGTCGGTCAGCAGGTAGCTCCCGTTCGTCGCCGTCTCCCGCACGTCATAGGTTCCGTACGGCAGTGCGTCGGCCGCGGTCTGCGCGGTGTAGGCGCCGGCCTCGTCGTTCCATGCGGTGATCAGCGTGGCCACGGCCTCGCCCGGCTCGCGCCACTCGCCGTCAACGAGGACCTTGTGCGCCGAGCGGTTCGTGACGGTGAACTCGATCCCGTCGAGGCCGGGGTGCTCGCCAGGCGCCTCCTTGTGGTCGCTGCCCGCGAGCGCCTCGGACGCCTGCAGCTCCTTGTCGGACTTGGTCACCTGCACGCCGCCGCGGAAGACCTCGTCGGTCACGGGGTCGCCCGTGAGGTCGCGCACCTCGTCGGCCTTCACGGTGAACGCGATGGAGGCGTCGCTGGCGTTGTAGCCCTCGGGCGCGCCGGATTCGACGATGCGGTAATTGCCCGCGGGGAGGGTGTCGGCGCCGGTGGCGGCGACGTGCGACCCGTCCTTGGGCGCGGTCTTGATCGTGGCGCATACCTCGCCGTCGGCGTAGTACTCGCCGCCGACCAGCACGTAGCGGCCGGTCTCGTTAACGACGGAGAAGCTCGCGCCGTCGAGCGAGGCGTCGCCCTGGGGCTCCGTGCCCGCCTCGGAGTCCGTTTTGGCGACCTTGACTCCGCCCGTGGACCAGCTGAAGCTCACGAGCGTCTGGGAGCCGCCGCCGGTCCTGACGCAGAACGCCTCGAACCCGGCGGATACCTTGCCGGCGCCCGCCTTCATCTTGGCGAAGGTCCCGCCGATCAGCTCGGATTTCGCCCAGGAGGCGAACTCGGCACTCGTGCCGTGCGTGGCAGCCGACTCGGACCCAGAGTAGGCGTAGGCGATGAGCACATGGCTCGCCGCCGCGTACTTCGCGTCGTCCCAGCCGCCGCCGTCGTACCAGCTGCCCGGGAACATCGACGCGTCGAAGCCGGGAGAGCCGAACGAGTACCAGATCGCCGCTGTCACGTCGCCGCTCGGCACGGGGCTCGTCGAGTAGGAGCCCGGCGCGGGCGTCGGGGACGAGGGCTCGGCGCAGTAGGCGATGTTGCCGTCGGCGCTCATCCACGTGGTGGCGAAGCCGCCGTAGGGGATCTTGCCGCCGATGGACACGTCTACCGTGCTCGGCGCGGCGTAGGCGGGCGAGGCCGCCACGGAGGCGAGCAGCGCCCCCGCCGCCAGGATGAGCGCCATGGCGCATCGGAGGAGCTTTTCCTGCAGGGTGCAGTCTTTCGCTGCGTTCATCTTTCCGCCTCCCTATCTCTCGACGCTTCGCTGTGCGCGGGGCACCTCGTGCTCGGCAGCGCGGCTCGCCTGGCGGGCGTGCTCGGCGCGCTCCGCGAGGTAGCGCGAGCGCCCTGCGTCAACGGCCTCCTTGAGATGCGCCGGCATGACCTTCACGGTGTCCTTGACCGCGCGGCCGCCCTCGTCGAGCTCGGGCTGGCCGTCCGGGCCCATCACCGTCTTTCTCAGCCACACCTCGCGGTTCGCGAGCAGCGGTATGTCCCGGAAGTCGGCCCCCTTGAAGCGGCTCTCGTTAACGAACATGGGGCTGAACTCGTAGCCTCCCACGTCCATGCCGTCGACGACGGTGCCCTTGGGAAGGGTCGCCGAGTTGAAGGTCCTGGCCTCGCCGGTCGCGCGGTCGGTGTACTCGATGCCCTCGCGCACGAAGCTCTTGTGCAGCGAGAGGTACACGTTCTTCCTCTCTTCCATGTCTTTCCTCCTTTTCGTTTTCAATCGGTCCTTGTCTTCATCCGCCGGGACGCGTGCCCCGGCGCGGTGCCCCTATCTCATGGCGACCGCCCCCTTCCTCGCTTTTCCGCTAGAAGCCGCTCACGATGTCGCGCGCCCAGGAGCCGCTTTTCACGAGGGCCAGGATGAGCAGCGCGCACATGGCCAGGTACTGCAGCGCGTAGGTGAGCCCGTTTGCGACCGCGTCGGCCGGGGTGCCCGTCCCGGGGTTCGCCCCGGTGAGCCCGCCGAGCACGAGCGGGAACGATATGAGCAGCACGAGGATGATGACGCCGGCGATGCAGACCGCCCCGAAGCTCTTCAGGTAGCCGAGGCCTATCTGGCGCGTGGCGTCCATGCCGAGGAACGCCAGCGGGATCGGGGCGAACGCGGCCATGATGTAGAGCTGGAGCGCGCGGGCCCAGCAGACCACGAGGGCGACGACGTAGGCCGCCAGCACCACGACCCAGCTGATGAGGCTCACGACGAGCATGGCGATGAGCGACGGGATGTCGTCATCGGTGGTGACGACGGACACCTCGGGCAGGTCGAGCGCGCCTCCGGCGCCGAAGAGCGCCTCGACTCGGTCGATGGCGAGCCCGCAGACCTCGTAGATCGACGCCATCAGGTCGAAGCTGTTCTGTATGAGGAACAGGAACACGGCGAAGAACACGAGGAGGAAAACGACCTCCTTGACGCCGGGAAGGCTCTGGCTGCCGTCCATGCGCTGGGAGATCTCGATGAGCTTCAGAGTGAAGACCAGGCCGAGCACCCCGCACCCGATCGGCAGGATGGCAGCCTGCCATACGCCCCGGGCGACGTCGTGCATGGTCAGGTCGCTCGAGCTCGTGAGCATGTGCGCGAAGTCGGCCGAGAGGATCCCGTTCGCGCCGATCGACCCGAGCACGCCCGTTTGCGCCTTGAACATCCAGTTGCAGCAGTCGCGCAGAAGGCCGCACAGCCAATCGTTGACGTCCCCGGCTATGTCGGCGTATGCCGGCTGCGCGGGGACGAGCAGGAGCGCGCAGAGGGCGAATGCCGTCGCGGCGGAGATGGCGAACGCCCTTCGGCGTCGCGATCCAAGCGCCCGCACGGCTACATCGCCTCCAGCGAGCCGCCGCGCGAAACCACGGTGACCACCGTCGAGGCGGGGTCGTCGAGCGTGAAGGTCGTCGACGCGACGTTTCCGGCGTAGTCGAGCCACACCTCCTTGTCCCAGGTGGCTCCCGTCGCCTGCGGGGACACCTCCGCCGCCTTCCCGGCGACGGCCTCCTCGATGGCGGCGACGTCTGCGCCAAGCGCCTCGGAGAGGCGGTCGTCGGTGCCGGTCACGGAGAACGCTCCGACTTGCGCCTTCTGGGGCACGTAGGCCTGCGTCAGGAGGTCGCATGCCAGGGTGCGGGCGTCCCCGTCGCCCGAGACCTGGATGAGCGAGAGCCCTCCCGCCTTATCGCCGGTTCCCTTGACCTCGATGGGCATGCTGAGCACGCCGCCGGCCTCGGAGGGCTCCTCGGCCGAGAAGAACCAGGCGCGCTCGGTGCCGCCCGCGCTCTCCACCATGGCGCCCTCGACGATCCGCAGCGTGGCTGTCGGGTCGTCGGCGCCCGTCCATGCGGTGTTCCAGAGCGCCTCGGCGCCCGAGGCGGCCTTCCCGGTTGCCGCGTCGGCGCCTGCAGCCGCGGGCTGCTCTTGCTCCTGTGGACTATCCTGCGCGCCTTCCTGCGGGGCGATGGCGCAGCGCGCCGCGCCCGCGCCGAGCGCCACGGTGAGCGCGCTTGCCGCGACGGCGGCCATGACCCTTGACTTTCCCTGCATTGGTTTCTCCTATCTCGCGGTGAGCGCGCAGCTGAAGCTGCCGATGCCGCTCGCCATGCGGCACACGTCGCCCGTTCGCGGCTCGTGTATGTACCTGTCGTCGCCGATGTAGATGGCCACGTGGCCCGAGCGGTAGAGGATGTCGCCGGGCTTCGCCTCCGAGAGCGGTATGCGCCTGAGCTCCTCGTACTGGGAACCCGTGTAGTGGCTTATGCGGATGCCCGCCTGCGCGTAGCAGTATTGCGTGAGTCCGCTGCAGTCGAGCGCCTTGCCGGGGGTCGAGCCTCCCCACACGTAGGGCACGCCGAGCTGGCTGTACGCCGCCTCGACGATCGCGTTCCCGCTCGCGGATGCGTCCTTCAGGTCCTCGACCGTCATGGAGTCGAACCTGTAGAGGCCCCATTGCGCCATGATCGACTTCAGGGACTCGACGTAGGACGAGTCGGTCGCCCAGCCGGCGTCCTTGAGCCCCTCGGCCATCCTGTCCGAGTCGCGCCTCTCGATCGCCTCGCGGATGAGGGCGTTGCCCGAGTAGCGCTCCGCCTGCAGGAAGACCCTGCTGCGGAAGCGGATGCACTCGGCGTCGCCGGTGAAGCGGATGAAGCTCGCCGTGATCTGGGTGTGCTCGCCGGGCACGTACTCCTCGCTGGTGGCCCAGTTCGCCTTGCCGGCCACCTCGGGGCAGCCAGCGTAGCCCGACCACCACTTCATGCCGAAGAGGTTGTGGTCGCGTTCTGCGAGCTGGCTCATGCGGTCGCCCTGGCCGGACTCCTGGATGATCTGCGCGATGGTGCAGCCCGCCGGGTGCCCGTACTCCTCCTGGCACTCGAGCGCCGCCTCGACCATCTCGTAGGTGATGTAGGGCGGCAGCCCCTCGAGGCCCCGCTTGGAGGCCGCGTCGTCCCAGAAGCCGAACAGCGCGCTCAGCAGCTGCGCGACGGCGAGCGCGCAGGCGACGAAGGCCACGATGCCGGCCACCGCCCCGAGCAGGGCGGGCGCGGCGCCCGAGACCGCGCCCGCGATCGCGGAGGCGGCGCCCTTCGACCCCGCGGCGCGGGCCGCCTCGCCCGACGCCTGCGCGGCCGCCTGGGTCGCCTGGTGCTTGGCCGGGGCGGTCGCGCCGGCTGCCTCGGGGCCGCGCGCGCCTCCCTTTGGGGCGCCGAGGGCGGTCGCCGCCTTGCGGCTGCTCTGGGCGGCTTTCTTCGCCTTCCTCTGCCGCAGCCTTCCCGCGGCCTTCTCGGCCGCACGCCCCGCGTCGTACATGCCCGAGGCGCCCTCGAGCTCCTCCGAGTCGTCGAGTTGGGAGACGGCCTCCCGGGCGATCGCCAGCTTCGTCGCCTCGACGCGCGAGCGCATCGCGGCCGCCGCGCGCCGGTCGCCGGCGGGTTGGGACAATTTGTCCCCGAGCCCGCCTTCCGGGGCGTCGGGCCTGGATGGGCGCCCCTTCGCCGTTGCGGCGGGGCCTCCCGCCTCGTCGAGCGGGCCGGCGCCCTCCGAGACGTTTCCCAGGGCGTCGCGCTCGGTCTCCGCGACGTCGCCCGCGGTGAGCACGTCGCGGCGCCGCGCCCCGACCACCTCGAGCATCCCGCCGCCCTCGCTCGGGACGGCCATTCCTATTCCTCCGCCTCTCGCGCCGCCCGGCGCATCTCGCGCTCGGCGACCTCTGCGGGCTTGGTGTTCCACAGGTCGTAGAGCGGGCCTTTCGGGAAGTCGTCGGTGATGGGCACGCGGATCCCGGCGCTGATGAGCAGCCCCTCGCCAGGCTTGACGGCGTCGCCGATGTAGCCGCGCTCCGTGGCGGAGAGCTGGAGCATCTCCGCCCATGCGTCGAGGTCGGCGGTGGACTGCTTGTGCAGCAGGAAGAACTCGGAGTTGAGCACCATGTCGCGGGCCTCGGCGTTGGCCAGCATGTGGCTCGTGTTCTGGCTGATGCCGGTGCAGATGAGGCCGAACTTGCGCCCCTCGCGCCACAGGCGGGCGAAGTACTCGACCACCGTCGGGTGCGCGAAGAGGCTCTGCACCTCGTCGATGTAGAGCCAGGTGTAGTTGGGGCGCGGCGGCGTGACCATCACGCGGTTGCGCACCATCTCGAGCGCCGTGATCATGCCGAACACGCGCATGTTCTGGCCGAGGCCGTGCATGTCGATGTTGGTGATGCGGTTGTCGAGCGCCACGTTGCTCTGGCCGTTGAAGAAGGAGAACGCGCCCTTCACGTAGCGCTCGTAGCGCAGCGCGATGTCGGCGGCCTCGGACTCGGGCTGAGCGAGCAGCGCCGCGTGGAAGTCGCCGAGCGTGGGCAGGCGGCCGTCCCTCGCGCACTCCCGGTACGCCTCGCCGACGCAGCGGGCGATGATCGAGCGGTCGCGCTCAGGCAGGCCCTCGCGGCCCTCGGCCATGAGCGCGCTCGAGAGCGCGAGCACCGCGTCGGTCTTGTACGCGAGCTTGGCGGCGTCGGCGCGGTCCGCGACGTCGGCGGTGTCGAGGGGGTTGAGCACCGCCGAGCATCCCGGGGCGAGCTCGACGTTCGCGCCGCCGAGCGCGCCGACGAGGTTGCCGTACTCGCCGGCCGGGTCGAAGATCACGACCTCGTCCTCGGGGTGCGCGAGAACGGTGTTGGTTATCTCGCGCTTGACCGAGAAGCTTTTGCCCGAGCCGGGCTTGCCGCACACGAAGCCCATGGGGCTCGCCAGGCGCTTGCGGTCGCACAGCACCAGGTTCCCGCTCTCCTTGGACTGCCCGTAGTAGCCGCCGCCCGCCTCGTCGAGGCTCTGGCTGGCGAAGGGCATCTGCATGGCCACCTGCCCCGTGGTGAGGTAGCGGCTCACGGTGACGTGGTTGTCACCGAGCGGGAGCACCGAGTTGAGAGCCTGGCGCTGCCGGAAGTGGAGCGGCTCGAGGCCGATCGTGCAGCCCTGCGCGACGCTCGTCACCTGCTGGACGCGGCGGTCGAGCTCCTCGAGGCTGTCGGCCCAGGTGTAGACGAGGCCCGTGTAGACGAACAGGCGCTCGGACTTGTTGCGCAGGAAGTCGAGCAGCTCCTCGGCCTCCTCCTTCGAGAAGCGCAGCTCGGGCGGCAGGATCTGGTAGTCGTAGCCCTTCTTCACGGCGCTCATCTGCTCGTCGATGATCTCCTTGTCCATCCAGTCGATCTGGCGCTTCACGAGCGCGAGCGCCTCGCTCTGCGCGATGGGCTGCACGTGCAGCGTCACGTTGAGCGGCAGCGGCAGGTCGATGATGGAGGCGAGGTAGGTCTCCTCGATGACCGACCCGAAGCTGCGCACCGCGAGCACCGCGCCGTAGCGCTCGTCGCTGCGGAAGCAGTCGGACCTGCCCTCGGGCTTGAAGTCGAGCGTGGAGGGCATGACGAAGTCCTTCGTGCGCGCTCCCGACGTCGGGGACAATTTGTCCCAGGAGAACTCGAAGCGCGACCCCGGGCGCAGCTGCCCCTGCAGAAGCTCGAGCCTCTCGACGCCGTCGAGGGCGCGCGACGAGCAGCGTATGCGCGCGAGCGTCTGTTCCACGTCGCCCCGGATGCGCGCGAGCTTGGGCACCGCGGCGTCGACGTCGTCGGCGCCCACGGCGTAGGTCAGGTAGCGGTGGCGCACGAGGTTCGAGACGCCCTCGCGCATCTTGTCGTTGAGGATCCGGTTGTACTCTTCGGCGAGCCCGGCGGTGGCGCGCTCCCCGGGCTCGAAGAAGACCTTGCGGCCGACCTCGTCGGCGGGGATGGGCGCGTTCACTACCTGGAGCTGCACGTGGGAGTCCGCCGGGAAGTAGTTGAACAGCGAGCTCATCACGGTGAAGGCCGTCTCGCGCGCCTCCTTGCGCGCGGACTGGTAGCTGATGTCGGAGAACTCGACCGTCTGGCTGAACACCCCGGGCATCACCTGGGCGATTCCGTCCCTGTACATGGCGTCGTAGCCGACGTAGGCGGCCATCTCGCGCGAGCGGTCGCGCTCCCGGCGGCGCCTCTGCCGCTCGGCCTCCGCGCCCTTCGAGGCGTCCTTGCGCCCGCCCGTGCCGCCGAGGAGCAGCCCGAGGGTGCTCGGGCGCTTCGGCCTATTCTCCTTGTTGCTTCTTGCTCGGCTCATAGAGCTCGGCTCCTTTCTTCCTTGCCCTGCGCCTCGCGCGACGTCCCGGGCGGCCCGGGCGCGGCGAGCCCTCGGGGAGGCTCCCGGCGAGGCAGGGCTCGTACGCGAGCAGCTGTGGGGAGAGCTCGTGTGCCGCCAAAAGCGGCAGCAGCTCCTCGGCGCGCATGCCGAAGGGCCGCCAGAACCCGGCGAGCCAGAACGGCATGCTGCAGAGCATGATCGGGAAGGCCGCGTCCGCGACGTCGGCGTGCAGGCCCAGGTGGACGAAGGCCGCCGCCCCGACCGCGCTGCCGAAGCCGAGCGACACGCATGCGAGCGTGCGCAGGCTCATCTTCCCGACGATCTTCTCCTCGTACTCGCCGATGTCCTTCTGCACCGGTATCCTGAGCGCCATCCGCGACGCCCCCTATGCCGGCAGCCAGGACGTGTCCAGCTGACCGAAGTAGACCGACGCGGCGATGATGATCGCGCCGCCGGCGATGGTGGATATGGCGGTCGCGATCTGCGGGCCGCCCTGCTGCTCCCTGATGGCCAGGCCGAGCGAGACCGCTCCCCACACGACCAGGAAGCCGCCGAGGAAGGTCACGCAGCCCGACACGAGCTTGATGACGTTTGCGAGCATGCTGCTCTCCTTTGCTTTCGGTTGACGATGTTCCTTGCTGTTCCTCCCCCGCGGCGGGGGAGGCCCGCGCCCGCCGCGGCCCCGTCACGAGTTGCCTTCCTTCTGCCTGCGGTACTCCGCGAAGTCGAACGGGCCGCGGCGCGCGGCCTCCTCGAGCAGGCGCGAGCGCGGGTGGCGCTCGAGCCGGTACTTCCGGTCCATGAGCGGCATGCACCCGTTCACGAGCACGAGCGCGTCCTCGCGCGGCATGCGCGCCACCTCGGCGGGCTGTATGAGGTCGCGCTCGGAGATGCCGCGGTTCACGGTCCGGGTCCAGCCGGCGCCCCGCGAGTCGCTCTGCGTCTCGCTCGCCACCGTCTGTTTGCCGGCCATCTTGCTGATCTCCTCGTTGGTCTCGTTCGCCTTTCCGCCCAGGTAGAGCAGCGTGTCGCAGGCGTTCACGATGGTCTCGGCGTTGTTGTCGCCGTAGGTCTCCTTCAGCTGCGAGAGAGACTGGGCGATCATCGAGACGGCGATGTTCCGGCTGCGGGTGACGGCGATGGTCCGCTCGAAGTCGGGTATGCGCCCGATGTTGGCGAACTCGTCGAAGACGAAGTGCACCGTTGTGGGCAGCGAGCCGCCGTGCGCCTCGAGCGCCTCGGCGCAAAGCGCGCTCACGGCCGTATCCATGAGCAGGGCGAACAGGAAGTCGAAGGTCGAGTCGGTGTCGCTCATAGACGCGAAGAGCGCGACCTTGGCGCCCTCGTCGCCCATGTGGGCGAGGTCGAGCTCGTCTTTGGAGGTGAGGTCGCGCACGGCGCGGATGGAAAGCGGCTTCAGGCGGACGTTGCAGCTCGAGAGCATCGACTTCATGGTGTCGCCGGCGGCCACGCGGAACTCGCGGTAGCTCGCGAGCGCGAAGTCGTCGGGCGGCGCGGGCTCGCGGACCTTGACCCACTCCCACGCGCCGTCCTCCTCGGAAAAGCCGCGCAGCGATCCGCCCTCCGCCGAGGCGCCGCCGCGCCTGACGTAGCGCTCGCCGGTCTCCAGCTCGCGGAACACCATGTCGAGCGGGCTCATGTAGCCCGGGTCGTCGCGGGCGTCGGCGAGCGAGAGCAGCGTGAGCAGCCCGTCGAGGTTTCGGTCGGCGGGCTCGCAGTGCATGACGAGGTAGGCCGTGAGCGCGGTGTAGACCAGGCGCTCGGCCTTCTCCCAGTAGGGGTCGCCTTTGTGGTCGGCCTCGCCCTCGGTGTTGGCGACGATGCCGCGGGCGAAGCGGATGACGCCCGCCTCGTCGCGTATGTAGGCTATGGGGTTGAAGCGCATGGAGCGCGTGAAGTCGATGGTGTCGAACGCGCGGATCTCGTAGCCGAGCTCCGCCAGCGCGCCGCCCATCTCGCGGATGAGCGTGCCCTTCGGGTCGGTCACGAAGAAGCTGGCGTTGGCCTGCAGGAGGTTCGGCTTGACGTAGTAGCGCGTCTTGCCGGTGCCGGGTCCTCCCACCACGAGCACGTTGTCGTTGGTGTCGGTGGAGAGGTCGAACCTGCGGCTCACGAGGCGGATGCGTGCGTTGTCGGTGAGGATGATGTTGTTGTCGGGGTCCTTGGGGTCGCCGAAGGGCGCGATGTCCTTGCGCGTGGCCCACCTGGAGCTACCGTGCTCCTCGCCGTCGCGCCGGGCCCCCTTGGTCCCCAGTGAGCGGGCCCAGGCGAGGAGCGCGCCGCACGCGCAGGCGGTCCCGGCGCACAGGGGAACCGCCTCCGCGGAGAAGACGCGCCCCGCGCGGAGCGCCGCGGGGATCGCCGCCATGGCGGCCTCCGGGTCGAGGATCGGGTTCGCGCCCGACGCCGCGATTGCCGCGGCCGCGAAGTCTCCCGCGGCGAACGCCGCCGCGGCCAGCGCGGCCGCCGCCTGCCACCTCATCTCTCGGGCCCCTCGATCTGGCGCGGGCCGCGGTCCCGGCCGATGCCCTGGCTGTGGGCCCTCGACGCCTCGCGCGCCCGCTCGGCGCGCTCCGCCAGCCGCTCGGGCGCCTGGCGCCTTTCGGCTATCTCGGAGAGCCGCTCCCTTGCGCGATCGGCGGCCTTGCCCGTCTCTTGCTCCAGCTGGCGGAAGGCCTCGTCGACCTCGGGGGCGTCCTCCACCTTGAAGAGCAGCCAGTCGCGGCCCTCGCTGGGGATGATGTGGTGCTCGACCGACGCGGCGCGCAGCTTGTCGGAGACGACCTCCTTGATCGTCGCGTACTCGGGAAGCCCAGAGAGCTCCTCGAGGCTGAGCTTCGCGTAGGTCGGCGCGCCGTCGGCCGCGATGGCCTCGGCGCGCCCGCCGGCGATGGTCCCGCGGATTCCCGCGAGGCGCTCGGAGAGCTCCCTCGCGCTGCGCGCCATTGCCTCGGCGCCGGCCTCCTGGCCGATTCTCAGCATCCAGTCGAGCAGCTTGCCGCCCGCCTCGTCCCCGTAGTCGCTCGCCATCCCGCGCCTCCCTTCCAGTCGAGATGAAAAAGGGCGCCTTCGCGCCCCGGTCGTCCCTATTCGGCCCCGACGGCCCTCTCGCGCGCCATTGGGGCGCGGGCTTCCTGCCCGGCGTGCGCGCGGCTCGCCTCGCGGGCGGACGCGGCGCGCTGCGCCAGCGGCTCGGGAGCCTTCTCGTGCAGATGGGCCCACTCGCCGCTGCGGCACTGCTCCGGCGTCGCCTCGCACATGTCGCGCATGGCGCGCTCGAACCGCTCGGGCTCCTGGGCGATGGCGCCGAAGCTCCAGCTCTCGAAGCCGGTCCACGCGTCGCCGTCGCGCTTGAGCGTCCACCACTCGTCGCCGCCGTTCACCTGCTGGATGAACGCGAGGTCGCGGTAGCAGAACCCCTGGCGTATGGCCCAGTTGCCCGAGCCGAGCGCCTCGCGGAGCCTGTCGACGCTGTCCGTGCGGGAGAACTCGTAGGGGTACTCCTCGAGGAACGGGTCGTCCTGCCAGTCGAAGCCGCCGACCTTGAGCCAGCCGTTCTCCTGGCACTTCTCCACGAGCCCGTCGTGCTCGCGGCCGGTTATCCTCTCGAAGCCGTCCATGGGCCCTCCGCCTTTCGTTTGTTGTTTGGCGGGCGGCGTCCTCGCGATGGGGGCACGGTGCGAGTCGGAGCAGGCGTGCGTGCCGGCGCGTCGGCGCCGCCCAAGACGTGTATAGCGATTTCGATTGCGGCGGCGACCGGGGCCGCCCGCGATGGGTCGAGCTGGGTCGAGCCGTCCGCGCCTCCACGGGAAGCGCACAAGCTAGCCGAGCCGGCGCCTGTCCCTTCCGCCCAGGTAGACGGGCCTGCAGGTCTGGGAGATCCTGCTCGCGATCGCCTCTGCCGTTACGCGCTCGCCGCGCCTCGCGAGCCTGTCCGCCAGCGCGCCCGGCGCATAGTTCGACGTGACGATGGTCGGGCGCATGTCCTCGTAGCGCGCGTCGAGCACGCTGAACACGGTGCCGACGGACCATTCCGTCGCGTCCTCCTTGCCGAGGTCGTCGAGCACGAGGACGTCGCACTTGGCGTACCGCGCGACGGCCGCCTCGGTGCCGCCCTCGTCGAACGTGGCCTTCACGCGCTCGAGCATGCCCTTGGCCGTCGTGAAGGCGACGTCGTAGCCGGCCTCGGCGAACAGCCTGGCCATGGCGGAGGCGGCGTGCGTCTTTCCGGCGCCGACGCCCCCGTGTATGTAGAGCCCGGCGCCTCCGTTGCCGGCGAACGAGGCGATGTACTCGGCGAACTCGGGGCGGTCGGCCTCGGCGGCCCAGTAGCGCCTGGGGATGCCCGCGCGCGCGAGCGCCTTCTCCCGGCGGGCGGCCTCCTCCTTGGCGGCGAGGGCCGCGCGCCTTCGCGCCTCGGCCTCCCGCTCGCTGGTTGCGCCCTCGCACGGGCAGGGGGCGCTGGAGACCCAGGCGACCCTGCCCGCCAGCGCTGCGCCGAGCGGTTCGAGGGCGGCGCCGCAGTGCGGGCACGCCCTCGGCTCCGGCTCGTCGAAGGAGAGCCCGGCGGCCCGGGCCTGCTCCAGGGTGATGAGTCCCGCTCGGTCCATCGGGCGCCCCTTCCTTATCTTCTGAAGTCCTTGTTGTCCCTTTTGCTTATTGGGTGGCATATCGTCAGGGGTTTCCCTGTCATTTCGTCAGGGGTTCGGGCTGCGAGCCCTGACGGTTCGTCATCCTTGTTCGCGGCGAACCCTGTCATTTCGTCACCCTTTCGCGCCGGGAACCCTGACGAATCGTCAGGGGTTGCCAACGCTCCGGGCGGCAGCCTCTCGCGCACGATGCGGTATCGCTTGGTGGCATGCCCGCGCGCCGGGGCGTGCACGCCGCACTCCTCGATGAGGCCCTGGTCGAGCAGGTTGCGGATGGCGCGGTGGACGCTGCGCTCCTGCACGTTGAGGAATCGGGCCAGGCCGCCCTTGCTCTCGAAGTAGCCGCACCCGGCGTCGCAGAAGCCGAAGATGCGCGCGTAGACGAGCAGGGGAAGGCCGGAGAGGCCGAGGTCCGCCATCATGAAGTGCCGTACCGTCGCGAACTCGCGCGGGGAGGGGCCGTCGCGCCCCCTCGGGCCTGCGGCCGCCATGGCGCTAGCCCCTTCTTGGCGAGCCGACGACGCTGTTGCGCTCGACCCATGCGACGAGCTCGTCGTGCAGCACGATGCCGTCGCGCGTCTTGCCGCCGATGTAGCGGATCGGGAACGGGTCGTCGGGGTCCTTGGCGAGCCGGTACATGGCGTCGCGGCTGATGCGCAGCATCGCGCACGCCTCGTCGGCGCCGAATATCGCGTTTGTCGATGTGATGAGCCTCACCTGGCTCCTGCTAGTGCTCTTGGTCATGGTCGTCCTCGAGCTCCTTTCGTCTCGAGGCTCCCTCGCGTGCCCGGCCGCGGGCGGCTCCCGGGGCGGTCGCCGCCGTCATTTCCTGCCGCTCCTTGACTCGATGTAGGCGTCCACTGACGCCCTCGAAACCAGGAGCTTCCTGCCGAGCCTGTACGAGTCGATCTCTCCCGACCAGATGAGGTCGTACGCCTTGTTTCGGCTCGCCCTCATGTACTGCTGCATCTCGATCACCGTCATCCATTCGTCGCGGCCCTGGTTGTTCTCGGGCGCGGCGCATTCGGCTGTGCGTGCCATGGTTCCTCCAATCTTCCCGTGCGGCACCGTGCGGGCACACCGCGCGGCACAGTGTCCCTTTTCGTCTGCGCGACGATTGAACCGCCTGCTGGCGCATCGCGCGCATGACGGGAACGGAGACGGGTCGAGGTGGGTCGAGCTGGTCGGGCCTCCACGAAACGGCCATGAGCCGCGTGGCTTAGCTCTCAGCTAAGTCCCTGAAAAGTAAAAGGCGCCCATGCGGGCGCCTGCCTAGGAGCGATGTTCGTTCGGTTGTGGTTGGAATGCTTCTCTTCCGCGGTGCTGTCGTCCGGGGTCCGGCATCTGTCGTTCGCCTCTTCTGTCGTGTTTGATGTTGTGTGTTATGCGAGCGACCTTGCGCGGGCCTGCCGGCCCGTTGCCCCAGGTGCACCCGGGTAAATGGTACCCATCCGTTGGAACATGGACATCGCGGGAGGGCTGTTTGGGCAAGCTAGGATGGATGAGCGGCGGGGTTCTAAATGCAATAATTCGAGCTAAAGGGCCTTGTACTCTCTTTTGTAAAACGCGAGGGTGCAATAAACTCGACGATCCCCCTGAACCTTTTCTGAACGAATCAGCTCTTAGGCGGTATGACGCGACACGCATCGGTAGTGCTCGGACTGGGTTAGTCATCGAGTGGGTATAGAACATACGTTCTGTATAACGTTATAGCACCAGGTGGCAGGCGTAGTTTCAATCGAAGCTACGCCTGCTGCTATATATGGGTTGATGGTGGTATCAATGACCGCGATGCTTCTGTTTGCGCTTCAGTTTTCGCTGCTCGAAGCGCGCCTCCGCCTCATCCGCGCGACGCTGGCTTCTTGCTTGAGCCGATTCCCGCTTCATCGTCTCCCGCTGATTCGCGAGCGCCTGCTGCGCCTTGGTGCTCATCGCCGGCTGCTTGAGGGCTTTCGCCGCCTCGCGGGCGCGTCTCTTGGGGTTCTTCGCGGGCTCGCTCGCCTCGGACGGATCGTCACCGAAGAACGCGAGCTTCGCCCATTTGCTTGTAACGAATCGCAGGATCTCCTCATCGGACGGTTCTGCGCCGAAGACGATGCGGGCGACGCCGTACCTGCCGTCCTCGACATGCTCCGCCAGCCCGACCCAGAATTGGCCGTCGTGATATACGGTCAGGGTGGACGACACGCTGATCTGCATGGCTGGTTCCTCCTTTATGTAGATGACCATGCAGAGAAGGGACAACCAAGGAGGCAGGTTACTGATGCGGACTCCCGCACGCCCACGACTACCCGACGGGGACTGTGTTTTCATCTCTGGTGCCCGCATTGTAGCACGCGCGGATTCACGATGTTGATTGCCGGCGCCTAGACGGAGATGAAGGCGGTTCGATCTAGGTCAAGCCGGTCGCTCGTTCATGAAGCGGCCGATTCCCTGAAAATAAAAGGCGCCCACGAGGACACCTACAGGCTATCTTCGAACTACTTGGTTGGGGCAGACGGAGGAAAAAAATAGGGCAGAATCGCTCTCACGATCCCGCCCCGCAAACCCGAGGGTTTCTAACTGGCTCCATTATTCCGGGCTTCTCAGTTCTGTCATTGACCCAGGTATCATCCGTCTCCTATAGCGAGTGAATATAAAAATAGGGCAGAGTCGCTTGCGCAAGTCCGCCCCTAAAACCGTGAAGGTTTTGCTATCTGCAGGCTATTCTACCAACCCGAGCGATTCTGTCAACCTGCGAAGGAACTCGAGCGCGGAGCGAGCTGCGGCGTCGGGCCCCTTGTCGGGCAGCGCCTCGGTTTCGCCGTCGGCCCTGGCGAACATCTCGGCGAGCTCGGATGCGGCGCGCGAGCGCGAGGAGCCCTCGGGTACCAAGCCGGAGTGCGCCACGAGCACGGTCGCGACCTCCTGCATGGCCGTATTCCCCATCCACTTCCTCCTGGTCGCCTTGGGAATCCCCACGGCGGCGACCCTTCGGGAGACGCCGCTGGACGCCGAGCCCCGGGCGGCGCCCCTCTCGGCGAAGCAGTTGATCAGGCACGAGCCGTGCGCGGCGCAGTTGCGGACGGACTTCACGCGCTTGAGGTCGTAGTGGGAGGCCTCGAGGCGCCTGTCGCCCCATCGCCTGGCGCAGAAGCGCACGAAGTCGATGAGGGTGCCGAACGAGGTGAGCTCAAGGAAGGCCCAGGCAGGCATGTCGCCGGAGTACTTCGCGTAGAGGCTCGAGCTGTAGGGGCTGCGGCCGCTCATCTTGAGCTCGCGCAGGCGGTACTCCCTGTTTGCAGTGGTAAGCGATGCCATGTAGTCGGCCACGATGGCGTAGCCGTCCTCTCCACGGTCCTCCATCTCGCGAAGCAGTGTCACCTTCTGGAAATGCTCGATGTCGAGCGTCATGCCGAGCAGGGCGTGGCGCAGCTCCTGGTCGAGCGCCGCGAGCAGGCGCAGCTGGCCGAAGTCGAGGTCTACGTAGCGGCCGTCGCGCGGGCCTCCCTCGTATTTCGAGAAGAGTTTGCGGTAGGATGCGAGCTTGAAGAAGTTGCACTTGTCGCGCAGGTAGTCCGCGGCCTCTTCCTCGGAACACAGTTCGAAGGCTACGCCCTTCTGCTTGAGGTGCTCTATCTGCTGCTCGATCGTGAGGATCGGCTTCCTATCGTGGGGTTCGGCCATGCTCGGTCTCCTGTCATTGATTTGAGAATCCTATTCTACCAGCATGTTTGCCCTGAATCCTGAAGGCCCGTTCGCCAACTCATAAGCAAGCCACCTGAGACTACTCACTTTGTTCACGAATGGCGAAGACCTGCGACCTGGGGTTTTGCAAATGGCGCGCAAGCCACCCGCGTTAATTCACTTGCGATTGCAGCTGGCGGCTTGCGGGCAAAAGGGCGGTTGAGTTTCAAAACGGGCGTTTTCGGCGCCATCGAGCATCCAAAGGCGACCCGCCGCGCACTTTGGGACAAAAACAAAAACTCAAAGCCCTGAGTTTGAAAAAAGTTTTTGAGGTTGTCCCAGCTTTTGTCCCCGAAGCCGACGAAACGCGACATCGCGTCATTCGGCGGCACGCGTTCCGTGTCGATGCCGAAAACTGGGTGTAACTGGAGTGACGGGACGGAAGAACCGACGCCATCGAGTGGGAGTAGGCTGACAGGGTTCTGACCTGCACTTTTGAGTGCCGCACTGTGCTCCTGAGTTTCGTTTCGTACGAGAGTTACGGCAAAGCCACCAGCGATAATGGTGAGTAAATACGATAATCTAGCCTCTGTTTCCGCGTCGGAACGGAGGCTTTTTCTTTGCCTTTTTACTCCCCCCCTTTTACCTGCGATTTCGCGATTTACTCCCCGTGTTTCAAGATGGAAGCGTTTGGTTGCGAGGCGCTCCGGTGTGAGGGCCTGAGTCGTCAGGCCCCGCACAGGGGGACCGCGATGGTGGCCACCGCGCCGCCCGAGGGGCTGTTGGCGAGCGAGACGGAGCCCCCGTGGGCGCTCGCGGCCTCGGCGGCGGCGTGGAGGCCGAGCCCGTAGTGGCGGCCTCCGTCGCGCGAGGAGCGGGAGGAGTCGTCTGTGAAGAGGCGCTCACAGCCGCGTTCGAGGGCGGCGGGAGAGAAGCCCGGTCCGTCGTCGGCCACCTCGATGACGAGGTGGCCGCCCTCGACGTCGCAGGAGACCGCCACGCGCGAGCGCGCGTGCTCGGCGGCGTTGGCCACGAGGTTCGCGGCGGCTCGCGCCAGGGCGGTTCGGTCGAGCGGGGCCTCGGGCGCGCCCGCGACAGCAGGGCCCGTGGTCGCGTCGAGCGTCACGCCTCGCGCCCGGGTGATCTGGGCGGCCTCGGCGAGGACCTGCTCGCAGAGCTCGGCCGGCCGCATGGGGGCCCTCTCCGCCCCGCCGGACCCGCGCGAGGCCTCGATGAGCAGGCGCACGTAGCCGTCGAGCCTTTCGACACTGCCGGCTATGTCGCGCGCGGCGGCCGCGAGGTCGGCGTCTTTCTCGTCTTCCAGCTCCTCCGCCACGAAGTCGGCGTTGGCGCGCAGCACGGTGAGCGGCGTCTTGAGGTCGTGGGCGAGCGACGCCACCTGCTCGCGCTGCCCCCGCTCCGCGGCCCAGCGGGCCTCGAGCGACTCGGCGAGGGAGGTCCGCATGGCGTCCATCGCGGCGAGGACGTCGTTCACCTCGCGCACGTTAGTGCTGCCGACCGCGAAGTCGAGATCCCCCGCGCCGACGCGCCCCGCTGCCTCCGCGAGCGGCGCCATCTTGCGCGAGATCACGCGGCTCGCACGGCGCGCCACGAGCGCGAGCGCGAGCGCGCTTCCCGCAGCGGCGCCGACGAGCATGAGGTTCTGTGGGTTGGGAAGCAGGCCGGCGAGCCCGCGCGAGACCCACTGCGGCAGGTACTCGCTGACGAGTGCGCAGGCCCCGCCGCCCTTGAGCGGGAACGCGGCGTAGGTGAGGCCCGAGCCTCCGCCCTCGATCTCCACTGTGCCCGGATCCGCGGCGAGTGCCGCACGGGCCATTTCCGCCGCGCCCTCGAGCCGCGTGCCCTCGAGGTCTGTCATCAGCACGTATCCGTCCTTATTCAGGATGAGGTAGCGGTACGCCGTCGGCACGTCCTGCTGCCCGCAGACGCCGTCGCGTGCCAGGCCCTCCGCGACCTCGCGCGCATTGGCCGGCCCCCAGCTTGCCTCGTAGACGAAGCCCGCGTTGATCGCCGCGGAGAGCGCCATGAACGAGGCGAGCCACGCCGTGGCGACCGCCGCGAACGCGTAGGCGAAGTAGCGCGCGATGACGAAGGAGAGCGGCATGCCCCCGCGACCTCGCGCCCCGGTCCTCAAAGCTGCCACTTGTACCCCATCCCCCAGACGGTCGCGATCGGATCGGCGCCGGCCTCGGAGAGTTTCCTCCGGGCGCGGCTGACCTGCATGGATATGGCCGCGTCGTCGGCGTCGCTCTCCCAGCCGAGCACCGCCTCGCGGATCTGCGCGCGGCTCATGACCTGCCCGGGGTGGCGGGCGAGGTACTCGCAGATGGCGTACTCGGTGGGCGTGAGCGGCACGGCCTCGTCGCCCACGGCGAGGCCGCGCGCCCCGAGGTCGATCCGCACCTCCCCGAAGGAGAGGGCGTGCGAGCGCGGCCGGCGCTCACGGCGTAGATGGGCCGCGACCTTGGCGCGCAGCTCCGCGGCCCCGAAGGGCTTGCGGACGTAGTCGTCGGCGCCCAGGCCGTAGCCGGCCACGGCGTCCTCCTCGGCCACGCGCGCGGTCAGGAAGATGATGGGCCCGTCGAAGTCCGGGCGGATCTGCCGCACGAGCTCGAAGCCGTCGAGCCCCGGCATCATGACGTCGCAGAGCACGAGGTCGAAGCGCGAGAGGTCCGTCCCCGGGACCGCCGTCGGGTCCGCTGCCTTGACGACCTCGTGGCCGTCGCGGCCGAGGACGCGCGCGAGCGCGTCGAGGATCGCCCGCTCATCATCCACTGCCAGTATCCTCGCCATGTTCGACCTCCTGAAACTCCCGTCGGCATTGTACTTGCGCCGCGCTCAGCGGTCCAGAGCCCCGCGCGCAGCCGCGGGCGCGGGCGCCCACATGGCGATCTCAGGGTTGGGCAGCACGCGGTCGGCGATCGAGCGCGGCGCCGACCCCCAGCCGGCGTCGAGCAGGGCATTCCCGCCCAGGACGAGCGCTGCGGAGAGGAGGGCGAGCACGGCGGCGAGCGGCTTCCTACGCATCTGCCCTCCCGTCCTCGAAGCGGCAGAACCAGGCGAGAAGGACGGCGGCGGCTGCCAGGGTGAGCACGAGGCCAGCGAGCGCAGTCGTGAGGAGAGGGCCCGCCGCGCGTGCGGCGTCGATGAAGGCCTCTACCCCGAGCGACCCCAGGCGCGCGGGCCAGGCGAGCGGCACCCAGCTCAGGGGTGTCGCCAGGGCACCGGTGAGCTCGCCGGTCATGAGGCCGTGCGCAAGTCCGCCCACTGAGAAGAACGCGAGGAGCATCCCCGCCGCGCCGGCGCCGATAGCGGCGTTGCGGCCGAGGCGCAGGGCCACGCCGAGCCCCAGCGCGTAGAGGGGCAGGCTGCCCAGCACGATGCCCGCCCAGGCGGCCGCAAGCGGAGCGGGCCCGAGCGGCAGGCGCCCGGCGACGGCGAGCACGGCCCCGAACACGCCGAGCGCCACGGCCAGCGCGCCCGCGCCGAGCACCGCAAGGGCGAGCAGCTTCGCCGCGACGGCGCGCCCGCGCGAGGGGACCGCCGTGAGGTTGGCGAGGCGCCCGGCAGCGCGCTCCTCGTCCACGGCGAGCCCGCAGACGATGGCGGACATGAGCGGCATGAGGGCGCCGAGGAACTGGGCGTAGGCGTCCGCGCCCAGCGCCGGGTCCCATCGGGTTACGGAGAAGTACTCGCCGCAGGCAAGACCGGCTGCCAGGCCGCAGACGAGGTGCACAGCTGCGAGCGGGGAGCGCGCCAGGCGCAGGGCCTCGGAGAGCAGGGCCCGCGGGAGAGTCATGCGCGGCGTCGGGTCGGGGAGTCGTGTCATGGCCATCACCTCTCCTCGGAGCGCGCGAACCAGGCCGCGCCCGCCGCCGTGAGCGCGGCGAACGCGAGCGCGCAGACCGCAAGGCCCGCCAGTGTGAGCATGCCGTCCGCCGCGAGCGCCCCGCCGAGCGCCATGTCCGCCGCGAGTGGCTCGCCGCTCGGCAGCACGGGGATGAAGCTCGTGGGGATGACCATGCTCGCCGACGGCGGAAAGAGCTGCGGCAGCGGCACCAGCGACCAGGCGAACCCACCCACGAGCTGCGCGGCGAGCGGGCAGAAGATGCCCGCGAGCATGCCGAGCCGCGCCGTGAGGAAGAGCCCTGCGGGGATCATCCACGCCGCGGTCACCGTGTTGGCGAGCGCGCAGAGGAGCATCGTGAGCGTGCCCGCGGCCGTGAGGCCCTGCGAGGAGAACGCCGAGCCCGCGAGGTAGATGCCGAAGACCACGAGGTTCGAGAGCGTGCAAAGCGCGAGGCACCAGAGCGCCTTGGCCCACCAGGCGCGCCCGAGCGGGAAGCCCAGGCCCAGAAGCCCCCGCATCCGCGTCCGCGCGTCCGCCCGCGCGACGCACGCCACCACGAGCGAGAGAGCCACGGGCAGGAAGAGCGCGTACCAGTAGTTCCACGCGCTGAAGATCTGCACGCCCCGGTAGGGCATCGCGCCGAGCAGCGGCATCGGCAGCGCCATGAGCACGGCCAGGCGAACCGGTGCCGCGTGGCGCGACTTCAGGGCCTCGGCGCGCAGGCCCGCGAGCAGGCCGCCTTTCTCGCCCGTCATGCCGCCACCTCCCCGCGCGCTCGACGCCCCTCCCGGCAGACGCTCATGAAGAGTTCCTCGAGGTCCTGCCCGGGCCGAAGCGCATCCTCGTAGGCGAGGCGCCCCCCGTAGATGATGCCGATGGTGTCCGCCATCTGCTGCACCTCGGAGAGGATGTGGCTCGAGACGATCACCGTCGTGCCCGCCGCCGCGAAGCCGCGGATCTGGTCGCGCAGCTCCTCGATGCCGATGGGGTCGAGGCCGTTGGTAGGCTCGTCGAGCACGAGCAGACGTGGCCGGGCGATCAGCGCCAGCGCGAGCCCCAGGCGCTGCCGCATGCCCATCGAGAAGCGCCCGGCGCGCTTCTTCCCGGTGTCCGCGAGGTCCACGGCGGCGAGCACCTCATCTACGCGGCTCTCGGGAAGGCCCAGCAGCGTGGTGCGCACGCGCAGGTTCTCGCGCGCGGTGAGGTTGGGGTAGAGCGGCGCCTCCTCGATGAGGCTGCCGATTGCGTAGAGGTCCTCGCGGCGCCAGGCGTGCCCGGCAAAGAGGATCTCCCCGACCGTCGGCCGCAGCATCCCGCAGATCATCTTGAGCGTTGTCGACTTGCCGGCGCCGTTGGGGCCGAGCAGCCCGTACACCTCGCCCTCGCGGATATGAAGGCTCACGTCGGCTACGGCGTCCTGCGCCTGGTCGCCACTGCCGAAGCGCTTGGTGAGCCCGCGCGTCTCGAGCATGTAACCCATGGGTTCGTCCTTTCTCTTCCGGGTGCGCGGGCCGAGTCGCCGTGCCCGTGCGCCTTACCTTTCGGGTTCACCATCCATGGTGGGGCGCGTTTCTAACGAAGCTGTAACGGCCGTTGGGCTCTTTTGGCGCCAGCCCTTTTCGACCCGTACGCCACTCATGGTATGTTTATCGCGATAACAAGGACGGAGGTGCCCGTGGCACGCAATAAGTACCCGGAGGAGACGGTCGAGAAGATCAGGGGTGACGGCCCAGCGAGTGTTATTTTGCGAGCTAGGCGCATCGAAAGCGACCTTTCGTGGTATAAACTACTTGCCGGAAGCCGCGGCTTTCAGAGTACGGCTTACGTGTACGTTTAACCTCCGTGGGCGACGGGGTGCCGCAAGGCGTAGAATATCGCCCACCTGTAGGGGCCTGCAGCGATGCGGGCCCCGCTTCGTATGAAGGGGGGGCGCAACCGATGAAGATCGTATCCATCTCCCAGGACTTCTTCGACCTCGTCGATGGCGACCGCGAGCTCATGCTTAAGCACAATCGCCCCTGCATCGTGGTGGTGAGGCTGCGTTTCCGCGGAAAGCGCAGGGACTTCGCTGTGCCGCTGCGTTCCAACATCGCCCCTAACGTGCCCAAAGACCAGTACTTTGCGTTGCCACCCCGCCCCACGACGCGCCCCGGCTGCCGCCACGGCATCCACTACATCAAGATGTTCCCCATAACCAAGGCCCACCAGCGCCGCTTCAGGACCGAGGGCTCGGCCTACTACGAGACGCTCCAGCGCATCATCGATGGCAACACCAAGCGCATTGTCTCCGAGTGCCAGGCATACCTTGACCGCTACGAGCGCGAGGGAAGGCCTCGCTTTGCCGTCGACATCGACCGCATCGTGGGGCTGCTGGAGGGCGAGAAGTAGGGCATCTCGGCTCAGTCTCGAGCCATGCGGAGTCGCTCCGCATTTTTGAACGCCGCGTGTGCGTCCCAAATACTTGAGAAACAAGCTGTGAAGTGCGGTGGCGCGCCCGTGCCCGTGCATAGCCGTCACCATCAGCGTCTACGCGGCGTCGGCTTCAAGTGGAACTGGCGCCGCTGCTGTATATGGTTTGCCTTGCTGCAAATGGCGATCAATGCCCGCGATGCTTCTGCTTGCGCTTCAACTTTCGCTGCTCGAAGCGCGTCTCCGCCTCATCCGCGCGACGCTGACTTCTTGCTTGAGCCGACTCCCGCTTCATTGCTTCCCGCTGTGCCGCGAGCGCCTGTTGCGCCTTGGTGCTCACCGCGGGCCGTTTAAGGGCTTTCGCTGCCTCGCGAGCGCGCCGCTTGGGGTTCTTCGCGGGCTTGCTTGTTTCGGTGGCCTTGTCGCCGAAGAACGAGAGCTTCTCCCATTCGCTTGTAACGAATCGCAGAATCTCCTCATCGGACGGCTCCGCGCCGAAGACGATGCGGGCGACGCCATACCTTCCGCTCTCGACGTGCTCCGCCAGCCCGACCCAGAATTGACCGTCGTGATATACGGTCAGGGTGGACGACACGCTGATCTGCATGGTTGGTTCCTCCTTTATGTAGATGACCATGCAGAGAAGGGACAACCAAGGAGGCAGGTTACTGATGCGGACTAGCGCACGCCCACGACTACCCGACGGGGACTGTGTTTTCATCTCTGGTGGTTGGATTGTGGCACGTGCGAATGCGCCCGGCATCGCTGCTGACATGGCGCTACTGGGATTCGCTCCTCGATGCATCCTTGTGTACATTGCCTTCTCGGTTTCGAAACTTTAGAAATAATCGAGTTTCGAAACCGAGAAGGAGTGGATTATGGCTTGGGTAGACCGCAATACGTACCGACTCCACCGTGTTGGAGAGGCTGGCCGAGTACATGATGGACAACTCCGGCAACCTCAACTCGCCCAACAACATCGCCAACGTCCTCGACGCCAACAAGGTTCCCACCAACCACGTCATCGTCGGGCGCTACATCTCCTACCTCCGTGACGCCTTCGTCTTCTATGAGGCGAAGCGCTACGACATCAAGGGAAAGAAGTACATCACTAACCGAAGAGGACTCCTCACCGAATTCCCTTGAGATCGGTCGGCATTATCGAGCGTGCGCGTTCTCGTAGGCGCCTTTGATTTCTTCCGGCAAATTGTCGGGAATCAGCGCTTCCAGCCTATCCTCGCTGCCATCTTGAATCGCCTGCTCGTAGTACCAGCATTTGAATCTCAGCATATCCAGCGCACGGTTCATGTTCGCGATTTCCGACTCCATGTGGGCCTTCCGCTCCTCGAACATGGCCTTGCGCTGGGGGTAAGTGGACGGGCCCTCCGCACACCATTCCATGAACAGACGGATGTCCTTGATCTCCATCCCCGCTTTCTTCAGACATTCGATGACCCGAAGCGCCTCGAGTTCCGTATCGCCAAATTGGCGAATGCCGGACGTCCGCTCCAGCCCCGGGAACAATCCCTGCTTGTCGTAATACCGCAGCGTTGAGGCGGGCAAGCCGAACATTTCCGCCACCTGTCCGATTGTGTACATGGCCCCTCCGAATAAATCTCGAATTCATTCCTTGACCTAAAGTTAGGTTTAGGTATTACCTTCATTCTCGTCAATACAAATCGGTAGCGCAAGGGGTGGTCCGTAATGGGCAAAACGGTTTTCGCCGGCGGCGTGAACGGCGTGGGCGAAATCGCTGGGCACCCTGCTCTTGAGCAGGCGCGACGAATGGGCATGGGAATCTAGGCGGGCCACTTGGCCATGCGTAAACAGATTCGTGTCCAGAACCATCGATAGGAGGAAATCGATCATGGCAATTAAACAGACGGCGGGCAGAGACGCCCTGGGGGATTTTGCCCCCAAATTCGCTCAGCTCAATGACGATGTGCTGTTCGGCGAGGTGTGGAGCCGAGAAGATGGGCTTTCCCTTCGAGACCGCAGCGTGGTGACGGTGGTGGCCCTAATGGCGCAGGGGCTGACGGACTCTTCGTTCCAATATCATCTGATGTCCGCAAAGAGCAACGGGGTGACCAGGGCTGAGATAGCGGAAATCCTTACGCATGCGGCGTTTTACGCGGGATGGCCCAAGGCGTGGGCGGCCTTTCGCATGGCGAAGGAGGTCTGGGCGGACGAAGATGACGGCGCCGACGCAAAGGCCCGACACCAAAACGAGATGGCCTTTCCCATCGGTGCCCCCAACGACGCATTTGCGAAGTACTTTATCGGGCAAAGCTACCTCGTGCCCCTTTCCACCGAGCAGGTCGGCATTTACAACGTTACGTTCGAGCCCGGCTGCCGCAACAACTGGCACATCCATCACGCCAAAAGCGGTGGCGGACAGATCCTCGTCTGCGTGGCTGGTCGAGGGTTTTATCAGGAATGGGGCAAACCGGCACAGGAGCTGCGCCCTGGCGATGTAGTAAATATTCCCGCGGGCGTAAAGCATTGGCACGGAGCCGCGCCCGACAGCTGGTTCTCCCATCTCGCGCTGGAGGTTCCGGGTGAGGAGACCTCCAACGAGTGGTTGGAGCCCGTGGACGACGAGGAATACCTTACAGCGACTGACAAGGAGGCTTAAATACCTTCGTCACCCGCGCCGCCGCGAGCAGCGTGCGCAAATCGGCCCGAATCGCCTCCGCCTTGTTTCCGAGCTGCAACGGGGCCGAGTCGCCCGAGATGTTTACGCTCAGTAGGTGCGCATCCGGTAGCTTTGCGGTCATGCTCCAGAACGGGAGCGTGATGATGCCGGGGGTCATCTCGCCCACGCCGAGCTCCAGCAACAGCACGCGGCTACTACCACGCTCGCGCGCGAAGTGCTCATATCGTTCGAGGCCCTTGCGCCATGCCGTGCCCTGCAAAAACGTGTCGTCGCGCACCCACGGCACAAGCTGCCAACCGCAGTGCGGGCATCGGGGGACATTCTCGCTGCGGATCTCGAACCCCGCCATGCCTGCGAGCATGCGCTCGACGTAGGGACTCGCATCGAAGATCTCGTCGCAGCATGGTTGCTTGCACTGAAGGTGTGCGAAGCTTCCCTGATAGTTGCAGGTCCTCTCGGCAGGAAACGTCTTCTCAACCTGGGTGTCCACATTGGTGCTCAGGATGAAGTAATCCTTATGGCCGATGAGGGACCGCAGGTCGAGATAGGGTTGTGAGGCCGGCTCGCGCAGCATGAAATCGATGTATCGCGCGTAGTAGGCCCATTGCTGCTCGAGGCTGGGGTAGAGGTGATAGAAGCCGTCGAAAAGGCTCTTGAAGCCAAAGGCTTTCTGCCAGTCCGCCATTCCGGCACACGTCATGCCCGCATGGTTGTAATGGTTGAACCCGGCGGCGCTCGACATACCCGAGCCGATGCCGACGATGATGGCGTCGGCATCGTCGATGAGGCTTCGAAGCCTCATCGCTTCTCTTTCTAGAGGTGGCATCGAACGATCTCCTCGAAAGCCGGGGTCATATCGCCGTCAACGAGAATTGTCTCGCACGAAGCGTCGGGCGTCAGAGCCTGACTGTAGTTGAACACGATGTAGGTGGCGTGTTCGCAGGCGTTCGCGACCCGAGCGAGCATGCGCTTTATGACGCCGTTGCGCAGCCCCACGCCAAGTTCGAGGATGGCAACCTTGTGGTTGCGATGCGCTTGCACAAGGTGCGCGAGATCTTCGAGCTGCGCCATGGCGAGGGCATCTGGGTGGGCGAGACGCTGCTCGTCAATCGACGTGCACGTACTCCCCTCCGTCTCGAGCACGTGGTTCTCGTTGAACCCTGCGCGTGCGAAGTGCCCGTCAATATTGCATGTGATCACGAAGGTATCAGCGTGCTCCGTAAGATGCCGCAGCCCGTTCATGATTGGGCCGGGCTCATACTCGACATACTCCTTTTGATGGAATCGATCGGCCCATCGGCGTCGCACGTTTGCATCCGGAGAGGTGAGCCCCTGCAGTATGCAGCCGATGCCATCAGCCTGGGCGAGGTCTCCGTACGCTTCTTGGAAATGAGCATCGGCGTAGAAGAGGTTGAGCCCCTCTGCCATGTCGAGCCCGTTGCTGGCGCCGATGATGATAAGATCCGCCTCGGCAAGTGCCTGGCCGATACGAACCGCTTTTATCGTTTCCATGCGCTACCTACCCAGCGTCTTGCGCACGTCGGCGAGCACGTCGGCGATATCGGCACGAACGGCGAGCCCCCGATCCTCGATTGCACGGGGGAGAAACTGCGTCCTGTTGTTCACGGCGATGTAGCCAGCCTGCGGCAACTGCGCCGTGAGGGCCCAGAACGGCTCCTGGATAAACGCAGGCGTCATGCGGCCCACGCCCAGCTCGAGGAAAAGGATCCTCTGCCGCGCGTGCGCGTCGAGCCAGTCGGACACCTTGCGGTACTGCTCCTCGTAGAGCTCGCCCTGCAGGAAGTTGCCGTAGCCGCGAACCCAAGGGAACGCCTCTGCCCCGCAGTGCGGGCAGCGTGGCACGAATTCTGTCGGAACCTCAAGGCCGTCTCCCATGGCCTCTACCATGCGGGAGACCGGCTCGACCGCGTCCCACACCTCGCCGGTGCAACAGTGGGAGCACTGGAAGAAGCGGTGATCGCCTTGGATCTCTGCTACCTTCTCCCAAGGGTAGATTTTCATGAACTGCGTGTCCTGGTTGGTGGTGAGAACGAAGAAGTCTTTCTCGGTAAGAATGGCGTCGAGATCTTTGTAGGGCTCGCGCAGCGGGGCGTTGAGCGTGGTGTCGAGGAAGGTGGCAAGGTAGCCCCAGCGCGACTCGGCGGTGGGCCAGCGGTAGGACGACCCTTCAAAAGCGCCCCTGAAACCGTAGCGCTCGGCGAATTTGCCGAAATGCCTGCGATAGGTCGCGTTGTCTTCGTAGTAGAAGTCGCCGCCGCCCGCCGCGGAGAGCCCAGAGGCCCCGCCTACAAGCACGCAATCGGCTTCATCGATCATGCGGGCAAACGTTTCGATTTGCTGGTCGTAGCGCTCGGGCTCGCGGGCACTCAGTTCATAGGGCGTGCCGCCGGTGCGGTAGGCGGCCTGATGGGAAAACGATTGGTTGGTGAGTTCGATAACGAGCCGCTCGTATAGAGTCACTTGATACTCTCTTTCAACTACAATGAACAGGTGTCTATAAAAAGTATCAGTGTTGATTTGCGTCAGAGCAATGAACAGTTTCGAGCTGCTGTCGATAAACGAGCGGCTTCTGGATATTGTTGAGCGCTGCAATTGGAGGGGCCATGGAATCGGGGAAGATCGATCGTCGCCGACGCTATACGCTTTCGGTCATACGGGAGGCGTTCTTTGCGCTGCTGGCCGAGGTCGGCTTCGCGAAGATGACGGTGGCGGATATTTGCCGCTGTGCCGATATCAACCGCGGCACGTTCTATTTGCACTACGAGGACAAGTTCGCGCTGCTTGATGCACTTATCGACGAGGCCCTGGCGGCGGCGCCCCCGCTTGAGGGAACGGAGGCGGAGGCTCTCTGCCAGCGCCCGCCGGCAAACGATGACTATTATCTGCTCTACTCGGATGACGATGCATACGCCCGGGTGGCACAGCGCGTCGTCGAGCGCGGCGCTGAGCAGATGGTTCCCTCGATCATGGAGGAGACCGGGCTCTCGCGCGAGGACGCCTATCTGCTCTTCGTTCACAACGTCCAGGGAAATCTCGCGGTCAACCGCCTACTCGGTTGGAGGCGAGGGCCCGAGTTCGCCCACGCCCAGGAGCTGCTCAGCGCCTATTCCGAAGGGGGCATGCGGGCGGTATCGGCCCCTTGCACACCGATCGCGAATTAGAACATGATAGCGTCGTCGGCCGTGAAGGCATCAAGGGATCCCTGCTTGACCTGAATGCAGACGTATGTGATGCCCGAGTCGGATGCGGCGCGGAACTGACGGTGTGCGGCGGGGGAAATGCGCAGCCAGTCGCCGGCTGCAAGCTCGATTTCCTCACCGTCGATCGTGACCGAGCCGGCGCCTTCGAGCACGCCATAGATTTCCTCGTTTTCCTTGTGTGCATGGACGAACGGAACGCCAGCGCCGGCGGGAAGATTGTTGACACTCACCTCTGCCCCGGTAAGCCCGAGCACTTCGTGCAGCTCGACACGGCTCTCATTACCGATGTGGGTCCTTGCATAATTAGCCATAATGGTTCCTCTCTTGGGGTTGATGTACCTTGCAGGCATCTCCTGCGTGAGTTATATTCAACGCGAAGGCGAATGCAAATACGAGTACGCACATATTTGTAACTGCGTACTTTTTTGTGAAACCGGTATGGTCAAGGAGGTTGGGTCTCCCGTGATGGCGAAAGAGGAGCTTCCGGAGTGTCCGGTCGCAACGGCGGTAACGCTCATTGGCGGCAAGTGGAAGCTGCTCATTATCCGTAACTTGCGCGTACGCCCTTGGCGTTTCAACGAGTTGCGCCGCGACCTCGAGGGGATCTCTCAGAAGGTGCTTACCGACAGCCTGCGGCAGATGGAGGATGATGGGCTGGTCTTTCGCCATGACTATGGCGAGAATCCTCCCCGCGTTGAGTATGGCCTTACCGAGCTCGGCCGCCAGATGATGCCCATCATGGACTCGCTCGCAGACTTCGGCGCTTATTACAAGACGGTCGTTTCGTAGCGGACACGCTGCTTAGGGGGCGGAGAACCGCTACGAGTACGGTAGCGGTACTCCTACGGCCGCTGTCGTTCCCGCAGGATTAGAGCGGAAGGAGACTGCAATGGGGTCGTCCGCCCCACAAGAAGGCCCTCTCTTCCCGGTATGGCGCCGACATGCGCACGCCGGCTCAAACTGCTCGATGCGCGAAGTGTTGTTATGGCTTCACTCAGCCTGCGGACGCCCAATCATCCGTGCACCACATTCTGCCCATGTGCATGGGCGGCTGCCCCCACCGCCATATGGTCTCCGGCGAGCGCCGTTGCCCCTGGTTCAAAGACGACCCCGATGCCTACGTCCTCGCCAAAACTCGCGACGCCCGTAAGAGCCGCCAATAAAACCTCCGGCCCTGCTTGGCCCTGGGAATAAACGTCAGACTTGCCCGATTCACGCTTCGCGCAAGGGCCGTTCTACTTCCCAAACCTGATCTGTCTGTCGCACAGCTCAAGGGAGCCTGGGATACCTCTTTGATATCTTCCACGAACTACTGGAGTGCGGCACAGTCGGATGACTGGACCGTTTTCGTTGGAGCTTGGTTGTTTGCCTGTGTGAATGGCGTATTTGCTTTAGCTAGCGGTTGCGACGCCTTGTTGCGGAAATGCTAACTGATGCAACTACGCCACCGGCAACACTCAGGGCGACTGCTATCGCGCCGTTGTCGCCCGTAGCGGGTAGGGTGGTCCTGGCTGGTTTAGCTGCCGTTACTGCCTTGGTGGAAACGGGATTTGCCGCGGGCTTTTCTGTCTTGGGCTGCGGTGTGGGCTCGGGCTTGGTTTCCGGTTCGGGTTTGACCTCTGGGATCGGCTTAACACTTGGATCGGGTTTGGAACCGCTCGTATCGGTTGCAATCAAGTGCACGTCACTGTCGAAGATGTAACGGATGTAGTAATCGTGCCGCGTCTCGTGCATAATCCCTTGCCCGCTGTCGAAGTCACGGTCAACGTGTGTGCCAAGGTGGGCTGAGCTGTTGAGGTTCAGCCTGTAAGGGATTTGGTCGTCGGCGTAACTGCCTGTAAAGACTACGGTTGCTCTAACGTGATTGTCGATCATGGTCAGGGCAATAGAGACGCTGGCCTCTTTGGGGTTCTCGGTTTTTATAAGGCCTTCGGTATCGGTGTCGATCTTGAAGAGAAGGACGGTGTCGTTAAGCCCGTAGATGAAGTCTTCGGGTTTGTCGGGGAAATCGTATACAAACGCCTCATTCTGGACCAACATAAAGGCAGGAGGGAGCTCCAGGTCATAGTTATGGTCGACAACGGTGGTAGCTGTGAGGCTGCCTTCCGCGTTGGCTTCGTCGCAGGTAATGGGTGCTGCGACATCGGTTTCGGGCATTTCTGTCGCCAGTGCTGCGCAGGGTAGCAAAAGCAGTCCTGCCACAAGAATGCTTACTCCGAAGGCGGCGATTCTGGCGTCTGCATGACGCTTGACGTCGCGGATAGACAGGCCAGTCCGTTTGTTATGGGTCTGCGGTGCAACATGCTGTCCATACATAAGACACTCCTTGTTCGTAGGCCGGTTTCCGCGGATCTATATTGCGCCTGGCCGATGCGGCTAGGCTCTTTCACGCGAACGCTTATGCGAGCAGGGAGAAAGCTCAAGCTAATTTTCTCACAGTCGATACTTTGCGAGCAACGATTTGCTGTTCAATTCTCGGAGAGAAAATCAAGGTGGCCGAGGAGTTATCAGGCAATGAGATTGTGTCTAGAGAACACGAACGAGAGATGCGATCTACAGACGACTGAATAGCTCTATCCGTTTTGGTTACAACGAAATGTATGCCGCGCGCCTGCGGCATGAAGAAGGGAGATTCTTATGAATATCGTTGTATTGAGCGGTAGCCCGCGCAAGGGCGCCAATACCGACACCATGGTCGAGGCGTTTGCCGAGACCGCGCGCGAGGCCGGCCATACGGTCGAGGTCATCCGCGTTGCCGGCAAGAAGATTGCTGGTTGCCTGGGGTGTCAGTACTGCTTTGCCCATGAGGGTGCCTGCATGCAGAAGGACGACATGGCCGGTGTGCTCGAGACACTGAAAGGCGCCGATATGGTTGTCTTCGCTTCGCCTATCTACTGGTTTGATATCACTGCGCAGGAGAAGGCCGCCATCGACCGCCTGTATGCCTTCGGTGCTACGGGCTTCCCGTTCACCAAGACGGCCCTTTTGCTCGATAGCCATAGCGAGGGCGTCTATGATGCGGCGATCGCTATGTACAAGTCAACCTGTGCGTACTGCAAGTGGGAGGACCAGGGCATTGTCACCATCAGCGGTATGACCGAGCGTGACAGCATGGTCTCCTCGCCCAAGTTGGAAGAGGTGCGAGAGCTCGCTCGCAAACTCGCCTAAGGACAAGAAGAACGCATGGCAATCAGCGTTGGCGGAAAGCCTACTTCCCTTACCAAGAGGATTACTGATTGCCATGCGTTGATGTCCTTATGGACAATCTCCGCGTGCTAGGAGACTTTCTCGCTCAGGAACTCCCTGAATGCGGGGATGTCAAAGCCAACGAGACCACGCCCACGTTCCCCGATGACGCCGTCCTCGAGAAGGCGGCGTTTGTATTGGCTTGCGTAGTTGCTGGCGACGCCCATGCGTTTGGCTATCTCCGAGACCCTGCTGGGGCCAGAATCGGGCAGCATCGCGAGTAAAAACTCAATGTCTTTATCGGAAAGCTCTCGATAGGTCGTTTCGAGAATGCGATCACGCAGCTCCATGCGTGCGAGTAGGGAACCCTGCTGGACATCGGATGCACTGATTTGGGGCGAGTTCTCCGAAACATCCCAAGTGCGATATCCGACGAGCTGCATCATGTAGGGGAATCCGTCGACGGCCTTCACAGCATTCTCGAGCGCTTCTGGTGTGATTGAACGTCCTCCGGCCTCAACGGTTTTGCGAAACGCGTTTGCAATTTCAACGTCAGTGATTCGTCCTAACTGATGATATTGGGAACGCCTGAGGAACGAGACGGAATCGTTACGCAGCAACGCCGATACTTTGTAGGGCAGTCCTGCCATGAGTAGGGCAACTTTTTTACCTTCGCGTACAAAGTGCTGGTAAACAGAGGCAAATTGAAGCATTTCTTCGAGATCGACGGTGACTTCATCGATGGTAATGAGAAGTCCGATGTCATGTTTTTCGAGTTGCTTAAAGATGCCATTCATGCGCGTGCGCCAGTTGCCCTGAGCCTCTTGAGCATATGTCCAATCGATGCCCACTGGACCAATTTGAACGCCGTTTATGCGCGCATGAGGCTGTGAGAGGTAGCTATCTGCGGCTTCTTTGGTTCGCTCGATAATATCTTCGAGCATGCCTGGCATGGCGGAGACATTTGCTGCGATCCAACCGTGTTCAAGCGCCGTTTCTGAAAGGAGCGAGAGAAGCGCCGTCTTGCCCGTTCCCCTTGCGCCCGTAAAAATAGTCGACAGGTTTGGATCTCCCGGGCCGTTGATAAAACCACGGTTGATGTCACGCAGAATATGCTCGCGACCCGCTAGAAAGGGAGGGACGCTTCCGAACGTCGGGGTAAAGGGGTTCTTGCTGTACTCCATGGTGACTCCTTTGCAAGTTTTGCTAATTTTTGCAAGTTTTGCTAATTTTTGCAAGTTTTGCTAATTTTTGCAAGTTTTGCTAACAGCTGACCAAAGGGCATCGAAGCAGTGACGCTGACATTTTTTACGCAGAAAAATAAGCAGAAATCAATTTATCTGCGTTAAAAAATAGTTGAGAAGAAAAACGACGAGTCCCGGGCGCAATGCCGTTGCGTTCCGGGCCTCGTCGCTTTGAGAAGTATCTAACGGTCTCGTTGCCGTGGCACCTAGTCAAACAGGCTCGGCATGTCGTTTTCCTTCATGAGGGCACCGGCAGAAGGCAGGCTCTGTGCGGTGAACTTCTCGGCCGAGACGCCGGCGCCAAGAATCTCCTCGGTTGTGCCGACGGTGGTGACCGAGCGGCCCTTCTTAGCCGTAAAGGCCTGGACGCCCTGCGTGTTGGTGGTCGTCTTGGTCTTGAGCAACGACGTGTTGAAGTTCATCAGGCGATAGTCGCTCGAGACCAGTGCAATATCGCGATCTTCCTTGAGCACCTGGGCATACAGCAGTTTGCTGCCGCCGTAGATGGCGTTCTTAAGGCGCTTGCGGTTGGTCTTGGTAACGTATCCGGCAAGTGCGACGCGCACCACACGACCGTTCTCAAAGACAAACAGCACGTCGGCCTTGTAGTCCTCGGGGTCGATGACCCAGATGACACCCTCGTCGGGTTCCATCTCAAGATCGGTCGGCAGGTACGAGCCCAGCTGGGCCGACTTGGTGTCCTCAAACGACGCAACCTTGCACTTGTACACCTGGCTCTTGTTGGTAAAGACCAGCAGCTCGTGGGTGTTGGAGGACGGGAACTCGATAAAGGGTTTGTCGCCGTCCTTGTACTTGAGCGTGGTCGCCTTCTTGAGTACGCGGTCCGTCATCTTCTTAAGGTAGCCATCGCGCGAGAGCATGATGGTGACCGGGTACTCCTCGACCTCGGGTTCCAAGCTCACCTCGATGACCTCATGGGGCTCGATCCTGCCCGTGCGACGCGGCATCACATATTTCTTGTTGACCGCGGCCAACTCGTCGCTGATGACCTTCTTGATGTTGTCTTCGCTCGAGAGAATCTCCTCCAGCTCGGCAATTTCGCCCTCAAGCTTTGCAATGTCCTTGGTGCGGTTGAGGATGTACTCCTCGTTGATGTTGCGAAGCTTGAGCTCGGCAACAAACTCGGCCTGGGTCTCGTCGATGTCGAAACCCTTCATAAGATTGGGCACGACCTCGGCTTCGAGCTTGGTGCCGCGGATGATGGCGATGGCCTTGTCGATGTCGAGCAGAATTGCCTCAAGGCCGTGCAGCAGGTGCAGGCGCTCGGACTTTTTGCCCAGGTCAAAGTTAATGCGGCGGCGCGTGGACTCAATACGCCACTTGACCCACTCGTGCAGAATCTGGCGCACGCCCATAACACGGGGATAGCCGTCGACGAGCACGTTGAAGTTGCACGAGAACGAATCCTGCAGCGTGGTCGAGCGATAGAGCTTGGCCATGAGCTTGTCGGGGTCGACGCCGCGTTTGAGGTCGATGGCGATACGCAGACCCGAGAGGTCGGTCTCATCGCGGATATCGGCGATCTCCTTGACCTTGCCCTCTTTGGAGAGCTTGACGATGCGTTCGATGATGACATCGGTCTTGGTGGTGTAGGGGATCTCGTAGACCTCGATGATGCGCTCTTCGGGAATCCAGCGCCAGCGGGAGCGGATCTGGAAGCTGCCAAGGCCGGTCTCGATAATCTTTTCCATCTCCTCGCGGCGGTAGATAATTTCGCCGCCGGTCGAGAAGTCGGGCATGGGCATGTACTCGAGCAGGTCGCAGTCGGGATCCTGCAGGTAGTGCATGGTGGCGGTGCAGACCTCGTTGAGGTTGAAACCGCAGATGTCGGACGCCATGGCGACGCCGATGCCCTTGTTGGCCGAGACAAGGATGTTGGGGAACGTGGTGGGCAGCAAACGCGGCTCCTTCATGGCGCCGTCGTAGCTGTCGACAAAGTCGACCGGGTCCTTGTCGATGTCCTTGAAGATCTCGGCGCTGATGGGGGAGAGCTTGGCCTCGGTATAACGCGAGGCGGCGTAGCTCAGATCGCCCGAATAGTACTTGCCAAAGTTGCCCTTCGACTCCACGAAGGGCGCAAGCAGTGCCTCGTTGCCCGTCGCCAGGCGCACCATCGTCTCGTAGATCGCGGCATCGCCGTGCGGGTTGAGCTTCATGGTTTGCCCCACGATGTTGGCGCTCTTCTGGCGCTCGCCCTTGAGCAGACCCATCTTGTACATGGTGTAGAGCAGCTTGCGGTGCGAGGGCTTAAAGCCGTCGATCTCGGGGAACGCACGCGAGACGTTGACGCTCATGGCGTAGGGCATGTAGTTGACCTCGAGCGTCTGCGTGATCGGCTGGTCGGTGACCTCGGAGTGCAGGCCGATGACGTTTTCGGCGTTGACCTGCTTTTTCTTTGGCTGGTTCTTCGTCTTCTTCTTTGCCACGATTTCCTCTTGAACTTCTTATGGGCCGTCGTTATCGATTTGCTGCTACTGCAGGTCCAGCTGGTCCAGGTATTCCTTGCCGTGCTCGGAGATATGGCGCTTGCGGCCTGCCTCGTCGTTGCCAAGCAAAAGGTTGAACATGGTTTCCATCTTGGTGACGTCCTCGGGCTCCACCTTGATCAGGCGGCGCGTCTCGGGGTTCATGGTGGTGAGCCACATCATGTCCGGATCGTTCTCACCAAGACCCTTGGAGCGGTTGATCGAGCACTTTTGGTCGCCGATCTCCTTAAGGATGCCGTTCTTCTCGAGCTCGGTGTAGGCAAAGTAGGTCTTCTCTTTGCAGTTGATCTCGTAGAGCGGCGACTCGGCGATATACACGTAGCCCTCGTCGATAAGCGTGGGCACCAGGCGATAGAGCATGGTGAGCACGAGCGTGCGGATGTGATAACCGTCGACGTCGGCGTCCGTACAGATGATGACCTTGTTCCAGTTGAGGTTGTCCAGGTCAAAGGCGCCCAGGTTCTTGATGCGCTTGTCCTTGATCTCCACACCGCAGCCCAGCACGCGCATAAGGTCCATGATGATGTCGGACTTAAAGATGCGCGGATAATCCTCCTTCAGGCAGTTGAGGATCTTACCTCGGACGGGCATGACGCCCTGGAACTCGGCATCGCGCGAGGTGCGAATGGCGCCTGCTGCCGAGTCGCCCTCTACGATGTAGATCTCGCGACGGTTCTTGTCCTTGGAGCGGCAGTCGATGAACTTCTGCACGCGGTTGGCCATATCGGTCTTCTGCTGCAGGTTGGTCTTGATGCTCTGGCGCGTCTTCTCGGCATTCTCGCGTGAACGCTTGTTGATGAGCACCTGCTCCATAATCTTATTGGCGGCGTCCTTGTTCTCGATCAAGTAGGTCGAGAGGCGCTCCTTAAAGAAGGCAGTCATGGCCTGCTGGATAAAGCGGTTGTTGATGGCCTTCTTAGTCTGGTTTTCGTAAGACGTCTGGGTGGAGAAGCAGTTGGTCACTAGTACCAGACAGTCCTGGACGTCCTGCCACTTAATGCCGCTCTCGTTTTTGTTGTATTTGCCCTGTTGCTTAATGTAGGCATCGATGGCGCTGGTCAAAGCGCTGCGGGCGGCCTTCTCGGGCGAACCGCCGTTCTCGAGCCACGATGAGTTGTGGTAGTACTCCTGCATCATGAAGGTGCGCGAGAAGCACATGCATGCGGTGATTTTTACGTTGTAATCGGGCAGGTCCTCGCGATCGCGACCGCGACGGTCGGCCTCGATAAAGAAGGGCTCGGTAAGGTAGTCGGTACCGACCTTCTCGAGCACGTAGTCCTCGATGCCCTTGGGATAGCAAAAATCCTCTTCGGAAAACTCACCATCGTCGCCCTCGATGTGCAGGCGGAAGGTCACGTTGGCGTTGACCACGGCCTGACGGCGCATGGTCTCGCGATACCAATCGTGGGGGATACTGATGGAGGTAAAGACCTCAAGATCGGGACGCCACTTGATGGTGGTACCGGTGCGGTTCTCGTCGCTGGGCTCAATCTCGAGCGCCTTCTTTTTGGCGCCGACGACCTTGCCCTTCTTAAAGTGCAGGGAGTACTTGTTGCCGTCGCGCCAAACCGTGACGTCCATGTACTCGGAGGCGTACTGAGTCGCACAGGAGCCCAGGCCGTTGGTGCCGAGCGAGAAATCGTAGTCGCCGCCCTGGTTGTTGTTATACTTGCCGCCGGCGTAGAGTTCGCAAAAGACGAGCTCCCAGTTAAAACGCTTCTCGGAAGGGTTCCAGTCGAGCGGGCAGCCACGGCCATTGTCCTCTACCTGAATGGAGCCATCGCGAAAGGCGGTAAGGGTGATGAGCTTGCCGTAGCCCTGGCGCGCCTCGTCAACGGCGTTGGACAGGATCTCGAAGGCGGCATGTGCGCAGCCGTCGAGCCCGTCCGAGCCAAAGATGACGGCGGGGCGCAGGCGTACGCGCTCCTCGTCCTTGAGCTGGCGGATACTGTCGTTACCATAGTTTGCGGTGTTTTTTGCCATACTCGCTCTCTCGGTGCTCCTTTGCTGCGTTTAAGTCATATAGATAGTCAAGGTAGCATAGCCCAGCCCACAGACGATTCCAACCAACACGAAATCCATCGAACAATCGTTCGATTAGATAATGAATGCTTGGAATGCGGGAGGGACCTGTCCTGTCCTATCCAAACATCTGCGGCAGGTCGATGAAGACGGTTCGATCGCTTTCGCCAGCTTCGAAGCCCGAACGGGAGAAGAATCCATAGCGATGGCACTTGAGCCCCGTTGCCTCGACTTGGGTGATTTCCTCGTCGACCATTTTTTGCGTGACGGGGGATTTGCGGAACTTTGCTTCGTAGAATGCGTAGCCCTCGGGGTCTTGCGTTACCACATCGAATTCGCCGCTCGTTTTGTTTGCGGGATCGTCGTACCAGTACTTGCCTATGGCGTCGAAAGCCGGTTCGATCTTGCCGGTCCTGTTCTGCCGCACGAGGTATTGACGGCAGATCTCCTCGAACATATGAGGAACGTAGTTTTCCTCGAAGTCTTGGGAGACGTGACGATCATAGAAGACTTCCGGGTCGAGCAGCTGACGTGCTGAGGCATTGCGGAAAACATAGCGATAGTAAAAGAGCGAAAGCGGATCCACTACAAAGTAGCCAGACTTGCGCTTGTTCGTAGGGTCGTTGATGGGTGCACGCTTTTGGACGATTTCGAGTGACATGAGCTTGTCGAGCACGTCTGCCATGGCCGGACCGCTCGAGACGTGCGACTGTGCCAGCACGTCCCCCCAACGGGAGTAACCTTGTGCGAGAGCCGCGAAAACTTCGTTGGCGTTGGTCATCTTCGAGATCTCGGCGTTGAGATAGGACGGCACCTCGCTTTCTAAGCGGGCGCCAGGTTCCGTGACGAGCTCGATGATGTTGTCGCGTACGCTTTGGGATTGATCGATGAGGCGATTGTAAAAGGGGATGCCGCCAAAAACGCTATAGAGCCGCACCTTGTCCTCGGGCGAGAACGCGGGATAGAACTTCGCAGCGTCAAAGTAATCCATGGGCTTAAGCTCAAGTGCGAGATCAATTCGCCCGTAGAGGGGGCTTTCATGCTCGATGAGGGATTTCATAATCTCAACGTAGGAGCCGCACAGGACAATGTTTAAACGTGAGTCTTCCCTGTGGGCGTCGATTGAGGTCTGAAGAATGCTGTCTAAGCCTTTAACCGCATCTCTCAAGTAGGGGTATTCGTCGAGAACGAGGGTAATGTTCTTGTCTTTGGCTTGGGCAAACAGAAATTCGATGAGCTCGCGGATGCCTGTGAAGGCGAGCGGAGGAAAGCTCAGCGCTTCAGCAACAAGGACGGACAGACTCTCGAGGTTGTCTGCCTCGGAGGTTTGGCGGCACTCGTAATAGACCGTTGCGACGTCTGACAAATCCGTTAGCGCCTGCTTGATGAGCTCACTTTTTCCGACGCGACGCCTGCCGTAAATGAGAACATTGCGCTGCTCGGGTGCTTTGAGCGTTTTCTTAATACGGGCGAGTTCACGCTCCCTGCCAATGAATTCCACTTACTCGGTTCCTTCCGACTCGGTTTTGTCCGAGTTAATTGTATCGCATGAATCAGTTTATGCTCGAGTTTACTCGGACAAAACCGAGTCGGTTCTGTCCGAGTAAGTTTGAATAGTGAACCGAAGTTGTAATGTCCGCATGGCGATGACGAATATGGTTTTCATAATGACAGATATAGTTGACATCTTCTGATGGATGCAATATATTTCTGTCATGTTGTAACGGATATCTGTCCATTACTACGAAAGGAAATCCATGCCGGGCAAAAAGAACCTACGCATGAAGGCGGCGCGCGCGGCGGTTGGCCTTTCGCAAGCTGACTTGGCCGAGGCCGTGGGCGTTACGCGCCAGACCATCGGCCTGATCGAGGCGGGCGGCTACAACCCCACGCTCAATTTGTGCGTGGCGATCTGCAAAGCGCTACGCGTTACGTTGAACGATCTGTTTTGGGAAGACGGGATCGACGTCGACCCTAACGCTCTTTAGGAGTTCGCTATGAAATTTGAAGATTTAAAACTCGTGCAAAAGTGGCGTGAATATGCCGGCCCAAAGGATGAGCGCCTGGAGGCTGAGAGCGCGAAGATCTACAAGATTGGTTTCGTGCTGCTTTCGTTTGGCATGTTGATGATATTTTTCTACCAGTTTATAGCTCGACAGGTTGCGTGGGTTCACAGCGACGCCAGTGAAATGCCGCATGGTTTTGCAACGCCGTTCGAGGCAGCCATGTATTTGTGGCTCGTTCTCGTGATGTTGATTTGCGCAGGACTGCAAACGCGGAAGGGCTATGTCGATACCAATCGTTTTGGGCAAACCGAGCATCTTCCTGTTGGATATTTCCTACTTCTCAGCGGTCTTAGCGGCGCCGCGTTCGCGCTTGTTATTGCCGCAATGCGCTGTATCGCTGAGGCGCAGATCGTACCGCTCGAAAGCGTCTTTTGGTTGGCGAACCTGGCCACGGGCGTGTTCTGCGGTGCGACGATTTTCGCGGCCACGTTTGCTGGCCTGTGCGCAGCGTTTTTCACGGCGAAAAGACGCCGTGCCAAGCTCGAGGCAGAACTCGACTCCTCTGACGATATCTAATGCGTAATGGGCTGGCTCTGGGTATCCAGAACCAGCCCATTTGATGTTCGATGAGCCGAGTCGACGTCTCTCACAAAAGTAACTAGGAGCTAGCGAGGCCTATCCGAATTGGCCTCATTGGCGGTGTCGATCTCGAGCGCCGTGCGGCGGGCACTGTAGGCGACGAGGCCGGCGCCTGCCGCGGCGAGTGCTGCAGCGGCTGCCGTGAGGGGAACGTTGGCATCGCCCGTGCCCGCAAGCGCGCCCGCTTTTCCGGAGCGCTTGTTATTGCCGTGGTCCTTGCCACTGCCGGAGCTGCTTCCGCCGGAGCCGCCGCCCTCGTCAGTACCGCCGCCACTTGAGCCACCATCGCCGTCCGCCGTCATCGGGGCGTCGTGAAGCCCTGTGGCGTCCGCGCTGTCGCATACGCCGACCTGAACTTCTGAGCGTTCGCATGCCGCGTCGGGCACGTGGAGCTCATGCAGTACAGCACCCAGCGCCGAGTTCGCGCCCGGTCGAATTTCTTCGAGCGTTACGGGATCGAGCGCCACCAGATTACGCGCCTTCGCATACAGCGTTACGCGTTTGCCCACTTCGTCGCTCCAACTCTCGGGGATGGCGAAGCTCATACGGAACTGTGCCGTGCAACCCGGTGCCAGCACGGCGTTGCCGTTGTCGGCTACCAGCGGGTGCGTTGCAAAACGTGCGCCCAGCGTCTCGAGCGCGTACTTCACGTGTGCCATATCGTTGGCCGAAGCGTCCTCGGCAAGCTCTGGATCGTAGATCGAAGCCATGCGTGCGTTCACTCCGAATCCGATGGATGCGCTGGAGAACGGCTGGCTGGAGCCCTCTCGGTACAGATCGATCGTGCCAGCGGTCAGCAAGGTGTTGCCGTCGTTTCGCACCGTGACCATGAAGGATTCGCCTGCTGCTCCGGGCACCACCGCGCCCGAGGTAGCGACCGCGCCCGTCGGAGTGACACACGCCACCAAGGGCACTTCGATGCCGTGCAACTCTGCCTCGCTCTTCTCCGCGCTCACAATGTGCGTGGCGAGCGCGGAGAGCATGCTCCCCGACGTCAAAAATGTCGTTATCTGATCGACGGGATGGTCCAGCTCGCACATCACGAACGGCTCCGTAAACAGATCGCCTGCCAAGGTGCTGGCGAAGATGCGGAAGTGCTTGCCCATCACTGCTACCGGGTTGCCTTCTTCGTCGTAGGTTTGCCCCACCTTGCCATCGGTGTTCTCTACATAGAGCACGCACCTGCCGTTGTTGCTTACGCTAAACGATGCCGGGCCACAGCCTGCGGCACCCACGGGCTGCGTTGCAAATGCCGATGCGCCTCGCGTCCACGTAACATGCTGCAGTTGCTCGTTGACGGTAGCAAAAAAGCCCGTGTGCTGCGGCCACGGCACCGCGTGGGGTGCTGTGGCATCTGGCGACATAACGCCCCAGCCCGCAATGGACTGGCCGATCACGGCGTACGATGCACAGCCACAACCGCCTGCGGTCTCGTATGCAACGGGCACCACCATTTTGCCGTTGATATTCTCGGGTACGCCCAGCTCGATGCTCGATGGCGCTTGCGGAAAGCGGAGGACCTGACGGAACGTGAGACTGTCGCCCAAATCATCCGACCACAGGGTAAAGCATTCCAGCGCAACCTCGGCCTCGCTGCCGAGCGCCTTCTCTGTGGTGGCTCCGTGGCGGTGGAGGTAAGCGCCCGACAGACGTCCGTCGACCAGCGTCTTGCCCACCGTGATGCGTGGGCACTGCAGGCAATGGTAGCCATCCTCCTGAAGGCGGCCGCGCGAGATGCTGCGCCACGACGTGTGCGATATCACGCGAACTCCGTCGTTGCTTATGCGCAGGCGCACAACGGACAGTATGCCGGATGTGCTCGCCGTATCGAAAAGGGTGTTGTCACCGGCGGGGCGCTCGCCCGAGACCAGCAGCACGTAGGCGTCCCGGTTTCCCCTCCCGTCTGTATATTCCACCACGTCGAAGTCGTAATCGAATATGCCGGTGCGCTCCACGTCGCCCTCGCCAAACCCAAGGGGGAAGTCCACGGGCGTGGGAGCGGACCACGTGCCGTTTGCCTTTGTGTGCACCACTAGGCGCGAGCGGCCATTGTCGCCGTAGCGCACCGAGGCGATACGGAATAGGCATTCTACGCCGGCGATAATCGCCAGCTTCATGTGAGCTTCGCTGAGCACGCTAGCAAACAGCACGTTGTCGCTCGAGGGTTTGATGCCGCCACGCTCGTCCTCCGATACACCAGCAGAATTAGCGTTGGGGTCCGCAACAGCGTTCGTCGCCTGCCCGATATAGGTGTACTCGTACATCGGCGCGGCGTTTTCGTCGTTCCCTATCAGTGCATGGACGAAATGCTCGATCTGTCCCGTGTCGTCGCTCTCTGCATCCGCCTCGAGCTCAATGCACGTGACCGCTTGATCCCAATCGCGCACGACAGGCGCGGCGTTTACGGCAGTGGCCTTAACCTCGGCGCGTGCGAGCAGCTCGGCGTTGGTGACGATGGTGGCCGATGCGATAAATTGCGGCACGCCGCCCGCCTCGATGTTGCTGGACGTGCCGAAGCGGGCATCCAACGTGTAAGGCGTATCTCCACCCAATGCGAGCTCAGAGCGCTGGAGCACATACTGGTTGCCATTGTTCACCGACATATTCCACGAATCGAGGAGTGTGGGCCACGACCCCGACCAAGCCTTGGTGGTCCACTTGAACATTACGAACTGGAGTATCACATCGACATCGACGTCTGCACCCACGCGCAGCCGCGGAAGCTGGTGCCCGTCCGCCTTCTCGTACCCAATGAACAGGGTGAGGGATGCGGCGCCACGCACGGCAGACGAAGCGACGCCTGCAACGCCGGCGCCAAAGGTGACGGCAAGCCCGATCTGGATAGTGAATGAGCCCGACGTGTTGGAATAGTCGAGCGAAATGTTCTTGAAAAACGCCGCGCCGCTGCCGTGCGTGTGGGCACCCACGGCGAGCGCCAGTTTTGCCAGCACCCAGGGGTTGACGTTTAGGAAAAACGGCACCGGTCCTAGGGTAAACTGCTCGGTCCAATTGAGGTCGGTTCTTACTTGGAAGAGTGCCTTAATATTGCCGTATGCGGGGTCGTTGTTGCTGCCCCAGGTTTTGCCCACCCAATCGTAGGCGAGCGAGCCGTACAGCTGTGTGGCGATATCCATCGTGAACAGCGGCGTGCAATGGTGGTGAAGGAGCTTAGTGTTTCTTGGATCGGTGCCCGAACCGGCACTCATACTCTTGTACTGATTCCACTTCCCCTCCATCTCGTCGAGGTAGCGGTTTGCCTGCTTGGCGCCCGACTCGCGCGGCGATTTCTTCCAGTACTCTGGATCCGGATTGCCTGAATCGTTCATGTAGCCGACCGGTTTGTATCCTCCGCCAAACAGCACGTACCCGGCAAAAGAGAAATCGAACAAAATGGGGAACGAGGGCATCCAGCACGTGAACTTGTTGCCGCCAATGCCGGGAAACGCCGCGGGGAAATCAAACGGAGTAATCTCTTGGTCCATGGTAGTGGGGACGATAGTGGTCGATCCGGATTCCGCCTTTGCGGCCGGCGCGGTGACAACGGCCATGGGGGATGAGAGCGTGTAGGTTTTGCCCTGATAGTCGAGGCCAAAGCGCAGCTTGCATCCTTCCTCCAGAAGGTTTGACGCTGCATCGAGGAACGTGTCTTCGAGCGTGAACGTCGCCAGATTATCCGAACCCGATGCGCTGGCCTTGACTTGGCCAATTTGCGTGACGGTTTCGGGCGAGCTACCCGTGGCGGGCATTACCTTGTTGATGCACAGCGTTGCCTGTCCACCCTGTGGCAGATGTGCCTGCACGGTAAAGGCGTGCGTATCGGGCTGTTCGTTTGCCGTGTCGTCCTTCGGCAATGTCATGAACGTAGCGTCGGCGTACTGGATGTCCCATTCGTCGAACGTGAGCTGTCGAAAGTACGGCTTGCCGTCAGAAAGCGGACGCGTTGGCGCGGTTATGGCGGTGCCACCCTGGATACGCGCGAGGGGAATCTCGACATCGCGGTAGCCTGCCATGCTAATGGAGATGCCGCCGTTAAAATCGTACGCGTCGAGAAGCGTTGTCTCGTCCACGTAGCCTTCCGAAAGCGGCGCGACCTCAAAGATGGCCGTGCCTTCGTCATCGGTCGTGGCGGTGAGCTGCTTGCCTGCGGCATAGCGCGATGTGAGCGTGACCTGGGCACCCGCGATGGGCGTATTCTTGTTGGCGACATCGACCACGACCACACCAAACATGGTGCGCGAGAGAACGAGCACCCTGAAGGGGTCTTTTTCGTCGGCATAGGCTTCGGTGGGCGCGAACGGCAATATGAAGGCGTTTGCGCTTCCTGGCACGCGCGGCAACATAATGCTCGCCAGCGAGGACGCTCCGGCAACAAGTAACGAACGGCGATCAAGCATCTTTGGCTCCCATCCCGCAGGCATCGGTGGAAATAATCCAATTTTGCGAGAAGGCATCCTGTCACGGTAGTGCCGTTCGATGGCCAAAATGTCCAATTTGAGCGCGCGAAAGCGTCAGGCCCCCCGGAGCGCTTTCGATACGCCGGGCAGTCTGGCCGCTAGCGCAACATGTGGGCAACCAGCTCGGCGCGAGTTCCGATACCAAGCTTGGCATACACTCCTGATAGGCGGTTTTTAACAGTGCCCGGCGATACTTCCATGTGGCGTGCGATTTCGGCGTTGGTCCATCCGCGGCAGGCGAGCATGGCCATGGTGAATTCCGTGGTCGTTAGATCGTCGGCCACGTCCTCGCCCGAATCAGGGTTGTGGATGCGCCGCCAGCCGTAGCTGAAGCGGTACGTGATCTCGATGATGCGCGCGAAGTCGTCTGGGTATTGCGTTTTTAGGCACGCCTCGATGAGCCCCTGTAAAAGGCCGTGGTGCTCGCCAATGAGCTCGATAAGGCCGTCGGGGCGCGCAATGCCCCAAGCGGCTCCGAAGTGTGCCTTTGCGGCGTCGATGTCCTTGAGGCTCATGCATGCCATGGAGGCTGCCAGGTGCAGGAACAGTTCCGAGATCGGATAACTTCCCTGTTTCATAATCAGGGCGTTTTCCGCCATGCCCAGGCTGCGGCCGTATTCGCCGCGCAGATACAAGGCGTGCGCCATCACGTAGCTGGCGAACAGGCGCAGGCCTTCGGGCAGATGCGCCGCAAGTGGATAAAACTCTTCGGCAGAATACGGGGAAGGCAAGTGCAGCAGGACGCTTGCGGCCGAGGCGAACAGGATATGCGTGGCGTGGATAGCGGATGATTCCTCGTCGGCCGGCGTATCGAGGATGCCCGCAAGGCACCGGCGGGCGTCGGCGATACGGTTGAGCGACAGACTGGCATATCCGCAGATAAAGCATGCGGAATAGCGCAGTGCGGGGTCGGTGGCGTCAAGATAGGGGCGTGCTGTCCCGGCGGCGAGCGTGGCCTGTCCGCGAAAGTACAGCGCTTCTGCCGTGGCGATGGCGCGCGAATCGGGGTCGGAAATGCCTGCAACCGCAACGTCAATCTGCCCCGGCACAAAGGCGGTGCACATCAACGGCATGGGAACGCATGGGTAGCCATCGCAGTCCATCTTCCATCTCCCAACAGCTGGCAACAATAGCAGCAATTGTACTCCTGTTGCTCGGGACCCCTTTCGTTTTACTGTTCGGTTAACGCTGCGGATCGTTTTGGAAGGCTTACGAGCATGGTGGTCCCGTTCTCGGAACTTGTTTCGACCTCTACTGTGCCACCGTGAAGCGCTGCAATCTCCCAAACGAGTGCTAGCCCGAGTCCTGCGCCGCCGTATGCCCTGCTGCGGGATTTGTCTAGACGAAAGAACGGTTGGAAGATGCTCTCACGGTACTGCTTGGGTATTCCCGGGCCCTCATCTTTGACTCGTAGGAGCACGTGGCTGTCGCTGTCGCTGATGGAGACGTTGACAGTCGAGTCGGTGCGGCTGTAGCGGATAGCGTTTTCGACCAGGTTGAACACCAGCCGGTACAGTAGCGTGTCGCTCCCGATTACTAAAGCGTCTCCAGCACAATTGAGGGCTATGCCCTTATTTTCGGCAAGTGGCGTAAGGTCGGTGAGGACCTCTTCGGACAAGGGGCCAAGTTCAACATCGTCCTCGCAAGGAACGCTGCGGAGCTCACTCATCTCGAGTAATACCTTGGTCATCCGCGACATTCGCTCGGTTTGTTCTTGTAGCAGGCCGAGCAGCTCGGCTGTTTCGGGTTGCAAACCGGAGTGCTCGGAGATGAATAGTTCAATCTGTGCTTGCATAAGGGCGAGTGGGGTGCGCAGCTCGTGTGCGGCGTTGCCGGTAAACTGACGCTGTGCAGAGAACCCTTCGCCAAGACGAGCGATCATGTCGTTGAAAGAGGCGCTGCATCGTTGTAGCTCGGTGGGCATATCTTCATTGAGTCTGATTTCGCTTAGGTTGTCAGGCTGCACGCGCTCAACCTGGGCTGCAAAAGCCCGTAGCGGTTTAAGTGCACGGCCGCTCACAAAGTATGCCAGCACGCCGCCAAGGAGCGTGACTCCAGCCGTGATGTACCAGGCTGTCGTGCCAAAAGACTCCTGTGCGTCGTTTACGACGATCGTGACTCTGTCATCGGGGACCGCTTTCGTCGGGTCGAACGCCTGGGGCGAATCTTCGCCGGTTGCGTTAAAGGCTGAGATGTCACTGCCGATGGCATCCATGTAGCGCATGCCCGTATAGCCGACCAGGCAGTTCGTCAGAACGCATGCCGCACACGTGAGCAGTGCCGTCATGATCGTTATGCGCCATTGCAGCGAAAGCCCTTTCATTCTCCATCCTCCATGACGTAGCCCTCTCCAATCCGATTGCGAATCGGGTCGTATCCCAAAGCGCTGCGTAGCTTTTTGCGGAGCGACGAGATATGAACGCGGGTTGCGTTGCTAAAGCTGTTTACGCTGCTATCCCAAACGTGCTCGATAAGCTCCTCTTGGCTTACCGGTCGCCCCTGATTAAGCATCAGGTATTCCAAGATTCCCGTTTCCTTGCGTGTAAGAGATAAGGCCTCGCTGCCCACGGAAGCGATGCGCGCCTTGGTGTCAAAGCTGAGTTTTCCGCAGGTTAATACTATGTCGCTTTGTGCGAAGCGCCTGAGGGTAAGGCTGCGGATCCTTGCCGCAAGTTCGTCCAGATGAAACGGCTTGGTGAGGTAATCGTTGGCGCCGGCATCGAGTCCGTCGACCTTATCGGATACTTCGCCACGCGCGGACAGAATCAGCACCTTGGTCTCGCAGTCGGTTTTCCTAAGTTCCCTGAGTACGGTCATGCCGTCGATACGGGGAAGGTTGAGGTCGAGTACCACGAGGTCGAAGGCCTCGACGTCCAGTAGGTCGAGCGCCTCCTGCCCGTCGTGGCAACAGTCGACGCTGTACGCCAAGTTTCGCAAGCTGCGCGCGATTGCGTCACACAGCGCCTGCTCGTCTTCGACGATCAAAATACGCATAACAGTCTCCTTGCACATTTCAAATCGCGCTTAACACGGATTTTATAGTCGATATGGTCCAATGGTCGCGTAACGAAAGGAGTGGTTGGGTTGTTCAAAGCGGTAAAACCCATGGTACAGGTCGCTTTGTTGATCGTCGGAATTGCCATGGTGTGCTTTGGTGTTATGCGTGGCGAGGCGGATGCCGTGCTGGCCAAAGCGATTAGGCTGTGCTTGGAGTGTATCGGAATTGGATAAAAGAGAAAACACTGCGTCGCATGTTTTGGCCCGATTTCGCGGATTCATTCAGGCGGCGGCGACGCTGGTCACCAATATTCACCTGCCAAACTTTGCCAAAGGCGGCATCTATCAGGGCACGGGAAAAACAGTCTGCGTACCTGGACTTAATTGCTATTCGTGTCCCGCGGCATCGGGTGCGTGCCCCATCGGGTCGTTCCAGTCGGTGGTAGGTTCATCCAAGTTCAACTTTTCTTACTATGTCACTGGTACGCTCATTTTGGTCGGCGTGCTGCTGGGACGCTTTGTATGCGGCTTTCTGTGCCCGTTTGGCTGGCTGCAGGAGCTGCTTCATAAGATTCCCGGCAAAAAGCTTTCCACGAAAAAGCTTAAGCCGCTCACGTACATCAAATACGTCGTGCTGCTGTTTGCCGTGGTGCTGCTGCCCGTCTTGGTGGTCAACGATGTGGGGATGGGGGACCCGTTCTTTTGCAAGTACATCTGTCCACAGGGTGTGCTCGAGGGCGCCATTCCGCTGGCCATTGCCAATGCCGGCATTCGATCTGCGTTGGGACAGCTCTTTACTTGGAAACTTGCCGTTCTCATTGCCGTGGTAGTGCTGAGCGTTTTGTTCTACCGCCCCTTCTGCAAATGGATTTGCCCGCTCGGCGCATTCTATGCGCTCATGAATAGGGTGTCCCTACTGGGGATTCGGGTTGACGCATGCAAATGTGTCTCGTGCGGCAAGTGCTCAAAGGTTTGTCAGATGGACGTTGATGTGGTCCGCGCGCCCAATCATGCCGAATGTATCCGGTGCGGAAAGTGCATCGGGGCCTGTCCTGTCGATGCCATCAGCTATCGCTATGGCCTGGATGTGTCGGCGGAAAAGCTTCCCTTGACCGCCGATAAAAAGTAAACAAGCTTCGACAAAACGGAGGAATGACTATGAAGCTTTCTAAGATTGCGGCCCTGTTTATGGTGCCGGTACTGGCCTTGTGTCTTGTGGCGTGCTCGGCACCTGGTGGCAATGCGAGCGAATCTGCGGGCTCCGATCCTAAGATCGCAGAACTCACTGCGCAGAAGCCGACCAATGCCGACGAGGCCGCCGAGTTGTATGCAAAACTCATGCAGAAGGAGAACGATATCTTTTCGAGTGATAACGCGCTGTGGGAAAAGGTATTCAATGCGGCAAATAAAGACTCGGCAATGATTGAGGACGGCAGCAATTACGGCGATTTCCTGCTCAAGACCATCGACGGCGCCAAGGATGAGTTTACGGCGGATGAGCTTAAGACGCTCAAGGCCGGTGCGCAGCAGATCAAGGAGATCGAGGACAAGCTCGAGAGCTTGGAGAAGGAGTTCCCCGGCTGTGGAAGCACGCCGAGCGCAGGCGAGAGCGTCGACGCTTCGACCGCTGGCATGACGGCTGGTGCCAATGCTTCGAGCGAGGCGACGAAGTTCCCCAGCTTTACGGGCAAAGACCTGGATGGCAACGACGTGAGCAGCGACGAGCTGTTCTCTAAGAACAAGGTCACCGTCATGAACTTCTGGTTCACTACTTGCAAGCCGTGCGTGGGCGAGCTGGGCGATCTTGAGAAACTGAATCAGGAGCTTGCCGAGAAGGGCGGCCAGGTCGTGGGCGTCAATTCCTTTACGCTCGATGGCAACAAGGGCGAGATTGCAGATGCCAAGGACGTGCTGAGCAAGAAAGGCGTAACATATAAGAACATCTGGTTCAAGTCGGACAGCGAGGCCGGTAAGTTTACGTCAAATTTGTTCTCGTTCCCGACAACGTATGTCATCGATCAGAATGGCAACATCGTAGGGGATCCAATCGTGGGAGCCATCAGCTCCGCCGAGCAGCGCGCAGCACTCGACAAGCTTATCGACCAGGCGATTGCGAATAGCGAGCAGTAAAAAACGTGTAAGCATAGCGAGGATCGTGCGCCGCTGTGCGAAGTAGTTCGCTACCTTTCAAAATAAGCTCCACCATATAGAGGTCCCGCTCGGGACCTCTTCTTTTGGGCGTCATCCCGTTCGTTTTTTGGCGCGGTTCCCTACATTCCTCACTGGCTCCGGCAAAAAATGGGGATAGAGTAGGACAAACGCGTCGAATACGAACGGCGGGGGAGAGCGGGCAAGTGCGCCCGCGTGGGAGAGGTTGCCGTCCATGTTGGAGCTCAAAGGTATTTGCAAAAGGTACGTTACGCAGTCGTTTACGCAGGTGGCGCTCGACAGCGTAAGCCTGTCTTTTCGCGATAACGAGTTCGTGGCCATTCTGGGCCCCTCGGGCTCGGGCAAAACCACGATGCTCAACGTTATCGGCGGGCTTGATCATTTTGATTCCGGCGACCTGCTGATCGACGGCATCTCGACCAAGGACTTTCACGATCGCGATTGGGATGCCTATCGCAACAACCGCATCGGCTTTGTGTTCCAGAGCTATAACCTCATTCCGCATCAGACCATTTTGGAAAACGTGGAGCTGGCGCTTGCGCTTACGGGCGTGGGGCATGCCGAGCGCCGCCAGCGTGCGCGCGAGGCGTTGGAGAAAGTTGGCCTGGGCGAGCATGTTAACAAGCGCCCGAGCCAGCTATCGGGCGGACAGATGCAGCGCGTGGCCATCGCCCGCGCCCTGATCAACGATCCCGAGATCGTGCTGGCAGACGAGCCGACCGGCGCTTTGGATTCAACGACATCCGTACAGGTCATGGACCTGCTCAAGGACGTGGCGCGCGACCGCCTGGTCATCATGGTCACGCACAATCCCGAGCTGGCGTACCAATATGCCACGCGCATCGTCAATCTGGCGGACGGCAAGATCACCGACGATTCCGACCCCTTCGATGTTGCCAAGGCCGCGCGTCGCGAGGCAAAGCCTACGCGCAAAACCTCGATGAGCTTTGTGACGGCGCTGGGGCTTTCTGCCCGAAACCTCATGACCAAGAAGGGCCGCACGGCCATGACTGCCTTTGCGGGCTCGATTGGCATTATCGGTATCGCGGCGATTCTGGCGCTGTCCAACGGCGTAAACGGCTACATCAAAAAGGTCGAGGAGGATACGCTCTCGAGCTACCCGCTCACCATTTCCAAGCAGGATTACGACCTGTCGTCCATGATGGGCGGTCAGGGGGCCACGGGCGACGATACGTCCAAGAGCGAGGATTCGTCCGACGACAGTGCCGGCGGCAAGGCTCAGGGAACCGATAAGATTCCCGTGGTTACGGCCGTAAAGGATATGTTTGCGAGCGTTAAGTCTAACGACATGACGAGCTTTAAGGCATGGCTCGATGCCGGTGGCGACGGCATCGATAAAGAGGTCAACGCCATTCAGTACGGCTACGGTGTATCGCCGGTTGTCTATCGTGCCGGCAAGGGCGATGAGAAGCCTGTCCGGCTGGTGCCCAACGCCATGACCGAGGCCATGAGCGGAGGCGCGAGCTCGGCGGCAACGGTGAGCATGGAATCCATGGGAACCTCAGTCTTTAACGAGATGATTGACGACCAGAGCCTGCTCGACAGCCAGTACGATGTCGTCGCCGGTCATTGGCCCACGTCTGCCAACGAAGCCGTGATGGTGCTTTCGAGCCGCGGTACGGTGGGCGACTACACGCTCTACAGCATCGGCGCGCTGGATATCGATGAGCTCAACGATCTGGTTAACAGTGCCATGGCGGCCGACGGCAAGGTCGAAGCGCCCGAGACCGGTACCGACTTTACCTACGACGATGCGTTGTCTACCACGTTTAAGGTGCTGTCGCCGGCCGATGCGTATCGCAAAAACGAAGAGACCGGCATGTGGACTGACATGTCTGACGATGCCGACTTTATGACGGCCAAGGTTGCCGACGGTATTGACGTGCGCATTGTGGGCGTGGTGCGACCTAACGAGACGGCCAATGCGAGCGCATTGACCCCGGGCATTGCCTATACGCATGCACTAACTCGTCAGCTTATGGAGCGCGCCGCCGATTCGCAGATTGTGCAGGAGCAACTCGCCCGTCCCGAGACGGATGTCTTTACGGGCAAGTCTTTCGATGAACTGCAGGGTGATGCCAAGCAAGGCGTGGATTTGGGCAGCATGTTCAGTGTGGACGAGGCGGCGCTCAAGAGCGCGTTCTCGTTCGATGCGTCTGCGCTCTCGGGTGCAGCCGGCGGTATGGACCTTTCTGGTATCGATTTGTCCGGGCTGGATATTGATCTTTCGGGCGTTGGCAAGGACATCGACTTCAGCGACATCATGGCAAAAGCGCCAACCCCAGATTTCTCGGGTATCTTTGACGGTCTGGAACTCACGCCCGAGCAAATGCAGCAGGTGGGAACGCTTGCCAACCAGCTGTTTGAAGGCTTTTTACAGTCTGATCAGTTTAAGGCGCTGACACCCGAAGATCTTAAAGACGCGTCAACGCTCGCTGCCGCATTCTCGACGTATCTTGAGAATGATGCCGCAGCCCAGCAATGCCTGGCTCAGCTGAAGGCCCTCGGCGGCGATGCCCTGGCCGAGCGCCTGCAGCAGGCGATGACCGACTATGTGCAAAAGCAGCTGGCTCCGTATCTGCAGCAGGCTATGGATCAGGTGATGAAGGCAATCAGCGAGCAGATAACGTCGACGGTATCATCCCAGCTCAAGGCGGGCGCGGCAGGGCTTATGGACCAGATGGCGACGCAGATGTCTTCGAGTTTTGCCAACCTGGCGAGCGCCATGCACGTGGATGCGAGCGCCTTTGCTCGTGCCATCCATTTCAACATGGACGCCGAGGACCTGAGTTCGCTCATGATGAGCTATGCCAAGGCGTCGAAGCTCACCTACGATAACAATCTGACCATACTGGGCTATGCGGACGAGGCCGATCCCATCTCGGTCAAGATTTTCCCGCGCGACTTTGAGGCCAAGGAGCGCGTACTCGATCACATCGATGCGTACAACAAGCAGGTCAAAGCCGCTGGCCACGATGATCGGGCAATTTCGTACACAGACTACATGGGCATCATCATGGGTTCGGTGACCGACATCGTGAATACCATCAGCTTGGTGCTCATCGCATTCGTGAGTATCAGCCTGGTGGTGAGCTCCATCATGATCGGCATCATCACCTACATCAGCGTGCTGGAACGCAAAAAGGAGATTGGCATCCTGCGTGCGATCGGCGCGTCGAAGCGTAACGTGGCCAACGTATTCAATGCCGAGACCTTTATCGAGGGCCTCATTGCCGGCGTCTTTGCCATTGTCGTCGTGGTGGCCGTGAGCTTCCCAGTTAATACCTGGGCGCTTGCTGCCAAACAAGTACCCAACCTGATGAGCCTGCCCGTGCAGGATGCGCTGGTACTCATTGCAATTTCGGTGCTGTTGACGGTCGTTGCCGGCCTGCTGCCTGCTCGCAGCGCATCCAAGAAGGACCCCGTCGAAGCCCTACGCTCCGAATAATGTGACAAAGGGACAGTCCCTTTGTCACATTGAGACCCTTGCGAAATCGGGGTCTAATTACCGTTCGGCAGGTTAAGAACTCCCTCTCCCCGCTTAATGCTTGACGAAGAGTCTTCTGGTTTATATACCTATCGGTAGGCATATAGGATGTATTGCCGATAGAAATGGAGCAACCATGACTCTCACCACACCAGCCAAAAAAGATTGTCTCCGTGAAAGCGGCGCATTTGCTTGGGTCGTCGTTATTGCGCTCGGCTTAATGTCCGCCGGAACAACTGGCACATATAGCATTATTGCCGGCTCATTCGTTGCTCCAGTATGTGAAGATCTGGGCTTTGACTACACTTCTTTTTCTTTCTATTTCACCGCGATTCTTCTTGGCCTTGCGCTTGGGCTTCCGCTTTTGAGTCGCTTCATTCCAAAAGTAATCGGCAAACCATGGCATATTTGCATTGAACTCGTCCTTATTGTCGCCGGCGCCGCAATGGCGTTCTACACCGAGGTCTGGATGTTCACCGTCTCCGCCGCAGTGATCGGCATCTGCTTTTCGTTTACAACGGGCGTCTGCATGTCCGATGTCATTGACCAATGGTTCAGCAAATCGTCCGGTCTTGCCATCGGCCTCGCTTGGGGCGTTAATTCTCTCTGTACGCTGCTATTGAGTCCTGTCATTACGCTGGTCATCGAGCAGCAAGGCTGGCGTACGGGATACATCGTGCTTGCGGCCGTTTCTGCAGCTATGATTTTGCCTGCAAGCGCATTTATCATTCGCCTTAACCCCTCTGATCGCAACATGCTTCCGTACGGAGAGACCGCCTCCGAAACCCATGAGAGCTGCAACGCCGATGAGCAGGAAGATGTTCTTTCGGGCATGGCACTCCGCGATGCCGCGAAAACGCCGTCTTTTATTCTCTGTGTCCTCTTGCTTTGCGTGGCGCAGCTCACCTGCTGCATGAACCAGCTGTTTCCAACCTATGCAAGCGAGGTCGGTTTCAATCCTATCGTAGGAAGCTTAATGGTCTCGGCAGCTTCACTCTCCGATATCTTCCTAAATCCCTTCGTGGGCAAAACATGCGACAAGCTTGGCGCTATTAAAGCAACGGTCGCATGGACAGGTGTCAGCATTCTTTCATTCCTGCTTCTTATCATTGGCGGAAGCAATGAGACCGTTTCCATCATTGCAGCTGGTGTAAACGATGTCATGTTCGCCATCGTTGGAACCGCAATGCCGATGCTTCTACTCTCGCTCTTTGGATCACGCGATTTTGGAAGGATCTATTCGATCGTTTGCTCAGCGGGCTATGTCGTCGGTGCTTTTGGAATGCCGGTCATGATGAAGGTTTACGGCATGGCGGGGTCATTCCAGGGAGTATTTATCTTCTGCATTGCCTGCAACCTTATGATTGCTGCGTTTGCTATCGTTTCCGGCTTTCTCAATAAGGCTGCTGAAAAGTAATAAGCGCCGATTTGCATCGGCATAGATTGCCACGCAACAGGGGTTGACTCCAAGCCAGACTGGAGTCGACCCCTGTTTTCGTTTTAAAGGTTGCCCGCAGGCACCATGGGTGCCAACATGCGCTTCAGCTTGGCTGGTTTATTTGAACATAAGCTCGACTATTCCCGCCCAAACCGCTTTTTCATCAATATCCTCACCCTGAGCGACCGTATTGCTTGCTCCCTCCAGAACGGTATAAAGAATTTGTACGTAGAGCATTACGTCGGCGCTATCGGAAAACGCGCCAATCTCTACACCATGAAGAAGGATGTCTTTAAGCGCATCCATGGTTCGTTTGGTCGCCGTCGCTTGACGTTCCTGAACTGCAGGAATTCGATTTGCTTGAACGCTAACCTCGGCCAGCACGCGCCGGCGCTTTTCATCGCTTCGATAGCCACCTATAACTGAATTGCCGAGCTCGATAAGCGCGGCCTTGAACCCGTCCCTATCAACTATTAGCGAGTAGTCGCGCTGATAGTCAATGGTCGGAAACATGCTGTCCAAGAGCGTAGTGAAAATCTCCTCTTTAGAGGGAAAGTAGTAGTACACCGACGGCTTGGATATACCGACAAAGTCGCAAATCTTTCCGATAGACGCTTTGTCATAACCGACTTCTGCCACAAGATCGTACATTGCGTCCAATATTTTTTTTCTTGTGCTCACGCTGCATTTCTCCATCGCAAATCACTTCCGCACTACCAACATTATTAAGGATGGCAACGGAACATCAATTTGTGTCCAAACATGACCACTATATACGGTGAACGGTATGTATCAGTAGGCGAGCGGCAATTATTCAAAACTATCTACCGAACGGTAGGTATAGTAGTACTATAGCAGGTGAAACCCCGCTATTGTCGCGGCCGGACAGCATCGCGGGAAACCCGACGGAAGGACCAACCATGTACGAGAACTATCGTATGCCGGGCGAGTTCGAGAAGCGCTCCAACGTCTATGTGACATGGCTTCCCGATTACATCCGTGCAGAGGGCTATGATAACCGCCAGCCCTGCGTTGACGTGATCAAGGCTCTGCTCGAGTATGGCGACGTTACGGTCAACCTCAATTGCGGTACCCCCGGCTCCTATGAGGAGGCTTGCTCGCGCCTGAAGGAGGAGGGGGTTGATCTCGATCGCATCGAGATCACGCAGTTCGAAGACTCCAACTTCTATGTCCGCGACAACGGTCCCAGCATCATGGTCGACGACAAGGGCCATTCTTATATGGTCAACCCCGCTTGGACCTATTACGGCGTGTGGGACAAGAACTCCCCGGAGTGCCAGTCCGCACGTAAGGCAGCGGTTCACATGGCGGTTGCGCTCGGTTGCTTCGATATCGTCAATTCCGAAATGGTTTCGGAGGGCGGCGACCGCGAGTTTGACGGTCACGGCACTCTGATCGCAATCGAGGACACGGAATGCCGCAAGCGTAATCCCGAGTTCACGAAAGAGGAAGTAGAGGCCGAGTATAAGCGCATCTACAACCTCAACAAGGTTATCTGGCTTCCGCAGCCTATGCTCGAGGACGACGACTATCGACTGGGCATCCTCGACGAGAAGGAAGACGGAACTCCCGTCTTTGGCATGAGCTTTGCAGCTCACATTGATGAGATGTGTCGCTTTATCACTCCGAACAAGATTCTTCTTGCCGAGGTGTCCGATGAAGAGGCAGCCTCGAGCAAGGCTGGAGCAGAGTCTCGTCGCCGCATTGAGGCAGCCTACGAGATCCTGAGCAACGAAACGGACTGGGAGGGCAAGCCCTTCGAGATCGTTCGTATGCCCACCGCCGAGCCTATTGAAGTCGTTATCGCCCCTGGCGATGAAGATTACGAGCTCTATAAGGGCTTCATCGACGAAATGGGCGGCAAGTTTATGGATGGCACCCCCTGGCCCGAGGGCCCCGTCCACTTCTACGCCGCAGCGAGCTACTGCAACTTCCTGATTTGCAACGGCGTCGTTCTTGGCCAGCGTTATTACCACGAGGGCATGAGCGAGGTCGTGAAAGAGAAGGACGAGCAGGCCAAGGCAGTTCTTGAGAGCTGCTTCCCCGATCGCAAGGTCATCATGATTGATTCCCTCGCGCTTAACCTGTCCGGCGGCGGCGTGCACTGCTGGACTAAGGACGTGGCGGCCAGTCGTTAGTGAGCCTTAGAGCCTGCGCTCTTTGGCTTAGGCGCCACATGTACCGCTCCCCGAGGGATATCCGTGTTTTCCTCGGGGACACATTCAACAATAATTTTGATAATAATTCGAAAGGAAATAGGCATGAACAACAGCCTCCGCGGTCGCGACTACATCAACATCCATGATCTTTCCTCCGAGGATTTCCGCTATCTCATCGATCTTGCCTGGAACCTTAAGGCTCAGAAGAAGTCCGGTGTCGACCAGCACTACTTCCCCGGCAAAAACGTCCTCGCCAACTTTGAGTGGGGCTCGACCCGTACTCGTTGCGCATTCGAGACCTCCTGCAATGATTTGGGCATGGGCTTCACTTATCTGACCAACTCCCACATGGGTGACTGCGAGACCGTCAAGGATGCCATGCGCGTCTTTAACGGCATGTACGATCTCATCGTCTACCGCGCACAGAAGGACGAGCAGTTCCTCTATGACGTCGCCGACCTGGTTGACATCCCGGTCATCAATGCCCTTACTCTCGGCGATCACCCGACTCAGATGCTCGCTGACGCTCTTACGATGGAAGAGCAATGGGGCGGTTTGCGTACGAGCCGCGGCAAGAAGATGGCTTTCGTTGGCAACTGCGCCGGCGCCCCAGTGTGGTATGGCCGTCTGTGCGCTATGCTCGACATGGACTTCCTCGCCATCGGCCCCGACGACCTCCGTCATCAGATGTGCAAGGAAATGATCGAAGAGGTGGAGGCCTGCTACGCCAAGTACGCTCCCAATAGGACCTTTACCATCACCTCTGACCTCGATGCCCTGGATGGCGTTGACGTTATCGTTACCGAGGAGTGGCGCTACATCAACCCCGAGTGCGGCGAAGAGGTTCTGGATCCCGACGACTACAACTCCTGGTTGGGCGATGCCGAGTCTTTGTACCCCTATCGCGTCACCAGCGAGCTGTGCAAGCGCACCAACAATCCCGACATCTTCTGCATGCATGAGCTTCCCTCTGTCCATAACGCAGATCACCGTGTCGGCAAAATGCTCCTCGACCAGTGCAAGAACGACCTCCATCGCGAAATCATCACCGAGGGCTTTGAGATTGCCGACGAGTGCTTTGAGGCCAACGCTTCGGTCATCTTCCGTGAGGCAGAGAACCGTCAGCACACCATCAAGGCTGTTATGTGTGCCCTTCTGGGTCTCTAGGAGCTGTATCAATGGATAATGCAAAGTTAAAGAGCAGCAAGGTTTACGCATGGGTTCTCGTAATCGCGCTCGGCCTTATGTCTGCCGGCACGACCGGATCCTATAGCGTCATCGCGGGCTCCTTCGTCGCACCCGTGTGCGAGGAGTTCGGGTTTGACTATTCCATCTTCTCGTATTACTTCACCGCAACGCTCATTGGTCTTGCGGCAGCTCTTCCGTTTGTCGGAAAACTCATTCCCAAGGTCGTTGGCAAGGTTTGGCTCCCCGTTGTCGAGCTTATTTTGCTCGCTGCCGGCGCAGGCATGGCCTTCTACACCGAAGTCTGGATGTTCATCGCCGCTGGCGCCCTGATTGGCGTTTGCTTCGCCTTCACCACCGGCGTCGCCATGTCCGACGTTATTGACCAGTGGTTCAAAAAATCTGGTGGCCTGGCAATCGGTCTCGCTTGGGCAGTGAACTCGATTTACATGCTCATCATGAGTCCCGTCATCACCTCTGTCATCGAGGCCGCTGGCTGGAGGACTGGCTATCTGGTGCTCGCTGGCGTCTCCGCCGTGCTCATTCTCCCCGCTTCCGTCCTGATTATTCGCTATAAGCCTCAGGACAAGGGCATGCTGCCCTATGGCTACGTCGAGGGCGAGACGGTCACCGAGACCGAGGAGACGACCGAGGATAGCACGCGTGGCGTTAGCTATGCGCGCGCCATTAAGTCGCCTGCCTTCTTCTTCTGCATCGGCTTCCTCTGTCTCGTTCAGCTCACTTGCTGCATGAACCAGCTCTTCCCGACGTATGCTTCCGAGGTTGGTTTTAGCCCCATGGTGGGCGGCTTCATGGTATCCGCTGCATCGCTCTTCGATCTGTTCCTCAATCCGATCGTCGGCACCACTTGCGATAGGTTCGGCAGCACGAAGGCCATTCTGGGCTGGCTCGCTGTCTCCATCCTCTCCTTTGTCATGCTCATGATGAGCAGCAGCAACTCGACGCTCAGCATCCTCGCAGCAGGCGTGAACGACGTAATGTACGTCATCGCTGGCACTGCCCTGACCGTTTTGGTTATGGATGTCTTTGGCTCCCGCGATTTCGGTCGCATCTTCGCGCTGATCTGCTCCGTGGGCTATATCGTCGGCGCCTTTGGCATGCCCGTTATGATGAAGGTCTATGAGCTTGTCGGCTCCTTCCAGGGCGTCTTCATCTTCTGCATCGCATGCAACGTTATTATCGGCCTGTTCTTGCTGCTGGCAAAAAAGACTGGTAAGAACCTCTCCTGGGACGAATAGTTCGATTCGTCTTAGACATACGCTGTAGGGCTTAACCTGCAGCCGCATTGGGGCATCGACTAACATCGGTGCCCTTTTTCATCGAATGTGACAAAGGAGCAGCCACTTTGTCACATTGAGTGGCATGTAAATCGAGGTCTAATACTTTTCCGAGAAGTGAACGGCCATACTTGGGCCTCCGAAGCATCGACATTTTTAGACGTCAAACCCGCAGGATTTGGCTGGCAAAACCGCAGGAAATTGCATCTCGAAAGTGCCGATGCTTCGGGGGCCCGTTTTCACTCGTTCACTTCTCGGGAAAAGTATTAGACCTCGTTGTATGGGGTGCGGCTGGAGGGTGGTCATCGTTCAGTAGCTACCTCTTCCTTGTGAATCGCCTGAAGCGCAAGGCATAATGCATGTGACAAAGGGACGGCCCCTTTGTTGTGTTGATATGAGAGAAGAGTAGATGATCCTTTCGCTGGCCCCTATGGAGGGGATTACCGGGCATGTGTTCCGTCGCGTGCATGCGGAGTGCTTCGGTGCGCTCGATTGCTATTACACGCCGTTTTTGCCGCCGCCGCGGGTGGGAAACCGCTTTGGCGGCAAGGCGTTTAAGGAGATCGATCCTGCCAATAACCAGGGGCTCAACGTGGTGCCTCAGCTGATGTCCAAGAACGCGGACGAGTTTGTGTGGGCGGCACAGGTGCTCGCCGACATGGGCTACCGCGAGGTCAATCTCAACCTGGGTTGCCCTTCGGGAACGGTTGTCGCCAAGGGCAAGGGCTCGGGTTTCTTGCGCAATCTCGACGAGCTCGAGGCGTTCTTAAGTGATGCGTGCGAGCGGTCGCCGTTGCCGGTGTCGGTAAAGACCAGGCTGGGGCTGGAGAATGACGACGAATACGAGCGCGTGCTCGATCTGTATTGCCGCATGCCGTTGGCAGAGCTCATTGTGCATCCGCGCGTGCAAAAGGACCGCTATACGGGTTCGCCGCGCAAAGAGTTTTATGGCGAGACGCTGGAGCGTGTGCCGTTCCCCGTGGCCTATAACGGTGACATTTTTGATCTTGAGGATATGGACGCGCTGGTGGAGGCCTATCCCGGCACGCGCCATGTGATGTTGGGGCGTGGCCTGCTCGCGAACCCCGCTCTGGCTCGCATGGTCAAGGGCGGCCCTGCTGCAACGGCTGCTGAGCTGCAGCGCTTCCACGACACGCTGTTTGCGGCATATGCAGAAGAGATTGGCGGCAATGCGGTCTTCCGCATGAAGGAGTGGTGGTTCTACGCCAAGTGCGCTTTCGCTGATCCCGCTACCGTCCACAAGATCGTACGCAAGACCAAAAAGGTCGACGAATACCGCGCTGCCGTCGAGCGCGTCTTTCGCGAACAGCCGCTTGCACCCACAGCTCGCTTCAACGACTAGTTAGTCGTTGGGGACGTTCTTTAACGACTAGTCATTTATGAACGTCCCCAATGACTATGTTGCACTAGAGCAGGTTTTCCTGCACCCATGCGATGATGTCGCTTGACTCGTAGAGCGGCTTGCCGTCGATGAACAAGCAGGGAACCTGGCGTTTTCCGCCGACGGCGATGAGTGCCTGCTCAGCATCGCCGTCGATCGAGATATTGCGCTCGGGGATGGTCACACCGTTATCGGCAAGGAATCGCTTGACCTTTATGCAATACGGGCAGCCGGCCATAACGTACAGCGCGAGCTCGTGATTAGTAGCCATAGGTCTCCAATCGGTTGAGGTTTTGATTGAAATACCCAAAGCCGCCGCGGTCTATGCGCGCGTCAACGAAGACTCGATGGCCTGGACCAGAAACGCCGTGGCTCCGGTGGCGCAGGGCTTGTCGTAGTAGTCAACAAAGCGCTGGTCGGCAAGATAACCGTGGGCGAGGCCCAGGTACGCCTCGTCTTGGGGCTCGCATCCCCAGTTGAGAGCAATCCAGCGACGATGCATCGCGACAAGCTTACGAGCCTCGTTGCTCTCTGGGTCGCCAATGCCCATGGCAATTGAGAGCTGGCCCAGAATAGTGCGTTCAAGTTCCTTCATGTCGTTCCATGTCTCGGGGTCCATGTCCAGCAACGCTTCGTTTGCTGCATCGATAGCCTCATCGCCGTAGCGCGCCCGCGCCTCGGCACCGTAGCGCGCCTCGTTTTCCTGCACGGTGCGCCAGCGCTCCAGTTGCGGCAGGACGGCGCCCATGAGCGAGACGGCTTCGTCGAGCGACATGCCGGTGTTTTGTGCCAGGCGCGGGGCACAATCCTCAATCATTGCCTCCATGGTGGTGTCATAGGTGTACTTGCCGTGGTCGTAGCACCACTTGCAGTAATGATCGGTCGCGGTGCCCGTGGCATCGGTGCCGCAGTCGTCGGGCGTGAGTATCATGCCGCAGCTCTGGCAATAGTGCTCAGGCATTTCGAGCAGGTGGGACAGCGGTTCTCCGGTTACGGCGGCGATGAGCTTCATCATGTCGATGCCCGGTGTGACCTCGCCGCGCTCCCACCGGCTGATGGCCTGGCGTGTGACGAAGAGCTTAGCGGCAAGCTGCTCTTGGGTAAGGTGATGGGCGCGACGGACAGCAATGAGCTTTTCTGCAAAGGCCATAGCGGCTCCTTTCTGCTGGTTGATGGCTTAAGCATACGCGGCGGCAGGCGCCCTTCCAAGCAACCGTTGGTTGCACGACGGGGGACCGCGGCGAAGAATTGCGCGCAACGCCCCACGCCTCCATGCCGTACAATGACCGGCATGGAACCTATCGCACGCATACATACCGACCTGCCGCAGAAGTTCGGCATTCCGCGCAACAGCTTTTTGGCGCCCCATCTGCAGGGGCACATCGTTTTTGAGCCGGAATTTGCCTCCAATGCAGCGGTTGAGGGCCTGGACTCCTTCTCTCACCTGTGGCTGCTGTGGCGCTTCGAAAACGGAACGCCCGGCGGCACGGCTAAGGATATTGCCGTCGACGCTAAAACGCAGGACAGGTCCGGCACCAACGCAAAATGGTCGAAAACCGTGCGCCCGCCGCGTCTGGGCGGAGCCGAACGTGTGGGAGTGTTTGCCACGCGCAGTCCGTTTCGCCCTAATCCCATCGGGCTCACCTGCGTCAAGCTTGATCGTGTCGAGCTCACCGACGATGGCCCCATCATCCATGTGTTGGGGGCCGACCTGCGCGACGGTACGCCCATCTACGACATCAAGCCCTACATTCCGTTTGCGGACTGCCACCCGGATGCGACCGGAGGCTGGATCGAGGATGCTTCGTGGCAAGAGCTCGATGTTGAGTTTCCGCAAGCACTGCAGGATATGGTCCCGCCCGCAAAGCTCCTCGGCTTGGTCGAGGTCCTTCGCCAAGACCCGCGCCGCGCGGGCAGCAAGCACGAGCCACACCGCGTCTATCATCTGGCTTACGCCGGGCTCGACATATCGTTTACGGTCGATGAAACCCAGCTAACCGTAGTTGCCGTCAACGACGCGCAAGACTAACCAGCCATTCGTCCGCACCCGTCAAATTAAGCGCCAAACCCCGCGCCAAAACCGCCCACGCTGGTGGACAATAACGCCTACCAAAACAATCAACTTTGCACGGGAGTCCAGCATGAAATACGACTTCACTTCAATCATCGACCGCCACGGCATGGACGCCATCGCCGTTGACTCTTGGGGTGAGATCCCCGGTATGGCCCCGAACGCACCCGACGAGGGCTTCGACCGCATTCCCATGTGGGTGGCCGACATGAACTTTGCCACGGTGCCCACGGTCCAGGAACACATCATTCAGCGCGCCCAGCACCCCATGTTTGGCTATTTCAATCCGCGCTCCGAGTATTTCGACCGCATCATCGAATGGCAGAGCCGCCGCAATGGCGTCGAGGGCCTGCGCCCTGAACATATCGGTTACGAAAACGGCGTGCTGGGCGGTGTCGTGTCGACGCTGCGCGCGTATGTCCAGCCGGGCGATGCGGTGCTGGTCCACAGCCCCACCTACATCGGCTTTACCAAGTCCATTGAGGCCGCGGGCTATCGTATTGTCCATAGCCCGCTTAAGCTCGACGATCAGGGCGTGTGGCGCATGGACTTTGAGGACATGGAGTGCAAACTCGCCCAAAACCACATCCATGCCGCGGTGTTCTGCTCGCCGCACAATCCCTGCGGCCGCGTATGGGAGCGCGACGAAATCGAGCGCGCCATGGACATCTATCGCCAGCACGATTGCGTGGTGATTTCGGACGAGATTTGGTCCGATATCATCCTGCCGGGGCACAAGCACATCCCGACGCAGTCGGTGAGCGAGGATGCCCGCATGCGCACGGTTGCCCTCTATGCGCCGAGCAAGACGTTTAACCTGGCGGGCCTTGTCGGCAGCTACCACATTGTCTACAACGAGACGCTGCGTGACCGCATCTGCGCCGTGTCCAACAAGACCCACTACAACGAGATGAATGTCCTCTCCATGCATGCGCTTATCGGTGCCTACCAGCCGCAGGGCTACGAGTGGGTGGACGAGCTCAACCAGGTGCTTGCCGGCAATATCGAGTACTTCTGCGATTACGTGGACGGGCATTTTGAGGGCGTGTCCTATTCGCGTCCGCAGGGCACGTACATGGTGTTTCTGGACTGCACCGAGTGGTGTCGCGAGCATGGCCGCGATATTCAGTGGCTGCTCGACGAGGGGGCGCGCGTGGGCGTGGGATATCAGGACGGCCGCCCGTTCCACGGGCCCTGCCACATTCGCGTGAATCTGGCGCTGCCGCTTTCGCGCGTAAAGGAAGCGTGCGACCGCCTGGACCGCTACGTTTTTAATGCACGGTAAGTGAGCGCTGCATGCGGGGCCTTCTACCAAGTCGGCTGGAAGGCCCCACATGGTAAAACGTCTGTAGCCATTGGGCACTCGTGTGGTTTTGTTTGCTATTATTTTTTACCATTTCAGTCTGTAAACAGGATCGTATGGAGCTCGATGAAAAGGTCCCGTCGCTCGGTTGCCATTTCGTTGTTTGTTGCGCTTGCGGTAGCGTGCGCCTTTGTCGTAGCGATAGCCGGCTGTTCCGGGTCGAATGGCAGAGCCTCGACGTCTGCATTAGAAGGCCTGGATGCCTCGCAGGCCAAAGACGACAACCTTAAGACGCTCAACGTCGGCAGCGACCTCTATCCACCGTTTGTGTATACCGACGAGTACGGCGATATCGTTGGCCTGGATGTCGAGATATTGACCGAGGCTTTGACTCGCATTGGTTACAAGCCAAAATACCAGCTGATCGACTGGGAAAAGAAGAAGGAGCTGCTGGCGAGCGGCGAACTCGATTGTGTCATGGGCAGCTTTAGTATGACGGGTCGCGAAAACGAATATCGTTGGGCCGGCCCGTACCTTGCGAGCCGCCAGGTGGTCGCGGTCGATCCCCAGAGCGATATCTACACGCTTGCCGATCTTGAGGATAAGATCGTGGCGGTTCAGTCCACCACCAAGCCCGAGGACATTTTGCTCAATCGCATAAATGAAAACGTTCCGCAGATCAAGGAACTCTACAGCTTTTCGGACGGTTCATACCTGAACCCGGCGCTCGTCGAGGGCCTGGTCGACGCTATCGCCGCGCATGAGTCCTCGTTCCTCACCTACGAAAAAGACTATGGTGTGGCATATCGCATTTTGGATGAGCCGCTGCTAGAGGTCGGTTTGGGCACCGCTTTCGATATCAACGATACGCGTGGCATCGACGTCAAGCTCACTCATGCCTACCAAGAAATGCTTGCCGATGGCACCATGGAACGCCTGGCGTCAAAGTACTTCGATGACCCTTCGCCATTTTTGAATATGGAGGGCCTGTCATGATCGATGCGCCCGACCACGCCGCTCAGGAGCGGGACAATCGTTCGACAGGGGCATGGCTCCTTGTCGCTCTGCTGGGGATAGCGCTCTCGGTTGTTGCCGGCATGATGAGCTACGATTACACGACGGCCCAAGCCGAGCAGCGCTTTGCCGACGTTGTCGATTACGTGGCGACGCAGAGCCTTTCCTACGATGCATTCAACAGCGCCTATACGACCAAAAACCTGATACGCGTTATGGAAATCGCCGGAGAGGCTGCCCGCGATATGGAGCGCGACGGTTCGGTGGATAACGCCATGCTGGAGCAATACGCCGACCAGTTCAACGTGAGCGCGCTGATCGTGACGGACGCATCGGGCAATTTGGTGTCCGAGTCCTCGACGGGCGATGTGGACTACGGGTCGCTCGCTACGTATCTCAAAGAATCACCCGTGCTGGAGGTGGCAGCCCATCCGCTTAAGTCCTATACCGCCCGCATCACGCTTGCGGATGATTCGGTCGCAGACATTGGCTGCGTAACCCGGCAGGATGACGAGGGCATCGTTGTCGCAGTAAGGCATCAGAGCGCGAAGGCAGTTGCAAGCAATACGCTCAAACTGCAGAGCTTGCTTGATGGCTATGAAACCATCGATAGCGGCAATATCGTGATCGAAAGCGACGGCAAGGTCGTTGCGACCAATGCCGTTGAACCCACCGTATTGGGCGTGTTCGATCTGCCTGCGACGGATGTCTTCATTGTCGACGGTATTAAGGATCGATGCCTGGCTGGTAAGGTCAGATTGGTTAACGCCGACGGCGAGTGGTATTTGGGCACATTTGGAAAAGCGCACAAATTCTATGTGTACACCTATGCCTCGGCGCAGCGCTACTTTGAGGTCGCCGCGGCTGTTGCCGCCGGCGTGCTGGTGCTCTACGGCGGTGTTATAGCCGTTGTTGTGACGGTGCGTCGCCGCGCTGATCGTCGACGTTTGACGGACTTGCTGCAGCAGGAGCGCGACTATGGCGACAAGCTGGCAAAGGCGGCGCGTGAGGCCTCGTCTGCCAACTCGGCAAAGACGGAGTTTCTGCGTCGCATGAGCCACGATCTGCGCACGCCCATCAACGGCATTCGCGGCATGGTCGAGGTTGGCGATGCCAATGCGGACGATCTGCAAAAGCAGACCGAGTGCCGCTCAAAGATCTGGACGGCATCGGGACTGCTGCTCGACCTTGCCAACGAGGCACTCGATATGAGCCGCCTGGAGAGCGGACAGATCGACCTGAACCTCGTACCCATAAATTTGGTGGCCCTCAACTGTGAAGTGCGCGATATTTTGGAGCGCCAGGCCGAGGAGCGTCTGGTGACAATTATCTGCGACCAGCAGGCGCTTGATCATCCCTATGCACGGGTGAGCGTGACGCACCTCAAGCGCTTGTTGCTCAATATTGCCGGCAATGCCGTCAAGTACAACCGCCAGGGCGGCTATGTTCGCCTGGTGTGCCGCGAGGTGGAGCCAGCGGATGGCGTCCCCGTCTATGAATACACGATCGCCGACAACGGTATTGGCATGAGCGAGGAGTTCCAACAGCACCTCTACGAGCCTTTTTGCCGCGAGGAGCAACAGGTGGAAGGCGCTTCATCGGGAACTGGCCTGGGCGCGCCTATCGCAAAACAGTTGGTCGAGCTTATGGGCGGAACCATGAGCTTTACGAGCGTCTTGGGGCAGCGGACGACTTTTACCATCCGCCTGCCGTTTGAGAAATGTAAGCGCTCCGAGATTCCTCAGGCAGTTCGCGTAGATGCGGGCGATGGCGATGCGCTCCAGGGCCTGCGCGTTTTGCTCGTAGAGGATAACGATCTGAATGCCGAGATCGCGCAGTTTACGCTCAGCCGTGCCGGTGCCGTCGTGACGCATGCTAAGGATGGCGAGTCTGCCGTTGAGGCGTTTGCCGCGAGCGCACCGCACGAGTATGACGTGGTGTTGATGGACATCATGATGCCTGGTATCGATGGCCTTGAGGCCACGCGTCGGATTCGAGCACTCGATCGCGAGGATGCCGTGACCACGCCGATTATCGCTGTGAGCGCCAACGCCTTTGCCGACGACCGCAGACTTTCGCGTGAGGCAGGCATGGACGCGCACCTGAGCAAGCCTGTGAGCTCGCAAGAGCTCGTCGAGGCGCTGGCGCACATCGCCGCCGACGCTTTATAACAATATGGCCCGGTTCCAAGGTGGGTTGGAACCGGGCCATATTGTTATTGATGAGGCCTGCTGAGGGGCTTACTTTTCTTGAATCTGCTTGCCGCAAAGATGCTCAATCGTAATCTCGTAGAGCTGGACGCCCTTAATGTCCTTGGCGATTTCCTCTTCGACTTCCTCGGCAGAAGGGTAGTACTTAAGGGCGAGCTGGCGGACTTTGTCCTCGATAAACGCGGGGGTGTCATTCGCCAGGCGACAACGGCCAAAGACGACGGTGCTCATAACGTAGGGAGCCCAGTCACCGTCCTGGTACCACTCGTTGCCGTAAACGGTAAAGCAGACCTTGTCATCGCGCTTGAGTGCGTCGACCTTGTGGCCAGCCTTGGCGCCATGGAAATAAATCTTGTCGTGCTCGGCGTCGAAGAAGTAGTTGACGGGAATGGCGTACGGGTAGCCATCGTCGCCGTTGACGGCAAAGACGCCGCGCTTGCATGTAGCGAGCAGTTCGCGCGCTTCCTCGTCGGTGATGGCGCGTTTCTTTCGACGTAAGGGCCTAAACATCGTTGGCGTCCTTTCTGCTGCGTATGGTTGTTGAGCACAAACTATAGCGAAACAGCTCCGTTTTTCTTGATGCGGGCGAGTATGTTTTTGAGCTTGTTAAAGTCGAGCGGTTTGGACAGATGGGCGTTCATGCCGGCGTCGTGTGCCGCCTTGGCGTCCTCGGCAAAGGCATTGGCGGTGAGCGCGATGATGGGGATATCGGCTGCATCGACCTTCTCGCTCAGACGAATCGCGCGGGTTGCCTTGTAGCCGTCCATGTCCGGCATCATAATGTCCATCAGGATCGCATCGAAGCTGCCGGCGGGATGCGATAGGTACAGATCGACGACTTCGTTGCCGTTGGCGGCGCGGGTGACCACGACGCCCTCGGATTCTAGCAGCGTCTGGGCAATCTCGGCATTCAATTCGTTGTCTTCGGCGAGCAGCACGTTCATGTCGGCGAGCGAGCAGTCGAGCGCCCTCTCGACCGTATTCGCCCGCGTCTGGGGGTTCTTGTCGATATCGAGCGGAATTTCCACGTAGAACGTGGTGCCCACATGGAGTTCGCTGGTGACTTCGATGGTGCCACCCATCAGTTCAATAAGCGACTTGACGATTGGCATGCCCATGCCGGTTCCTTGGAACTTGCTGCGCGCATCGTCACCTTCTTGGGCAAACGGCTCATAGATATGCTTTAAAAACTCGGGAGCCATGCCAATGCCGGTATCCGAAACGCTAAAGCAAAAGAGCGCGCGCCCGTTATCGAGTGGCTTGGTCTTTGAGCTAAAGGTGACGGAGCCGCCGTGCCTGTTGTACTTAATGCTGTTGTCTAACAGGTTGATCATGATCTGTCGGATATGGATGGGACTGCCGACCATGTATGGCCCCGTGGCGTATGGCAGACTATTGTCCTGCATGGTGATGCCGTTATCGGATGCGCGGAGCTTGCACAGAACCAGCGTATTGTCACAGAGCTCTTTGAGGTTAAAAGGCGCATGCTCCAGTGTTAGCTTGCGGTCTTCGATTTTGCCCATCTCGAGGATGTCGTTGATCAGCGAGAGCAGGTGATTGGCGGCAACGCGCGCCTTGGCACGGCTCTCGCGGGCGACTTGCATATCGCCTTCCTTCAATTCCTCGATCTCGATAAGGCCCAGGATACCGTTGAGCGGCGTACGGATGTCGTGGCTCATGCGCGTGAGGAATGCCGTCTTAGCAGCGTTGGCAGCATCGGCTTTTTTGCGCTCGGTTCGAGCGCGCACGAGCGCCCAGATGAGCAGGACGATGCCGACCGACAACATACCGATGAGGGTAGCTGCAATGGCGGTGCGGTTGCGGTGGAGAAACTGGAACGTGTCCGATTCTTGCGCCGTGTACGACGTTGAGGAGTAATTGCTTGCGGAGAGCGATTCTCCGGCATTGATGATGCCCTTGTTGATGATTCCCGACAGCTCGGGTTTTCCGCGCGAAATCCAGCACGAGAGCTCACGGGTGTCAGGGAGTTCGGCCGTCTCGCAGTCCTCGAGATCATAACGGTCACCGATGGTTTTTACGCGTGAACTGGGAGCGACGATGCAGTGCGCCGTTCCCTTCCTGAGGGCGTCGAACGCTTCATCGTCGGATTGGTATTCGGTCACGGTCGCTGTGGGGAACAGACTTTCAAGTACATTTCGGTTGATAATCGATGATTTGGTGCAGGCGATGTTCTGAAGGTCTTTGTTCAGGTTGCTTCCGGTGTGGATGGCGGTGAAGGATATAGTCCCCAACGATACCGACTGCACAACGCCCGATTGCTCGGCAAACCAGTAATCTCGGTATATTGGCAGCGCAACGTCTATGCTTCCCTTTGACAGGGCCTTCGACATCATCTTGTAGCTATCAAAGGCGACGGTTTTGACCGTAATGCCAAATTGATCGTGCAGCGTCGTTGCAAGCGATGCGAGCGAGCCTTCCATTTCGCCGTCTTCGTCTTCGTTGCAGTAGGGGAGTTTGCCCGTAATGTAGCCGAGCGTGATGGTGTTGCCATTTGCTTTGAGCCAGGAGCGTTCGGGGCTGTTGAGCGATGATGAACCGCTGTTTTGGGTCGAGTAGTTAGATTTGACTTCGTCGTTATAGCGTGGGTTGACGCGGGCGATTGCCGTCATGGCAGCATTGATGTCGTTCATCAGGTCGGAACGACTTTTGGGGACGGCAAGGTAGTAGTCGCTTGAACCAACGTAGAACATGGGCGACGCCTCGGGCGACGAAATGGTGTCGTTCATGATTGCGGCATCGACTTCGTCGTCTGCGAGCGCGTTAAAGAGATCGGATCCTCCGTCATACTCCCTGTATGCGCAGGCGATTCCTTCGTTGGCGAGCCATTGCTGGCCAACGAAGGTTTGCATAACGCCGGGGTTGCAGCCGATAGTGAGACCCTGGAGTGCTTGAGGGTCACCCTTTGCGAGGTCGTCGCGATCGGGCTTGGCGTAGATGTAGTAGCGCTCGGTGCCCTCGGGGTTCGAGGAAAAGAGCAGCTTTTGGGCGCGTTCCTCGGAGTAGGAGATGTTGGGCATGAGGTCGATTTCGCCTGCCTCGAGCATGTCCATAAGCTCGGTGAAGGTGCCGGAGACGTATTCGTACCGCCAGCCGGGCGTGTAGTACGACAGGGTCTGGAGGTACTCGTAGCCCCATCCCGAGAGGCGCTCGCCGGGGGTGCCGTCCTGGAAGCCCTCGTTGTTGACGAGCCAGCCGACGCGGACCGTCTTGACCTGTTGAACGGTGTTGGCGGCATAGACGGGGGCGGGCGCGGCGGCGCTCAGCACGGTAAGCGCGACAAGCACGATGACCAAGGCGCGAGATATAACTAAACGAAGGGCGACGGTAGCTCTCACGTGCAATCCTAACGAATCGAGACAATACCGCATAAGGATACCAGCTCAGCCTGCCTAGCCGGCGGCTGCACCGCTAAACGCTCCCGCCCGGCAGTTGGGGACAGCCCCTTTCTGCCGGCACAAAAGGAACGTCCCTAACTGCCGGTTGTGGGACAATACCGAGCAAACGTGATTGGACGTCTGGGAAAAGGGGTCGCGATGAACAAGTTGAGGACGCTTGCCGATGTGTTGCGACAGGCTGGCTTTGCGCGCATCACGGGCCTGTTTCTTATCTTCTATCTGCTGTGCTCGACGGCCGTCTGGCTGTCCGAGCCCACGACCCTTACGTTTGGCGATGGACTTTGGTTTAGCTTTGAGACGGTCTCGACGATCGGCTTTGGCGATATCCCCGCCGAAACGCCGGTTGCCCGCGGCATTACCGTTATCCTAAGCGTCATCAGTATCTTCTATATCGCCATGCTTACGGGCGTGGCGGTGAACTACTGCAATACGCTCATCAAGCTGCGCCAAAAGGACACCATGGCGCGCTTTATGGACGATCTTGAGCATTTGGAAGAGCTCGATCGTGACGAGCTCGCCGACCTGTCGCGCCGCGTGCGCGAATATCGCCGGCGCCAACGCTAGAACGGGCGCCGCGCGTCACGACGAGGGGGACTGAAATGAATATCACCGTGTATCTGGGTGCCAGCGTCGGTAATGACCCGGCGTTTCTGCCTGCGGTACAGGAGCTGGGCAACTGGATTGGCACCAACGGCCACGCGCTGGTATACGGCGGGTCCAAATCGGGCCTGATGGGCGCGCTCGCCGATAGCGTGCTCGATGCTGGCGGACATGTGACGGGCGTGGAGCCGAGCTTTTTTATCGAGGCCGAGTTTCAGCACGACGGAATCGACGACCTTATCGTGACGAGTGATATGGCCGAGCGAAAAGCCAAGATGATTGAGCTCGGCGATGCGTTCATCGCATTTCCGGGCGGCACGGGCACACTCGAGGAGATTGCCGAGGTTATGTCCGCGGTGTCGTTGGGGCACCTGAGTGCTCCGTGCATCCTGTATAACCTGGACGGTTACTACAACGACCTCAAGGCACTGCTCGGGCACATGATTGATAAAGGGCTTTCGAGCCTGAGGCGCCAGCAGGGCATCTACTTTGCCGACGATTTGCGCGAGATTGCCTCGATTATCAACGGATAAGTCTTGAGCCTTCCTCACTGTGAATCCCAATGGTGCCGTTTGCGGCGCAGATGGTTAGCTCGTTCGGCAACGCTCGCTCTACAATAAACGTATCTATGTCGACTTTGACCGCGGGAGGACCCGATGGATAACCTTGCCAAACCCACAAACCGCGCGCTGTTTTTAGTTAGCGTTGCCGTGACCGGTGCGTTCGCAGGTGCCGCAGTCTGGCTGTTCTTCTTTGCGATGGAGCACGGCATTGATTATTTGTGGACCGAGGTCCCGCATATGCTGGGTGTCTCTTCGCCCGAACTCGCCAGCGGCCCGTTTGGCTTTTTGCCGTACCCGTTTTTCGTTTGCCTGTTGGGCGGCTTGGTGATTGGCCTGTACGAAAAGATGACGGGCATCAAGACCGATGACCTCAACCAGGTGATGGCAAAGGTTAAGCAAGACGGGCGCTACCCGTACGACAACCTGGGCAGGCTTTCGCTCGCGGCATTGCTGCCGCTGCTGTTTGGTGGAAGTATTGGGCCGGAGGCCGGTCTGACCGGCGTTATCGCAGGTCTGTGCAGCTGGGTCGGCGATCGTATGCGTCGCTTTGGCGCCGAGTTTAGGGAGCTCACGCTGCTGGGCACCCAGGCTGCCCTGACGGCGCTCTTTACCGCGCCCGTGTTTGGCTTTGTGGCGCCGCTTGCCGGAAGTGCTGACGGCCAGGGTGCCGGCGATGGCGAGGATTCCGAATCTGGTGAGATCACCATCAGGCTGCCCAAGGCGCAAAAGACCGTGGTTTACGGCATCGCGATTGCTGGCGGCCTGGGCACCTACCTGCTGCTCGGCCAGCTCATGGGCGGCGGCATGGGTATGCCGAGGTTCGAGGCTGCCGTGGTGGGCAACCTGGAGCTTACCTGGCTCATCCCTCTGTCGCTGATCGGCACGGTCTGCGGCTGGCTGTACTTTGTCTCTGAGCACGCGAGCGAAGCATTTGCCCATGCAATAGGGGAACGTCCTGTCGTCAAGGCCATGCTAGCCGGTCTGGCGCTCGCCATCTGTGGCACGGTCCTGCCCTACACCATGTTTGCCGGCGAGACCCAGGCCGGTGTGCTCATGGAAACCTACCTGACCATCCCCGCCGGCGTGCTGATCGCGACCGGTCTTGTTAAGGCCATGCTGACGCCCGCCCTCATCAACCTTGGTTGGCGTGGCGGCCACTTCTTCCCGGTTATCTTCTCGGGTGTGAGCTTGGGCTACGGCCTTGCCATCCTCACCGGCGCCGATCCGGTCTTTTGCGTCGCCGTCTGCACAGCCTCGACGATGGGCGCCGTCATGCGCCAACCCGTTATGGTCGTGGGCCTGTTGCTCATGTGCTTCCCGCTCAAAGGCATCGTCTGTATGATCATCGCCGCCGTCATCGCCGCCGGTATCCCACTGCCCAAGCCGCTGCACAAATGGCGCGGTTAATCGCGAGTCAACTCCAGAGGGGTACGAGATGATCCTGTACTTTAGCGCGACGGGGAACAGCGAACATGTGGCGCGTCGCATTGCGGCGGCGACAGACGACAAGGTTGTGTCGATTGAGCGTTTTGATGCCGAAGCCCTTCGCCTTGTTGCGACGGAAGGCCCCTGCCAGCTGGGATTTGTTGCTCCGGTGTATGCCTGGGGTCTGCCGACACCGATGATCGAGTTTTTGAAGACTGCCGACCTGTCGATTGCTGCCGGTGCAAAGGGCGGCGAGCGCCCCTATACGTTCTATGTTTCGACGTACGGTTCGACGACCGGCCAATCTGCCAAGTTTGCCCGCGACCTGCTGCACGAGCGTGGGCTCGAGTTGGATGCGGCGATGAGCGTCAAGATGCCCGATACCTGGACGCCTGTTTTCGACCTGTCTGACCCTCAAAAGGTTGAGGGTATCAATAGAGCTGCCGAGGCGCAGATTGATGCCGTGATCGAGGCGGTGCGGGCACGCCGCACGGGTAACATGATGCGCCATCGCGTGCCTCTGTTTGCATCGTGCGCGTATCACGCAATTGGGCTGCCGCGCATGCAACAGACGAGCAAGTTTGCCGTCGATGCCGATCGCTGCATCGGCTGCGGCCTGTGTGCCAAGCGCTGCCCCATGGCGGCGATTGAGATGCGCGACGGCCTTCCCGTCTGGACAAAGCCGGAGTGCGCAGCCTGCCTTCGTTGCCTGCACTGTTGTCCCAAATTTGCCATCTCGCACGGTAAGCGCACGGCATCCCACGGTCAGTACAGGCATCCCAAGCCAGGTGTGAGGATGTAGCGGCTGCTGGCCGTGCTACTTCCAAACCGCGAGCGCCGCAGTGCCCAGTACGATGAGGGCGAGACCGATGGCGCTGCGCCGCGAGACCTTTTCGTTGAATGCCAAGCGCGCAAATAGTACCGATACGACAATCGATAGTTTGTCGATCTGCACCACGACGCTCACCTGGCCTGCGGCGATGGCATAGTAATAGAGCAGCCACGATGCTCCGGTCGCGATGCCCGATGCCGCGAGAAATACGAGCTCGTAGCGGTCTACGTGCACGGCTTGGCCCATCTTGCCTTTAGCTGCCACGATTGCCCATGCCATAACCAGTACCACGCAGGTGCGGATTGCCGTGGCCAGGTTTGACTCGACGCCTTCGATGCCGATCTTGGCGAGGACGGAGGTGAGTGCTGCGAACATGGCGGCGCCGAGGGCGTAAGCGAGCCAGGTCCGGTCTTGCTGCTGTTCGGGTCCGGCGGATTGCTGCTTCTCGGTCATTAAAAAAGTGCCGAGGGTAATGACGGCGGTTCCCACGAGCTTAACCGCAAGGTTGCTCGTCTCGCCAAAAAGCACGATGGCGATCAGCGCGGCGAGCACGGTGCTCATCTTGTCGACCGGTACGACCTTATTGACGTCTCCGATGCTCAACGCCTTAAAGTAACAGATCCACGAAGCGCCGGTAGCGAGTCCCGAGAGGACGAGAAAGAGCCAGGATCTGGGTTCGATGCTGCCAATGGTTCCAATGGATCCAGAAATGCCCGCCATTGCCCAGGCGAAAACGAGCACCACGCAGGTGCGAATGGCCGTCGCGACATCGGAGTCGGTCTGCTTGATGCCGCATTTGGCCAAGATGGATGTGATGCCGGCAAAGAATGCTGACGCAAATGCTGCGACGACCCACGACACGGGTGAAATGCCTCCCCAAAGAACAACCGCGCCAGATTTACGGCGCTCGTCCGATGATACCGTCCCGCCATGAAGCTTTGATATCGCTGTGGTGAGACAGGGGCCATAGTTCGAGAGGGCATTTGGTTAAGGCTCGAATCGAAGGTGAATGGTTTTCCGCGAAGTGAACGAGTAAATCTGGACCCCTGGAACATGCACACTTTTTCGAACAAAACTGCAGGATTCTTAGACAAAAACCGCAGGAATTGAGTCCTTAAAAATGTCGATGCTACAGGGTACTGTTTTTACTCGTTCACTTCTCGGAAAAGTATTCACCTTCGATATGCTGACGGTGTCTTTTTGGTTGCCAAGAACTAGACGGCCTGCTGTGAGGGGCGGTGGTGACGCTATGCCGCCTTGTTTCATTGAAAAAATAAGCGGGGTACCACCTAAGCTTTTTTAGCTGTCGATTACAGATCGCGTACTCGATAAACCTTGGTGCTGACAGCGCAGCTGATTGCACATAGTGCGAGCGCCAGTACGGCAATTCCTGCACACAGACAGCCAAGGACGGCAGGATCGGGATTCGCCCCGGCAATCGACATAAGCCAGTTGCTGATGGGGTTGGAGGAGCTCAGCGCTGCCATGGTAAGGCATCCGAGTAGGGCAAACAGGCCAACGGATAGGCGCAGTGCCTCCATGTGTCCAAATCGGAAGAACAGCGGCTGTGCCAAGAACACCATCATGAGGGAGATGAGCATCGATGCTGCCGAGGCAATTGCGATCTCAAAGATGGTTTGTCCTGTCGAGGCCATGCCCGCGCTGTTGAAGAACGGAAGGGCGATGATGTTCAAAAGCACGGCGCCGCAGGCCATGATGGCCGAGAAGACAACGATGTACAGGTAGCGTACGCAAATTATGTCTTTGCGCGTGAGAGGCAGCGTTGCCCGATAACGCTCCCATCCGTTTTGATTGTCGAAGCCGGCCAGCGAGCTCATGACCATGATGGGCGACATGGCGCTGACCGCGCAGGCGCCGGCGCTCATACCGGAATCGCCGTCCGATGCGTTGGCAAGGGTTAGCACGACGAAGATGAACAGGCCGACGCCCGCAATGCTCGGGATGAGCGTGCGAGCGATGGCGAGCTCGGACATAAAGGCGCGTTTCATTTTGAAGCCCCTTTCAGCGTGAGGCGAAGATAGTCGTCAATGGTTGCCCGATCGCAGGGAATCTCGGGAAAGGCCTCGAGCGTTTCGCGACGGTTGGGCACGAGCACGTCCACGCTATAGGCGTGGCGGGCGGCATGGGCACCTTCGACGCAAGCCATAAGCTCGGCGGCCTGCGCTTGGGTGCAGTGGGCGATGCCGGCGCGGTCGGTAATGTCCTCGCGCGGCAGGTCAAACACAATCGAGCCGTTATCGATGCAGATGACGCGGTCGGCGGCGCGATCGAGGTCGGACGTAATGTGGCTCGAGAGCAGCACGCTGTGCTGACCGTCGGCGACAAAAGCAAGCAGCTCATCGAGCAGTTCCTCGCGCGCCATGGGATCGAGGCCCGCGGTGGCTTCGTCCAAAAGGAGTAGCTTGGCATTATGGCTGAGTGCACAGGCAAGCTGCAGTTTCATGCCCATGCCGCGGGAGAGGTCCTTGACCTTTGTCTTGGGATCGAGGCCAAATCGGTCGATGAATCCGGCGAACGTTTTGCGGTCCCACGTGGGGTACGCCGGGCCTACGAGTGCCTCGATCTGGCCCACCTTGAGCGTTGAAGGGAAGGGGCACGTGTCCAGCACGAGGCCGACACGGGCACGTAGACAACGCTGTGTCTCATCGGGCGCGTCGGCGCCACAGCGCTGCCCAAACAGGCGCACCTCGCCGGCATCGAGCTTTATAAGCCCGAGCGCGGCTCGAATCGTCGTTGTTTTGCCAGCACCGTTGGCACCAACAAAGCCGACGATCTGGCCAGGCTCCACGGCAAGCGTGACGTCGCGCAGTGAAAAGCGGTCGCTTACAGTGCGTGAGATGCCTTTGAGTTCAAGCAAGTTTTGCATGGTATAGCCTTTCTTGCAGATGGCTACTGCATGGTTTCGGGGGCTACCAGGTCGAGCATCTCGTGCAGTTTGTCGCGCGTGACGCCCAGGGCTTCGGCTTGTTCTGCCGCCTGCGTAAGCAGCTCTTCGATATGGCAGAGCTGGTTTTCACGCAAGAGTTCTTGGTTGCCGTCGGCAACAAAGCAGCCCTTGCCCTGCACGGTACAGATAAACCCGAGCTGCTCCAGATCGGCGTAGGCGCGCTTGGTGGTGATGACGCTCACGCCTAGGTCGCTCGCGAGTGCGCGGATGCTGGGGAGTTTGGCTCCCGCGGCGAGCGTGCCCGAAAGGATTTGAGCTTTGACCTGCGAGGATATCTGCTCGTAGATGGGCTTGTCGCTCGAATTGGATAGGATAATGTCCACAGCGGCTCCTTAGCTGTTGGGCTACACGTGTATATAACCGGTAAGCACAGTATATATACACTATGCACAGTTATGCAAGAGGCAAATGCTGATTGGGCCGGCTACCCAGGCCCCAACTGATGAATTTGTCCTGATAGGCGCCCTAGAGCGAGATTTCGCGGCTACAATAGTACGGTTACATCGACGTAATGCACTCAATGCAAGAAAGGATCCGCATGGCAAGCCTGTCGGATGAAATCTCGTCGCGCCGCACATTCGCGATCATCAGCCACCCGGACGCCGGTAAGACCACGCTTACCGAGAAGCTGCTGCTCTATACCGGCAGTATCCAGACCGCCGGCTCGGTCAAGGGCAAGAGCTCGGCCAAGCATGCCGTCTCGGACTGGATGGACATCGAGAAGGAGCGCGGTATTTCCGTTACCTCCTCGGTGCTGCAGTTTACCTACAACGGCGCCTGCGTCAACATCCTCGATACCCCCGGCCACCAGGACTTCTCGGAGGATACCTACCGTACCCTTATGGCCGCCGACGCCGCGGTCATGGTCATCGACGGCGCCAAGGGCGTCGAGGCCCAGACCAAAAAGCTCTTTAAGGTCTGTACGCTGCGCCACATTCCCATCTTCACCTTTGTGAACAAGCTCGACCACGAGGCTCGCGATCCGTTTGAGCTCATGGAAGAGATCGAGAATGTTCTGGGCATCAACACCTATCCCATGAACTGGCCAATCGGCAGCGGCCGCAACTTCCGCGGCGTGTTCGATCGTCAGACCCGTCACGTCATTGCCTTTGAGGGCGACGGTCACGCCAACGCCACCAAGAAGGTCGCCGAGGTTGAGGCCGAGTTGGGCGATCCTTCCATGGATGAGCTCATCGGCGAAGAGAACCATAAGAACCTGGTGGACGATATCGAGCTGCTCGATGGCGCCGGCGACGAGCTCGACTTGGATGCCGTGGCCTGCGGCAAGCTGAGCCCGGCGTTCTTTGGCTCGGCGCTCACCAACTTTGGCGTGGAGCCCTTCCTCAAGGAGTTCCTGCGCCTGGCCCCGACGCCGCGCGCCTATACCGATACGCTCACCAGCGAACCGGTCGATCCCTGCCGCGACGACTTTAGTGGCTTTGTGTTTAAGATCCAGGCCAACATGGACAAGAACCACCGCGACCGCATCGCCTTTGTGCGCATTTGCTCGGGCAAGTTCGAGCGCGGCATGGATGCCTTCCACGTGCAGGGCAACCGCAAACTCAAGCTTGCCACGGGCACGTCGATGATGGCCGATGACCGCGCCATCGTGGACGAGGCGTACGCGGGCGATATCGTGGGCCTGTTCGATCCGGGTATCTTTAGCATCGGCGACACCGTGTGCTCCGGCAAGCGCCACGTGCAGTATCCGCAGATCCCGACGTTTGCCCCCGAGATGTTCGCCCGCATTACGCAGGTCGACACGCTCAAGCGCAAGCAGTTCGTCAAGGGTATGGAGGAGCTTGCCCAGGAGGGTGCCATCCAGATCTTCCGCGAGCTTGGCGCCGGCATGGAGAGCGTCATCGTGGGCGTGGTCGGCGTGCTGCAGTTTGAGGTGCTCGAGCGCCGCCTCAAGGCCGAGTACCGTGTCGAGGTTCGTCGCCAGCCGCTGCCCTATACGGACATCCGCTGGATCCAGAACGACCCCGACACCATCGATATCCCGGCTCTTTCGCTCACGCGCGACACCCTGCGCGTCGAGGACATGCGCGGCGGCAAGCTGCTGCTGTTCACGAGCCCGTGGAACATGGATTGGGCAACTGACCACAACCCCGACCTTATCCTGTCGGAGTTTGGCAACGTGGCCTTTTAACGCATCGGCGCGGTGGCCCTGCGGGGCTGCCGCGTCGTTCGCTTGCCTGATGCCGTGTGAGCGGCTATCATACCCACCGTCGTCTCAAGACCGGGGCGTCCGAGCAGTTCGGGTCCGATATCCTGCTCGTTAAACCTAAAACCAAAGGAGTACATAATGATCAAGAAGGTCATGGAGGACTACAAGGTCCTGTTGCGGAGCATTCCCGCGGCAACGGTTTCGCTGTTTTTCGTGAGCGTCATCATGATGAACCTGCTGGCCAACAAAGAACTCATCAGCCTACCGTATCTGGCGCTCGACTGTGGCTTTGTGGTGAGCTGGGTTTCGTTTTTGTGCCAGGACATGATTTGCAAGCGCTTTGGCGCCAAGGCATCCATCAAAATCTCTATCCTCGCGCTGCTGGTCAACCTGGCCGTGAGCCTGTGCTTTTGGGCATGCTCGCTCACGCCCGGCATGTGGGGCGCTTACTACGACACGGGTATGATCGAGGTCAACACTGCCCTTAACGCCACCATCGGTGGCACCTGGTACGTGGTGCTGGGCTCTTCGCTGGCAATGCTCGTTTCTGCCGTGGTTAACTCCACGCTCAACCAGTCGCTCGGCCGCATGCTCAAAAAGAATAACTTTGCGAGCTTTGCCTTCCGCTCCTATGTGTCCACGGGTGTTGGCCAGTTTATCGACAATCTGGTCTTTGCCATTGTGGTGAGCCACACGTTCTTCGGCTGGACCTGGGTGCAGGTCCTCATGTGCTCGCTGACGGGCGCTGTTGCCGAGCTGCTGTGCGAGGTCTTCCTGAGCCCCGTGGGCTACAAGGTCGTGCGCGGCTGGGAGCGCGAGAATGTGGGCTCCGAGTACCTCGAGCGCCACGCAACCGCCTAAGGAGCAAGTATGCGGGTTTTGATCACGGGTGCTTCGGGCGGTATCGGAGCCGCATGCGTGCAGCGCTTTTTGGACGAGGGCCACGAGGTCGTGGGCTTTGATCTGCTGCCGGCGTCGATCGAACACGAGCGCTACCGCCATCTGATTGTTGATGTCCGCGAGCCGGCCTCGTTTCCAGGCGACCTTGAACCCCAAGTGATCGTGAACGTTGCCGGTACGCAGGATTCGGCCGACGATATCGCCGCCAACCTGTGTGGCACCATCAACGTGACCGAGCGCTACGCTTTTGTGGGGGAGGGGCTTGTCGCCAAGCCGGCGCCCGCTATCAAATCCGTGGTCAATGTGGGGTCGGCGAGTGGGCATACGGGGTCGGAGTTTCCCGCCTATGCCGCCAGCAAGGGCGGCGTTATCGCCTACACCAAGAACCTTGCAAACCGCCTGGCATCGCAGGCCATCGCCAACAGTGTGGACCCGGGCGGCGTTATCACGCCGCTCAACCGTTGCGTGATGGAAGACGAGCACCTGTGGAATCAGATTATGGAGCTCACGCCGCTTAAACGTTGGGCCACCGCCCAAGAGATCGCCGAGTGGATCTACTTTGTGGGCGTGACCAACCGGTTTATGACCGGACAGAGCCTGCTCATTGACGGTGGCGAGGCCGGCCGCACCCAGTTTATCTGGCCCGAGTAGCAAAACGCGCCCGATGGCAAGATTGCCGTCGGGCGCGTTTTTGGTATATCGATTTTTAGCCGAGGCAAGTCCAGTTGACGGGGGTCGAGCCGTGCTGTTCGAGTAGCCGATTGGCAGCGGAGAAGGGACGCGACCCCATAAAGGCGGGGAGTTCTGCCGTGGCACGGTTGGCCGAAAGCGGCGAGGGGTGCGTAGATGCCAGGCAGAACTTGCCGGTTGCCTTGCCCGCACCAGTTGCGACGAGCTTGCCTTCGACCATCTGCTGGGCAAAGCGGCCCCATGTCAAAAAGACGACCGGCTGGGGCAGCTGGCAGCAGCGTTCGATAACGTAGTCGGTCAGGGTGCTCCAGCCCAGTTTGGCGTGCGAGTTGGCGGCATGTTCGCGCACGGTGAGCGTAGTGTTGAGGAGCAGGACGCCCTGTTGTGCCCATGGGGTTAGGTCTCCCGTGGCGGGAATGGGACAACCCAGATCGGCTTTGAGTTCCTTGTAAATGTTGCGTAGGCTCGGCGGCAGCTTGGTTTGCGTCGCGGGGACCGAGAACGACAGTCCCATTGCCTGGTTGGGTCCGTGATAGGGGTCTTGACCCAAGATGACAACCTTGACCTGGTCGGCCGGCGTGTAGGCGAGGGCATTGAGGATGTCGTCTTGTGCCGGGTAGATGATTTGCTCGGTACGCAAAAGGGCGATGCGCTCGAGCAGCTGGTTCGTAGTGTCACGTACCGGCTGCGGCGCATCGCCTAACCAAGTCGCTATGTTGCGGTCGCGGGTCGCGGTGTCCATGGGGCTCCTTTACGTCAGATGCTCTGTTGGCATCTATTGTAAAGGCGTCCGTAGACCTTTGCGTCGGGGTACAAAAGGCGAGGCGCTTACGAGGCTCGCTCGGGCGTTCCTGCCATGCGGGTATGGTCGTGAGCATGCGCATGAAGTCGCGGGAGCTGCACGGTTGCCGCCATGACGCCGGTGAGGATGAGGGCAGCGCCAAAGAAGGCGATGGGACTCAGGACCTCGCCGACCAGGAAGAACGAGAAGACGGCAGAGCAGACTGGCTCGAGCGAGAAGGCGAAGCCGGTGGTCTCGGCAGGCACGTGGGGCTGCACGAGCGTTTGGGTGATAAAGCCATAGGCAGAGCAAATGAGTGCGAGCGCAACGATAACGACGATCTCGTTAGGCGTGCTGGGAAGTGTAAAGCCGCCAAAGGCGAATGCGGCGATGCCCGAGAACAAGCCGCCAAAGCCCAGCTGCCAAACGCCCAGAGCCAGCGGGTCGACATCTTCGACAAAGCGCTTCGCCACAATGATGTGGCCGGCATAGATAAAGGCCGAGAGTAGCATGATAATCGCGCCCGGATTCAGGCTGGTGAAGTCGGCGCCCGAGAGCAGCAACATACCGCAGGTGACGATGGCGGTGCCGGTGAGCACTTTGCGCTCGGGGGCACGACGCAGCAGGGCGGCGTTGGCAAACGGCACGATCACGACCGTCAGGCTCTGCAAAAAGCCGGCGGTGGAGGCAGAAGTGAGGCTGGAGCCCAGGCACATGCAGGTGAGTTCGGTTGCCATGATGGCGCCGATGATGGCGGCGCGAACCATAAGGTCGCGGTTGATGCGCAACGCGTGCTTGTGGAAGAGCAGCAGGCAGGCCACAAAGGCGATGATGCAGCGTAGTGCGACGATGCTCGTGGCGTTCATGCTGTCCATGCCGATCTTCATGAGGGGGTACGAAAAGCCCCATGCGACGGGAACGGAAAATGAGAGCGCGATTGCTTTTTTGCGATCCATGGGACTCCTTTTGTTACAGAACGGTTTCGTACAAAGGATTCTGCTCCCAGATGTGAATGTAGTAAAGCGAATGTATCTTCAGTATAATTAAGAAATACTAAAGTGAGTGTGAAAAGCGCTGGTAAAACGTTTTACGGCTGCATTGATGTGGAGGCACGATGGCATCGCGGTATCAGATTGTGTGTATGGTGGTCGATTGCGGCAGCCTGAAACGCGCGGCTGACGAGCTGGGCTACACACAAAGCGCTGTGAGCCAGGCCGTCAAGGCGCTTGAGCGCGAGCTGGGTACCACGCTTATCGAGCGCGGCAAGCAAGGTGTCTCGCTTACGCGCGACGGCAAGCAGTACCTGCCATATCTGCGCCAAATCGTAACTGCCGAGGCCGAGCTTGAGGACAAGCGTCAGGAGTTGCTGGGACTCTCCTCGACTGATATTCGTATCGCGACGTTTACCAACGTGAGTCGCACCGTGTTGCCGCGCGTGATCCGCGACTTTGGGGCCCTGCATCCGGGCGTGCACTTTACCCTCAAGCAGGGCGATTACACGCGCAACGCCCAGTGGGTGCACGATGGCGTGGTTGACTTTTGCTTTACGGCACGCGGTTTTACCGCAGGGCTCGAGAAGCGCGTGGTCTATCACGACGAGTTGGTGGCGCTGTTGCCTGTCGGGCATCCGCTGGCGGCAAAGGAAAAGGTGACGCTCGCCGATTTGGCGTCCGAGCCGTTTGTGCTGCTGGATGAGGGCGAGCAGAGCCTGGTGCTCGATGCATTCGCGGCGCATGGCCTGTCACCGCACGTGACGAGTGAGGTGACCGACGACTACACCATCATGGCGATGGTGGAGGAGGGCTTAGGCGTGAGTATGCTCTACCGTCGTACTGTGGAGGGCATGCGAGCCGAAATTCGTGTGCGGCCCATCGTGCACGCTTCCTCGCGTGACGTGGTGGCGGCCTGGCGCAGCTGGGATACCATGCCCATCGCCACGAGGCGTTTTATCGACTATATGAGCTCGCATATTGTCAATTAATGACTGGCGTGACGTTGAGTGTGGTGTTTAGCGGGCTGTCGCTTTGGCTTGGGTGACACGATAGGTGCGTGCCGGGTGGCAGAGTAGCACCGCCACGACCATAAAGAACGCCGTGGTGCCCAGGCTGATGGGGTAGACCATCATGATGTTCGCAAAGGTGCGGAAGTGCGGGAACACGCAGAACACCCAATAGAAGCGGATGCCGCAGACGCAGATCATGGTGATGAGGGCGGGCGTGAGCGAGATACCAAAGCCGCGCAGGTAGCCGGACATGTTTTCGTAGAACATGCTAAAGGCGTACGCCGGGAAGATCGAACACACGCGGATATAGCCGATCGAGACGATATTGGGATCGCTGTTGAACAGCGACAAAATCTCGCGCCCCAGGCCGACAATAACGATGATCGTGGTGAGTGCAACGATGCCGCCTTCGACCAGGCAGACCTTGAGCGTTTTGGTACAGCGGTCGATCTGGCGGGCACCGTGGTTTTGTCCCACAAAGGTGGTGCAAGCCTGGCTAAAGCTGTTGAGCAGGTTGTAGCACACGTACTCCAAGCTCATGGCGGCGCTCGATGCCGCCATGACCTCGGTGCCCAGGCTGTTGATGGCGGACTGGATGATGATATTGGCGACGGCAAAGACGGCGCTTTGGATGCCGGCGGGCAGTCCGATCTTGACGATGCGCTTGAGGGCGACGGGGTCGATAGCCAGGTCGCGCGGGGTGACGCGGACGACGGATTCAGTCTTGAGCAGGCGGATAAAGAGCGTGGTGGCGCTGGCGGTGTAGGCGATGGCGGTGGCGATGGCGACGCCCACGACGCCCCAGTGGAGCACGGGGACAAAGATGAGGTCCAGACCAATGTTGAGGACGGTGGACACGGCAAGCGCCTGCAGCGGCATGCGGGTGATGCCGACGGAGCGGAAGATCGCGGCCTCAAAGTTGTAAAGCAAGATCGAGGGCATGCTGAGCAAAAAGACGCGTAGATAGAGCGAAGCGAGCGGCATGGTTTCGGCGGGAACGTTGAGCGCGGTGAGCATGGGCTCGGCAAAGATCTCGCCCAGGGCGATGACGACAAAGCCCACGAGCGCCATTAAAATCGAGGTATGGACGGCGCGTTTGACCATGTTCTGATCGTTGCGGCCGATGGCGTTGGCGATGACCACGTTGGAGCCAAGCGACATGCCAATAAACAGGTTGAGCATAAGACTGGTAAGCGGAACATTGGAGCCGACTGCCGCCATGGCGAGGGTTCCCTGGTCGCCCGAGAAGTTACCGATGATGACCGTGGCGATGAGGTTCGACAGCTGCTCCAAGATGCTCGTGGCGGCCACGGGGAAGGCGAACAGGGGAATATTGCGCCACAGCGAGCCGGTGGTCATATCGATGTGCTTAGATACGGTGTCAGCCATACGTTCTCAATCTCTAATATGCTCTTTCGCGCTTATTTGCGCAGATGATGATACTCCTAATCGACTAGTCATTGGGGACGTTCTTAAACGACTAGTCCTTCAAGAACGTCCCCAATGACTAGGTGGGGAAGGCGTGCGACAATGGTGGGCGTTGTGTTGTCCGCGCTAAGGAGTTGCCATGTTGTTGTGTCCCGTTTGCCATGAGCCGTTGGTGGATGACGAGCGCGGTGCTGCATGTGCGGGCGGACACCGGTTTGACCGTGCTCGCGAGGGCTATCTGTATCTGCTGCGTTCGTCCAAGAGCGGCGACTCCATGGGCGATCCCAAGTCTCAGGCGCGCAGCCGTCGTGACTTTCTGAACCGTGGTTACTATGCGCCGTTGCGCGATGCGATGGTTGAGTTGGTGCGCGAGCGGGTGTCTGGGCGTGCCGCGTCTACGAACGGCCCCATGACGCTGCTCGATATTTGCTGCGGCGAGGGCTACTACACCAGCGCCATGGGCGCGGTGCCGGGCGTGGACGCTTACGGGTTCGACTTGGGCAAAGAGATGGTGCGCCTGGCCGCCAAACGCGGCGATGCGACCTATTTTGTGGCCAACATGAAGGATATCCCCGTGGCCGATGGCGCCTTCGATATGGTGACTGAACTCTTTGCTCCCTTTAACGAGCGCGAGTTTGCCCGCGTGCTGGCGCCCGAGGGCTCGCTCTACACCGTGGTGCCAGGTGCCCGTCATCTCTTTGGGCTCAAGGAGGTGCTCTACGACACGCCGTACCTTAACGATGAGAAGCTGCCGAAGACCACCGAGCTCGAGTTGGTCGGAACGCAGCGGGTGTCTGCGAATATTACGCTTAAGACCCAGGCCGACATCGAGGCGGTGTTCCAGATGACGCCGTACTACTACCGCACGCGCCCTGCCGACAAAGAGCGTCTGGCAAACCTGGACACGCTCCAGACCGACATCGACTTCATCATCGCCGAGTACCGTCACAGCTAACAACTTGCCAAAAAGGGACAGGTTTATTTTGGCAGGTTTTATCTGGCCAAACGTAAAGGGCCGACCGCGGAGATGCGCGATCGGCCCTTTTTAGTTGCTTGGCTGCAGAGGTTATGAGAAGCGAGTGCTTACAGGCGGTCCTTGTTCTCGGTCTTAACGGCGTGCGCCTGCTGAACAAAGAACAGGTCGTACACCACGATGACAAAGGCGACGATATTGACGGAGCTGCCGCCGAGCGCGGGAAGCGTGAGCACGGCTTGGAGGAGCGTAGCTGCCGCGGCAACGATACCGAGCTTAAATGCGCCGTCTACCTGCGAGGGCTTGTTGGCGCCCTTGATACCGGCGACGCCTGCCGCAAAGTCGACAAGGCCTTTAATAATCACAACGACAGCAGCGAGCATGGCGTTCGATCCGTAGACGGATTCAAATTTGCCGGTCGCGATGCCGGCGATTCCGATGACGAGGCTGGCGATGCCCAGAACAAAATAGATGAGGGCAAGGATTTTGAGTGTCTTGCGCGCGGCGCTCATAGGTAGTCCTTTCGATGCGGGCGCTGCCAGTCTGGCGCGTCCCATATGCTGCACATAACGTGAAGCACATTGTAGTTCAACGTGACGGCGTGTGTGTCAGAAAGCGCTTCTCGTCTGTGCAGGGCAATCTTTCAAAAAGGAAAGCCAGCTGTAAGGCAAATCGATGGCAGTTCATGTGCGGCGCTGCGATGATGGGGCCATGGTAAGAGCTGGTCTCAAGGAGGAGCCATGATGTACGGAACAGGTCAAGTGCGTGAGCCGCGGTCGTTGGGGAGGCGCATGAGTGATTCCGTGATCGCTGCCGTGTGCACGGGATTGATGGCGGTGCTTTGCGTTGGGATGCTGTGGACCATGTCGCATGTGGGACAATAGCGGATGGTTGGGCATCGTCATGAACGGCGCTCGCGCATTCGTTTTGCTTGTTAAGGAGTGCTCATGGGCGTCGTTGATCCCTTTTCTGTTGCTCGGGCGGCAGGACTCGAGTTAACCAGGACACCCGAGGGCCTCACGCTCACCGACGGCACGATGGAGCTGCGTGCCGATTTTACCCGCATGCTTCCGCGGCTCAAGCAGGGCCGTCTGCAGCAAGAGCTGTTGGTAAAGGCTGCGCGCACAAAAGGCATCGAGCGCCCATGGGCGATTGACGCCACGGCAGGCTTTGGCGAGGACTCACTGCTGCTGGCGGCCGCGGGCTTTACCGTCGATCTGTATGAGCAGGATTGCGTGATCGCGGCGCTCCTCAAGGATGCCTTGGATCGTGCGGCAGATGATCCGGCGCTTGCGGCTGCCGTGTCACGCATGCGTTTACATGCGAGCGAGGACAGTATTGCCGGCCTTCGCCATGTAGCTGAGCTGATCGGTCAGGGCGAGCTTGCTGCTCCCGACGTGGTGTATCTGGATCCCATGTTTCCCGGGCGCACCAAGAGCGCGGCGGTTAAAAAGAAGTTCCAACTCTTGCACCATCTGGAACAGCCGTGTGCCGATGAGAAGACGCTGGTCGAAGCCGCGCTTGCGGTGCTCCCGCGCAAGGTCGTTATCAAACGGCCGGCGAAGGGACCACTGCTTGCCGGCGTTAAGCCGAGCTATCAGCTTGCGGGCAAGGCCGTCCGCTACGATGTTTTGGTGCCGCCGCGCCCGTAGCTTGCGTGCGATGGCTGGCACTCCGCCAGCGCCGTGCCGATGCGTGGCCTATTTCCAGGGGTGCGACGTTAGATGCCATCCGCCGCAGTATTCGCATTTGTAGCAGGCCAAACCGCGCCGTCCGCGGTTTTCGCAGTCGGCCATGACTGCCTCGGCCTCGGCGCGCGTGTCGTAACGGTTTTTGCGCTCGCACGACTTGTAGCGCCAGGCTTCATCGCGCTCGGCGTCTAGTGCGTCGCGGCGCTCGTCTTCGCGTGCAAACAGGTCGCTCATATCGCCGCCCGTGGCAGCGCCCAAAAACTCGCTTTTGGCTTTTGACCAGGCGGCTCGCTTTTTGCTCCCCATCTGCTTCGCGCCCCTCTCCAAACGTTGGTATCATTGCTCAATCAAAGTGATACCAATAAACGTGAGGTCGCCGCGTGATGATCAGAAAAACCCTCGATACCGACATTCCCGCCGTCATGGCTGTCTATGACGCGGCCCGCGCCTTTATGCGCGCGCATGGCAACGCCACGCAGTGGCCCGAGGGCACGCCTTCGGCCGAGCAGCTGGCTGCCGACATCGCCGCCGGTGGCAGCTATGTGTGCGAAGTGGACGGCCGCGTGGTGGCGACGTTCGCCTTTTTACCGGGCCCGGACGAGTGCTATGACGTAATTGAGGACGGTCAATGGCGTAGCGACACTCCGTACGCCGTGCTGCATCGTGTAGCATCCGACGGCACCGTGCACGGTATCGCGGCCGCGATGTTTGCCTTTGCCAAGGAGCGCGCCGATCACCTGCGCATCGACACGCATCAGGACAACCTGCCCATGCAGGGAGCGAGCATCAAGGCGGGGTTTGAGCGCGCCGGCGTCGTGTATGTGTCAGACGGCACGCCGCGTGTTGCGTTTGACTGGCTGCGCGAGACATAAGAGCGGGGACGCGTATCAACAATTTGCACGAACGAAAATGGCCCCGGGTGGGGTCATTTTCGTTCGCTGCGCTGTTTTGCGAGCCGGCTTTCGCAAGGCGCGAACCTACGAAAATCGCCGCGCGGCAACGCGGGGCGATGAGCTCGGTCGGGGGATAGGGCCCGCTTCGCCCGCCGGCCCGTAAATTGTATCATCCAGTGTGGAACGAGGATGCCCGTTGCCGCGTGCGATGGGCTTGCAATAAGAGGAGAGCCATGTCGAAGCAAGCGGTCGTTGGAATTGTGGCGCATGTCGATGCCGGCAAGACCACGCTGGCCGAGGCCATGCTGTTCAACGCGGGTCGCATTCGCAAGCGCGGCCGCGTGGACGATGGTGATTCGCATCTGGACACTGACGCGATCGAGCGCGAGCGTGGCATCACGATTTTCTCGTCGCAGGCCGTACTCGACCATGGCGATACCCACGTCATGCTCGTGGATGCACCGGGGCATGTCGATTTTTCGGCCGAGGCGGAGCGCACATTGCGCGCGCTGGACTACGCGATTTTGGTTGTGGGCGCCAACGACGGCGTGCAGGGGCACACCGAAACCCTGTGGCGCCTGCTTGCACGCTATGACATCCCGACGTTCATCTATATCAACAAAATCGATTTGGAGAATCCCGGCCGCGATGTTTTGCTGGCACAACTTGGGCAACGTCTTTCCGAGGGCTGCCTGGATGCCAGCGAACTGCTGGCGGGCGGCTCCGTTCAGGAGGACGCTGCTGCGTTGGACGAGGCGGCGCTCGAGGAGTTTCTTGAGGCGGGTGAGCTTTCTGTCGCAATGCTGTCACGCATGGTTGCCGAGCGCAAATTGTTTCCCTGCTTTGCGGGATCGGCGCTCAAGGACCAGGGTGTGGCAGAGCTGCTCGACGGCATATGTGCTCTGATGCGCGAGCGAACATGGCCCCAGGAGTTCGCCGCGCGTGTCTACCGCGTGAGTCGTGGAGAGCGTGGCGAGCGTCTTGCCTGGGTCAAGGTGACGGGCGGCATGCTGCATGCCAAGCAGATGATTAGCGGACGTTCCGGTGCCGAGGCATGGGAGCAGAAGGTCGATCAGGTGCGCATCTATAACGGCGAGAAGTATGAGCTTGCCCAAGAAGTTGCCGCTGGCGGTATTTGTGCCGTGACGGGTCTTGCGCACGTTCGCCCAGGGGACGCCCTGGGTGCGGAGCCCGCGGGCGATGCGCCTGTCATTGCGCCGGTTCTCACCTATACGGTGCTTCCGGGCGAACACGATGTCCACGCGGTGTTCAAAGCACTGACAGAGTTAGCGGACGAAGATCCTATGCTCGGCGTAAGCTGGAATACTCATCTGGAGCAGATTCACCTGCAGCTGATGGGCGCCGTGCAACTCGAGGTCGTGCAGCGGGTGTTGGCAGATCGTTTTGGCCTTTCGATTGCGTTTGAGCCCGGCGGCATTCTCTATAAGGAGACTATTTCGCAGCCGGTCGAGGGCGTGGGCCACTTTGAGCCGCTGCGCCACTATGCCGAGGTACATCTGCGTTTGGAGCCGTTACCGGCGGGCTCGGGCGTGCAATTTGGCACCGTGACCTCGACTGACGAGCTCGACTTGAACTGGCAGCGTCTGGCGCTCACCAACGCCATGGAGCGCGATCACCTGGGCGTGCTGACTGGCTCGCCCGTCACCGATGTGCGCATTACGCTCACGGGCGGCCGTGCGCATGCCAAACACACCGAGGGCGGCGATTTTCGCCAGGCCACGTACCGCGCGATTCGCCAGGGGTTCATGCAGGCGCGTGAGGCGGGCGCGGCGGTGCTGTTGGAGCCGTGGTACCACTTTGAGCTCGAGGTGCCGGGGGAGTGTGTGGGCCGGGCGCTTTCGGATGCTACGCGTATGGGTGCCGAGTACGAGCCGCCGACGATGGCGGGAGACCGCGCCAAGCTCATGGGCCGCGTGCCGGCATCCGAAGTGCAGGATTACGCGCTGGAGGTGGCTGCCTATACGAGTGGCCGCGGGCATCTGTACCTGGAGTTTGCCGGCCACGCGCCCTGTCATGATGCTGAGCGCGTAATTGAGGCGGCCGCCTATAAGCCCGAGGCCGATCTGCCCAATACGCCCGACTCGGTCTTCTGCTCTCATGGCGCCGGCTACACCGTCAAGTGGCACGACGTCCCCGCCACGGCGCACGTAAAGGTCGATCCCGCCACCTTTCGCCCCTGGCGAGCAGCAGACGCCGAGTTTTTCGGCCACATGTGACAAAGGGACAGTTCCTTTGTCACATGCTATTGGTATAACTCGGTACAAGTTGGTATAACTATTGCCAAGGTTTGCCAATCCGAGGAGGCCGACATGAATCCAAATCCCTTTAAGCCCACGGCTGGCAAGCGGCCTCCGATACTCATCGGTCGCGAGTCGGTCATCGAAGATTTCGAGGAAGGGCTCGATAACGGCGCCGGAGCGCCGGGCAGGCTCATACTCATTACGGGAAACCGCGGTTGCGGCAAGACGGTTCTCCTGCGGGAGCTGCAACGTCTAGCCAATGAGCGCGGATGGGCGGTTGTCTCCGATTCCGCTTCGCTTGGCTTATGCGACCGCTTGGCCGATGCACTTCGCTCGAATAAACCCGTTGTGACGTCAATGGAACTCAGTCCATCATTCGGGCGCATGTCGGTCGAGGCGGCGCGTGCAAAGGGTGAAACGCTGCGCGGGCTGGTCAACGAGCGCCTTAAGAAGCTCGATCCAGGCAAAGGCATGCTGTTTGCGATTGACGAGGCACAATCGGCGTCTATCGAGGAGCTGGCGGCCCTTGCCGTTCTCTATCAGCAGGTGCTCGGAGACCAGGATGCCACGGGCTTGTCCGATAGCGACCAGCGCGGTCTTGCGCTGGTGTTTGCCGGCTTACCCAGTATGGTTGACGATCTGCTCGAAGAGCCGAGCGTGACGTTTTTGCGGCGTGCCCAGCAGCGTACGCTGGGGGCGATTTCTTTGCCCAAGGTGCGCGATTCATATATCCAGACGGTCAAAAACGCTGGTCTTTACGTTGACGCGGGGACGGCGGATCTTGCGGCACACAAGAGCATGGGGCATCCCTATATGGTTCAGCTGGTGGGCTATTACATGTGGCGCTCTGCTGTCCGGCGTGGCTCGCAAGTCATCGAAAGGCACGATGTCGAGGATGGCCATGCGGATGCCGTCTCCGAGTTCTACGAAGCGGTTGACGCGCCTCTATATTACGGGCTGCGCAGTCCACAGCGCCTTTTTATCGAGGCCATGGCGGTTGACGAGGGCAAACCGACTCGCATGGCGGATATCATTGAGCGCTGCGATCGCACCCAGAGCTGGGCGAGCAAATATCGCGCAAGCCTGATTCGCGAGCGTGTCATCGAGGCTGCCGGATACGGCCTCGTCCGATTTACCGTGCCCATGCTGGGCGCGTACGTTCGCGATCGAGTTTTATGGCATGAGTAGGGTGATAAAGGTGACGGAACAGAAGATGAGCCCGCAGGCTATCGAGGTACGCGGCGCGCGCGTCCATAACCTCAAAGACATCGATATCGATATTCCGCTGGGAAAGCTGGTGGGTATTGCCGGCGTATCGGGTTCGGGCAAGAGTTCGCTGGCACTGGGGGTTCTTTATGCCGAGGGTTCGCGCCGCTACTTGGAAGCGCTCAGCACCTATACTCGACGTCGCCTGACGCAGGCCGAACACGCCCAGGTGGATGAGGTATTGCACGTACCGGCGGCGCTCGCATTGCATCAGCGCCCCAGCGTGCCGGGCGTGCGCTCGACCTTTGGTACCATGACCGAGCTCAACAACAGCCTGCGCCTGCTCTTTAGCCGTTGCGCCCATCACGTGTGTCCGCACTGCGGGGCGCGCGTGGAGCCGAGCCTTAACGTGGCTGCGGGCCTGTCGCTCACGTGCCCTGCATGCGGTCGCGAGTTCTACGCGCCGAGCGCCGAGGACCTTGCCTTTAACAGCGGCGGTGCCTGTCCCACCTGCGGCGGCACCGGTGTCATGCGCGAGGTGGACGAAGCGAGCCTGGTGCCCGATGAGTCAAAGACTATCAACGAGGGCGCGGTGCTTCCCTGGGGTACGCTCATGTGGGATCTGATGAAGCAAGTGGCTGGCGAGATGGGCGTGCGCACCGATGTGCCGTTTAACCAGCTCACGCCTGAAGAACGCGACATCGTGTTCCACGGCCCGGCGGTTAAGAAGCACATTCTCTACGTTCCCAAAAACGGCGAGGGTGCCACGCCGCTCGACTTCACCTATTACAACGCCGTCTATACCGTCGAGAATGCGCTCGCCAAGGTTAAGGACGACAAGGGCCTCAAACGCGTTGCGCGCTTTTTGCGCGAGGGAGCATGCCGCGATTGCGGCGGCACGCGTCTCTCCGAGGCTGCGCGCCAGCCCCAGGTGTGCGGTATCAATCTGGCGCAGGCCGCGGCCATGACGCTTGGCGATGCGGTTGAGTGGGTGCGCGGGGTGCCCGCATCCTTGCCGCCCGAGATGCGGCCCATGGCGACGGATATCTGCGATTCGTTTTTGAGCGTGGCCCGTCGTCTGGTCGACCTGGGTCTCGATTACCTTTCACTCGACCGCGCTGGTGCCACGCTCTCCACGGGTGAGCGCCAGCGCGTTCAGCTCGCCCGCGTGGTGCGCAACCGATCGACGGGCGTGCTCTATGTGCTGGACGAGCCTTCGATCGGCTTACATCCCGCCAATGTCGACGGCTTGGTGGGCGTGATGCGCGATCTGGTGGATGACGGCAACACCGTGGTTGTTGTCGACCACGATACGCGCGTACTGGCGGAAGCCGACTATCTGGTCGAGATGGGCCCCGTTGCCGGAGCAGGCGGCGGCAGTGTAATCGCCGCTGGTACGGTAGACGAGGTCGAGCAATCGCAGGGCAGCCGTATCGCGCCGTTTTTGCGCGCCGAGCTCAAGCGCTTGCGTCCGCAGGTGACTGACGACGAAATGTTCGACCAGGGACATATCCGCATGGCAACCGATGCCATCCATACCGTCAAGCCGCTCGAGGTTGATATCCCGCGCGGCCGCCTTGTCGCGGTAACGGGCGTTTCGGGTTCGGGTAAGACGACGCTCGTGCTCGAGACGCTCATTCCTGCACTTAAGGCGCAGGCAGCTGGCGAGCGCTTGCCGGGGCACGTGCGTTGGGTCGATGCCGAGGGCATTGGCCGCGCAAATCTGATTGACGCTACGCCCATCGGCGCCAACGTACGCTCGACGGTAGCGACCTATGCCGACATTCATGACGAGCTGCGCCGCGCCTTCGCCCGTACGCCCGAGGCTAAGGCAGCCGGCTACAAGGCGGGCGCCTTTAGCTACAACACCGGCGCCTTGCGCTGCCCTACGTGTGACGGCACGGGCTCGATATCGCTCGACGTGCAGTTTTTGCCCGACGTCGAGATCATCTGCCCGGCATGCCGTGGTTCGCGCTACGCCGAGGCCGCCTCGCATATCCATCGCGAGGGCAAGGACGGGAGCTTGCTTACGTTGCCGCAGCTCATGGACATGAGTGTGGACGAGGCCCTCGACGCCACGGTGGGACTCAAGAAAGTCCAGGCGCGCTTGCAGACCTTGCATGACCTAGGCTTGGGCTATCTCACGCTCGGTGAGCCCACGCCTGCGCTCTCGGGCGGCGAGGCACAACGCCTTAAGCTCGCGAGCGAGATGGGCCGCGTGCAGGACGATGCCGTGTTCGTATTCGACGAGCCCACGATCGGACTACATCCGCTCGATGTTCAGGTGTTGCTGAGTGTGTTCGACGGCCTTGTTTCCAAGGGCGCCACGGTTATCGTGATCGAACACGATCTCGACCTTATCCGTAACGCCGATTATGTGATCGACATGGGCCCGGGCGGTGGCGACGCCGGCGGGCAAATCGTCTGCGCCGGCACGCCGGCGGATATCGCTGCCTGTCCCAAGAGCGTTACTGGCCGCTACCTATAGACAATGAGGCAAAGGGACAGTCCCTTTGCCTCATTGATGCCTATTTCACGCACTGAGCGGAGAGATAGTCGCGGAAGAATGGCAATTCAAATGCGACGAGCCCTCGTCCTCGCTCCCCGATGATGCCGGCGTCTATCATGCGGCGTCGGTAGCGGGAGACCTGCTGCGGCGAACGCCTAAGGCGCTCGACAAGGTCAGCGGTGGTGGACTCTTCCTCGTCATCGAGCATGGCGATGAGGAATCGCTTGTCCTCTGCAGTGAGTTCCCGATAGGTTGCCGCGAGGATTCGGTTGTCCATCTCGTCGCGCGCGATTTTGATTCCCAGGTCAAAGTCGCGTGACGAGATCTCCTTCGAATCGCTTGTGAGATCCCAGGCACGGTAGCCTACGAGTTGCAATAGGAAGGGAAAACCAGAGATCGAGCGAACGGCTCTATCGATTCCCTCAGCATCTGCCAAGCGATCGTTTTCCTGGATCGTGCGAATCAAGGCCTCGCGTACGTCATAGTCGGCAATGCGACCCAGATGATATTGTTGGGCGCGGCGAAGGAACGAGACCGTCTTGTGGTTCAGCAACGTCGAGACGTTGTTGGGAAGTCCCGCCATGAGCAGGGCGACGCGTTTCCCATCGGTCACAAAGTGCTGATACGTCGCTGCGAGCTGAATCATCTCGTCGAGTGTCGGGTCCACCTCGTCAACCGTGACGAGCAGACCGGTGCCCGCCTCGTTGAGCTGGTCGATGATGTCGCTCATGCGATAACGCCAGGTTGAGGCATCGTGGACACGATTGACCTCGATGCTGCCGAGCGGTGCAATTCCGAGGCCGGTGACTTCGAAGTGGTTGGACGGGTCGATGAGATGGGCTGCGGCGCGTTTCGCCCCGAACTCGAGTTCCTCAAGCATTCCCGGGAGCGCGGTCGTCTTTACGGCTATCCAGCCGTGGGATTCCGCCCTTGTCGCGAGCGACGACATGAGAGCGGTTTTACCGGTTCCACGCGCGCCTGAGAAGATCGAGGTCAATTCTGGGCGCCTGCGCTGGCTCAAGAAGGCACGGTCCAAATCCCGAATAATCTGTTGTCTGCCAGCGAGATGGGCGGGAACCTCACCAAAACTGGGGGTAAACGGGTTCTCGAGATATTCCACAAGGCTCTCCTTTCACACCGCCGTTTAACTTCATTTTACTTTAGTTAATTCTGATTAAAAGTGAGGCTCTTTATCTAGAGCATCAATTAGGCGTGTGCGCCATCGGCGCGGCGCTTGAATGTGACAAAGGGACAGTTCCTTTGTCACATTCCCGGAAAGCCTGTTTGGCGCAGGGCTTCGTAGAGGACGATGGCGGCGCTGTTGGAGAGGTTGAGTGCGCTGATGCGGTAGTCGTCCGGATTGACGAAGTTGCCGCAGATGTCCTGCCGAAGGATGGCTTCGTGGCCGTCCTCGGTATGCCCGAGCGATTCCTCGTGGGCTTCCCAGGCCTCGGCGTTATCGAGCGAGTCGCAATCGCGCAGCATAGGGATGCGCTCGCAGCGCTCGGGCGCCGCGGCGAGCAGCGGCTCGGGAATGCCCGAGCTCTCGCTGCCAAAGACCAAGTAGTCGCCGTCGCGGTAGGTGCTCTGCGCATAGGTGCGGCGTGCCTTTTTGGTCAGCAGATGCAGGCGTTCGTCGGCAGGGGAGAGGCCATTGCGCGCAAGGAAATCCTCCCAGCTGGCATAGGTGGTCACGTCCAAGTTTTGCCAGTAGCCCAGGCCGGCGCGACGTGCCGTTTTGTCGTCGAGCGAGAAGCCCAGCGGCTCCACCAGATGCAGGCGGGCGCCGGTAACCACGCAGGTGCGGCCGATATTGCCCGTATTGGCCGGAATCTCGGGCGCATACAGCACAATGTTGAACATGAATCTCCTTGGCTCAGAACGAAAAACCACCACGAAGGGGACAGGCACCTTCGTGGTGGTTTGGCGGTTACGTAGCGGAAAAATGTCCGCTTGGATAAACCTAGGCGCGGTGCCAGTCGGTCAGGCAGGCATCGAGGGAGGCGATGAGCGCATCCTTGTCCATGTGACGGCCGATGATGCACAGGCTCGTCATGCGGTCGCCCGTCTCGTCGTCCCAAATCTGCATGATCTCGGGGTTCTCGTCGATGATCTTCTGCTTCTCGCCCTCGGGCGCCGAGTCGACAAACAGGCCGTTCTCCATCAGGCGCATCTGGTGGCCGGCCTGCTCAAACATGTAGCACATGTCCGGATCGCCGGTCTGCCACAGCGGGCCCTTGACGCGAATGACCTCGTCGGGCCACTCCTGCTCAACAAAATCGGTGAACTTTTGCAGGTCAACCGGCTTGCGGCGCGAGTACACAAAGGTCTCGATGTCGTACTCGAGCACCTCGGGGTCGTCGTGCTCCTCGGGATGCTCCATGGCCTCGATCCAGGCGGCGGAGTTGTAGGCGCGCATAAAGTCGAAGCGGTCGGTGTCGAGCAGCTCCTCCATGGGGACCTCGCCGTTTTGGGCCTCGACGATCACGGCGTCTTTCTGCAGGCTGCGCACGATGGCCTTAAGCTCGGCGATCTGCTCAGGGCTCACGGTATCGGTCTTGTTGAGGATCAGCGTGGAGCAGAACTCGATCTGCTGGATGAGCAGACTCTCGATGTCGTCCTCGTCGATATCCTCTGCCAGCAGGTCGCGACCGCCGTTGAACTCGTCGTACATGCGGGCGCAGTCGACCACGGCCACGATGTTGTCGAGCGCGAGCTTGGGCTCGCCTCCCACCTTGGCCTCGTCGCAGAAGCTCGAGATGGTGTAGGCGATGGGGATGGGCTCGCAAATGCCCGAGGCCTCGATGATGATGTAATCGAAGTTGCCCGAATCGGCGATGCCCTGCAGCTGGTTGGCCAGGTCGTCCGAAAGCGTGCAGCAGATGCAGCCGTTGGTGAGCGGGATGAGGTCATCGGTCTCGGAAAGGCCGCCGTCGGCGATAAGGCTGGCGTCGACGTTGATCTCGCCGATATCGTTGACGATCACGGCGGCGCGGATGCCGCCGTCGTTAGCGAGGATGTGGTTGAGCAGCGTGGTCTTGCCGGCACCGAGGTATCCGGTAAGCATGATGATCTTCACGGGTTTGTTGGGCATGTGCCCTCCTTTGTTAGACATGGCTTACAGTTGAATCTTATGCCAAACGCCTGCTCTTATACCCACGCGCCGGCAAATAACACAAGCTACTCCCAGGCTCCCCATACATCGGGGCAATAACCGACGGTGGCCTTTTTGCCGTTGCGCACGATGGGCTCGGCTAGAACCTGCTGGTTCTCGAGCAGCTTGTCGAAGCGCTGACTGGGGGTGAGATGCTGAATGAGCGCGAGCGTCTCCTCGTCCTTGGCTTTGGGGTTGAGCAGCTTGTCGATACCGCCGACCGCCTGCATCACGCTCGTGAGCTCGCCCTTGCTCATCTCCTTTTCCTTAAGGTCGATAAACTGCACCTTAATGCGGCGCTCTTTAAAATAACGCTGTGCCTTCTTGGTATCGAAGGACTTCTTGGTGCCGAAGATTTGCACGTTCATAGTATGTTCCGCCGTTCTACCTGATGAAGTTGGTCGTTGCTCGATCTGCCTCGGGTGCGTTGATACCGGCGGCCTGTCCGGCCTCGATGCAACGTAGAAGCCAAGCCATGTTCTTACCGATGTTTCGCATGGTGGCAAGGCCCTCGGCATCCCCATCGGCGTCGCCGGGCACGCGGCCAAACACGTTGTTCCAGTAGGTGGAAGCAACTACGGGCATCTGCTTAATGGTGAAGTACTTGTTGAGCACATCGAAGGTGGTCGACGTGCCGCCGCGACGGGCGACGGCGACCGCGGCGCCGGGTTTGTGCTCAAAGGCATGCCCGCCGGCATAGAATGCGCGGTCGAGAGCCGAGAGGATGCGTCCGCTGGGATGCGCATAGTAGACGGGCGAGCCAAAGACAAAGCCGTCTGCCTGCTCGGCGGCAGCGATGAGCTCGTTCACCACGTCATCGTCAAAGGTGCAGCGACCGCCAAGCTTGCCGCACTGACCGCAGCCGATGCAGTCGCGAATGGGCTTGGCGCCCAGCTGAAACACCTCGGTATCAATGCCTTCCGCATTGAGTTGCTCGGCGATCTCGGCGAGTGCGCGGGCGGTGTTGCCGTTTGCCTTGGGGCTGCCATTGACCAAAAGAACCTTCATCATAAACTCCCTCTGCTTTTGGTGACTTCTGCTGAGAATTATCTCACGTTGCGTGCGATGACGTCGGCATGGTGCGGGCGATGTTTATCCCGCAACGTTCTTAAGGGCGTTCATGCCTAAGGCCATCTAGGGGCATTGCGGTACGGCATGGGGAATGCATTGGGAAACGTTCGATAAATGCTTATAAACACGTTTTTGACGGCATACGTTGACAGATATACTTGTTGAGTTCAAAAGCATGGGAACGGAGATGGTTGCATGACACAGCCGGAGACATCACACACGGTGGGGCTTGCGCTCGAGGGAGGCGGCTACCGCGGTATGTATACGGCGGGCGTGCTCGACGTTTGGATGGAGCACGGTTTGACCTGCGACCATATGGTGGGTGTCTCGGCGGGTGCGGCGTTTGGCTACAACTTTAAATCGCGCCAGATCGGCCGCGCCATTCGCTATAACAAGGCCTATTGTGCCGATAAGCGCTATGCGGGTGTAGCAAGCTGGCTGCGGACCGGCGATATGTTCAATGCCGATTTTGCCTATCACGAGGTGCCTATCGAGCGCGATCCCATCGACCTGGAGACATATCGCGCCTGTCCCATGCGGTTTACGTGCGTGTGTACCGATATCGAGACGGGCAAGGCTGTCTACCACGACCTGCCCTATGGCGATGAGCGCGATATCGAGTGGATCCGGGCGTCGTCGGCTATTCCCGTGGCGACGCGTCCTGTTGTCATTGAGGGACACAAATATCTGGATGGTGGCGTGGCTGATTCTATTCCCAGTGCATGGCTGTTTGCGCAGGGCTACGACCGCAACGTGGTGGTGCTGACGCAACCGGCGGGCTTTGTAAAGCAGCCCAACAGCGTTATGCCCATGCTGCGGCGCGTGTTCCGTCACTACCCGGAGTTTGTCGCGGCGCTTGAGCATCGGCATGAGGTCTACAATGCCACGCTCGATGACCTGGCGCGTCGCGAGGCTGCCGGCGAGGTCTTTATGGTGCGGCCGAGCGAATCGGTGAAGGTGCCGTCGCTGTGCCGCGAACCGGATGAGCTCGAGCGCATCTATCAGATCGGTCGTCGAGATGCGGAGGCGACTTTGCCGGCGTTGAAAGCGTATCTGGCGGGGTAAGGGTCGCATGCGGAAAGCGCATCCCGGAATGGAGGCTCAAACTGGGATGCGCTTTCCATTGCTGAAGATATGAGGCTGCGAATCAGCTGCTCGGCCTAGACTTACGCCTGCTGCCAGGTGTCGACGAGCTCCTTGGCCGCGGCGTAGGGGTCATCGGCGCTGCAGACGGCACTCACCACAAAGAAGCCGTCGACGCCGGTGGCCTTGAGCTGTGGCAGGTCGGCCGTCTTGACGCCGCCGCCCACCACGATGGGCACGGGGCTTGCCGCGTGGAGGGCGGCCAGGTCCTCAAAGCTCTTGGTGATGATAGAGCCGTCGGCCGCGCGTCCGCAGTCGCGCTTGGTCTCGGTCTCGTGGAGTGGGCCGATGCCCAGGTAGTCGACTAGGCTCATGTCGGCGGTCTTGACGTACTCGAGCATCTCCTCGCAACGGGCGGAAAGGCCCACGATGGCGTTGGGCCCCAGCAGCTTGCGACAGACCTCGACGGGAATGTCGCTCTGGCCCACGTGCACGCCGTCGACAGCAATACCCTGCTCGCGCGCGGCGAGTACGCAGTCCAGGCGGTCGTCGATCAGCAGGGCAACCTGACCGGTTTTGCCGGCCTGTGCGATTGCCTGCGCGGCGTCGCCCGTCAGCGCAATGATCTCGCGGGCGCTTGCCACCTTGGAGCGCACCTGGATGCAGGTAAAGCCGGCGTCGAGCGCCTGGGCCACCACATCGCCCACGGGACGCCCGAGCGTGTTTTCGGGGCCGAGTACCAGATAGGCCGAGATATCAAGGTTGTCGCGGATGCTCATCGTGCTTCCTCCTGCTTTTTGATCTGCGCTTCCATGCGTTCGAGCTTGCCGGTCATGGTGTCGGTAAATCCGGGTCGAATATCGGCTTTGAGCACGACTTCGGTGCGGATGCCCTTGCTCGCCAACACAAAGGTTGCGTCGCGCACGACCTGCATGACCTCGTCCCAGTCGCCCTCGATCTCGGTGAACATGGAGGTGGTGCGGTTGGGCAGGCCGCTCTCGCGAATGACACGCACGACCTCGGCGACCTCGGCGGATAGCTCATCGCCGGTGCCGCACGGGGCGATGGCCACGGCGACGAGCGTGTTCATGCCGGCATTGGTTGCGGGCTCGGACATGGCCTATGCCTCCTCGAGCTCGAGTCGGTTATCGGCGATGTCTTGGGCGGTTGCGCGGTAGAGCTCGTCGATAAAGGCGACCTTAAAGCTTGCCGGGGCGTCGGCGACAGCGGCGGCACGCGTGCCGGCCACGTTGTAGACGGCGGTGCCGCAGACGGCTGCCGTAAACGGGTCGGCGGCGCAGGCGTACACGGCCAGCACGCCGCCCTGCGAGCAGCCGCAGCCGGTGATCTTGGACATGAGCGGGCTGCCGCCGTGAGACTTGGCCACCGTCGTGCCGTCGGTGATCAGGTCGACTTCGCCCGAGACCACAACGGCGCCACCGGTGTGGCGAGCGAGCGCCACGGCGGCACCACGGGCGGCGTCGACCGTGTCGGTGGTATCGACACCGCGCACGCGGCTCAGATCGGCCGCCTCGCCCTCAAGACCCCACAGGCCGGCGAGCGCGATAATCTCGGAGGCGTTGCCGCGCACGATGGCGGGCTTGTACTGCTTGAGCTCGTTGACCAGCTGGGTGCGCAGGCTACCGATACCCAGGCCCACCGGATCGAGCACCCAGGGCTTACCGGCGTCGTGTGCCGCCTTGGCCGCGCGGGGAATCGTTTGCTCGTAAATGGGGAAGAGCGTGCCCATGTTGAGATAGATGGCGCCGCCGCCGGCAACGAGTGCCTCGCCCTCGTCGGGCAGATAGACCATGGCGGCCGATCCGCCCACGGCGAGCTGCGCGTTGGCGACAAAGTCGATCGTCACCGTGTTGGTGATGGAACCGGCCATCGGATTGGTAGCGCGAATCTCCTCCACGGCCTTGACCATATGTTGCTTAAGCTGTTCCGAATCAATCACTGCACATGCCTCCTTGGCATAGAAAAGGGGCGCTGTGCATAGACAGCGCCCCTGTAAAGGCGGCATGCTCCCTACGCCAGCATTAACTGACAGGTTCAAAGGATTGGGCCCATTGCCCTCTCAGCCTTGTGGTTTGCACCGCCGGCACTCCCGCATCGAATCTGTTGTTCCCTATACTAGCGCACCTGCCAAAAAGGGACAGGTTTATTTTGGCAGGTAACAACTGGGACTTTGCGTTTTCCCAGATGAAACCTGCCAAAATAAACCTGTCCCTTTTTGGCAGGTCGGTACAATAGATGGGATTAAGAATGACCGAGGGGACCTTATGATCAAACTTGTGCTGACCGATATGGACGATACACTGATTCCAGCCGGGCATGACGGCGCCAGCGACTACGCCATTGAGGGTATTCATGCCATGCAGGCGGCGGGTTTGCACTTTGGGCCGGTTTCGGGTCGTCAGCCGTCCGCGATGGGCTGGATGTTCCGCAATCGCTCCGAGTGCTTCTCGACCGGTGCGTTTTGCAACGGCCAGGTGATGTTTGTCGATGGCGAAGTAGTCGCTTCGCGCGCAATCGATAACGATGTCCTTATGCGCTTAGCCGATTATTTTGAACAGGAGACCGACGATACGTATTTGAAGGTCTACCGTCTGGGTGATGACTTTTGGAATAACGATGCCTATTGCGTGACAAGCGATCCCGAGCGTGTGCGTCGCGCCATGAAGTCAGGCGGCAACGCGTGGCTCAAGGGCGAAGAGGCTCCCTGTCGTCCTGTCGTTGACGATGCCCCGGTATACAAGGCGAATATCTGGAGTGCCCGTTCGCGCGAGGAGCTCGCCGAGCTGCGCGAGCGTGTTGCCGCTGAGGTGCCGGAGCTCTCACTCGTGTTTCCCAACAACCGCGTGCGCCTGTTCGACGTTCTTCCGACCGGCTGGGACAAGGGCTGCGCTGCGCTGGAGCTGGCGCGCGCTTTGGGCCTGACGCCCGACGAGGTGGCCGTATTTGGCGATTCCGATAACGATTTGCCCATGATCGATGCCGTTCCTAACTCCGTTGCAGTCGCCAATGCCAACGAGGCCGTCACGGCTGCCGCACGCTGGCATATTGGCGCTGCGGCAGATGATGCGGTTGCCGGGGCTCTGCATCAGATTGCCGCCTGCGCCGCGACGGGGGAGATGCCGTCGTTTATGAGCCAAATGGACACGGCGGGTTTTGACGTCACGAACGTCTAGGGAGAAAGCCATGAAGCTCCAGCAACTCAGATATGTCGTCAAAGTTGCCGAATGCGGCAGCATCACCGAGGCCTCGCGCCGGCTCTTTGTGTCGCAGCCTTCGATTACCGCGTCGATCCGCGATCTCGAAAACGAGATGGGTGTGCATATCTTTGAGCGCACCAACAAGGGTGTCATTGTGTCCGAGGAGGGCGAGACCTTCTTGGGGTACGCGCGCCAGGTGCTCGACCAGGCCGACCTGCTCGAGGGCAAGTACAAAGGTACGTCCGAGCAGGTGCCGCACTTTAGTGTGAGCTGCCAGCATTATTCCTTTGCCGTTAATGCGTTTGTCGATGTGATCCGCGAGTTCGATGCCGCGCGCTACGACTTTACCCTGCGCGAGGAGCAGACCCACGAGATTATCGAGGATGTCGCGCATATGAAAAGCGAGCTGGGCATCCTGTATCTGTCGGAGCACAATCGCGAGGTCATCGAGCGCATGCTGGTGGCCAACGAGCTCGTGTTCGAAGGGCTCTTCTGCGCCACGCCGCATGTCTTCGTCTGCGCCGACCATCCGCTGGCGGGCCGCTCCAGCGTGACGCTCGAGGATCTGGAAGACTACCCGTTCCTGTCCTACGAGCAGGGCAGCTATAACTCGTTTTATTATTCCGAGGAGCTGACCTCGACCTTTGAGCGTCGCAAGAATATCCGCGTGCGTGACCGTGCGACGCTGTTCAATTTGGCCATGGGCCTCAACGGCTACACGGTATGCTCGGGCGTGATCAGCCACGAGCTCAACGGCCCCGGCATTATCTCGATTCCGCTCGACGTGGACGAGTACATGGAGATCGGCATTATTACGCGCAAGAACACGACGCTCACGCGCTACGGTCGGGCCTATATCGACGCGATTCGTCAGCATATCTAGGCTGCTGTGCTCCGCACGGTTCAAGTCTCTTTATGACAGTCCAGACTGATATAGGAAGCATCTATATCAAACTGTTATAAACGTATATTTTACGATGGCCATATGAGCGCTCATACTCTGTCCCAGTAAAGCAACCAATGCAAAGGGAGATATCTATGAGCACTTCGATTCAACCGAACGCGCCGTTTCGCGCCGATATCGTCGGCAGTTTTCTTCGTCCGCAGGCTGTAAAGGATGCCCGTGCCGCCTATGTCGCGGGTAAACTTGACGCTTCCGGCCTTAAGGCCGTCGAGGACGATGCTATTCGCGATTTGGTGGCAAAGCAGAAGGCCGCCGGCCTGCAGGTCATCACCGATGGCGAGTTTCGCCGCAGCTACTGGCACCTCGATTTTATGTGGGGGCTGAACGGCGTCGAGCGTCGCACCTCGCGTACGGGATATATGTTCCACGACGAGGAGACCACGGCCGATACCGCCGTGGTGACTGGCTCCATCAGCGGCGAGAACCACCCCTTCGTCGAGCACTTTAAGTTTGTCAAGGCACTTGAGGGCGAGGACCACGTTGCACGCCAGACCATCCCGGCGCCTATCCAGACGTTCTCTGAGGTCACGCTCGACCGCTGCGATGGCCAGCAGGAGAGCCTGCGCGCTGTCTATAAGACCGATGAGGAACTTGCCGACGCCATCGCAGCCGCTTATCGTACGGTGATCGCCGACCTGTACGCTGCAGGCTGCCGCAACATCCAGTTTGATGACTGCACCTGGGGCATCTATTGCGATACCGACTTTGTGTCCAAGACCGGCATGAGCCCGGTTGATCTGCAAAAGGTGAGTGAGCTGGGCGTGGCGCTCAACAACGCCGCTATCGAGGGCAAGCCCGACGACCTGGTCATTAACACGCATGTGTGCCGCGGTAACTACCACTCTACCTATGCCTTCGAGGGTGGCTATGACCCCATCGCGCCATACCTGTTCGCAAACGAGGATGTTGACGCATTTTACCTGGAGTTCGATACGCCGCGCGCCGGCGGTTTTGAGCCGTTGAGGTACGTTGCCCCTGGCAAGAAGGTCGTGTTGGGCCTGGTGACCACCAAGGCCGCTGAGCTTGAGGACGAGGATGCCATCGTCGAGCGTATTCACGAGGCTGCAAAGTATGTTCCGCTCGAGAACCTGTATCTGTCTCCGCAGTGCGGCTTTGCCAGCTGCGAGATTGGCAACAAGCTGACCGAGGACGAGCAATGGGCAAAGATCGCGCTGGTCAAGCGTATTGCCGAGCGCGTTTGGAAATAGCGGTAACGTTCGCAGGTGACGGCGCGTGCGAGACATGGCGCATCGCGTACAATGGTTCGGATCGTATCGTTCGGGCAGGTAATCCGCTATGCTCGAGCGCCCTTCCATTTTGAAAGGACTCTCATGTCCCAGTCCTCGACGCCCGCCGCCAGCGATGCCATCTACGACGCATCGTCGCTCGGCCGCCCGCGCATGTTTTTGCTCGGTCTGCAGCACCTGTTTGCCATGTTTGGCGCCACCGTGCTGGTGCCCGTGCTCACCGGTCTCTCGGTTTCGGCAACGCTTTTGTTTGCCGGTTTGGGCACGCTGCTGTTCCACTTCCTGTCGCGCGGTAAGGTGCCGGCATTTTTGGGCTCATCGTTTGCCTTTATTGCCGGTTATGCCGCAATCGCGCCCAACGGCGAGACCGAGCTTTTGCCCTACGCTTGTCTGGGCGTTGCTTGCGCCGGCCTGCTTTATCCGGTGCTTGCGGCGCTCTTCCGCGCCTTTGGCGCCAAGCGTGTCATGCGTTTCTTCCCGCCGGTGGTGACTGGCCCCATCGTCATTTCGATCGGTCTGATCCTGGCGAGCTCCGCTATTGCTAACTGCCAGACCAACTGGCTTGTGGCTGTCATTGGCGTTGCCGTTATCGTCATCTGCAACATCTGGGGCCGTGGCATGGTCAAGATCGTGCCGATTTTGCTGGGCGTTGTGGTGAGCTATGCCGTTGCGGCTGCGCTCGGCGAGGTTGATTTCTCGGGCGTTGCCGCCGCTCCGTGGGTCGGTCTGCCCATCGTGTGGGACAACACCGTGTTTGCACTCTTTGGGCCGCAGTTCGATAACGGTCTTGCCACGACGGCCATCATCACCATCATGCCGCTGGCCTTCGCGACCATGATCGAGCATATCGGCGATATCTCTGCTATCGGTTCGACTTGCGAGCGCAACTACATTGCCGATCCCGGTCTGCATCGCACGCTGCTCGGCGACGGCCTTGCCACGATTCTGGCTTCGCTCTTTGGCGCTCCGGCCAACACTACGTATGGCGAGAACACCGGCGTGCTCGCCCTGACGCGCGTGTTCGACCCGCGCGTAATTCGAATTGCCGCGTGTTGCGCCATCGTGCTTTCGTTCTGCCCCAAGTTCGCCGCGGTCATCGCCGCCATGCCGGCATGCGTTATCGGCGGTGTGTCGCTCGTGCTCTACGGCATGATCAGCGCTGTGGGCGTCCGCAACCTCATCGAGAACCAGGTCGATTTCCAGAACAACCGCAACGTGCTGGTTGCCGCGCTGGTGCTCGTGCTTTCGCTCGGCATCGCGTACAGCACCGCCGGCGCCATCGTGTTGGAGCTGGGCGGCGTGACCATTTCGCTGTCCGGCATTGCCGTGGGCTCACTGGTGGGCATCGTGCTCAACGCCATCCTGCCGGGTAACGACTTTGAGTTTGATGTCTCCGAGCTTGAGGAGGCTGCTGAGTAGCAGCTGCGTTCAGCTAAAACAAGATATGGTGCCCATGCGTATATGCGTGTGGGCACCATTTTTAATGCGTCAGTATCCAGTGGATGCCGCGGGCCATGCGTAAGTCGGTTTGGGCAAAGTGATTGCCGGGGTTGAGCTCCAGCGTTGTTGGAATGCCGCGCTCGACGAGCAACGCTTCCATCGCGCGTGTGTCGTCGAGTACATGCCGCATCATGCGGTTGGGCGTCTTGGTTTCCTTTTTGCCGAGTGACAGGTAGACGGCTTGCGGGCTGCCGGCAAAAGGGGCCGTGCTGGCACGGTCGACAAAGTCGGGAAACCATAGCGACCCCGATGCGCTCGCGGCGCGGTCAAAGGCGTCGGTTTGCCAGAGGGACCAGAGTGCGAAGAGGCCCGCGAGCGAGTAGCCGGCAATGCCGCGCCAGGTGGGCGGCTGAGGAAGCGACGACTCGACCTGGGGGATTATCTGATTCAGCAGCTCATCAAGAAAATCGGCAGCTTGGCCGCCGAAAGGCTCGGCATCGCGTACGGTCCCGTCGCATGCCCAGGGGCTCAGCTCGCGATTCCAATCGAGCCCGCCAATGGTGACGAGGGCGAAAGGCGGACAGTCGAGCTCTCGGCAACACTTATAAACCTCGCTGCCGTCGCCCACGACCACAGGAAGGTAGATGACAGGCGCGCTTTCCGTATGATTCGAATAAACGGTTATCTGCTTTTGATGCGCTTCCATGACGGGCTTCTCTCAGTGTTGTGATATCGGCAGCCCCAATTGTCGCACGCCAGCGTATGCCGGTTGGGCTAGACCAAAGACAATCTCGTGCATCCCCTGCGGACGCATATGGAAAACGCCACCGCCGGAGGGGAGCTCGGCGGTGGCGTTGTTAAACGGTGCTGGGGCTCGGGGCCTTCGCGGGAGCTGCCATGTGCGCAGAGGCGTCTAAGAACGCTTACGGCTCGCCATGGTGCCTGCGGCGATAGCGGCTGTTCCCGCAAGGACGGTTGCCACGATGGCCGCACCCGAGGTGTCGCCGGTTGCCGCGAGCACGCCGGTAGTCTTGGCTTTCGTGGTTGAAGCCGCAACGGCCTTGGTCGGCTTTGAGCCCTCAGGCTTGGGGTTCTGCTTGGACTCCGCGGGCTTGCTTTCTGCGGGCTTGGTCTCGTCGGGCTTGGGGTCTTCCGGCTTGGCTACCTCGGGAGGTGCGATGGTCGTACTTTTGGCGACCGCTTTGATATAGAGGGAGTCGACCGTGGCGTCGCCCGTGCCGATGGCTTGGCCTGCCTCGTAGATGCCGTCACGGAGCTTGCGATAGTCAATGACCTTGCCGCCTTCGGGCGTCTGGATGGCGGCGTTCTCAATCTTGATGGTGCCGATTGTCTTGCCGTCAGCGCTCATGGCACGGGCAAAGATTGCCGCTGTATCTCCTTCGGCCGTTACCTTGCTGCGGATGATCGAGATGACTGCGGGTGTGACGCCCTCGCTGGTCTGGGCGATGATGCCGATGTTCTCGCCTTGGGGTTCGCGCCTCGTCTCGCCATCTTGGTTTTCGCTGTAGGGGATGGGGCCGTCGCCGTTCTCGACATAGCGGGCTATGGCCTTGACAACGGAGTCGCTGATGTAGATGTGGCCGCCCTTCTCGTTGGGTCGATCGTTTCTGGTGGAGAATGCAGCCGAAACCTCGCCTTCCGCAAACGCGTCCACGGTGGAGCCGTTCTTGACGACGATGTCGTCCTGGTAGGTGAAGAGGGCGTTGGCGCCACCGTATCTGCCTTTACTTGCACGGACCGTCACGTTTGCATGATCGAGGGTGATGCCCTTGTGGGCATAGACGCCATATTCAACACCGTTTACGTTGAGGGAGGCGTTTGTGGCTGCGAGGCTGCCCTTGGCCTCGACGGCAGCGTCTTCCTCGGAGCTTGCCTTGACCTGGCTGCCGTCCGAGATGTTGATATTGTCGCCGCTCCAAAGGGCCTCACCATCGGCTGAGCTTGCCTCGACCGTCCCGCCACCCTTGATGGTGAGGTTCTTGTCGGCTCCAATACCCTTGTCCTTGGTAGCCCTGGCGGTGACGGCTCCGCTGTCGTCAATCGTGATATTGCCGTTTGCCCTGATGCCATCCGATGCACCCGTGGCGTTGACGTTGCCCGAACCTTTGATAGCGAGATCACCTCCGGCATTGATGGCATCAAACCCAGTGCTCGTGGCGTTGACGGATCCGGCTCCGTCGATGTTGATATTACCCGTGGTGAGGATAGCGTCCTCAGTAGATGTCACGCTGAGCGTGCCGCCCTCGTCGCCTTGGATATTGAGCTCGGCATTCTCGTTAGTGCCATGAGAAACGTTGATGCTTTCGATCCATTCGGCAGTGACGATGTTGGTTCCCGAGTAATTCACGTTGAGCTTGCCTGCGGCCTGGATCTCGCCGCCGTTATAGTTGTTGAGCTTCAAGTCGTCGGCGCCGTCCCACGACCAGGTACCGGCCTCGTCGCTCGCCGCGGTGTTGTACTTGTTGCCGCCGACCTTGACCCATTCCGCTGCGAGCGAGACGCTCGGCATGAGCAGCGAGCTCACCGTGAGCGCGCAGGCCAGGCCGCAGACGATGCGGCGCGTCACGCGGCGCCAGCTGCCGTGCGCGAGTCCTATGCGACGGCGAACGTCGGGTTCGGCAACATGGGTTCCGGCGGTAGTGTCATTGCGTTTGGGGGTCGTGAACAAGGCTGCCATGGTTGCTCCCGTTCTCATAGGGCCTATACGACTAGATTCAGCGTATCTGCTGGATGTTGCCGGCGGTAGTGCCGTTTGGAGGGCAAAATGGCCAAAATGGGGAGAAATAGGCCGCACGCCGGCGCAGGGACCGGCGCTAAAAGAAAAGCGCGGGGCCGCATGGCGACTCCGCGCTTTATTGTTCAGCTTTTGCAGCCTTGCCCTTACGCTACGAAGAAGTAGACGAGGAAGGCAAGGGCCGCGATCCACCCGTCCCGTGCGAAAAAGTGTTTACGAGCGCTTGCGGCTCACCACGGCGCCCGCGGCGATGGCGGCTGTTCCCGCAAGGGCGGCTGCCACGATGGCTGCGCTCGAGGCGTCGCCGGTTGCTGCGAGTTTGCCGGCGATCTTTGCTCCCGTGGCTGCAACTGCAACGGTCTTGGTCGTCTTCGTGCCCTCGGACTTGGAACCCTCGGGCTTGGTCTCGCCTGGCTTCTCCTCGGGTTTGATCTCCTCGGGAGGCGCGATGACCGTGCTCTTGGCGACAGCTTCGTTATAGGGGGAGTCGATCACAGCGTCGCCCGTGCCGATGGTTTGACCCACCACGTAGAAGATGCCGTCATCGAGTTCTTCCTTGTTGCGATAGCCAATGATCTTGCCGCCTGTGGGCGTCTGTATGGGAGCGCCTTCGATCTCGATGGTGCCGATTGTCTCGCCGTCCGCGCTCACGGCAAGGGCGAAGATTGCCGCCGTGTCTCCCTCAGCTGTGACCTTACTGCGGACAATCGAGATGGTCGCGGGCGTGATGCCCTCCTTGGTCCGGGCAAAGATGCCGATGTTCATGCCCCTATGCTCGGGAATGACCGCGCCACTTTGGTCGTTGCTGTAGTGATCGGGGCCGTCGCTACCGGACTCGACATAGCGGGCTATAGCCTTGACAACGGAGTCACTAATGTAGATGTGACCACCCGCTTCGTTGGGGTAGTAGTTTCTGGTGAAGATTGCGGTCGAGAACTGGCCTTCTGCGAACGCATCCACGATCGAGCCGTTCTTGATGACGATGTCGTCCTCGTCGGTGAAGAGGGCGCTGGCTTCATCGTTCCCTGCACTTGCACGGACCGTTACGGTTGCGCCATCGAACGTGATGCCCTTGTAGACATAGATGCCATACCCAACGCCACTTGCGTTGAGGGAAGCGTTCGTGACCGTGAGGCTGTTTTTACCGTCGATGGTGGCGTCTTCCTCGGAGCTTGCCTTGACCTGGCTGCCACCCGAGATCTCGATGTTGCCGTCGGCCCAAATCGCATTGTCTTTGATAGAGCTTGCCTCTACCTTGCCGCCGCCCTTTATGATGAGGTTCTCGTTAGCATCGATACCCTGATCCTCGGTGGCCTTGGCGGTGACGGTTCCGCTGTTGTCGATCGTGATGTTGCCGTCGGCCCTGATGCCATCCGAATCGCCCGTGGCGTTAACGTTTCCCGAGCCCTTGATGGTGACATCGCCCCCGGCATCGATGGCATCGTGCTCGGTGCTCGTGGCGTTGACAGTGCCAGCGCCGTCGATGTTGATGCTGCCGACGGAAGTGATGGCGTCACGAGAAGATGTCACGTTGAGCGTGCTGGACGCGTCGCCCTGAATATTAAGCTCGGCGTTCTCGTTCGCGCCATCCTTAACCTTGATGCCGCGGCCGTCGCCGTTAGTGACGATGTTGTCGCCCTCGTAGCTCACGTTGAGCTTGCCCGCTGCCTCGATCGCGCCGCCGTTATAGCCGTTGAGCTTCATGTCATCGGCGCCGTCCCAGCTCCAGGTGCCGGCGGCGTCTCCCGCGGGCCCCGCGGCCGCTTCGTGGCGGACGCCGCCGACGTCCACCCACTCGGCCGCGAGCGAGACGCTCGGCATGAGCAGCGAGCTCACCGTGAGCGCGCAGGCCAGGCCGCAGACGATGCGGCGCGTCACGCGGCGCCAGCTGCCGTGTGCGAGCAGCGTGCGACGGCACACGTCGGGCTCGACAAAATGGGCTCCAGAGGTTTTGTCATTGCGATTGGGGGTCGTGAACAAGGCGGCCATGGTTACTCCCATCCTCATAGGGCCTATGCGATTAAGCCCAGCATATCTGCAGGATGTAGCCGGCGGTAGTGCCGTTTGGAGGGCAAAATGTCCAAAACTTGGGAAGCAAAACATCGCGCGTCTGTGCGTTGCCTGGCTTTAAAAGAAAAGCGCGGAGCCGCTCGATGCGACTCCGCGCTTTGGTGTTCTGTTTTAGCAGACTATGCCGTTACGCTACGAAGAAGTAGACGAGGAAGGCGAGAGCTGCGATCCACATGAGCGGCTTGATCTTGGAGGCCTCGCCCTTAAAGAGCGCGACGATCACGTAGGCGATAAAGCCTAGGCCAATGCCGGCAGAGATGGAGTAGGTGAAGGGCACGCCGGCGACAATCATGAACGCCGGGAAACCCTGCGACACGTCGGACCAGTCGATCTCGGAGGCCTCGCTCATCATGAGGTAGCCGACGTAGACCAGAGCACCGCAGGTGGCGGCGCTGGAAACGATGGTGACGATGGGGGAGAAGAACGCGGCGAGAATGAACAGCACGCCGGTGGTGACGGAGGTGAGGCCCGTGCGGCCACCGTCGGCGGCGCCGGAAGTGGACTCGACGAAGGTGGTGATGGAGGAGACACCCATGAAACCGCCCACAGCAGCGGCGGCGGAGTCGACGATCAGGATCTCCTTGATATTCTCGACGTTGCCGTCGTCGGTGAGGAACTCGCCCTGCTTGGCCACGGCCATCGCGGTGCCCATGGTGTCGAAGAAGTCACTCATGAGCAGCGAGAACGAGATGACGAGGAGCGCGGGGTCGGTAAGGACCTTGACGATGGCGGGCACGCCGCCGGCGTCGGCGATGGGGCCACCGATGCTCGAGAAGTCGAGCGGGGCGATGATACCGGTCGGAGCATGGGTCACACCTAGGGGGATACCGGCGATGACGGCGACGACGATGCCGATGAGCAGCGAGCCGGGGACGTTGCGGCAGGCGAGGGCGACTGTCACCAGGATGGAGATGATGCCGACGATGAAGGTGGGGGAGGTGATGTCGCCCAGACCGACGAGTGTACCGGCGCCAGCGGTGATAATGCCGGCATCGCACAGGCCAATCATGGCGATGAACAGGCCCAGACCCACCGAGATGGCGTGACGCAGGACAACCGGGATGGCGTCCATGATGGCCTCGCGCAGGCCACAAAGCACGAGCAGCAAGATGACGATACCCTCGAGGAAGATGACGCTCATGGCCACGTGCCAGTCACCGCCGCAGACGGTGGTGGTGATTCCAGCGATCATCGCGTTGACGCCTAAGCCCGACGCGCAGGCGAGCGGGCGGTTGGCGAAGATGCCCATGCAGATGGTCATGATGCCGGCGCCCAGGCAGGTGGCGCAGGCGAGCGCTCCCGCATCGATGCCAGCGCCCGAGAGCACCGCGGGGTTGACGGCGATGATGTAGGCCATCGCCAGGAATGTTGTCAGTCCAGCGCGGAGTTCGGTCCCGATTGTGGACTTGCGCTCGCTGACGTGAAATAGTTCGTCCATGCATACCCTTTCCTTGCTCGGCCCCGAGTTTAGGCCGATTGACACGAACTCAACTACTATATCGCCTTTGAAAGGCTGATGTTCCTCGCATGTTGATGTTCGGCGCTTTGTAGCAGACAGACGGTATTTTTCGCATGAAAATGTGTGGGTACCGTATACTTAAGCAGTTACAACGACCCCTATGGAGGAACGTATGATTAAAGAGCTCTGCCACGACGAGGCTATTCTGTCCCAGCGTTGCGAGGTTGCGACCGTCGAGGACGAGTCGGTGGCACAGGACCTGATCGATACCATCAAGTCGCTCGACGATGCCGGCTGCCTTGCCGCTAACCAGATTGGCGTTACCAAGAAGGTCTGCGTCTACCTGGACGACGCCGGCGAGCCCCACGTGCTCTACAACCCCCGTCTGGTGTTTGGCCTGGGTGCCAGCAAGATGGAGGAGAGCTGCCTGACGCACGAGGAGGTCACCAAGTCCACGCGCTATATCAAGTGCAAGGTCGCTTATGACGTGATCGTCGACGGCAAGATGCGCGAGCGCAAGCAGGACTTTGTGGGCTTCGAGGCGCAGATGATTCAACACATGATTGACCACTGTCTTGGAAAGTTGGTCTAAGGGGACCAAAGCACCGCACTTCGTCTCTTTTGGCCCGGGCATGACATTGTTGTCATGTCCGGGCTTTTGTGTTTAGCGCCTTTTTGTTTGGAGACAATGAAATTAGCAAGAACGTAAAGCTAGGAGGCGCTATGTGTACGAGTATTCGATTTACCGATAATTCTGGCCACATGTATCTGGGCCGCAATCTCGACTGGAGCTTTGACTACGGCCAACAGGTTCGCGTGATGCCGCGCGGGTTTCACATTCCGTATTCGTTTATCGACGACGCGACAGCGGCACACGCGGTGATCGGTATGTGCATCGATTACAAGAACTACCCTATGTTCTTCGATTGCGGCAACGATGCAGGCCTTGCCGTGGCGGGTCTCAATTTCCCGGGTTATGCCGAGTATGCCGAGGACCCTGTCGACGGCAAGACCAATATCGCGGCCTATGAGTTTCCCCTGTGGGTGGCAGCGACGTTCTCGACGGTCGATGAGGTCGAGGCTGCGCTGCGCGATACGGTGATTGTCGCCAAATCTGCCGGAGAGGGGCTGGGCGTGTCGCTGCTCCATTGGATTATCGGCGACAGCCAGCGTAGCATCGTGGTCGAGATGATGGCTGACGGCCTGCATGTATACGGCGATCCGGTCGACACCCTCGCCAATCAGCCCACCTTCCCGTGGCACATGGAAAACCTCCGCACCTATATCACCGCCACAAGCGATTTTCCGCAGACGGCGACATGGCGTGGCGCCGAGCTTAAGCCCTATGGAGCCGGTGCCGGCATGCGCGGCATTCCGGGCGATTGCTATTCGCCGAGCCGTTTTGTAAAGGCGGCGTACCTCAATGCCAATTACCCACAAAAGGAGAGCGAGACCGAAAACGTCGTTCGCATGTTCCGCTCGCTCGAGGGCGTGGTGATGATCGAGGGAGCGTCCAGGATGGGCGATGGCAAGTTCGAGAAGACTATCTACACCGGATGCTTTAGCGCGCGCACGGGCAATTATTACTACGCGATGTATGGGGATCCGTCGATTCGCTACGTGAGCCTGATGGATGCCGAGGGCGCGAGCTCCGATAGGCTCGTGGTTCCCGAGCCACGCCGTTCGTAGCCGCTAGCTTTACTGCAATGCAAAGCGGCCCTGCGTCTCTCGTGAGGTGCAGGGCCGCTGTCGTTGATTTGTGACGTCACTAGAAGTTGACGTCGTTGAGTTGTTCGCTCTCGAGGCCGTCGAGCTGTTGCTGTTCGGGCGTATCGGCGACGCTCTCGAGCAGCTCGGTGGGATCGACGTTCATGTTTCTACCGGCCTCGTTGCCGTTGACCAAGTCGTCCGAGAAGATGTCGACTTCCATTTCCTCGGCTTCCTCGATCTGAACTTCGAGCGGCACCTGGGTGCGCACGAGTTTGACTGCCGGGCGCATGCGGGCAAAGAGGGGCACGTACTCGATGATGATGGCCGAGTTCTCTAGACCGTACCAGCGTGCCGGGCTTCCGCAGGCGCGGCGGACGGCGTACTTGATGGCCATCACGCGGTGGTCGTTGCGGTTGATGTCCGTTTCGGGGGCGAGCATCTTGCGCAGCATGCAAAAACGGAAGTCGCCCACGTTGCCGCGTGTCTCGTAGATGGAGTAGGTGTGATGCTGCGGCGGCAGCTCACCCGATGCCATCAGGTCGCCAACGATCTGGCGCAGGTAGGCATTGATGCGCTGGTTGACCTTAAAGCCCAGGTCCAGGCGCACGCGGAACAGGAAGTCCGTGCCAAAGGTCTCGACGGAATACTCGTGCGTATAGGGCTCATCGGTAACGTACACGTTGATGAACCAGTATGCCTTGGCGCGCTTGGGATGCTTATCCAAGATGGAATAGAGCACATCGCGGTCGAGCGTGAGCGGGTCGGGGCTGTTGGTGAGGAACACCAGGTTGTCGGCAAGCACGGGATAGGTCTCGTCGTTGCGCAGGCGGTCGAGCTGGTCAATGTACTTGGAGACGGGCAGCAGGATGGTCTGCGTGCGCTCGATGGCGGTGCCGCGGCGCCACACGTACATAAGGCCAAACAGCAGCGCGGCCAAGAAGATCATGACATAGCCGCCGTCAAAGAACATGGTGAGGCACGAGGCAAAGAAGCACAGCTCAATGGCGCCAAAGAGCAGTGCGAAGACGCAGGCACCCAGTTTGTGCTTGAGGATGCCGGCGATATAGCTCGTCAAAAGCGTCGTGGTCATGAGCATGGTCACGGTGATGGCGAGGCCGTAGGCGCTCTCCATGCGCTCGGAGTTCTGGAACAGCAGCACGATGAAGATGCAGCCGACCCACATGATGTTGTTGACGAGCGGAATATAGAGCTGGCCCTTGGTGTCGCTGGGGTAGTGGATGCGCAGGTGCGGCATAAGGTTGAGGCGCGTTGCCTCGGATACCAGCGAGAACGAGCCGGTGATGAGCGCCTGCGAGGCGATGATGGCCGCTACGGCCGAAAGCACGATGGCAAAGGGGCGCAGGGGCTCGGGAAGCATCATGTAGAACGGGTTGACGATATCCATCGCGAGCATCTGGGGGTTGGAGTTATTGGCGAGCAGCCAAGCGCCCTGACCCAGGTAGTTGAGGATAAGGGCCGCCTTAACAAACGGCCAGGATGCATAGATGTTTGCCTTGCCAACGTGGCCCATGTCCGAGTAGAGGGCCTCGGCGCCGGTCGTCGACAGAAAGACAAAGCCGAGCACCATAATGCCCGAGTGGTTGATGGGCGAGAACAGGAACATGATGCCGCGGATGGGGTTGAGCGCACGCAAGATGGACAGGTTGCCGAGCATGTTGAACAGGCCGGCGCCTGCCAGGAACAGGAACCACAGCGTCATGAGCGGGCCGAACAGCTTGCCGATCGACGAGGTACCGGCGCGCTGCATGGCAAACAGGCCGCAGATAATGATGATGGTGATGATGATTACGTTGGTCTGGCCGTCACCCAAAAGCGCGTGGCCCCACTCGATAGTGCGCAAGCCCTCGATGGCCGTGGTAACCGTGACGGCGGGGGTGAGGATGCCGTCGGCGAGCAGCGCCGCGCCGCCGATCATGGCGGGAAGGATCAGCCACGGCGCCACTTTGCGCACCAAGCTAAACAGGGCGAAGATGCCGCCCTCGTTGTGGTTATCGGCCTTCATGGCGATAACCACGTACTTGACCGTGGTCACGAGCGTCATGGTCCAGATGACAAGCGAAAGCGCTCCCAAGATCATGTCTTCGCTGACGGTACCGATGCCGCCGTTGTTGGCGACGATTGATTTCATGGTGTACATGGGGCTCGTGCCGATGTCGCCATAGACGACGCCGAGCGTTACGAGCAGCATGCCAGCGGAGAGGGGGATGGCTCCGTGCCCGCCTTGACCACGCTGGTCTTGGGGGCTTGCCTCCAGTTTGTTGTGTGCCACGTGGACTCCCTTTGACATCCGGTTATCTGTCTAGGACAGATAATCTTTATGCCGTCTTTATACATACAAGAGCAGTTTGGCACATCGGGTTATTTTAGACAATAATCCTCAGCTGGGGATTATTTATCTACGCAGGTAGCATTTCAAAGCAGGGGCTTTTTAAGCACGTACTGTCTGGGCGATGCCAGCCTTGGCGTTTGCGCGTTTGCCGGCGAGTTCGCAAAAAATCGCGCCGCCGATGATAAGCGCGGCGCCCAGCAGGCGGACCGGTGTTATGGCTTCACCCAAAAGGGCGGCCGAGAACACGACCGCCGAAAGCGGCTCGAGGTAGCCGACGACGGCGACGGTCTGGACGGGCAGCTTGGCGACGGCGCTAAAGTAGAGCAGGCAACCAATGCCGGTGTTGACGACGCCGAGCATAGCGACGGCGTGCCAATCAATACTGGCGGCGACGCCGGCGGACAGGAACGAGGGAGCGCCCTGCGTGATGAGCGTGAGGACCAGTGCGGTCACAAAGGCGGCGCTCACCTGGAGCGTGGAGTTCTCGAGGCCTTCGATGTGTGGCGCACCCTTGCTAGCGATGACCATCAGCGCATAGCAAAATGCCGAGGCGATGCCGCAGGCGATACCCGCAATGGGCATATTGCCGCCTAGACCTTGCGCTGCAATGAGAAAAGCACCGCAAGCAACGGCGATAAAGCTGGCGATTTTGCCTCCGGTCAGCTTTTCGCCAAAGATGAGCGGGGAGAGCGCCATGACAATGATGGGGCCGCAGTAGTACAGCAGCGAGGATACGCCGACGCCGATCGTCTGGTAGGCGCGGAACAGAAAAATCCAGCTGGCGCCCAGCGCGGCTCCCGAGAGGAGGAGGGCTGCGGCTTCGCGGGGGCGAGATGGCGCCTGCAACTTATGGCGTTGGGTGATGGCGAGGACGGTGACAAGCGAGAGTGCGCCCAAAAACGTGCGTAGTAGCACGATATCGGAGCTCGGCAGCGCGATGGCGGCGGCGATGATGCCGTTGGAGCCAAACAATAGCAATGCTGCTAAGTACGCAAACAGTCCGTTGTTCATGCGCTGACATCCCCTCTATATCCGAGCATGTTCACTATGGGTGAACTGGCTTTAGAAGAAAAGCGAATATAATGCATGGATAGCATGAGAAAAACTCATGCAAAGGTGGGGACGTGCCGTGGAGACCAATATCCAAAAGATGCAGGTGCTGCTCGAGACCGTACGCGCCGGCAGTTTTACGCGCGCCGCCGAGCGGCTAAGCTATTCGCAGTCGGGCGTGAGCCGTATGGTGGCCGATCTTGAGGCCGATTGGGGCTTTAAAGTGCTCGATAGAAGCCGCGAGGGCGTAGTGCTTTCTGCCGACGGGCGGCAGGTCATGCCGGCGGTCGAGGCGTTATGCGAAGAGTTTGGCCGTCTGCAGCGACGCGTGGACGAGATGCGAGGGCTCATGCGTGGCAAGATCTGTATCGGTACGTTTTCGAGTGTGGCGACCCATGTGTTGCCGCCGGTGATCGCGCGGTTTCGCGCCGATCACCCGGATGTCGATTACGAGCTGCTGATGGGTGATTACTCAGAGATTGAGCAATGGGTGGCGGAAGGCCGCTGCGACCTGGGCTTTATCCCGCGCGAGCCACGCGGCACCGGCATGGCGTCGCGGCCGTTGGTGCAAGACGAGCTGATGGCCGTGGTGCCAGCGGACTCCTCGCTTGCCACCGCGGAGGTCGTTTCCCTTGCCGATTTGGCAAACGAGCAGTTTATTCTGCTGGAACGCGGTAGCGACGACGAGATTACGCCGCTGTTTCGCCGCGCGGGCCTGGCGGTGCGTTCTAAGCTGTCGACCTGGGATGACTATGCGATTATGGCTATGGTCGAGGACGGCCTGGGCGTGAGCATTCTTCCGGCGCTCATCTTGCGGCGCTGTCAGTTCGATGTCGCCGTGCGCCCGCTCGAGGGACGTCCTCATCGGCAGATCAACGCGATATATCGCACGGCCGATGTTTCGCTTGCTACCGCCCGTTTCCTCGAATACCTCTAAACGTGTGCGCGTCATTGTCCGCTTTGGGCAAATCTCAGAGTCCGGTGCATTTTCTTATGAAATTGAACTTTCGAATGAGGTGCCGCGTTATACTGCTGCCTAAATTGAACCTTGGTTCAATTCGTGTTCTATAAATTGAACTTTGCCAGCAAGGAGGTTCTAGTGGCCCAAGAGACGTTTGGCGATCGCCTGCGACAGACTATGTCCGATCGCGACGTTCGCCAGTCGGACGTAATCCGCGCATCGGAGATGCTCGGCAAAAAACTCGGCAAGAGTCAGATGAGCCAATATGTGAGCGGCAAGACGATCCCGCGGCGCGATGTGGCAGAGCTACTCGCCCGCATTTTGGAGGTCGATGTTACCTGGCTGCTTGCCAGTGACGCCGATCAAGGCGAGGCATCATCGCCCCGTAACGTTTCCAAGCCCGAACCCCATCCCTCAGCTCAAATTCCAAGGAGCACCACCATGCGTACTTTTTCTAAATCCACTAAGCTTGATAACGTCCTGTATGACGTGCGCGGTCCCGTCGTCGACGAGGCTGCCCGCATGGAGGACGAGGGCGAGCGTATTCTCAAGCTCAATATCGGCAACCCGGCGCCCTTCGGTTTCCGCACGCCCGACGAGGTCATCAAGGACATGCGCCAGCAGCTGCCCGACTGCGAAGGCTATTCCAACTCGCGCGGCCTGTTCTCTGCACGCAAGGCGATTATGCAGTACTCGCAGATCAAGGGCCTGCCCAACGTTCAGATGGAGCACGTCTACACGGGCAACGGCGTGTCCGAGCTCATTCAGCTTTCGATGAACGCGCTGCTCGACAATGGCGACGAGATTCTGATCCCCAGCCCCGACTACCCGCTGTGGACGGCGTGCGCGACCCTTGCCGGCGGCCATCCCGTGCACTATCTGTGCGACGAGCAGGCCGATTGGTATCCCGACCTGGAGGATATGGAGTCCAAGATCACAAGCGCGACCAAGGCCCTCGTCATCATCAACCCCAACAACCCCACGGGCTCCGTTTACCCGCGCGAGGTGCTCGAGGGCATCGTTGAGGTTGCGCGCAGGCACCAGCTCATGATCTTTGCCGATGAGATCTACGACCGTCTGTGCATGGACGGCTACGAGCACGTCTCCATTGCCTCGCTCGCTCCCGATCTGCCCTGTGTCACCTTTAGCGGCCTTTCCAAGTCGCACATGATCGCGGGCTATCGTATTGGCTGGATGGTGCTTTCGGGCAACCAGCGCTGTATGAGCGATTTCATCATGGGCATCAACATGCTCTCCAACATGCGCCTGTGCTCCAACGTGCCGGCTCAGTCGATCGTCCAGACGGCGCTCGGCGGCCATCAGTCGGTTAACGACTACATCCGTCCCGGCGGCCGTGTCTACGAGCAGCGCAACTTTGTGTATGAGGCGCTCAACAAGATCGACGGCATCTCGGTGGTCAAGCCGCGCGCGGCGTTCTACATCTTCCCCAAGATGGATGTTAAGAAGTTCAACATCACCGATGACGAGCAGTTTGCCCTCGACCTGCTGCACGAGAAGAAGATTCTGATCACGCGCGGCGGCGGCTTTAACTGGGCCGAGCCCGATCACTTCCGCATCGTGTACCTGCCGCGCATGGAAGTGCTCAAAGAGTCCCTCGAAGACCTCGCCGATTTCTTCGATCACTACCGCCAGGCGTAACGGCAAAGGTAGCCTGTAATGAAACGGTCGGCCCGCAACGGATGCGGGCCGACCGTTTTCTGTCTAAGCCCGTGCTGTTAGCGCTTGTCTCGTTGAGCGGGCGAGGTTCGCGTGTGAGCGGTAAGTTCTATTCCAAAATGGAATACAGTGGGCTTAAGCTGGAATTGATGTCCGGGTACCTGCTTTTCTAGAATGTTTTCAACAAGATGAAAGGCGGTTCCAACCAATGATTATCGATGCAAATTCCTACTGGTTCGACGAGCACATCTTTCATGACGAGACGCTCTGCGAACAGTTTTTGGCCGAGGTACCCCGCGCCTATGACACCGAAGGCTATCTGACCATGAATTCCGCCGGCAAACGACAGATCGTGATCGAGATGCCCGCCGGTTCTCCGGGTCTTAACTACATTGAGGGCGACTACACCCTCGAGAAGCGCTTGGCCGATATGGATGAGGCGGGGGTCGACAAGGCGATCCTCAAGCTCCCCGGTTGTCACGAGTGGATGTCGCTCGAGATGTGCCGGCGTTTCAACGACGGTATGGCTGCTGACGCGAAGGCGTCAAGTGGCCGTTTGATTCCGCTTGTCGCTGTGCCGCCCTTTGGCACCAAAGCGAATTTGGAGGAGCTCGATCGCAGGCTCGACGATGGTTTTGCGGGTGTGCAGCTCTGCGCTCACTACGGCAAGCGCTATCTCGACGACCAGGTCTTCTCGAGCTTTTTCGAGCACCTGAACGAACGCCATGTCACCGTTTACGTGCACCATGTTCCCGTGCCGGTCGAGAACGAATCGCTTCTCGCGTACGACAACCTTCGCCGCTCTTATGGCCGCTGCGTCGACCAAACTACGGCGATCGGCCGAGAGATCTTTGGCGATTTCTTTGAGCGCTACCCCAATATCAAGATGGTCCACTCCATGCTCGGCGGCGCATACTTTGCGTTCAAGGAGATGCTGCTGCCTCATGGTCCCAAGCGCCCTGATGCTTCTGGCCGTTTTCAGGTCGATACCGAGACCGTTTCCAGGCGCCTCGAGAACAACATCTATTTCGACATGTCCCATGCTCAGCCTTGGGGCAAGACACTCCTTGCCTGCGCGGTTGACGTGCTGGGTGCAGACCATATTGTTTTTGGCACGAGCTATCCCGTTAAACGCGAGTGGCTCACCGAGGGTGTCGCCTGCGTTCGCGCTGCAAATCTGAGCGATACAGACAGCGACCTTGTGCTTGGCGGTACGGCGCAGCAACTGTACGGTGTCGAGTGAGCGGCAATCAGAGGGGAGTATCTGCCATGGACGAAGGAGAGATGAGGGCTGGGGCCGCTCGTGTGGCCATCGATCTTGGGGACGTGTTGCCGTTCGACGGTTTCGACGAACTCCGTCATGAGGTCTTCGCCCGTGCCCTTATCATCGAGGGGACGGGGCGACGCGCCTGCGTCCTTTCGCTTGAGGTCACCTCGATCGCTCCGGCTCTACTCGCCGATCTGCGTGAGGTTGTTGAGGATGCCGCCAATTGCAGCGGTGCTTATTCTTGGGTGGTTCCTACCCACACGTTTTCCATGCCTCACGTCCGCACTCCCGGGCATCTTGTCGACGATGCTGCCCGCAACCGCAACGAGCGCTATCGCGCAGCGCTCGTCGCTGCCGCCCGCACGGCTGTCGAGCGCGCTGTTGCGGGCATTCGCTCTGCCACGCTCGCCACTGTGGAGGGCGAATGCCCCGTGAACGTTAATCGCGACATTGAGACGCCTGCCGGCTGGTGGTTGGGCTCGAATCCCAGGGGGTTTGCCGACCACACGATGCCCGTACTCGCCATAAGGGATGCCGGGGGCGAGTATGTTGCCGTGCTCGCGACGGCGGACGTTCAGTCCTCCGTGCTCGATGGGTCGCGCGACTCCGAGGGGAGGCACATGGCGAGCGGAGACCTCTTTGGTTTTGCCGCCATGTCACTCGAGCGCGAGCTGGGCGGCGTTGCCCTGTTGCTGCCAGGCGCCGCGGGCGACCAAGGTCCGGCGGAGCGCTCCATGAACGTCATGTTCGATGCGGCCGGCGTTAAGCAGACGGTCGATGCCCATGAAGACGGATACCGCATGCTGCACCAGCAGGGGCAGGCCTTGGGCGATGCTTTGATTGAGGCCGCTCGCATGGCGCGTGAGGATGACGCCACCGGCATCGATGCCCGCACGGTCGACGTTTTTCTGCCCGCTCAGACACGCGCCGATTTTCACTCTTTGGCTCCGCACCGAACGTATGAATTTCATGCCGCTGGCGAGCAGCGCACGAGGGTCTATCTGCTCCGGCTGGGAAACGTCGAGCTTGTCGGCGTACAACCTGAGGTCTCGAGTGCATTCGGCGCCACTGTGCGCGCCGCTCGGTCCGGCTCTGTGTTCTTTGCCACGCTCGTCAACGGCGGACAGAAGTACCTACCGGCTCCCGACGCGTACGAAAAGATCACCTATGAGGCCATGAACTCCGGTTTTGCCGCCGGATCCCATGAGCGCCTCGTCGAAATCATCATTGCCGCCTTGAATGCGGCGTGACACAGAAGGAGAACGTGCATGAACATTGGACACGCGCGCCGCAAAATCACCCCACAGGGCGACATCTACCTGATTGGCTACCGCAATCTTCCCAACCGTCTTGAGCCTGCGACAGGCGTCCATGACGACGTCTTCGCCAACGCCATCCTCTTCCAGCAAGGCGAACGTGAAGTGTTTCTCTTTAATGCCGATGTCCTCGAATTCGAGGAAAGCATGGCCGAGGAAGTCAAGACAATGCTCGCCGAGCGCTACGGCATTGACCGTGATTGCGTCCTGCTCTCGGCGACGCACGACCATACTTCAATCGTCGCTTACCACCGCAGCTGGTGGACGGGAAAATTCGACGAGAACTACTACCGCTGGTTCCTCGATACCATTTGCCAATGCTTTGAGGAGTGCCGCGCCAACGCACAGCCCGCGATTTGTCGCTTGGGCAAGCAGGTCATCACCGGTTTCTACGACAACCGCATCATCCCAGGTGAACTCGCCGACAATGAGGTCATTGTCGTATCGTTCTTCGATACCGAAGGCAAGCCATTTGCGGGCTTTGTGAACTGGGCGGTGCATTCTGCCTGTGTCGGACCCGACTGCACGGAGCTCACGAGCGAACTCGCCGGTCTTACCGGCAAAAAGCTCGCTCAGAGTCTTGGTTACTATCCGGCCATGGTCGTCGGTGCTGCTGGCGACTGTAGCGACCGCAATTTTCGTCAGGGACGCGGCATTCCCGAGGTCGAGCGCGTTTCGACCGGTCTTGCCGAGGCGATTTCCCAGATCAAGCTCGATCGCGAGGTCGTTCTCGACCGCATCGAGCCTCAGACGTTCTATCACACCGTTGCCCATGACGACTTTTCGCTCACGCTTAAGTGTGTCGTCATCAGTTTGGGCGGCCTGCATCTCTTTGTGTTCCCGAGTGAGCTCGGCAGCGACTTGGGCATTCGCATGAAGCGCGAATGCCCGGTCGAGGGAATAGTTTGCGGTTACACCAACGGCTATTTCGAGTATTTCCTTCCGGCACGCGAGTACGGCCTCTCCTTTGAGACCGAGCGTACTCAGATTCCCCAGGGCGAACCGGAACGTCTGTGTGACAAGTTCTGCCAGACGACGAGACTTCTCGGCGCAGCAGATTCGCGTCTGTAGACCTGATTGCGTGACATGGGCCAATGAGGCTCGCTGCCATGTGATCGGCATCTTCCATCTTCTCTGCCGTTTCCCATCCCGGGCGTACGTGCGTCCGCGGATTTCAAAGGGGGAAGCGGGTTCCTTGCCCTCCCACGTCGACTACGGAGGCATGAAATCGATGCTATACCCCGCTCAGAAAAAGGAGAATTCCATGAAATACCAGAAGCTTTGCGATGAAATCATCACAAAGGTCGGTGGTCGAGACAATGTGTTAGACGTGAGCCACTGCATTACGCGTCTCCGCTTCCACCTCAAGGATGAATCGCTCGCCCAGACCAATGAGCTTAAGGCGACGAAGGGCGTCGTTGACGTCATCCAGGCCGGCGGACAGTATCAGGTCGTGATTGGTGCCACTGTCGAGGCCGTCTACAACGACCTTGTTCAGATTGGCGGGTTCGACTCCAAACCCGCACTCGATATCGATGAAGGCGACGACGTCAAAAAGGGCGATCCATTCTCGCGTCTGCTGGCCATCATCTCCGAGATTCTGCAACCGGTTCTTGGCGTGCTTATGGCCGGTGGCTTTATCAAGTCGATGCTCGCGCTCTGCACGGTTGCCGGTTGGCTTGCCAAGGACAGCAATACGTATGTGACGCTCTCGGCAATCGGAGATTCGGTCTTCTATTACTTTCCGCTAATCATTGGCTGGACGTCGGCCAAGAAGTTCGGACTTAAGCCCGTTATGGGAATGGCGCTCGGTGGTATCCTTGTCTACCCGACGCTCGTTGCCCTTATGGGCGGAGATCCGCTCTACACGCTCGGCGCCGGCACGGTCTTCGAGTCCAATGTCTACGGTGATATTTTTGGCATCCCGCTGATCATGCAGAATTACTCATCGACGATTCTGCCTGCGATCTTTATCGTCTGGATTGCCTCCAAGGTGCACAAGGCCCTTTCTAACGCGCTGCCCGCGCTTGTGAGCTCGTTCTTCTCCAACATCCTGACGCTCCTCATTTGCGGCATCCTTGGCCTGCTTGTGGTCGGTCCGGTCATGACGGTCCTCTCCAACATCGTTGCCCAGATCATCTTGATGCTCATCAACTTCCAGCCCGCCATCGCCGGCTTTGTCATCGGCACGTTCTGGAGCCTGCTCGTCATGTTCGGCCTGCACTGGGGTATCATCCCGCTGTGGTTTCTCGATGTCGCAACCTACGGCTATGACCTCATTAACCCGCTCGTGTATGCAGGCGGTTGTGCCATCGCCGGTGCTGTGCTTGGCATGGTCATCCGAACCAAGGACTCCGAGGAAAATGCTGCCGTCAACATTCCCGCCCTTGTCTCTTCGATTTTCGGTGTCAACGAGCCTGCGCTTTACGCCATCTTGCTGCCGCGTAAGCGTCTTATGTGGTCAACCTTTATTTCCGCTGGTGTAGGCGGCGCCATTGCCGGCCTCATGGGTGCCAAACTCTATGCCTTCGGTGCCTCCGGCCCGCTCGGTTTCCCGAGCTTTATTAACCCTGCCGGCATCGACACGGGCTTTATCGGCCTTGTCATCTCCGGTGTGGTCGCTTTCGTTCTGGCTCTTGTCGCCGCTATGGCGATCGGTACCAGGAAGGACGAGGGCGGTAAGGCGCTCAACATCTCGGTGGACTAGTCTGTCTGCGCACTTTAACTAAATATGCCTCGGACGGCGACGTGCCGCCCGAGGCATATTTGTGTTTTGTGCCGTTGTCAGCGTGTTTGCGGACACAAGTCTGCGGTTGTGGAGCAGCGGGGATTATGACGGTCGTGCCGCGGTGGAAGACGCACGGTCGCCCTGCAGGAGCTGACGGTAGGGGAGGAAGCCGATGAACGAGACGACCGCCTGCGAGTGCGCGGCGTTCCGCTTGAGGTAGAGCCTGACCTCGGAGGTCGTCGCGGGCTCAAGCGGCACCAGGGCTACCTTTCCGCTGGCAAGCGATTCCGCCGGCTTGCGCATGAGGAATGAGACGCCGGCGCCGCGTGCGACAAGAGAGATGATGTTCTCGGCTCGTTTGCCGGTGAACGTAACGCGTGGGCCAAATCCAGCTTCGCGACAAAGGGAAAGGACGAGCTCGCTTACGAACGAGCCTTGGGGAAGCATGAGGAAATTCTCGTCGATAAGGTCGTCTATCTCGACGGTGTCACGTTCGGCGAGCGGATGGTCGAGCGGAAGGACGGCCACGAGCCGGTCAGTCGTAAAGGGAATCTTTTTGAACTCCGGCTCGATGGCGCCACTGTCACGGATGAAGGCCAGGTCAATGTCCTCGTGCAGGAGCATACGCTTGAGTGTGTCGCCCTCGCCCTCGATGAGCTCAACAGAATATGAGGGGTTCGCCTGCTGAAAATCGATGACGGCGTCCGTGATCCCATAAGGGGCCATAATGGGGATAGAACCTACGGTGAGGTGCTCGAGCGGCTCACCTGCGCCTATTTGAATGGCGGCAAGATAGCGGTGCTGAAGCGTCGCAATTTTTTGCGCATAGGGGAGGAGCGCTTCACCTTGCGCGGTGAGTGTTACGTGGCGCTGGCTTCGATCGATGAGCTTGCAGCCGAGTTCGTGCTCCATTGCCATGATGTGCTTGGAGAGGGTTGATTGCGACATGAAAAGCAGTTCCGCCGCATCAAGAAACGTGCGTGACTGCGCTAAGATGGCGAATTCGCCAAAGCGGCTGATATCCATAGGGAGGCCTCCGGTACCCTCATTTTGGCAGGTGGCCTAAACCACGACGCCATTGCAGTGGTCGATTTCGTGCTGGATGATCTCGGCGGTGTAGCCCGAGAAGTTTTTGATGCGGTAAACGAAGTTCTCGTCCAAATACTCAACCTTAATGCGGCGATAGCGGGTACAGGGACGCTCGCCGGTCAGCGAGAGGCATCCTTCGCTCGTCTGATAGGCATTGACCTGCTCAAGAATTTGAGGGTTGTACATCAGGAGTGTCCTGTTGCCGTCCTTTACGCAGATGATGCGTTTGCGCACGCCGATCATGTTGGCGGCGAGGCCCACGCACTCGCGCTCATGCTCGTGGAGTGTATCCAGGAGATCCTGCCCGGTTGCGGCATCGTCGGGTCCCGCGTCTTCGGAAGGCAGACGCAAAAAGAACTCGGATTTCATGATGGGCTTAATCATGGCGGGCTCCTCATGTCTTATGCTTTCGTGGACTTTTAATAATAGCGCGGAAGGAAAGCTGTGCGTCCGCGTTACAATCTTTCGATGTTGGACCATGTTGCCAGATTCGTCGTGTACGGCGTCTGGCGTAAGTCTAGGGCTCATTTTTCGCCCTGGACCGTTCCTCTGGGGCGATGCGACTGTCGTTCCAAGAGGAAGGAAATGCATGGGGAGCAAATCTCAGCAACAAGTTCAAGTAACGCCATCGGCCTCTGCGGCGATTCTCGTCGTAATGTATATTGCAGCCTTTGTTGCCGCGTTTAACGAGAACATCATTAACGTGGCGTTGCACGACATTATGGCAGCCTTTTCGGTGAGTGCCACCACGGCACAGTGGCTCGTCTCGGGCTACATGATCGTGACGTCGATTTTTACGGCCATCATGGCCTTCCTGTCCGGCCGTTTCTCGACGCGCAAGCTGCTGTTTTTCGCATGCGGATGCATGGTCGCCGGCGAAGTCCTGTGCCTGGTCGCTCCGTCGTTTAGCGTTTTGCTGCCAAGTCGTATTTTGCAGGCTGCGGGATCGGGCATCTTGTTCCCGCTCATGATGAACGTGGTGCTGTCTTGCGCCCCGCGCGAGAAGCTCGGTTTGTATCTGAGCCTGGGCGGCGCCTGCATTACGCTAGGACCGGCGTTTGGACCCGTGATTAGCGGTCTTATGTGCACGTTATTTGGCTGGAGGGCGGTGTTCGTAGTGCCGCTGGTGGGCGGCATTGTGGTCGCTGCAGCGGGCGTTAAGCTTGTTCAGAATGTCGGAGAGCGCTCGAACACCACGCTTGATATTCTGTCGGTTGTTTTGCTCGCCGCCGGCATTACGGCATTTGTGTATTCCGTAGGCGAGTTCTCGACCAATCTGATTGCCGGCATCGTGGCGCTTTTCGCCGCCATTGTGCTGCTCGGCCTGTTTGCGGCCCGTCAGCTCAAGCTCGAGCATCCGGTGCTTAACGTGCGTCCCATGGCGAGCTTTCGCTTTTGGCCTGCGTGTTTGCTTGTGGTGGTGTCGATGATGACGACGTTCTCGATGAGCGTTTTGTTGCCGCTCTATTTTGAGGGCGCATACGGCATGACCGCACTTATTGCGGGCTTGCTCATTTTGCCGGCGATTGCCTGCAACGCCGTGACCTCGATTGTGGGCGGACGCGTGATGGACGCCCGTGGCGCATGGCCGCTGCTGCCGGTCGGTTTTGCCCTGATTGCCGTGGGGCAGACTGCCATCTCGATGACGGCGGCAAGCATGAACATCGGCGTCGTCGTGGCGCTGACCGTTGTAGTGTATGCCGGAGTCGGTTTGGTGCTGAGCCCCTCGCAGACGGCCGGCTTGGAGACGCTGCCTGCCGCTGAGCATCCCCACGGAACGGCATTGCTCAACACGTGGAACATGATTGCCGCATCGTTTGGCCCGTCCCTGTTTATCGGCCTGCTCTCGAGTTCTGCAGCGACTGCCGGCACGGCTGGCGCTGCGACCGACGTTGCCCAGGCGATTGGATTTGCAACTGCCGTGCGCGTGGCGGCCGTGATTGCCGTGGTCGGGTTTGTGGCGTCGCTGGTGTACGCTCGTCGCGAGTCACACATGTCGCATTAATGTGTGCACATAGATTCTGCAGCTAGATTAGATGGCGACACCATAAACTAATGGACGTTTTGCCGAGAGGCATGAATGTTTAAAGCGCAAAGAGTGCGCGACGGGCCCCGCGAATGGGGCGATGATGCCCGAGAGGGCCAAGAAGGAGTCTCATGTCCGAGAACGAAGAGATCATGAACGAGACCGAGAACGAGACCATGACTGCCGAGGTCGAGGCAGTCGAGACCGTGGAGACCGAAGCTGCCGAGGTTGAGGCTGCTGACGAGGTTTCCGCCGAGGAGGAGGCCGAGGTTGTCGAGGCCGCCGTTGATTACGATGACGAAGAGCTGATGGACAAGATGCAGAAGGCCGCCCGCCTGCTGCGTAGCCGTCGCTTTGCTATTTCTAAGGAGGAGGAGGCCAAGGCCGAGCGCATGGCGAACATCGAGCGCGCCATCAAGCTTCTTGACCTCAAGCCCAAGATGGAGCAGAAGGAAATGTCCGACCTGCTGGGCATGCGCCTTCGTGAGCTCGATGGCCTGATGGCCGAGGCCGAGGCTGCCGATCTGGTCGGCCGCATCGACGACGCCGAGGGCGATATGCGCAAGATTGTTGTCTTCGCCGCCGAGGATGCCGCTGAGGGCCTGGTCGAGCTTGCCAACAAGAAGGAGAAGCTCCTGCCCGAGCTTTCTTACGAGGAGGCCACCGAGCTGATGGCCGCTCTCGATAAGGTTATCGCTCCGCTCGTCGCCATGGGCCTGGACGAGGATCGCGGTCCTCGCGGCGGCCGTGACGACCGTGGTGGCCGTGGCGGCGACCGTGGCGGCCGCGGCGGCTTTGGCGATCGTGGTGGCCGTGGTGGCGACCGCGGCGGTCGCGGTGGCGACCGTGGCGGCCGTGGCGGCTTTGGTGACCGTGGCGGCGACCGTGGCGGTCGCGGCGGCTTTGGTGGCAACCGTGGTGGCTATGGCGACCGCGGCGGCAACCGTGGCGGCTTCGGCGGCAACCGTGGTAACGACCGCGGCGGTCGCGGTGGCGACCGTGGCGGCCGCAACGGTGGCGGCTTCCGCGGTAACCGCTTCTAGTTGGGTTACGCGGTTTTACCAAACCGCGTAACTAGTTGACGCTGCGCGCCCACCAGAGCGACAACTTGTCATTCAAAGAGGACGGCATGACCAGAAGGTCTATGCCGTCCTCTTTTCATGCCAATTTGTTCGCTCTGGTAGGCGCTCGCTGTCGGTGCCAAAACATCGGCATTGCCATGATCCAGACCTGCTAAAAGATAGTCGTTGGGGACGTTCTTGTTTGACTAGTCGTTTAAGAACGTCCATTACAGTCGATGCCTACATTTGTAGAAACATTTCGTGGAGGCGGGTGTCTTCGTCGAGTTCGGGGTGGAAGGTTACGCCGAGCTGGTTGCCCTGGCGCGCGGCGACGATACGGCCGTCGACTTTCGCTAAGGCCTTTGCGTCGCCGTGGACCTCGACGATGCGGGGCGCGCGGATAAACGTCAGCGGCACTTCACCGTCGATGCCAGCTACCTGCCCCTTGGTTCGAAAACTGCCGAGCTGCCTGCCGTAGGCATTGCGCTCAACGAGCACATCCATGGTTGCCAGGCGCGGCGTGCCCTTATCGTCATGGGCGGCAAGGTCGTGAGCCAGCAGAATCAGGCCGGCGCAGGTGCCCAGGACGGGCATGCCTTCAACAATGCGGGTGCGAAGCTCCTCGAGCATGCCCAACTCATCTAGCAGCTTCCCTTGAACGGTAGACTCGCCGCCGGGAAGTACCAGACGGTCAAAGTCCTGCTTTAAATCAGCCGCCTGCCTCAGCTCAATACAGCGCGCGCCCAGCTCGGATAGTCTTGCCTCGTGCTCGGCAAATGCGCCTTGGACCGCCAGCACGGCGACCGTTTGGTCTGCATAATCGCTCATGTGCGATCCTTTCTGCTGGACTAGCGCCCGCGCTCTTCCATGATAATCTCGATCTCGTCGGCGTTGATGCCCACCATGGCCTCGCCCAGGTCCTCTGAAAGCTCGGCAATGAGCTTGGCATCGGTGAAGTTTGCCACGGCCTTGACGATGGCGGCTGCGCGCTTGGCGGGGTCGCCGCTCTTAAAGATGCCCGAGCCGACAAACACGCCTTCGGCGCCCAGCTGCATCATCAGCGCGGCGTCGGCGGGGGTCGCTACGCCGCCGGCGGCAAAGTTCACGACGGGAAGCTTACCCGTGGCATGGACCTCGCGCACCAGCTCGACCGGAACCTGCAGTTGCTTGGCTGCCTCAAAGAGCTCGTCGTTGCGCAGGGCAACAACGTCACGGATCTGCTTTTGGATCTTGCGCATGTGACGCACGGCCTGAACGACGTCGCCCGTACCCGGCTCACCCTTGGTGCGAATCATCGTGGCGCCTTCGGCAACACGGCGCAGCGCCTCGCCCAGATCACGGGCGCCGCAGACAAACGGCACGTCAAACTGGGTCTTGTCGATGTGATAGACGTCATCGGCAGGGGAGAGAACCTCGGACTCATCGATGTAGTCGATCTCGATGGCCTGCAGGACCTGCGCCTCGACGATGTGACCGATGCGGCACTTGGCCATGACGGGGATGGAGACGGCCTCCTGGATGCCCTTGATCATCCTGGGGTCGCTCATGCGCGAGACGCCGCCTGCGGCACGGATGTCGGCCGGGATGCGCTCGAGGGCCATGACGGCGCAGGCGCCTGCCTCCTCGGCGATGCGTGCCTGCTCGGGCGTGGTAACGTCCATGATGACGCCGCCCTTGAGCATCTGCGCGAGCTCGCGATTGAGTTTGACGCGGTCGGCCTTGCTGTTCTGTTCTGCCATGGTTGCTCCCTTGGTTGGCATGTGCATTGCTTGACGGAACATCCTATCGGGGAGCTGGGTATGACAAAATACTCAGTTTTCGAGATAATTACAAGGTCAGACTAATACCAGATTGAATGACTTAATAAGGTCAGGTGATAGGCTCATGCTTGACTACAATTTGGAAAAACGCGGCGAAGCATCGCTCTATGAGTATGTTTACCAGCAAATTCGAGATGATATCGTAGCTGGACGCATTGTGGCGGGGGAGCATTTGCCGTCTAAGCGCGCCTTTGCCAGTCATCTGGGAATCAGTGTTATTACCATCGAGAATGCATATAGCCAGTTACTCGCTGAGGGCTATATTTGCTCAATACCACGTCGTGGCTACTACGCTTGCGAGCTTCCGGATGCACCGGTTTTGGCTTCGGCTGCGGAGGGCATCGACCGAGATGCCGTCTCTGTGGGCCCCAGCGTGCATGATGTCAACGGACAGGTCGAGCGATTCGATGCGCTTTCTCCTTCTGCTTTGGAGGCGGCGCGGCTTTGGCAAAGCGCGCTACGGGCGACGCTGGCATCCGAAGACGAGCGCGAAATCTTTTCGCCCGCACCGGCGCAGGGCACTGCTCGGCTGCGACGCGCAATTGCTCACCATCTGCACGGGACAAGGGGTATGAATGTCGACCCCAACAACATCGTTATCGGTGCGGGCGCCCAGCTGCTCGATACCATGTTGGTTCAGTTGCTTGGCGCGGACAAGGTGTATGCGGTTGAGGATCCGGGCTATTTGCGTCTGACGCGTATCTATCAGGCTATGGGCTGCCAAGTTCGACATATCCCGTTGGATGATGAGGGCGTGGACTTGAGCACTCTGCAGAAAAGCGGGACCGATGTCCTTCACCTGATGCCGTCCCATCAGTATCCGACCGGCCTTGTGACGAGCATTGCGCGTCGCTATGCGCTTCTGAGCTGGGCCGCCGAGCGACCAGGTCGGTATCTCATCGAAGATGACTTTGATTGTGAGTTTCGCCTTGCTGGCAAGCCGATTCCTGCGCTCGCATCGATCGATGCCGCCCAGTCGGTTATTTACACCAACACGTTTTCGAAGAGCCTGTCATCGGCGTTGCGTCTAGCGTACATGGTGTTGCCCGATGAGCTAATGGAGCGGTTTAGGCGCAACCTTGGTTTTTACGCCTCGTCGGTTAGCTCTGTTGACCAGGTCGCTTTGGCTCGTTTGCTGGAATCGGGTGATTACGAGCGACATGTGAACCGCGTGCGCGTGCGCGCTCGCGAGGCGCGCGATGGCCTGGCGGCGCTTGTGCGGAAGGCGTTTCCGGCAGGGGAAGTCTCGATCGAGCATGCAGACGCGGGCCTTTACTGTATCGTGGTTGCGGAGCGTGGAACGGGCGGAAGCACTTTTGCACGGGCCCTCACGCGCTCGAGCATCCCTTTTATCGATATTGGTGACTGTTTTTGGTGTGCCGATGGCGCATCTGTCCCTGAAAACTCAACTCAAATTCTTGTTCAGTATGACGATCTGAGTCCAAAAGTGCTAACTAGCTTGGAATTGCAGCTAATGGGGGTGTTCCTATAGTTTTGTCAACTGGGCAATGCTGTTTTCGAGATTGAATCGCGACATGCTAACGCCAGGCCTT